>JAFGLW010000012.1 GCA_016927905.1 candidate division CSSED10-310 bacterium | reverse complement strand
GTGTTTGGCGGCTGGCAGAGCGTGACGCCCGCATTCGACGATCGTACCTGGTCGTTCGATCCCAACGCGTCCGCCGGCAGCCGGTGGACCCTGCTGAGCGCCGTGATGAGCGATGCCCGTGCCTACATCATGACCGTGGCGGTCGGATCCAGGATATACGCCATGGGCGGCGACATCGAATATACAGGTAGCGACATCGTTCCCACGGATCTGGTGGAAGTCTTGGACACGAGTAATCCGACGGCATGGACTGCCCTGTCACCCATGCCGGTTGCCCAGGCGGAAGGGCAGGGATTCAGCGCTCTCGCGCCCGGCCTGCCGGAATACTGGCAGACCCATGTCGTGGTTGCCGGCGGAGGTGACTGGCCGGATGTTTCAGCCGAATGCATGAGCTATGACATTGAAGCAGATTCCTGGAACCAGGGTTTCCCCGACCTGATCACGGCCCGGCGGAATCATGCCGGCGTCTTCGTGCCGCTGTGCACATCCGACCCCGATGACGGACTGCCCGGACTGTGGATCTTCGGCGGCAGGACGACCGGCGACGACCCGCCCTACGGCGATCCGGAGTTCTATCCGATCGAATGTTCCCGTGAAGGAATCCTGCTGGTCGATGACGACTGGGATTTTGAAGGTTCAACCGGTGGCGGCCTGCTTTATTATGCCACCGCGCTGGACGATATGGCGCTGCAGTTCGATCCCTGGGAAGTGCAAAAACTTGGTCTGCCCCACGGAAATACTTTACATGGCTATGATGCGGTTATCTGGTTCACCGGATATGACTGGGAAACACCGATTACCTCTCGGGAAGAAGCGCTTTTACAATCCTATTTGGACACCGGGGGCCGTTTATTCCTTTCATCACAGGAATATCACTACCATACGGGCACCATTACCGGATTCATGCAGGCTTACCTAGGAATCGGCAGTATCACCGACGACGTGACCGAACTGGATCCGGCGGGGCATGCCGGGGATCCCATCGGGAACGGTCTGGGACCCTATACCATGGTTCGTCCGGACAACTGGGAGGTTTACTGGCCCGCCGGAGCTTATGAGGGTCCGTACGACGACTATGTCTATGCGGTTTCCGGTGCCGGCCGGCCGTTCGATTTCCAGACTTCCGGAGAACCCAACTCAACCTGGATGGACGGCGGATCCTTCAAAACCGTATACCTGGCCTGGCCGCTGGAATGGATCGGGCTCCTAGCAGACCGCGTGGAGATTCTGACGGCAATTCTTGACTGGTTTGCAACCGCACCGACACCCACACCCGTTCCACCCACAAACACTCCTGTTCCACCGACCCATACACCCATGCCTCCTACCGATACACCGCTCCCGCCCACCCCGACCGTCCCCACCGGCGCGCCGACCAACACACCCGTGCCCCCCACCAATACTCCTGTACCACCCACCGACACTCCTCCTGTACCACCCACCGACACTCCTCCTGTACCACCCACCGATACTCCTCCTGTACCACCCACCGATACTCCGGTGGAACCCACATCCACTCCCGATTGCACCGTTCTGGGCTGCGAAGTCGACATGCCGAAAAACGATTTCACGGGCGGTGATGAATGCTACTGTGACGTATATGTCTGCAATCCCGGATCTGAGACTTATCCGCAGATCCCGGTCTTCGTGATCCTGGATGTTTATGGTCTCTACTTCTTCGCACCGTCGTTCGGCGAATTCGATTACTACCTCAAGGATATTACTCCCGGAAAGATGACCATCAATGTGCTGCCCAGCTTCACCTGGCCGAGCGGTGTCGGGTCCGCATCAGGCATCCTGTGGTACGCCGCCATGACCGATGCTGGGATTACAGCGCTGTTCGGCGAACTCGGAATATTCTCCTTCGGCTGGCACTGAACGGCTTGAGGGCTCAGGCTCGAGGAATCATCCCCCTTGAGAGGGATGACCCCCGACTGTAGCCTTGATTGAAAATGACATTTACAGACGTCATTTACATTGACATTTACCCGTCTGAAAAGGATAATACAAACACCATCTGAAAACCTTAACCAAGGGGGTTATAATGAGGCCGATCCAAATTGCAGAGGTTATTTCGATCGCATTGTTTTGTCTTGTATGGGGAATCCAAGCGCCAGCTGGATCTGAAAATGTCCCTGACCTGATCGAACCGGAACTGATCGACATCCTGACCCAGACGGGAACATCCGATTTTGTGATCCACTTCACAAATCAGGCCGATCTGACACCGGCGTATTCCATGAACTGGAAAGACCGGGGTGATTTTGTGTATCGGTCGCTTCGGGACACGGCGCAGCGGGAGCAGGCGGCCGTCCGGGCCTATCTGGACAGGCGGAACATTTCTTATAGCTCTTTCATTGCCGGAAACGAAATCTATGTCCGAAACGGCAGCCTGGGAAACGCCTTCACCCTGGCGGAATACTCCGAGATTCATCATATCCGTTCACCGCAAGTCATCGAATTGCCGGAAAAACAAGCTGCAGGCCTGGATGATCCGATCGGTACGCGCGCTCAGGGCTGGGGGATCGCCGATATCGGCGCGGATCAGTTCTGGTCGCAGATGGGTTTCCGCGGCGAAGGCATTGTCGTGGCGGAAATGGGCACCGGTGTGGACTGGGACCATCCGGCCCTGGTGGATGCGTACCGGTGCGGCAGCGATCCGTCGGACCCGGCCTGCTGGGAGGACCCGTCCAATATCTGCGGGGGCAGTATATGCGACAACAACGGATTCAGCACCACCATGATGGGTGTCCTGGTGGGATCGGACGATCCCGGTCTGGAAAACCAGGTCGGTGTCGCACCCGGCGCCCAATGGATCACCTGCAAGGGGTGCGAATCCTCCAGTTGCAGCGAATACGCCCTGAACACCTGCGCCGACTGGATGCTGGCCCCGGACGGCGATCCGTCCAACCGTCCGCATGTCGTCTGCTGCGGATGGGGCGGCGGCGGCGGCAGCGACTGGTATCTGGTCAAAGTGCAGGCCTGGCGGGCCGCCGGGATATTCCCGGTGTTCGGATCCGGAAACACGGGGCCGACATGCGGGGAGGTCGGTTCACCCGGCGATTACCAGGAATCGTTCCAGTGCGCGGGACACGACAATACGAGGGAAATCTATCAACTCTCAGGCCGTGGGCCGTCGGATTTCGGACACGATCCGCACACCAAACCCAACATCAGCGCACCCTGCGTCAATATTCTGACGACAATGGCCGGGGGCGGGTGGACCTCCGGCTATGTCGGATCGCAATTGGCGGCAGCCCATACCACCGGAGCGGTCGCGCTGCTGTGGTCCTATGATCCGTCCCTGATCGGTCTGATCGAAGATACGTTCGATATTCTGGAAGGCACCGCCGATGTGCCGCCGGCCGGCAACTGCGGCGCGCCGCCGGATGGAGAAGGCAACTACACGTACGGGTATGGATACTTGAATATCCTCGCCGCGGGCATGTCGCGCGATACCTGGACGGCCGGGCTGGACTGCCCGTTCGAATTCAACCGGTTCGACGGGGAATTCGTTCCCGGTCCGGAAGGCCAGTCCTGGGCGAACAAGGTGTATTTCCTGGGCGGCCGGACCGGCGGATCCACGGCATCGGCGGACATCTGGATATTCGATCCGGTAACGCAGAATTATTCGGATACCGGAGCGGATATGGATACGGCCGTGGGCAACCACATTGTCAACCTGATCATGGACGATGGGACTGGCCGCGGCCCGGCCCTGTATGTCATCGGCGGATACGATGTCACCATTGCAGCGAACATCGCCGATGTGCAGCGGTATTATCCGCAGACCAACCAGGTTGAAGTCGTCACCACCGACCCGTTCCCCGGCACGCTCAGCGGGATTGTCTCCGGCGCGCAAGGCGTGGCCGTTGTCAATGACGTTATCTACGTGTTTGGCGGCTGGCAGAGCGTGACGCCCGCGTTCGACGACCGCACCTGGTCGTTCGATCCCAACGCGGCCGCCGGCAGCCGGTGGACAGTGTTGAGCGCCGTGATGAGCGATGCCCGCGCCTACATCATGACTGCCGTTGTCGGAGGCAAGATATACGCCATGGGCGGGGATATCGAATACACCGGAAGCGACATCGTTCCCACGGACCTGGTGGAGGTTCTGAACACGACGAATCCCACATCCTGGACCGTCCTGGCATCCATGCCGATCGCCCAGTCGGAAGGGCAGGGGTTCAGCGCCATCGCCAACGGTCTGCCCGATTACTGGCGGACCCATGTCGTGGTGGCCGGCGGCGGCGACTGGCCGGATCAGACGGCGGAATGCATGAGCTACGATATTGCGGCGGATTCATGGGACCAGGGTTTTGCGAACCTGATCACAGCCCGTCGGAATCATGCCGGAGCATTCGTGCCGCTGTGCACATCCGATCCGGAGGACGGTCTGCCCGGCCTGTGGGTCTTCGGCGGCCGGACAACCGGCGACGACCCGCCCTACGGCGATCCGGAGTTCTACCCGATCGAATGTGATATGTCACCCACACCCACACCGGTTCCGCCCACGAACACCCCCGTTCCTCCAACCAATACACCAATCCCGCCGACCAGTACCGCCGTGCCGCCGACCAATACCCCACTCCCGCCCACACCCACTGTCCCCACCGGAGTACCGACCAACACGCAGGTTCCGCCCACCGACACACCGATTCCGCCCACCGATACGCCGGTTGAACCCACGTCGACACCGGAATGCACGGTCCTGGGTTGTGAAGTCTATATGCCCAAGGATGATTTCACGGGTGGTGACGAATGTTTCTGCGATGTCTACATCTGCAATCCGAATACGGAAACTTATTACGGCGTTCCCGTGTTCGTGATCCTGGACGTCTACGGGTTGTATTTCTTCGCGCCGTCTTTCGGCGAGTTCGATTATTACCTAAAGGATGTGACACCCGGAGAGATGACGATCAACGTGCTGCCCAGCTTCATCTGGCCCGGTGGCGTGGGATCGGCGTCCGGCATTCTCTGGTATGCCGCCATGACGGACCCGGGCATCACGCAATTATTCGGCGAACTCGGAATGTTCTCGTTCGGCTGGCACGCTTAGAGCGCAGCAATTACGTACCGCTGATTGCCAATCGGATCGCTGGTGGCTGGGGAAGTGGCTGGTGGTTTACCCGCAACCAGGAACCAGTGACCAACCACTCACTGTCATTCGCCCCAGCCGAACTCCCAGGTATCCATCTCGCCGAAAAGCCGTGTAATCTGCGGATTGGTCATCGCAGCCAGCCAGGTGATCCCGTCGGTGGATCCGGCACCCGCGGGCCACGGAAACTCCGGCAGCACCTCGATTTCCGTTATGCCCGGCGCCAGGTCGATCCGGTAAAAATCCAAACCGGAGAACCCCGGCGCAAAAAAGTACTGGCCGGATACGTCCAGGATGACGAACAGGGGTATGTCGGGCACGGTCTGCCCGGTGGGATTGCAGGTGAATACTCTGCATGAACAGGGCGAACCGGGTCTGAAAAATTCTGACGGCATCCATAGGGTGACGCCCAAAACGGCGCAGTCCGGTGTGGCGGTCGGCGGCAGGGGCGTATCGGTGGAGGGGACAGCGGTGTGGGTCGGCACGCCGGTGGGCACCGTCGGAGAGGGCGGAATGGATGTGTTGGTCGGGGGTACCGGCGTATGAGTTGGAATCGCCGTATAGGTCGGAAACGGAGACGGTGAGGCCGGGACTGTCGGTGTCGGCAAAATCGGTGTCGAGGTGGGTGACATGGGCGTGGCGGTCGGCGGAACCGGGACGCTGAAATGGGTCTCGATGGCATTCCACAGATCCGGGTACGTCCCGTCGTATCCCAGAGCCCAGATCCCGATGCCGTCCAGTACCTCATCCAGTACCAGATCGTATTTCAGACCCAGGCTGACTCCGTCGTCATACCAGACCTGCCTTGGATCTGCACCGTCATAATAGTAGTACCAGGGAGTCTGGGAATGGGGATCCCAGTATTTGGCGTACCCGCCGTGGTTGTTGAGAATGTATTCATACGTCCGAGCGGTCGCATTTCCCGGCGCATCCTGGGCCGGATAGACGGAGGGATCTCCGATGATTTCCCAGTCATACCCGTAATACGGCACCCCGATGGCCAGTTTGTCGCGCGGGGTGCCGTAAACAAGATAATCGTTCACGGTCCATTCCACGCAATATTCCGCCCATACCGAACCCGCTGTCAATGGTGATACCGGTCCCGGCGACCCGCCTCCCCAATGGTATCCGTAACACATGGGGATCAGGTCGTCACAGGCAGCCGCCAACCGGTCGTAATCGAAGCAGCCGGTCCAGTCGACGGATGGCGTGGCCATGGACAGATGAGACCCCGGGATCGCAGCCGACAGGGCAGCCCGAAGATCCTGCATGAACGTCACCAGATTTTCCGGGTTCAGACTCGAACCCTCGAAATCGATATTCACTCCGGTTGCACCACCGTCCGAACAGGCATCGATCAGGTTGGTGATAAGCGTGTTGCGGTAACCGGAATGGCCGATCAGCGTGTTGATGGCTCCGGAGTCGAACAGCGTACAAGTAATGGTCAGTGTGACACCCGCCGCCTGCGCCGTGTCGATCAGCCCGGTCCAGGATCCGGGCCAGCCGTGCGCGTCAGTGATGTTCCCATTGGAATTGGTTTCAAGGGAAAAGAAGGATATGTGCGACAGAAGGTCCCATTGGAGATTCAGATAATCATCGCCCATCCAGTAGGGATACCAGCCGTAGACGGTATGGGTCAGGTCCCGTTTTCGTTCCGGAATGATCGACCGCGTGTGCCTGCCGGGCGAAATGTTCCGGTACTTTTCGAGTTCCATCTGATGAATGGAAACATACTGTCCGGGCCAGGTCGTCAGCGTTTTCTCCAAGTGGATGCCGGACGAAAACCCCGGAGGCGCTGACAGAATCCAAACGATAACAGTCGTGAAAATATACAGAATGCGCTTGATTTCCATGTATACTACTTCACGGATTTCGGGAGGGCTTGTCAACATGCGCGGAAAATCGGGTTCCCTACACCGCAATGTATTCCTGACCGGATGCACGTCTTTCTTGACAGATGTGTCTTCGGAAATGATTTATCCGTTACTGCAGGCTTTCGTCTCCATGATCCTGAGCGCACAAAGGACACTGGTCGGACCGGTGCTGGGTGTTATCGAGGGTGTTGCGGAATCCACGGCCAGCCTGCTGAAAGTCTTTTCGGGATACTATTCGGACCGGATCCAAAAACGGAAAGCGCCAGCGATAACGGGATACGGGATGTCCGCTCTGTCGAGATTCCTGCTGTTCGCTGCCGGATCCGGCTGGATATTCGTTTTATTGTTTCGGTTTCTGGATCGGGTGGGGAAAGGGATCCGGACCGCCCCCCGGGACGCCCTCATTTCCGAATCTACTCCCAAGGGAGGCGAGGGAAAAGCGTTCGGATTCCACCGGGCCATGGATTTCGCCGGAGCCACTTTAGGTGTGCTGATCTGTTATATCATCAGCCTGCGATACTTGGATCCGATTTCTGGAAATCTCCGGAATTTCGACGCCTTTTACCGGCTGTTCGCTCTCTCGATCATTCCGGCGGCACTTGGCGTTGCGGTTCTGTTTCTAATCCGCGAACCGGACGAATCCGCCCAGCCGGGCAAAACCCGACCGAAACCCAATCTCTCCTGGCGCACCTACGATCAGAACCTGAAACGTTTGTACCTGGTTCAGATTCTGTTCACAATCGGGAATTCCTCCAACCAGTTCCTGCTGCTTCGCAGCATGTCCCTGGGATATGCACTGTCCACCGTCATCCTGATGTATATGGTGTTCAACCTGTGCACCACCTTGTGGGCGATGTATTTCGGAGCGCTGTCGGACCGGATCGGGAAGAAACGGGTTCTGATTGCCGGTTATTTCGTCTACACGATCGTTTATTCGGCCTTCGGTTTTATCACGACTGAAAACCGCTCGATGCTGTGGGGGTTCTGGATCCTGTATGGATTGTATTATGCGATGACCGAAGGGGTTGAAAAAGCGCTGGTATCCCGCCTGGCTCCGGAACACGCCAAAGCCACCGCGCTGGGCTTTTACCACACCATCGTGGGGATAGGTCTGCTGCCGGCCAGCGTGATCGCCGGGTTCCTGTTTTCCGCCGCTCCCAGCCTGCCGTTCGTATTCGGCGGGATCATGAGCCTAGCGGCGGTCATCGTGCTGGGTTTTGTCAACGAATACAGTATCTGACAATCCCCTGATTTCATGGTGCATTTTTAGGAATCGAACCGTACGGACAGTCACCGGTTTTGACAGAATTTCCCCCTAAGATTATAATCATTGCTGCGGGTGAATTGATGCGATTGAACTAAACAGAGAGCATTCTGGAAAGGGCTGCCCATTTTGCTGAAACAATGGTTCGGTTTGGCAGGACTGGTAATCGGTATCCTGGTCGTGATCGTGATCATCTCATTTGCACTTCGGAAATCCGATGCGGAGAAAATGCAGGAAGAGATCATTGTTCTGGACAGGTTGTTCCTGAAACTCGACACCATCCCAGAGATTAAGCCGTCGTCAACGGATGTTTCGATACAGCTCGCGGTTCAGTTCGACCGGGATCCGGAAAAGCTGTTCCGGTTTGTTCGAGATGAGATTGGCTACCAGGTATACCGCGGGATTCTCAGGGGACCATCCGGAACCCTTTCGGAAACTGCCGGAAACTCTCTTGACCAGTGTGTTCTGCTGGCCGAACTGCTGAAAAATTGTGAACCTCCGGTTGAGAGCCGGTATGTGCGGGGTGAACTGGATCCTGAAACGACGAAGGAACTCATCGCATTCATGTTTAATCGCAGGAAGGTGTATCCCGATGTGTCGACTGAAACCGATCTCCGGAACAAAGCTCTGGCTACCCTTGGCATCGATCAAGATATTTTCGAAAATTACCGAAAGAACGGCCTGAAAAAAGCCAGGGATTTATCTCGGGAAACGATCAAACGATCTCGATCGGATCTGAAGCGGATTTCCCAAGTTATTGATAAATGTGAGACGACGATCGGTCCGGAGCGCAGGATGCTGGAACGTGAGATGGAGACCATCGCGGCAGATCATTGGTGGCTTCAGGTTTATGTCGACGGGCAATGGATCGATATGGATCCCTGTTTTAACGATGCCCAGCCGGGCAAAGTGTTCGGAACGGTTCAGAAAACTTCCAGTACTTTGGATGATCAGCAGTATCATCGGGCAACGGTTCGCATCGGTATAGAACAACTTATTGGCAACACGGTGCATGAACATATCGTATATCAACAGAAAAAACGCATATGCGATCTCTATGGAAAACCTATATCCATCAATGTTATTCCGGAGGATCCGGAGATTGCTGGCATCGCTCTTCCAGCGACAAAATCCCTTCCGGACTCTGCCGGGAATCGAGAACTCCTGCGGTATCAACCGGTGGTTTTCTTTGGAACGGAAGTGGAGTATGGATTGCCTTTCGATCTGGACGGCAACAAGTATCTGTTCCGAAGTGGATCATTCCAGAGTGCTTCGGAAAAGGGATTCATGACGCTGGGTGCAAGGATATGGAATAAAGGAGAAGATCAGGACGGACAGATACTGAGTCTATGGATAGAGTTGGAAGCCGAATCTCCCGGAGAAAACTCGGAACTGATCCGACGAATGCTCTTTGATCGGACGGAAACTGCGGCGGCATCCGATCAGGTCACCCGGATCGCCGACAGCTGGAAAAATCCGAACCGTCTTAAATTTGCACCGATGATCTCCTATGAAATACTTCCGGTAGTATCCCGCTTTAGCGACACTTTTCTGTCTGGAGAACTGGCTCGACCATTGTTTGATGAACGGGATTTTTATCGAGCCGCCATACGCAGCAAATATGATGCGGAAGCCGTTTCCATTGCAGATCTTTCGGAAACGACAGGTTGGTTTCCAATGAACCTGGTTATGCTGGCGCAGGTGGCCTCGGATCTTCTGAGGGAATTCGTTCCGGAAGAAGCGGCGTATTACCATGCCAGACCGGATTATTATGCCTTTGAAGAACGAATCGATATGGGAAAAGACGAGCAACTCGTTCTTCTGAGAGGATTCGACATCATCTCCAGCGGTATCCGGGTGGCGGTTCCGGAAAAGGTGAAATACAAACCGGATAAAACCATGCCGATGTATGGAATCCTTTTGTCGAATCTGGAGGTGATCCTGGGAGAAGAAATGATGCCGGACACAGTTCCATTCAGCACCCACACAATCATGGACCTTGCCGGTGAACAAGATGTCGGCTGGATTGCTCTGCCCCCGGGATCTCAGGATAAAATTGCCGCATTGGCGATCGGAACCCGAGCCCGGAACCTGATCCGCAACGAGCTGGAATCAGGGTTTACCGTTGTTGTTCCCGAACGAAATATCGTGTTCCGGGGAGAACCGGTCACAGCCTGGTGGCGTGTGGATCCTGCCACCGGAAATGTGGTTGGAATGACAGATCAGGGCCGGGGTCAAAGCCTGATCGAGCTGAATTCAATCATCAACGATGTGGCGATTCCTGCTGTCCAAAGATGCATGAAGTACGTGGCTTGCCTGAACAAGGCAATTCTCGGCGGTTCCAGCCTGCAGGAGGCTGGAGCCGATTGCATGATGGTATTCATGAAAGATTTTACTATCGATACGGCCAAGGCATTTTATAATTGGGGATATTTCGAATGGTTGGAGTATGTCCGGGGCAAGCCTTTGGCGTGGCAGATCCAAGTGCTGCTGTCCATGTCTCAGCAAATAACCGATACGTTCCAGGCCGAATAGGCGAAGCTTCCAGAATGAAAAGAAAGGATGGGATCGTCATGAATTATACTGTCCGGAATATCCGCAGAATTATCTCGTGTTTCGGTTCCGGTTTGATCTGTATGTTTTGGTTGTTTTCCGCCAAGGCCGTCCAAGAGTCTGAACCCAATAACGCCATCGGGGAAGCCAATGAGATCCAGCTGGGCGATTCCGTGCAGGGTTTGTTTTCACCGGCACATGACGGCGACTGGTATAAACTGACGTCCACGGTGGCAGAGAAGCATTTGATCAATGTGCATCTGACCGCTGTCCCCGGTATCGATTCACGGATGGAAATACGGGATGCTGACAATCAGATTCTGTGTAAATATGATGTACATAAAAGCGCTGAGCCGGAAACCGCTCTGCGGTTCGGGATCGAATCCGGGGTCTACTACATTATTGTCAGTGCCCGGGATTTCAATGAAAACGATCGGTATACACTTTCAATTGAATCGATCGGACACTGGCAGGAAGGTACGGAATTCGAGTCCAACGATTCCTGTCAACGGCCCAATCTCATCCAGCCGGATACAACAGTCAAAGGATATTTTTATCCCGATTATGATTCCGATCAGTATTTTATCGAAACAGGTGGACTCGGTGAGTCGATCGGCCGGTTCACCTTGAGCGGTGTCCCAAAGCTGAACACCTGGATAGAGGTCTACAGTCCGGATTGCAAAGAGAAACTGATTCATTGTGATTCGGGACGGGTTGGTGAACCGGAGCAGGTTATCAACCTGGGACTCGGCAGGTATGAATATATTTTATCCGTGGCCTGCCCGGCGCGGGAAAACAATCCGGACGCCATGTATGAATTCACACTTGAGACACTGAAACCGTGGGACGACAGCATGGAATTCGAACCGAACCACAACGTGGTATACGCAAACCGGATCGTACTCGGAAAAACCGTGAGCGGGAATATCCACCCGGATCGAGATGCGGATTGGTTTGTATTTTCGATTCCGAAACCCGGGCTGGATATTCTGGTCATCACCGTATCCGCACTACCCAAGGTCAACATCTGGATTGAACTGATGGACGCACAAGGTGCCGTATTGAAACGAGGAGATATCCGGAGGGACGGGGAGAGCGAGGAAATGATTCGGATGAAGGTCGGGCCGGGCGACTACTTCGTCGCTGTGCACGGATATGGTGAGAACCCGGATGAAAGCTATACGCTTCGTGTCGGGGAACCGATCCGCGGTCCAGCGAGTCAGGAAGAGGTCCGAAAGGCGCTGCGCAATGCTTTGAATTATTTGGTCACGGCCCAGACTGAAGATGGTTTTCTGTCCGGAGAGTACGGTCAAAACGCCGGCATGGTCTCTCTGGCTCTCATGGCCCTTGTCGGAGCGGAATGTGTCGAGGAAAACTACGATCCGGCTGTCTCGAAATTAAAAAATTTCATTCTGTCCCAATATCATTCACCCGCCCAATATCAACCGGAAACCGTCGATTGGATGTTCTACGGAGGAATGATCGGGAACCAGGATCTGATGTATTCCCATGCCATTTCTACGCTTGCCCTGACCGAGATACTGGTGGAAACAGGGGATTATTCTCTGGAACCAATCATCGACAATGCCCTTCAACTCATATTGCGGACTCAGAATACGAGCCACAAACCGGAGTTGTTGAACGGTCCCATACCGGAATCATCTTCGACCTTCGGGGGATGGCGTTATCAGCCGGACACAAAGGACGGCGATCTCTCTGTTTCCGGTTGGCAGATTCTGGCTGTCAAGGCTTGTGAAAACGCCGGGTTTCCGGTACCGGAATGGTCGAAACAGTGTGCAGCACGATTCGTCCGCAACTGCTACAACGACAAGAAGGGCGCATTCAATTACCAGCCCGGGAAGGACGGCATCGGGTGCGGTCGGACAGCCATCGGTGCTCTGTCGCTTCAGATCTGCGGTTTTCCGGATGATCCTCTGATTCAACCGTCGATTGATTTCATGTTCGATAATCCACCCGTATGGGAGGTGGAACAGCCTGGACCGGGCTGGCCGTTTTATTACTGGTATTATGGAACCAGGGTGATGATGAACCGGGGTGGTGAGGAGCTGAGAATCTGGAAATCCTGGATGTGCCGCCTGTTGGTGGACAACCAGAGTCTCGATGGATCGTGGGATCTGAGTCAGGAAGAGCACCGGCGCACAAGTCGATGTTATACGGCGTCTCTGGGAGCCCTGATGCTGGAATTGTGTTGCGGACACATCCCCATCTACATGCGGGAAACGGGGAGCCTGCAGGTCATCATGGAAGGGGAAGAGCAAGTTACGGACGCTCCTAGAACCATCGAATTGATCCTGGACGCTTCGGGCAGCATGTGGGGTCAAATCAATGGCATCCCCAAAATCGCGATAGCCAAAGAAGTCCTGACCTCCATCATTGGGGATCTTCCAGACGATGTGCATGTCGGCTTACGTATTTATGGACATCAACATCATCGGGACAAACGGAATTGCACGGATTCCCAGTTGGTCGTGCCTGTGGGGCTGGTAAATAAACCCTTGCTTATGGACAAGATCAACGGGATCAACCCGAGGGGTATGACGCCGATCGCATATTCTCTGGAGCAGGCTGCACACGATCTGAGTGGTATCGAAGGGGGAAAAGTCATCATTCTGGTCAGTGACGGCAAGGAAAGCTGCGAGGGGGATCCGGTGTCCGTCGCCAAGAAACTGGCAGATGAAGGTCTCGACATGACATTTCATGTCGTTGGATTCGATATCGCGGACGAAACAACCCGGGAACAACTGAAGATGATTGCCAGAGTATCAAACGGTCGGTACCTGGACGCTTCGGATGCGGATGAGCTGAAAAGCGCGCTTAAGGAAGTCGTTCGGATGACATATACGGTTTACGATGAGAAGGGAAAATCCGTATATAGCGATATCGTCGGGACAAACCCGCACCGGTTGAAAACAGGTCGGTACCGGGTTGTCATCCAGGCTAATCCACCGATCGAAGTGCCTGAATTAACGGTTGAAGAAAACCTGGAAACAGAGATCGTGTTGATTCAATCAAACGGGAAGCTGGAAGCAATCCTGAAATAATCCCGGACTCGGTTTCAACTCGACCGTTAATTCGACCACCCGAACGCAAAAGAATCCCATTCGCCGTAGATGGAAGTTATATAGGGATCCGTGAGAGCTGCATACCAGACGATCCCGTCCGCTTGTCCGGCTCCTTCCGGCCAGATAAAAGCCGGAAGCACTTCAACTGTCGTTACACCGAAAGGGTAACTCGGATGCAAGGAGATATAATTGTCGTAGTCTGTGGTGAATCCCGGCGCAAAAAAACAGGTGCCGTAAACATCCAGGATAACGAACAAGGGATGATCTTCCAGAGGGACAGGGTCGTTGTTGCAGACGTCGACCCGGCAATAACAGGTGTCTCCCGGATGGTACATATCGGACGGCATCTCGATCCGCACACCGGTTTTATCACAGGTTCTTGGCGGCAGGACGGCAGACAGGTCGAATTGGATGCAGAACCAGCGCAACGTTTCCACGACCGGTGGATTGGTTTGTTCGTCGATCCATGTGCCGGTCACGCATGACGGATAATTCGTCCAGTAAGCCGTTTCATCGAGATCCGTTATTGCATCCGATTCGACAGCCATGGGAAACCGCATGACCAGCATTCTCTGGTTTCCGATGTTGGCGAAATCCAGTGTGATATCCGAATACAGAATCGAATAACGATCCTCCGTCGGTGCGGGTCCAGGCGGTGCTGCCGGGGGTTCTCCCGTCTGGCCGAACTGCTCCATATCGGATCTGGCCAGATCCAGACCCTCCGGTGAACTTTCATAATCCTCGGTCCAGGGATGAACCTCCCGGAACCGGCATTTCCGATCTGTTATCCAATCCGAATGGATAATCGGACCGGAATCAATGGGCACCAGGTATGCATTCATGGGTGTGACGTTGCCGTAATGGCTGGTCATGTCACCCGAGATGCGATATTGGCTGCGGCCGCTGTTTGTGCACATCCCGGCCCAGTACCCTTCACCGGTTGGAAGTTGCACCCAGAACTGAGAGGAATAAGACATCACCGGACGAGCAGGGATTCCCAAAGCGCGGACCAGGGCGGTGACGAAACGGGAATGCTCGATGCAGATGCCGCTTTCGTTTTGTAGCATTTCGGACGGCTTGTAAAGCCAGTCCGTGAAATTCAATCCCCAGCACCAGCCTGTTCCCTCCACCGTTTGCCAAGCGCCGTTGGTCGTATCGGTGAAATTGGTGTCCGTCAGATGGGGATCATAGTCGATGTTCTGGATCGTCCATTCATAGGCGGCTCGGGTGACGTTCTGGATTTTGGTGCGATCTGCCGGATCCAGGGATGTCAGAATAGCGTCGGCCAAGGCGATAATTGCCGGGTGATCACTGTCGACCTCCGCACTGGATTCCAGATATATCTTGACGCTGTCGGGATAGAGATTCGGATCGATGACGGCATCTGTGGAAATCTCAGGCGGTTCGATAAAGGCCCGGTGGCACAGTCGTCCGGCAATCACGTGAAGGAAGTTCTCATTGAGATCCTCACCTGGAAGAAGTTCGATGTCGGCACTGACGATTTCTCCGGCTCGAACCGTAAGATCCCCAACGGCAGCCGTACGGCAACCGTCGGCTGAAACCTGAATCTGGTACCTCGGTGAACCGAGAGGAATCCCTTCCAGTGAGTATTTTCCGATCGAATCGCTGGTGGTCGTGAATCCGGAACCGACGATCTCAACCAGGGCATTTTCAAGGGGTTGACCCAGTAATGTGATGAATCCTTCAAATCCACCCTGCGGTGCCGGTCCGAAATGCACGTCGTCAAACCGCACAAGACCCTCCCCTTGAATCAGAAGGTTGATTTCCCCCGTTGCGGCATCGGCTGGCGCCTGAACGTACATTTCGTGAGGAAATACACTCATCCAGGATATGGTTCCGTTATGAGAGCCGATTTCGACGATCTTAAGAATTTCATTCGCTGCATTTCTGAATATAACCTGATGGCAGCATTCGGCAGCAGGTACCACGTTTTCAAGATCAATGAAACCGCAGAACGTATAAATTTCGTTCGGGTCAACCGGAACGATTTGGCGCCACATGGCCGGTTCCGGCACGGCACTTTCGATAGAGACACAATAAGATCCAGAATGGCTGGTCGTGTTGTCCCAGAGATAGGTCACACCAGGTGGTGCGGGAGGAAAGGTTGTCCAATCCGACGGAGCTCCGTTGCCGGATTCAAATCCGGGATTAGCTAGAAGATTCACTCCGCACGCGTCGAATGCCGATCCGGATCCGGTCAAAAAAAATAAGACCCATAAATAGATACAGGTTGATCTATAAATCATTTGCATTGTTTCTTCTCTCCATATGGTTATTCATTACTATTAATAATAATCGAGCACTTTCAGAGTGGCAAGGGTGATTGACAGCAAGTATTATCACTCGGTAGACTGAGCAATCAGCATGGCTGTGATAACGGAGGGGAGGGGCGATGCATGAATACACTCGCATCACTATGGTTTCTATATTTCATAATTCTGGCGATCTTACCGGCACCGCTTCTTGCGTCAGATTCGAACAGTGATGATTATTCCATCGTGCAGGATGTGGTCGCTCAGGGGGGGCATGAGGCGGTCAGTGCAAATTATGGAAATATGTCTTCCGCCGGGCAGCAGAGCACCGTCGGAATTCAGGGTGCGGGCACGTATGAAAACCAGGGCGGTTTCTGGCATACGGTGCTGCTGGTACCACCCGTACCGGCGCTATCTTTGAGTTCGATTCTGATATTGCTGGGTGCGGTCAGCTTTTTATTTATTCGTAAAAAACACTTGGGAAACGGAGGGGCTTGAGATGAATCTGTCGGGATTCATTCGCGGTAATTGGGTCGCCCTTGGAATCATTTTGATGGTTGCCACCGGATACGGCATTCCGGAAATGATCAATTACCAGGGAAAGATCGAGGTGGACGGTGCGCCGTTCACAGGCACCGGGTACTTCCGGTTTGCCATCCTGGATGAAACGAGCGCGTATGTATGGTCCAACGACGGGTTTTTCCCGCCGATTGCCGGGGAAACAGTGACAGTGAACAATGGATTGTACCATGTGATTCTGGGCGATCCTTCGATCATGGAAGCGATTCCGTCATCCCTATTCGATGACACGGATGAACTGTATCTAAGAATATGGTTCAACGACGGCGTGAACGGTCTCCAGCAGCTTTCCCCCGACCAGCGGCTGACCAGCGTCGGATATTCCCACAAGGCGGACCTTGCCCGCGATGCGGATACCGTGGACGGAACCCATGCCGCGGATCTGGAGGAATCGGCGGAGATCGATGCGGACATCGCGGCGCATACGGCAATATCCAGTGCCCATCACACAAAGACGACAAGCTTTTCAGAATTAACCGATGCCGCCACCGATGCGCAGATCCCTGACACCATCACCATCAATTACGCTGCAGCGGCGGGCGATGCGGGCACTCTGGATTCGATCGACAGTTCCCAGTTTCTGCGCAGCGATCAGAACGACACCATGAACGGGAATCTGACCGTGACCGGTACGATGCAGTCGGCCGGATTCCGCATGACCACGTCTCCGACGAACGGGTATGTTCTCACCTCGGACGCCAGCGGAAACGGTTCCTGGCAACCCGTGTCCGGAGGAGCGGGCGGTGTCGGTTTCGAGTATCCCGACGGGTTGTCCAATATCTATCCGATGGGCCTGTATAATCTCTTGACAACACCCTATCAGGTTCCACCGGGAGTCAATTTCTATATTACCAATGTCTATGCCGGCAATACCTATTCGCTGTTTATCAACGGCGCCACCGTGTTGATCGGTGTCTGGAATATGGGTGGTGTTTCCGGCAGTTTCAACCACCTGGCCCAGCCGCTGATCGCCAGAGAGACCGATTGGATTACATCGAACAACAACAGCCTCCTGATCAACGGTTTTTTGATAACGGCAGGCACGATACCGATCACCCGGAATCTCCTGAACAGCACTCCTTATACCGTCCCGAGCGGCCAGACTCTGGTTATCCTCAATGTCTATTCGGACGGTGCATACCTGCATCTCAACGGACAGCCCATATTGACTGGATACTATAACACCGGTCAGGTTTCCAACCAGATCCAGCACCTGGCGCAGCCGATTCTTGTTCCCGGTAACGTGACAATATCCGCGGGCTCGAACAATGTAACATTTAACGGATACCTGCGATAAGCCTGATCCAACCACTCCGGGATTTTGTGCCACACAGCTCCGGACAACTCCGGATTCCGGTCACTCGTGCCAGCCGAAGGTGAACATGTCGAACTCCCCGAACAGCTCCGTCATGGCATGGTTTGTCATCCCGGCATACCATACGATTCCCGATGCGCTGCCCGTTCCGGCCGGCCAGGTAAACGGGGGAAGGACTGAAACCGAGGTCTGTCCGGGATAGATATCCTGTTCGGAATAATCGAACGAAGTAAAACTGGGTGCAAAATAGTACAGCCCGTAGATGTCCAGGATCGCGAATACGGGGATATCCTGATAGTTTATCGGATCGGGATTGCAGATCTTGACGTTGCAGTAAAAAGTGTCCCCGGGACCGAAATCGTGCGACGGCATGTCGACCATGCAACCTCGTTCAATACAGGGACCGTTGACCGGATCGGTGTGATACCCAACATCAACCTGGCCGGTGTCCATCACATGATCGGTGCGAGTGGTCAGTTCATCCATGTGGAATGTTTCCCCGCAAACCGTGAACGTCAGACTGAGCGCCAGAGTGCTCCCGGCATCCAGACAGGGGCTGTCGTTCGCCTGCCCGGCAGCCATCTGACTCAAGTAGTAAAATCCACGAGGCCCCGTGACAAACAGCGGATCCACGTCGAAATTGCCTTCTCCCGTCCAGCCGCCCTGGATATCGCAGTAAGTCAGGTAAGCTGTACCGGTAAATCGGAAAATTTCATCGATGCCGTCGTTCCAGAGAATACAGTTGACCAGATTGGGGAATGCCTGGCTCAGACACAAAGCACCGCCGCCGTCCGCCGCATAATTTTCGGTGAACGTGCAGTTGAGAAATTCCGGTAATGCCGACGTGCAATGCACTGCACCTCCGAATTCAAAGGCATGGTTGGCTCTGAAAAGAGTGTTATAGACGGTCATCGTCGAATCGGAGCAGAGCATGCCGGCGCCGTTGACACCGGAGTTTTGGCTGATCGTGCAATGTGCCATCGCGCATTGAGACGAACCGATGGCAAGACCACCGCCCACGGATCCGGCTGAGTTGTCGGATACCTGGCTGAACAGCAATTCCAGTTCTGAATCAAAGGAAGAGACCCCGCCGCCGCTCGATATGGTCGAATTGCCGGTTATGACGCATTCCGTCACCGTTACCTGGGTGGAATACGACAGTGCGATGGCACCTCCATCTTCAACAGCCGTATTATCAATAAAGACACTCTGAAATGCATTGAAAGCGGATTGATTGATGCATACACCGCCACCCTTTTTTCCTGCTGAATTCCCGGATACGAAGCAGTTGCTCAGAAAAGGCTTCATCTCATAGCAGAATATCCCTCCGCCGGACATCGTTGCCGCATTGGACGAAATCTCGCAATTGGAGATCACGACATTTGAATTCAACGCACAACTTAAACCGGCCCCATCGTTCGTTGCCTGGTTTGCCGTTATCAAACAGTTGCTGAGAGAAACGACGGAGTTCGGATCGACCTGTAACCCTCCTCCCTTTCTGGATCGATTCGATTCAAACCGGCAATCGGTGATTGAAACCGTGGCGTTGTCACAGTAAAGCCCCCCGCCGTCCTTATCAGCCTGGTTATCGGTGAAGTAACATGAAACGACGGAAAGTGTAGATTTTTCGACGTACATTCCCCCGCCATTGGTCTCGGTGACATAAGCGGCACCGCCCGTTATTTTGAATCCTTCGATCCAGGCTCCCGAACTCAGATCGACACACCGGATGACCTGCCCGTAATCATTCGCATCGATCACCGGCAGAATTTCCGGATTTTCCCGGATCAGGGCAATCCCGTCCTTCATGACCAGCGGCATGGTTTCAGAGTATTGCGGATCGTTGGAGGCATACGTGCCCGCCGCAACCTGTATGGTGTCGCCCGATCCGGCCACCGCCAGGGCATCGGTGATCGTGTTGAAATCGTACCCGGATCCGTGGCCGACCCGAAAGATTCCGCCGGATACGGTTGCCGGTGGAAATATCATCAATATCCAAACCGTTATCCTGACTCTTTTCATTTGCTTCTCCCATGTTTTTATCATTATACGCAATCGGATCGCTCGTTTTCAATCATCGGGCGAAACGGATATTGTCCTGGAGATTACGAACCGATGACCGGTTTGCGTTTGACCGCCGGATGACGGATGATTATTTGATGGGTTCAGGCACGCAAATCCCCTCCGTTCCGATCATGGAGTTTCATGTCGCCCGCACAGCCAGGGAAAAATACCGGTTTGACGAATCCCTGTTTTCCTTGTCCGGGAACATTCTGATTGCGGATTTTGCAGCCGCCCGCCGGTTCGCACAGGCTATGAACGATCGGCTCGACCTGTTGCAGCTCCCTGAACAGGCGGTCCCGGCGGGACATATCAATGCCATGGGCCTCATGGACGAAATATCCCATCTGCTGGTCCGGAAATACCGGGAAACCACTCATCCGAAAGCGATGCGGGATGCCCTGGATTATCTGGAAAAGACGGTCGGAACGCAGGATCTGGACCATGCCCTGGCAGTGTTCACGGAGGATTTTCCACCGCTTGCCGTATACCGCGGGGAACTGACTCCGGCAGACTATCTGGAGAGTGAAAGCGGCGGTGTCCCGCACCGGGAGATTCTCCTGGAAGAGCTGCTCCTGCTGTGGCTGAGTTCGGTCAACCCGGCTTATTTCCGGTACTGGGAATTGTTTGATACCGGTCGCCTAAAACATCAGACCCGGTTCATCGAAATCATGGAAGAGATCGGAAAATTCTTCCGGTCACATCCGGGATGGGGACCGTCGGGCCGGGATCTGATCTCACTGCTGCTGGAACCGTCTCGGAAACACCCCGATTCCATTGAAAAACAGCTGCAATACATGCTGAGTTTTTGGCAGCCGTTGATCGGCGAAGTTTTTTTCCGTCTTCTGGCCGGCCTGGACCTGATCAGCGAGGAGACCAAACCGGGATTGACCGGCCCCGGTCCCGCTGTTGTATTCGACTACAAAGGTATGGATGCGGAGCCGGAACGGTTCAGCCCGGATCTGGACTGGATGCCCCGGCTGGTCTTGATCGCAAAGAACATCCATGTGTGGTTGCACCAGCTGTCAAAACAAACCGGGCGGAATATCCGATATCTGAATGAAATACCGGATGGGGAGCTGGAACGGCTGGCCGATTCCGGATTCACCGGATTGTGGTTGATCGGGATCTGGCAAAGAAGTCCCGCTTCGCAGCGGATCAAGCAGCTTTGCGGCAATCCCGAAGCTCTGGCGTCAGCATATTCCCTGTATGACTACCGGATTGCCGATGACCTGGGCGGTGAACCGGCGCTGTCGGATCTCAAAAACAGAGCCGGACAATACGGTATCCGTCTGGCCAGCGACATGGTTCCCAATCACATGGGTATCGATTCCCCCTGGGTTATGGATCACCCGGACTGGTTCATCATCGTCCGGCGGAATCCATTCCCCTCTTACTCGTTCACCGGGCCGGATCTTTCCGAATGCCCGGAAGTCACCATCCAGGTGGAGGATCACTACTTTTCACGCAGCGATGCCGCGGTCGTATTCAAACGGACGGATAACCGAACAGGAGATGTCCAATATATCTACCACGGAAACGACGGCACCGGCATGCCCTGGAACGACACGGCCCAGCTGAATTACTTGAAACCGGATGTCCGGGAAGCGGTCATCCGGAAAATACTTGACGTGTCCAGGCTGTTCCCGATTATCCGGTTTGACGCAGCCATGACGCTCACCAAGCGGCATTTCCATAGATTGTGGTTTCCTGAACCCGGAACCGGCGGCGCCATCCCCTCTCGGACGGAACACAGTCTATCCCGGGACGATTTCAACCGGTTCATGCCGGAGGAATTCTGGCGGGAAGTCGTGGACCGTGTAGCCCGCGAGTTGCCGGATACGCTGCTGCTGGCCGAAGCATTCTGGCTGATGGAAGGATTTTTCGTCCGGACCCTTGGAATGCATCGCGTATACAATAGCGCATTCATGAATATGCTCCGGGACGAAGACAACGCCAAATACCGGGCGGTCCTGAAAAACACGCTGGAGTTTGACCCACGAATTATGAGGCGTTTCGTGAATTTCATGAACAATCCGGACGAAAAAACCGCCGTCGAGCAGTTCGGCAAAGGGGATAAATACTTCGGAATATGCGTCATGATGTGTACCCTGCCGGGGCTGCCTATGTTCGGCCATGGACAGATCGAAGGGTTTGAGGAAAAATACGGCATGGAATACCGCCGCGCCTACCGGGACGAGAAACCGGATGAAGGATTCAGCGAACACCACCGGCGGATCATTTTCCCGCTTCTGCACAGGCGACACCTCTTCAGCGAAGTTGAGAATTTCCTCCTGTACGACTTCGAAAATCCGAACGGCACTGTCAACGAAGATGTACTCGCTTTCTCCAACCACCGGGACGGAGAACGAGTATTGATCCTGTATCACAACCGGTCCGGCGAGACACATGGCCGTGTCCGCACAACCCCGTTAAATCAGGTCAGCCTGGCACAGGGACTGAATCTCGGCAGCGGATCGAATCGTTTCTGCACGTTCCGGGACCATATTTCCGGATTACACTATGTTATATCGTGCGACCGGCTTACGGATGCCGGTTTCGAATGCAGTCTGAGCGCTTACGAATGCCGCGTTCTCGTCGATTTTCAAGAGGTGCCCGGGGATGATGTCAACCGGTATGCAGACATCGCCCGGTACCTGTCGGGCCGGGGCGTACCGGACCTGGAAGAAATCCGGATCGAACTCCTGTATCAACCGGTCTACCACCCCCTCCAGGCAATGTTATCACCCGATGTGATCCGGGAATGCATCCGCCGGTTTTCAGAAATGCGCGATTATCCCGATCCGGATGAACCCGCACACCCCGATACAGGACCGCTTGCCGGTCGTTTCGGCAGCCTTCAGGATGCGCTCCGAGACGCCATGGCAGAACTCCTGCCGGATTTCCCGACATGGACAACGACCCCGGACTTACACCGGTTGCGCCTTCAGGCAATCCAGGAACTTCTGCTGGGCTGCCATGCCAAAGAAAAATCGGCGGTAAAGAAAATTCGCAAATCCCTCCGCAGACGGTTTGTAAACGATCCCGGGAACTGGTGTATCCTCCTGGGATGGCACTTGTTTAGGGAAACCGGCGGAAATCGGGAAACGTCCGTTCGGCACTTTGATCAACTTCGCCTGCATAAAAAGATACGAGATGCCGCTGTTCAGGCCGGTTTGAGCCCGGAACCTGCCACCCGGACCGCCGACATGGTCCGGATTCTGCTCGCCTGCGGGGAGATCGATCCCGGTCTTGCAGCATCCGGTTCCGGTCTCGCAGCCCTGACCGGTGCCCTGCTGTCGAATCCAGCCCTGCAGGCTTATCTGGGTGTCCACCGGTTTCAGGACGAGTGGTATTTCAATAAGGAGACGTTCGAAGAACTGATCCGCTGGCTGCAGATCATCGGGATTCTCCAGGTTCGGTCATCACTTAATGCCGCAGGTCAAAACCGGTCGTCTGCAGATATCCTGGACGGCCTGGACCGGGTATTAAAGGAAGCGGAAACGGCCGGATACCGCACCGAAATACTGATCGCCCGACTGAAATCCACATGATTCCGTCAATTCCTCCGATTCGAATCTTCCCCTTGAAATTCTTTATACCGGCCATGCCTGGGCGGAAAATGACGAATGCCCCGGAATTATTCTGGTGTTGAGTCTCCTGCTGGGTATCCCCATCCGCACATAAAAAAAGGCGTTCCGACATCGGAACGCCTTTGGGTTCGCGGTGATATTATTCTGACACTACCACAACATTGACCGCTGCAGGACCTTTTTTGCCCTGCTGTACATCAAAGGTTACATGGTCACCTTCCTCCAGTGACCGGAAGCCGTCCCCGCTGATGCCCGTATGATGAACAAACACATCCGGACCGCCTTCCTGCTCGATGAAACCGAAACCTTTGCTGTTGTTGAACCACTTCACGATACCCTTTGCCATGTCGGCATCCTCCCAAAAAAATTGTTGTTCTGTTTCTGACTTCGGGTCGCCTTTTTGACAAAAGGAACTCCCCCTCATCACGAAACATCCCCGCAGACCCACTTCGGCCTGCCCGGGGAAATCGGATGGTAACAGGTATTTAAACAATGTCAAGCCTTTCTTAAAAATTAATATCCGGACTGGTTTTGACTTTCCCTGCGGCACACAACCAATATCAGAATACCGACTGATATTGATTATGGTATCCTGTCGATTGTGAAACCATTCAGACCGCTGGAATGATTGACGCCGGCCGGGACGGCGAATCAACTGGAGGAATCATGGTTAAACTCATCGTATTCATCGCTCTGATTGCCATCATCTGTCTTTTGATTGTCAACTATGTGGAGACCGGAACGATCACCCTGTTCCCACGGAAAACCACGCCCCGGGAACAGGAAATCCGAAGCCTGGAGAAAAAGTTGAAAGCGGTTGAGAGGGAAATGAAAAGCCTGGAGGACCAGGCCAGGATGATCGGACTGGCGGTTCCGGAAACCATCGATACCGCCCAAAAGGATTTGATCCGGGAAAAAGAAGCGCTCGAGGCGAAACTGCGGGAATTAAAGGGGAAACCCTGAACTCCGACTGCGGACGGCAGCGTATCTAACCCGAAACCAGACCGGTATCCCGTCGCTGCTGTCCCCCTGTGAATACATTTTCAATAAGCGATACGATTTTTTCGATGTTTTGATTTGCAGCCCGGATATGGGCAACACTTTTATACGGATCGTCAACGGTCGGCATCCGCAGGAGTCTTCCGCCGGCAACCCGCACAATCTCCATCGACAGCCGTTGCCCGGGAAGCAGATTCCGGGGGGGATGCAGCGGGAATGCCGGATTGATTACAACCAGCGAAACCTTCCGTGTTCGGTACAGCGCAGCAGCGTGCAGGACGTTCT
This sequence comes from candidate division CSSED10-310 bacterium, assembly GCA_016927905.1. GTDB lineage: Bacteria > CSSED10-310 > CSSED10-310 > CSSED10-310 > JAFGJC01 > JAFGLW01. The sequence continues at coordinate 150,587 of JAFGLW010000012.1, read as the reverse complement.
GATAGGCCGGTTCGTCAAAAATATTCTCTGTTTTGCGGGTCAGGGGCTCCGGATAGCAGTCGCTGAGAAGAATCACGATGCTTTTCGAACCGGGCTTACGGTGCTGCTCCAGCCCGGCCATGTCCAGCGCTTTCAGAAGACCGTCCGCCAGCGGGGTTTCCCCGTGAATTTCCAGGTTGGCCAGGTTCCGGATGATGACCCGGTGGTTGCGTGTGGGATGGTTGAGTATTCGAGCCTGCAGCCCCTGAAGCGAGATCAGACCGATCCGGTCATCATGCCGATGAAAATATGCGCTCAACGCATCCAGAATATGGGCAAATAAAATCTTGAATGAATAGGTCGACCGGCTGACATCGATCAGCAGGATCAGTGTCAGGCTTTCCTGTTCCCGGCGCTGCCAGCCCAAAAGACATTCGGGATCCAACCGGAGTTCCCGGCCTTCCGGGATCCGCCGAAGACGAATCAGCATGTTCAGAATCGACGGCAAAACCGCAGGCCGGGTTTTACCCGGTGTAAACGGTATCGCCCGGATGTTTCGCCCGGTCAGAAGCGTCGTGACGGTATTCCGGGAAGATGCACCCCGCCCCGACAAGCGGGGTGAACGGCGGAATTTCTTCAGAAACCTGAAAAACACTTTCTTGGATGACCGGTAGATTTCCTTCGTTGAATGAAACAGCGGAACCCGGTCATACTCGATGCGCGGGATATTCAGATCCACCGGCGACTCCACCCTGGATGCAACCCGACTTCCCATAACCGGCTCGACTTGCGGGGTCCGCTCACCGGATTCCGCCCGTTCGGAGCGGGAATTTTCAGTCCCCGGTTGATCGATCAGTTTTTTTTTACCTGTTTACTCTTGAGATCCTCGAGTTTGAAAAAACCGCCGATTGATTTGTCCACAATCCCCGAAACAGTCGTAAACGATTTACCCGAAACGGTTTTCGGTTCGAGCCTCGTTTGTTTCTGCAACAATGACGTGAAAACCGAAACGATATCGTCTTCCTCCGGCGGCTCCAGCAATCCGCCATTACGTGTACGGTGACCCAGGGACAGAACCGCAGCGAGTAAAATATCGGATTCCTCAACATCAGTCCGGTTTTCGAGAGCTGCCAGCGTCCGGGATGTCTTGACGATGATGATGTCCGGCCGCTGGCCGTCCACCTTCAGCTCCACACAGGCGGACGCCACTGCGGAGAGAAAAATTTCCCGGATCGAAACATTGGGAAGAATTTCTCCGGCCTGGACGACGGTGTTACGCAAAAGCTCGGATTCCGGTTCGAACATTCTTGAGAATCCCTCGGGATCCCCTTCAAATAGCAGATTCCGCTTGATCAGTTCCACGCGCAGGACGGGATCCCGGATGGAACCCACTTTCACGCTCAGGGGGAACCGGTCCAGAATCTGGGGTCGCAGATCGCCTTCCTCAGGATTCATGGATCCGACCAGAACAAATTCAGATGGATGAGAAAGTGAAAACCCTTCCCGCTCGATCCGGTTCCAGTGGGATGCCGCAGCATCCAGAATGTCGTCTACGATGTGATCGGGAAGCAGATTGACCTCGTCAATATACAAAATGTTCCGGTTGGCTTCACCCAGTATTCCGACAACAATGTCTTTCCTGCCTTCCTTCAGAAGCGTTTCGATCTCGATGCTTCCGATCAGCCGGTCCTCGGTGCAACTCAGCGGTAGGTTGACAATCCGCATGGATCTGGATACTGACCCGTCCGGTTTCGATTTCCGGCAGAAACTGCACCACTTTTCGGGATGCGCCGGATCGCAGGAAAACGGGCAATCCGCGTTGGCATGGTACCGGGGAAGAATGGGTTGAACCGATCGCACTACCGTGCTTTTGCCGGTGCCCTTGGCCCCCAGGATCAGAAGACCGCCGATCCCGGGGTTGACGATATTGGCCAGATAGGCGGTCTTGAGCCTTTCCTGACCGACAACGGCAGCGAACGGGTAGTTTCTCACGATCTGGAAAATAGCATAACGTCAGATCAATGACCAATCAAATTGAAAACAGTCTATATGCGATTTTTCGAATAGCGATATCGATTAAAAGTACAACTAAGAGTCAAGAGCAGACTTGACCCCATCTGCGGAGATGAAATACCGCAGTTTGCCGGTTGCGGTGCGCGCGATCGTTTCCGGGTATTCGAAATCGAGATCGACCGGCTCGAACCGCTCGCGGAGAAATTTCTCGAGCCATGCCTGTTCTTCTGGATCTTTCAGGATGGTGCGGACCGTCAGGCGGCCCGGCATCCGCTGGATGAACTGAATCTCGCGCAGAATATCCCAGAACCGGTTGTGAATGGCGAACAGGAACGTGACCATCGAGCGGTTTACTCCGTTCCGGTCGACAAAATATTCCTGGATCCTGCCCTCGATCGCGTCAACCCGTTCGAAGGGCCGGGTGCAGGTGCGGGAGGAGGGTCGAGCCAGGTCGCCGGTATCATAGCGGACGAACTGAGTCCCGATGCGGTTGAATGATGTCGCAACGATACGCACCCGGGATTCATCCCCGTCCAGCGGCAGAAATTCCGTGTATCCGTAGGTGGGATAGAAGTGAAATCCGGAACATTCCGGGCAGTATTTCGCCAGGGCGGCATATTCACTGTGGCCGTACCAGTGGATTAGCGGAAAACCGAACCTGTCGGAAAATGACCGCATCTGGGATTGCGGAAACATTTCCGAACCCGCCAGAACGCCCCGGATGGGCAAGCTGCCGAAAGCATCCGCCCCCAACAGGTCGATCAGGATGAACAGCGTGCTGGGAAAAACGTTCAGAAAAAACGGGCCGATCCGGTTCAGAGCCCGCAGCGCGGCGGCCCCGGTTTGAGGCGTCAGTTTGGATGGCGAAAGGATCCAGGTGTTTTCCCGCCGGTTGTATGTGATCAATCCCCTGCCGGTTTTCCCGCGGAACACGACCAGATTGTCGAACGGCCGGTATCCGGCTTCCGACCAGATATCGAAAATGTAGGCCCTTTCCTTCTGGCGGCGGGCGAACCGGTCCATCCGGAACGAAAGGGGCAGGGCCGTCGTTCCCCCTGTCCGCCCGATCACGGTGAAACCCGGCAAGCACCACCGGGTGAACCGGTCCGGATTCTCCCGGTACTCGGATTTGTCCCGGACGGCATCGCTGTACCGGGTCAGGAGTGGTGAAAGGTGTTTCCGCTGCCAGTTCCGGATTCGCTCCGCATCCCACTTTTTCGATTCCTCGATCAACCGGCGGTGATGGAAATATGCCGGTCCCAGCAGCCATTCCCGGATGCGGGGATTCACGGTCTCAAATTCTCCCGGGCGGATCCGTCAAGATGGCGTGGTTCATGACCCGACATGTAGCATACTCCCGGAATAAATAAAAGAAGGAACTGGTGACGGCAGCGCTACGGAAGCACTATTGCTTTTGTGAAATCCACTGCAATAGAATCCGTCTGACCGTCAAAAAAAGGAGGGGACAGGGTGAAGCAGCTCAGGAGTGAAAATGGCCCCGGGCAGCGACTGATCCGTGGAGGCCTGATGATGGTCGTCTTTTTATCCGGCTGGATCACAGCGGGAGAAACCGATGATATCCTGCCGCCCGTTCAACCGGAACTGGATTCCGCGTTGCATCCACCCCGGAACGTGACCGCGGTGGATGTTCCGAACGACGAGGGCGGGTCGGTCCGGGTGAGATGGGAACAGCCGGAGGGTGGAAACAGGCCGAACGCTTATGTACTGGAATTTACCGGACCAGACGGTTTGTGGCAGCGGGCTGTCCGCACCGTACTGATGGAATATATTGTAACCGATCTGGAGAATTTTACGCCCTACCGGTTCCGGGTGGCGGCGATTTATGGCGACCGCCGGATCCTTTCCGAGTCCACTGAAGGCGTCGAACCAAGGGATCACTGGCTGATGCTGGGGAAAATCCCGGTTCTGGCGGCCATCCTGATTTTCGTCGTCCTGCTCTTGGTTTTCATCGAGGCCGCCCGGCGGGGGATCCCCCTGTTCATCCGCAGGATAACCGGTTTGAATGCGGTCGAGGATGCCATCGGCCGGGCGACGGAGATGGGCCAGCCGGTCCTGTATGTTCCCGGGACCTCCACCATCGAGGATGTCGCGACGCTGGCTTCATTGAATATTCTGGGTGAGATCGCCCGAAGAACCGTCCATTACGATGTCAAGATCATCTGCCCCAACATCGACCCGATCGTATTTACAATCGCCCGGGAAATCGTTCGGGAAACCTATTCCTCGGAGGGTCGACCCGACGCCTTCGATCCCGATTCGGTTTTCTTCCTGGTACCGGAGCAGTTCGCGTATGCGGCAGGGGTGGACGGGATCATGGTCCGGCAGAAACCGGCAACGATATTTCTGCTGGGAATGTTCTGGGCCGAATCGTTGATCATGGCGGAGACCGGGGCGTCCACCGGAGCGGTCCAGATCGCCGGAACGGACGAAGTATCCCAGCTTCCCTTTTTCGTTACGGCGTGCGATTTCACGCTGATCGGCGAGGAACTCTATGCAGCATCGGCATACCTGGCCCGGGAACCCATGCTCCTGGGCACCTTGAAAGCCCAGGATTACGGCAAACTGATTTTCATGATCTGCATGGTGACCCTGACTGTCATCGCGCTGGTAACGGGATGGGATACCGGGGAACTGGTCCGGGTGCGCTAATCACCGGCTTGAAGATCACGGTGGAAATTCTTACCATATGGGCAAAGAAGGATCTGAGATTCCTGCTTAAAACTTTTTGACGGGGGGAAATCCATGAAAACATCATTTTGGGGAAAACTTGTTCCGGTCGGATTGATTCTGATCGGGTTCGGTCTCGCACCACTCGGAACCGCAGCGCCGAATCCGGTTCCGACTCCTTCTTTCACTGAAGTGTCCGCGGAGCTCGGTCTGGTGGATGTATATGCCTTCCGGATCGGCATAGCCGATGTCAACGGCGATCGGTATCCGGATTTGCTGATTCATTTGCCGTGCAAGGAATACCCGCCCGATGTGGATGTTATGGACAAACAATGCCTGTATCTGAATGTTCCGGGAGACAATCCATCCGATCCGCATGACCGCAAATTCATCGATTTCACCGAGGAATCGAACATCCGGGCAAACCGCGAGGGAACACAAGATGGACGGCACTCGTCCTCGGGAATCTTCGTCGACGTGGATAACGACGGAGATCTGGACCTGTTCACCATCGTTTACATTCATGACAATGAGGAATTGCCGTTGCAGGGAACCAATGAACTGATGCTCAATGACGGACAGGGTCATTTCACGCTGGCCCCGAATTCTCCATTTCACACGGAATCGAGATACAACACGCCTTCGGCGGTTTTCCTGGAAATCGACAACGACGGATTCATCGACCTGTTCATCGGGAACTGGTACATCTACGACGTCCTGACCCAGGATTATCTGTATCAGGGACACGGAGACGGTTCGTTCACCAATGTCACATCAACCTGCGGGATCGAAGGATTTCTGACGTCCATCTACGCAGTGGCGGCTTTTGACTGGAACGGGGACGGCTACATGGATATCTTCGAACCCAGCTACAGCCATACCCGGCCGAACGCCAAGTATTATCACTGGCAGAACAACGGAGACGGCACATTCACGGATGTCACCGAACAGTCCCAGTACGGGATCTACGGCGGGTACGAATCGGGTCGCTCGTCGTTCGGGTCTATGCCGGGGGATTACGACAACGACGGGGACGTCGATTTCATCGAGGTCTGGACCCACGGCCGCAACGACGGCGACGTAGGCCGGCACACCACGGTGGTGACCAACATCGACAACGTCTGCGTATGGGATTTCTGGCGGGTAGCCGGGCGTATCGATGAGGATCCTGCCATTCTGCACCACGGCGATCATTTCGCGCACTTTTTCGATATCGAAAACGACGGATTACAGGATTTCACACTGACCGAGTCCGGGTACGATAACAACCGCATCTATATTTTCAAGCAGGAACCGGACCATACATTTCATCCCGTTACAATGGATTCCGGCCTGTGGCCCATCAATGAGGCTGATCTGCCGCCGGCCAACGCATCCCCGTTCGATTACGACCTGGACGGCGACGACGACCTGGCCGTCGGCTTTGCCGGGTCGGCCGGCATGCACGTCTACCGCAACGACGTGGGAACGCTCAACAACTGGCTGACCGTCCGGGTGGAGGGTGCCGGGCGGGCCGGCAGGAGCAACCGGAGCGCGATCGGCGCCAGGGTTTCGGTCTCGACCCAAGAAACGACTTGTTCCCGTGAAGTTTACTCCTGTAACGGACACCAGAGTCCCCAGATCCCCTACACACTCCGGTTCGGTCTGGGCAGCGCTGAAAAGGTGGATACCATCCGGGTCAACTGGCCAAATGAGGATCGCAGCGAAACCGTGCTGACCGATGTGGCGGTCAACCAGTTCATCACCATATACGAGGAATCAACCGACGGAGCGCCGGACAACGACGGCGTTCGGCTTCAAATGCCCGGCACTTATTTTTCACCGGGTGACGTGTGCAGCCTGAGCGCTCTGCTGTACAACAGCGGTCCCGATCCCATCGAGGACGCCATGCTGTTCATCATTTTAGATGTCTACGGCATGTACTTCTTCTATCCAACATGGTCCGAAATGGTGAACTGGGGAACAGTGGATCTTCCGGCGGGCGTGCGATATCTTCCGGTCATTCCGGAATTTCACTGGCCGGATACCGGCGCATCAGCCGCTGACGGTCTGGTGTTCTGGGGCGGCGCGCTGGACGCCACCGGCACCGAACTGATCGGAGATCTGGACGGCCTGTCCCAGTGGATGTTCAGCTTCGGACCGTAAATCAATCCGTACCGGAAATATCCACGCCGTCGGTCAGGATATAAGGCAGAAGAAGCGAGCCGGAACAGCCGCCGAACGTGCCGGACCACTGCTGCTCGGCACTCATGTCCACGAGCTGGTCCTTGAATATTTTAAAGAAATTTCCGGCCACCATGGCATTCTTGACCCGTCCGGTGCGCTCGCCGTTCTCGATCAGATAGGCGATTTCCAGGCTGCCCGAAAAATCCCCGCCGATCAGATCGCCCAGAAGGATGCCGTTGATCTGATGGATTTCGATGCCGTAGCGGATCCCCGCCCGCAACCGATCCAGCTGCGTCTGTCCCGGTTCGATGATCAGGTTGGAAAACTCCGTCGAGATGCCCACGCCAAAGCTTTTATACCGCTCGAACGGCACCGCCCGGTATCCGTTTCCCGACGGATTGATATCCAGTGCCGCCGCGGATTTCCGGTCGGTCATAAACTGTTTCAATACACCCTTCTCAATCAGCGGTTTGCGGAACGTCGGTGTGCCCTCGTCGTCGAACGGCGCGGACATGATCCCGTCCGGATGCCACGGATCGTCTAAAATGCTGATGCGGGGATCCAGGAGCTGTTCCCCCATACGTCTACTCAGGGGACTGACCCCCTTGGCCACCAGGTCACCATCGACCGAACCGGTGAACGCCATCAGAACATCGGACATGGCACTCGGCGCGAACAGGACCGGCATCCTGCCCGGTTTGAATGAAACATTGTTCCGTCCGATCCGGAGATCCCGGATGACGTCCCGGGCGGTTTCCAGCGGAGTTTTCGGGGGTGTGATGCCCTTGGCGTATTTGCCGAGTCTCAGGATGTTCTGAGGTTCGATCAGCTCGGCACTGATCCCGTATGAGAAAAACAAGCGCTCGAAATGCAGATCAGCGCCCCGGGATGTCATCACCCTGACCCGGTCCAGGGTGCGCTCCCCGATAAAATCGGCCGTCACGTTGGAATCGTAGGCTTTGATGGCTTCAACCGCTTCCTGTCCCAGTTCCACAATTTCTTTGCTTCCCAGATCCGCAATCCGGTCGTCGACCAGATTCAGCGTCGGAACCGATGCGGCATCACTGAACTTAAATGACACCGGGTCACCCTGTTCCGCCAGTTTCCGGATGCGCTCCGCCGTTTCCCCGGGTGACCGCATATCCGACACGATGGCCTGACCCAGCTTGCCGCCTGCAACAGCCCGGACGGCAGCACCCTTGCTGTTCAAGGTGTTCAGGTTCTTGAGATGACCGCTTTCGAAAATGATCAGATTGACTGTCGAATCCAGTTCGAACAGCTCCGCCGAATCGGTTTTTTTGACCAGACTGTCAAACAATGCCTTCATGTCACTGCCCTCCGATCACAATGTCGCGGATCCGGATATGGGGAGATCCTTCGCCGACGGGGAGCGGGAACTGAAAAGTGCGCCCGTCCCCTTTCCCACAGCCGCCCCCACTCTCGATCTGGCTGAAATCGTTCCCGATCAGGTCGATGTTTTTCAGGGTAGTGAACAGGTTACCCGATAGCGTGACGTTTTTCACCATCTCGGCGATCTTGCCGTCACGGATCATATAACCCCGCCCCGCGGTGAAGGTGAACATCTCCTCCGACTGGCCCCCGAAAGCATCGACGGCATAGACGCCGAGTTTGACGCCGTCGATCATCTCCTCGAAAGTGGATTCCCCGGGCGCGATGCAGGTGTTGCGCATCCTGGGAATCGGCGGGAACCGGTAATCGACCGCCCGGGCGTTCCCGGTGGGTTTCTCACCCAGTTTCCCGGCCGTTTCCCGGGTGTGCAGACGGCCCACCAGGATTCCGTTCCGGATCAGGTCGGTTTTCTCGGTGGGAACGCCTTCCTCGTCATATTTCAAATATCCCCGGCTGCCCCGCGTGATCCCCGAATCATAAATATTCAGGATCGGCGACCCGAACTTCGTCCCGAATTTCATCAATTCCTGCATCCGTTCGCTTTCGTACACTTTCTCCGCTTCGCTGCTGTGCCCGAACGCTTCATGAACAAAGGTTCCGGACAGATGCGGATCACACACTGTCAGGTACTTTCCGGATTTGATGGTGGGGGCGTCCAGAAGCTGAATAGCGGTCTCGCAGGCTTCGTCGATCCTGGTTTCCAGGTCCAGCACCACGTTGAAATCGTTGGAACTTCCCACACTGGTATAAGCCATCTGGGTGACGCCGTCTTTGGCAGACCGGCCGGACAGGTTGCACCCGATATCCATGCGTTCCTGTCGGATCAGGGTTCCCTCGGAGTTGCCGAACCAGATGACCTTGAATCCGTCCCGGTACCGGACGCCGGATGTGATGATATGTTTGTGATAGCCCAGTATTCGCTCGTTGTAGCCCTTCAGCAGATCGAGTTTCCGGTGAAGCGGCACGGCCCGGACATCATGAACGGGATCGGCATCGACATCATCCCGGATCACCGGCGCATCCGCCAGCATGGTCCGGGTCCGGCCGACCAGACGGGCCTGTTCGATGGCCTCCGAAACGAATTCATCCAGCCGGTCGATATCGTTGAAGGTCACGAATCCGATCCCGCCCTTTTGATAAGCCCGGGCGCACCCGCCCAGCTCGATGGTTTCCTGCAGCACTTCCACGCGGGGACCGCGCAGGTTGATCTGGGTGATGGCGAATTCCTCGATCCGGATTTCAAGATAGTCGCAGGATTTCCTGAAACGGCTGATACAATCTTCTATTCGGTCTTTCATGTCGGTTCTCCCTGGTTCATTTCTCAATTGCAGACGCTGTCTCCAGAATTCTCTTTATTCAAATCCATCGGGTAAATCAAACCATTTTATCTGGATGCGGGCACAGGTCCCGGGTGGGCCCGGATCGATTTGCCGCCATAAGTTATCGAAACGTATAAACCATTTGTGCAACCGGAGGGTCAAACATACCCGAGTCCGAACCGGCGCGGGAAACGGAGTGTATATGAACAAAATCACAGCGGCAGTAGAAATTTTGTTTTTATCGATGGTTTTATTGATTGTCCGGGATATCCGGGCGGGGAATACGGAATCGCCGCAGGAAATCGATCTGTCCCTGATGCGTACGGTTGAACTGGCCATTCAAAACAACTTCGGACTGGAACAGACCCAGTATCAGCTCGCGGTTGCTGAACTGGAAGTGGACCGGGACCGGTCGAATTTCCTGCCTGAAGTCAGTGCATCCACGGGATTGAGCGGAAGATGGGGGAAAACCAAAGATGCCGAAACCGGCGATTACGAAGGGGATGTCACTTCATCGGCGCGGCTTGGATTGAGCGCCAGTGTCAATTTGTTTAACGGATTCTCGGATACGGCGACCCTCCGTCAATCCGAACTGGAACTGCAATCGGCAGAACATGATCTCAAACGGCAGATTGAATCGGTGATCTTTAATGCTGTTCTGGGATATTTCAATGTGATCACCGCGGAAAAACTTGTAACGGTGGAAGAAGAAAATTTGAAGGCCCAGCAGCAGCAACTCGAACAGGTGACAGCCTATTATGACGCCGGAATGCGCCCTGTAACCGACGTGTTTCAGTTAAAAGCTGAGATTGCCGCAGCGGAATACCGGCTGACAGCCACCCGGAAAGATCTCGAAATTAATCGGCTCCAGATGATCGAAATATTGGGGACGGATGCGGCAACCGAATACCGGTTCGCCGATCCCTGTATTGAACCGGATGACTTTGGCAATCTGAAACCTGATATCAGTGAAATTGTCCGGAAGGCTGCAACCGAGCGGCAGGATCTGCTGGCTCAGAAATACCGGATTGCCGCTGCCGGTCAGCAGCTGACCATAGCAAGATCGGATAAATGGCCTTCCGTATCAATGTCACTCGATGCAGGCACATCTTATTCCCGTTCCAACCAGATCGATACAGCTTTTTCCGAGCAGGTGAAAGACGTGAATCCGTACGCATCCCTGGGTGTTTCGGTTGGATTCCCGCTGTTCGATCGGCATCGGACAAAATATGGCGAAGCGATCGCCAAAAGGAACCTGCAGGTGGCGGAATCCCAACGGAAGCAGCTGGAACAAAAGATCGAGATCGAGATCCGGAGTGCATGGCAGGAATTATTGACTGCATTGAAACAACTCGACAAGACGGAAGCGCTGGTTGATTCCACATTGAACGCGTTGAACAGCTATCGTGAAAGATACAATGTCAATGCTGCAACCTATGTCGAACTGTCTCAGGCGCGCGCCCAGCATCTGAGCGCCGCCTATGATCGGATCAGCGCGCGCAATATGCTGATGGTCAAAGGTTTTACAATGGCATATTATCAGGGGAATCTCAAGGATATGCTGATCCGGTTGTCGGTCGACCGGCGGGTTGATGATTCCGGCAGGGATGCTGGAGGGTTGGAAAAATGAAGATTTTTTGGGCAGTTCTGTCAGTCATTGTCGTTACAGGGGGAATTGCCGCCTGGGTTATGTTTCATGACACACAGAATAACCAGGTCGGTCAGTTCCAATTTGCGGAGATCGCTCGGGGGGATCTCGAAAACATCATTTCCAGCACCGGAACGCTCAGCGCGGTGGGTACCGTTAATGTGGGAGCCCAGGTATCCGGAATTCTGGAAACCGTCCAGGTCGATTTCAACGACAATGTCCGGAAAGGTCAGGTGCTGGCCATTCTGGAACGCAATCTGTTCGAAGCATCCGTTCGCGATGCGGAAGCCGGGGTAACCAAGGCCGGGGCGCAGCTGGAGCAGGCAAAGGCGGAATATGCACGGAACAACCAGTTGTTCGAGAAGGGCTTTCTGTCGGAAATGGAATTTCTGGTCGTCAAAACCAATGTGGAAACAGCCAAAGCGTCTCTGGAATCCGCCGCGGCATCTCTGAACCGGGCTAAAACAAACCTGGAATATACCGTCATCCGGTCTCCCATCGACGGAACAGTGATCGAACGTTCGGTGGACCCGGGCCAGACCATCGCATCCAGTCTTCAGACTCCCAAGCTGTTTATCATTGCCCAAGATCTGGCCCGGATGCAGATAGAAGTTTTCGTGGACGAAAGCGACATCGGCCAGATACGAACAGAGCAGCCGGTTCGATTCACAGTACAGGCATACCCGGATGAAACGTTCACCGGTGTCGTCCGGCAGGTGCGACTGATGCCGGAAACGGTTCAGAATGTCGTGAACTATACTGTCGTGGTGGATGCCCCCAATAACACCCGGAAACTGCTCCCGGGCATGACCGCAACAGTGGATTTTATAATCAACGAACGGCATGATGTCCTACTGGTCCCCAATACGGCTCTCCAGTTCAAACCGGACCGGAACATGCAGACGCTGTTCGGAAGCCGGATCCGGGAAAAAATGCAGCAGGGTGACCGGGAGCAACGGACCGGCTCAAATACGGAAACTGGCTTCGAATCGCGTGCAGGAGATTATTCCCGTCTGTTTTACATGGAATCCGATGGTGTTCCAAATGTCGCAATCATCCGACCCGGCATCACCAACGGAATGATGACGGAGATTGCCGATATCATCCGCGGACCATCGATGTCGGCGGGATTCCAGGTGATCACCGGATTCAGTGCGGACCGAAGACCGGGATTTCACGCAATGCCTCTCGGCGGACCGCCTCCCGGCGGACCCGGCCTTCGCCGGGCGGGATTCTGACGGGATTGACTCCTCGGGGAAATTCATGTGGAAAATTTTGAAACGATCATAACGCTCCGGAACATCAAACGAGTGTTTTCGATGGGTCAGATCGAGGTTAATGCTCTGGCGCGTATCGACCTGGATATCCAGCACGGCGAGTTTGTGGCGGTTATGGGCGCATCCGGATCCGGCAAATCGACGCTCATGAATATCCTCGGTTGCCTGGACCGGGCAACATCCGGGGACTATTACCTGGAAGGCGTTCACGTGAATGATCTGAACAAACGGGATCTGGCCCGGGTCCGAAACAAAAAAATCGGATTTGTCTTTCAGGGATTCAATCTCCTTCCCAGGACTTCAGCTCTGGAGAATGTGCTGCTTCCCCTTCTGTACAACCGGGATCTCAGATCCCGGGATCTCAAACCGAAAGCCATGAAAGCGCTGGATGCCGTGGCTTTGACCGATCGCATTCACCATGAGCCCAGCCAGCTTTCTGGTGGTCAACAGCAGCGGGTGGCCATAGCCCGGGCTCTGGTTAATGAACCGTCCCTGATACTGGCTGATGAACCGACCGGTAACCTGGATTCCCGGACTTCCATCGAGGTGATGTCGGTCCTGCAGTCCCTCAACAATCGGGGGATCACCATCGTTTTGGTTACCCACGAACCGGATATTTCACTCTACGCAAACCGGATTATCGAACTGAAAGACGGACGGATCATCCGCGATGTTCTTGCCAGACAGCCCCGGAATGCAGCGGCGGACATGTCCCGGCTCGATAAAGACAAAGTCGGAACTCCCCAACCTGGAAGTGAACCGGTGACGGAAACATGAAACTGGGCAACTTGTTGAAAGTCGCTCTGAAAAGCATGCTGAAAAACCGCATGCGCAGCCTGCTGACCATGCTGGGAATCATCATCGGCGTCGCTTCCGTGATAGCCATGATATCGGTGGGTGAAGGCGCTCAGTCATCCGTCGAAGGCCAGATAACCTCCCTGGGGACCAATCTTCTGATCATCATGCCCGGATCCAGCTCCTTCGGAAGGATCCATCGGGGTGCGGGAAGCCTGGACACACTGACATGGGATGACTGCTCGGCGCTGACTTCCCAGACCGGTTTGATCCAGTACGTATCGCCGGTCGTCCGGGTGAACGGACAGATCATCGCCGGTCGCAATAACTGGTATGCATCCATCCTGGGCGTTTCGGATACCTATCTCAATATCCGGGACTGGAAACTGGAAGACGGAATGTTTTTCACCGACCGGGATATCCGTTCCAGGCGAAAAGTGGCTGTTCTGGGACAGACGGTTGCGGAAAATTTATTCCCGGGGCAGAGTCCGGTCGGAGCCCGGATCCGGATCCGTAATGTCCCGTTTACCGTTATTGGAGTGTTGGAGGAAAAGGGGCAAAGTGCCACCGGAATGGATTCCGACGATGTCGTTCTGGCTCCCTCAACAACGGTTTCCTACCGGTTGAGTGACGGAAAGAACATCGGATCGATCATGGTCAGTGCCGTAAGCATGGATGTCATGGACGAGACCCAGGCGGAGATCACCGCCATATTGCGCCGCACCCACCGCCTTCACGAAGGGCAGGAAGACGATTTCAATATCAGGAGTCAGACTGAAATTGCCCAGATGGCAACGGACGTGACCGGCACGTTCACCATGCTGCTGGCGGCCATTGCCGGCGTTTCGCTCCTGGTCGGCGGCATCGGAATTATGAACATTATGCTGGTATCCGTCACGGAGCGAACACGTGAAATCGGTATCCGGCTGGCCGTCGGGGCACGGGAAAGCGATGTAATGGTTCAATTCCTGATCGAGGCGGTTCTTCTGTGTATGATCGGCGGGATACTGGGCGTGGCTGCGGGATTCGGGATCGGATATCTCCTCTGCCAGGCCATCAATCTGAAACTGGCGATCAATCCGGCTGTAGTCGTTCTTTCCTTTTTGTTTTCGGGAGCCGTCGGGGTATTTTTCGGATTTTATCCGGCACGGAAAGCCGCCACCCTGGATCCGATCGAAGCCCTTCGATACGAGTAATAAACTCCGGACAATGTTATTCCCGGTCGAAAAACCGACGGTATATTTCCTGTTGACCGCCGCTTTGAATGGCGCTCTTCAACTGGGTCGTTTCCTGACGCATCCAGGTGTGCATCGGATCCCCGGCAAGCAGCTTCGCGATGTATGCATTCACTTCCGGGTCGTTGTAAGCCCGTGCAGCCGGCAGGAACTTAAAATAAAAATGCTGGGCCACATCATAGAATCCGTGCCACCAAGTGTAATCCGGGCCCATCATGGATGCGCCGTGGCGTGCCCTTCGGCCTTCGTGATGCCAGAGTTCCCAGTAGATCCATTCGATCGAATTGGAAAAATCGGCTTTCGATGTGAGAAGATTGCGGGATTTCACCAGATTCATGATATCCATGGCCGGTCCGGCGAATTTCTCATTATACAACTTCACCGATGCGTCGAACTGATGGTAATGACCCTCAACAAACGGTTGGCCGTGGCAGGTGATGCAGACATCCTGCATGTTCGCCCGTTTTGACTGCCAGTCATCCTGTTTCCGGGATACGGGCGGCCGCAGTGTCCAGGAGATGCGCCGGCCCACGTCATGGGTCACCGGATGCCGCTCCGTGGCGGACATGTGACAGGTGCTGCAGGTCGGCGCCGCATAATAATCCACGCCCACAACCCACCCGGGTGATTCCAGGTTCATCCTGCCGATATTCGTGTAATAGGTGTTGCCGTGCTTGGATTCCTCATAGATTTCCCGCTGGGGGTGATCCGGACCCAGATGGCACTTGCCGCAGCTTTCGGGCTGCCGGGCCTGGGCGACGGAAAATGAATGACGGGTATGACAGGCATTGCAGGAGCCCCGGGATCCATCCGGATTCAAACGGCCGATCCCGGAATTGGGCCAGGACCTGGAAGGCAGCATGTTGGGCCTGTCCGAATCGATCCGGACATTTGCGCCATGACAGCTTTCGCATCCCTGTATCGCGGCCGGCTCACCGGCCGCCACATGTGCCAGGTAAGCATCGTTCGACCTGAGAATTTCCCCGGCTCGGGCATGGTACGACTGGGTCATCTCGGTGAATTCCCGATCATGGCAATCGCGGCAGTCGTTCGGTGTCACCAGGGTGGCGATCCGGATTCCATAATGGATGAACCCGTCCGGATCATCTGCGGAGGCACCATGGCAATCCCGGCACATCACTCCGTTCCGCCCGTGAGCGGAATCGCGCCACTGCCGGACCAACCCGGCCGACTTCTCCTCGTGACAGGCTATACACTCTCCACCCGGTATCACCGGTTCCGGTTCCGCTGCCCGGACCGACACGAATACCTGCAAACACGCACATAAAATGCAAAACCGCACCCGCATCGCGACACCTTCCTTCCACACAGCCAGATCTGAATTTCGACAACATGCATGATTTTACGGTTAACACGATAAAAAAGCAAAGGTTTCGGAACCGGCTCGATTGCCGGTCAGCGCGCCTGCAATCCCCTCATGAGAATCTGAAACCCTATCAGGATCAGGATGATGCCCGCACCGACCTCGCATGACCGCCCCACCCATTGTTTCAATTTCCGGGCGATCAGCATGGAAATCCAGGTGGCCGCAAGAGATGTGAAGCCGACCAGAATCACGGTCAGCAATACCGGTGGCGGCAATGCAGCGATACCCATTCCCGCTGCCAGAGCATCGATGCTGACCGACAGTGACAATCCGAGCAGCGATAAACCCCGGGTGGAGTCCCGGACGCGAATACCGGGTACCCTGCGGAACGCCTCCGTGATCATCTTGATTCCGATCAGGCACAGGCACAGCCATGCAACCCAGTGATCCCAAAGGGCTATTTCGGATAAAAGAGCATCTCCCAGAGACAATCCCAGCCAGATCATCAGGGCCTGGAACAGGCCGAAATGCCAGGACAACCGGAAGATCTGCCGCGGTGCATGGCTCTGGAAACCCACTGCGGAACCTACCGAAAATGCATCTGCAGCCAAAGCTATCGAAAGCAACAGGATTTCAACCGGAGACACACCGCCCGCCTTCCTGACCAGTGAACGGCTCAATCTATCAGAAACAATAGAATATGTAACCCGGGAGGGATTTGATCCGGGACGTCAACCAATCCGGAGATTCAACCGGGTCCGAAGAATCAACGCGGTCGCGATATTGTCCGATCCGGACGGGCCCGATCGGCGTTTTCACCTTTGTGGAACCTTGATCCCGTACATACCGTAAAATAGAAATAGAGGAGACCCAAGATGGTAAGGAAGGCTATCTTGATCGGTTTGATCGTCACAATCATCAGTGCACCGGCACTCGGGCGGGAAGACATGACATATAACAAACTCACACCGGAAGAAGAGCGCGTGATATTGAACAAGGGAACCGAACGGCCCTTCAGCGGAGAATACTGGGATCACAAGGCAGCGGGAACATACGTTTGCCGCCGATGCAATGCGCCGCTGTACCGATCGGAAGATAAATTCGATTCCCACTGCGGCTGGCCCAGTTTCGACGATGAGATACCGGGTGCCGTGAAACGGATTGCGGGCGACGATGGGATTCGAACGGAAATCATCTGTGCAAACTGCGGTGCCCACCTGGGACATGTATTTCTGGGCGAGGGATTCACCGGTAAAGACACCCGCCACTGCGTCAACTCCATTTCACTGAAATTCATCCCGTCCGGAAAGCGGGTGGAAACGGAACGGGCGATCTTCGCCGGCGGCTGTTTCTGGGGTGTGGAATACCATTTCAACCGGGCGGAAGGCGTGATCTCCGCGACATCAGGCTATACCGGTGGTGAAACGGATAATCCCGGCTACCGGGAGGTCTGCAGCCATCAGACCGGGCATGCGGAAGCCGTGGAAGTCGTATTCGACCCGGGGATCACTTCGTTCGAAACCCTCGCGCGTCTGTTTTTCGAAATCCACGATCCAACTCAGAAAAACCGTCAGGGACCCGATGTGGGAGATCAGTACCGGTCGGAAATCTTCTACACGACCGACCAACAGAAAGCCATCGCAGAGAAATTGATCCGGATACTCGAGGAAAAAGGCTTCAAAATCGCCACCCGGGTGACACGCGCCGGAACATTCTGGAAAGCGGAAGATTACCACCAGGATTACTACGACAAGAAAGGCTCAATTCCCCACTGCCACATGCGTACAAAACGGTTCTGAACAACCAAAACCCCCGATTACAAGGTTCCCGACCCGTAATTCAGGACCTTGACCTTCTCCCGGACTCCCAGCGGATGGATCTCCTCCAGCCGATCCGGCCGGGGGAAATTCTGCCTTTCCCGCACATACTGGGAAAGATACATGTAAACCCGAATATCCACACTCTCGGAATCAGCCTGCTCCCGGCGAATCAGATTCTCCAGATCGGATAGCGAATCAATCAACCGCAAATCCGGATGCTCCAGAATCCGCCTGTACGACGGGTAGACCCTCAATGCGTAAATTTCCGGCAGAACGGATCGATCCAGAACATGGATATCCCCTGATCCCTCGCGATCCAGCAGATCACCCGCATGCAGCAGAGTCACCGCCATCAGCGGATGGCGGTCTTCCACAAATGCCAGGTTCGTCACACGCTTCTCGGCATCCCACTCATGCCAGATCGTTACGGCAATGATCAGCCAGATACCCGCAAAACCGATTCGTCGATCTCCGGCTATTTTCCGGATCATTCCGACCAGCAATGTCATGCCGCCGACCATCAATCCGACCAGGAAAAGCAGGATGTAATTGATTTCATCCAGATTTCTGAACCCGTATTTCGTCACATACATCCCCGTAACCCAGTACAGGCTTCCCAGGATCAGATACCGGGAGATCCATTCCGATCTGAAATTCACCAGAGAGCGGACCAAGCCCATCCACAGCAGCACCGGATACACCCAGAATACCCGCTCCAGTCTGAACATCGAAAAATAACTCAGCCAAGCACTCAGCATCTCTCCGGACAGGCTACGGAACACACCGAACTCATACATGATCCGCCGCATGTAAAACGGCCGGATATAATACGGCCTCCAGATGAACATCCCGATCAAAATCCCGGCAACCGCTCCCCCCAGAATGAACACCCACTTCCTGCCTGCCCGCACCATAAAACGGTCCGTTCCCATACTCAACAAAACAAGCGGTAAACACAGCAGCGCACCCCGGTACAAAATCCCCGCAAACAAAACCAGGAACATCGAAACAGCGGGATAAATCCACGTCCGCCTGGACCGGTTCCCCAGGCCGCATACAAAATACGCCAGGGCGGTCATCAGCATGACACTGTGCCACTTGTGCCGGCGCATCGCATCATGGATCAACGCCAGAGGCGCTACAATCAGAAAAGACGTCAACAGCCGGCATTCCGGCAAATTGCCCCGAAACAGCATGGCGAATAAAAGCAGAACCACCAGATGATATCCGACATAAAACAGTTTCGCAGCCGTCATGTTATACCCGGTCAAAGCAAATACCGGGATATAAAAAATTGAAAGACCGATATTGTAGTTTCTCACGGTGAAATTGACGTCGTCATCAAAGGATATAAAATGATTCGCATATACTTCCATGCATCGTGCTTCATAATTGAACGATGGCGGCTGAATCCGCATGTTGACTGTCCCGCGGCACACAAACAGCACGGAAAATAAGATGATGAAAACGATGATTCCGGCCCGTCGATCCGACTCTGAGAAAACCGGCAGGCTTAACCGGATTCTACGGTAAAGCCAGATTCCCGCCAGAATGGATATTCCAAACATAATTGTTGAAATCGCCAGCCGGCCCCACAACCGCGACGCGTCCATGCCCCCGGATAAAAACCACCGGGAAAACAAAACCAAACCTCCCGGCAAAGCCACCAGACACAGACACAAAACGAATAGCTTCAGTTTCCCGTACACTGTTCGGCCCGCTTCCGGAATTATTTGATTTCCCCTTTCAGGCGAATTATATCCTAACTTCCCGGGGTGGGAAGCGTCAATCAAAAGTTTGGTTTGTTTAGAACATTCTTGACAAAACAAAAAACCCGGCATATATTTAACTTGAGAGAGCGGAAAGGACTCATCATGAAATCGATATTCACTTGCGTGTGGCGGACAGCACTCATCGCACTGGTCGGATGTTGTGCATGGATGATCTGCCTGAGCGATGAAGCATCGGCTGGATTGAACGGACAGATCAAGGGACGGGTTACGGACTGCGACGGAAACCTGATCGAAGGTGCTCGCGTCACCTTGAAAAACACGAGTGCCGGCGGTGAACGGTCCATCCAGACCAATCGAAAGGGCTTCTATCGTTTTCTGGAAGTTGCACCGGGCCGGTACGGCATTGAAGTGGAAAAAGAAGGCTGGAGCCCGTCAGAATGCCGGAATTTCCGGGTCTCGATCAACCAGACGATCCGGATCGATATTGTTTTGTTCCCCCAGGCCGAACAACCATAATTTTTTAATCTCTGGACAGATTCAACCGGGACGGGCATGATTATTTTATCTGAACCGGTTTATCGGAGGGTTGCGGATGTCCGATGTCCTGAGAGTGCAGAGTCTGACAACGCTTCTGCGCTGGATTCTCACCGAATACCGCACCCGGGAATCCATTTTCGGGATTCACCGTTCGATGTTTTACCGTCCCCGCAAAGACAGCGGTTTGGGACTGGAAGATTTCTACGGCCAGTATCTCGGCACTCCGGTGGGACCCGCTGCCGGGCCGCATACCCAGATGGCCCAGAACATCGTCTGCGCCTGGTTGTCGGGAGCCAGGTTCATTGAACTGAAGACCGTTCAGGTCCGGGATGATCTGATCATACCCCGCCCCTGTATCGACATGGAAGACGCGGGGTACAATGTAAAATGGTCCCAGGAGCTGAAGCTGGAGCAATCGATCCGGGAGTATATCCATGCATGGGTGCTCATCCGGATTCTCCGGAGATATCTCGGCCTGGATGAAGCCGGGATTTTTGACACGGTGTTCAACATGAGTGTCGGTTATGATCTGAATGGAATCCGAAGCCCGGCCATGACCCGGTTCATGGATACCATGCAGGATGCATCAGAACCCATCGACGAAATCCGCCGGCAGCTGCAGGCATCCGTTCCCGGGTTCGCCGAAATCGATATTCCCGTCCGGCTGACCAACAATGTGACGTTGTCCACCATGCACGGCTGTCCTCCGGACGAAATCGAGCGGATTGCTGCACACCTGATGGAATCCCGAGGGTTGCATACGATTGTGAAATTGAATCCGACATTGCTCGGTGCCGATGCCGTGCACCATATACTCAACGATTCACTGGGGTATCGGGATATCCGGATACCGGATTCGGTTTTCGAAAAGGACCTGCAATTTGACGAGGCGGTCAAAATGATCCGATCTCTGCGTCGGATTGGCCAAAGTCGTAATGTGGTTTTTGGTGTGAAATTAAGCAATACCCTGGCCGTATCGAACCACCGGAATATACTTCCCGGTCAGGAAATGTATCTATCCGGACGGGCTCTGTACCCGGTGACCATGATGTTGTTTCACCGATTGAGTGAAGTTTTTGACGGGGATCTGCGTGTTTCCTTTTCTTCGGGAGCCGACGCGCTGAACGTCGCGGAAATTTTGTGTGCCGGCGCTTGCCCGGTGACGGTTGTAACGGATTTGTTGAAACCGGGAGGTTACGGGCGGCTTCTTCAGTATCTTGAATCCATTGAACGCGTGATGAGGAAACGCGGCGTTTCAAATCTCGCTGAGTTGTGGGCGGACCGGCGCCGGAATCTGGCCGTCACCGCACAAGATGCCGTCCGAAACGAACAGTACCAAAAAACCTGGCATACCGGCGGGTTGCCCAGGATCGCATCGGATCTCGGCCTGTTCGACTGTATTGCGGCACCTTGCACGGATGCCTGTGCCGTCCGGCAGAATGTGCCGGAATATGCCGGGTGGATCGCTGCGGGGGATCCCCGGTCGGCGCTGCAATCCATCCTATCGCGCAATCCGCTTCCGGGCGTAACCGGATATGTCTGCAACCATCTGTGTCAGACCCGGTGCAAGCGCTGCAGCTACGATCAGCCTGTGGCGATACGGGCCTTGAAACGGTTCGCTTCCGAAAGCGCTGATGTGCGGTGGCCTGCCGGCAACCGCTTGGCCCGCAGAATTGCGGTTGTGGGAAGCGGCCCGATGCCTCCGGTGTTCCATTCTCTGCGATACATGCGTGGAAGTCTGTCCCAACCGGGCGAATTATGTTTTCCGGCCTGTTGTAAAAGACTTTATCGTTCCGATCGCCACCTGCCGGGGAACGAATTTCCGGATTGAAACTCCCGAAACGTTTCACCTCGATCAGAACCGGCAGATCATTCATGTGGATGATTTGTGCAATGAATGCGGAAACTGCGCCACCTTCTGCATTCACCCGGGCCGGCCGTTTGCCCAAAAACCGCGGTTGTTTCTCGATGAGATGGCGTTCCGCCGTGAATCGGACAACGCATTTTTCATCAGGAGAAATACCATTCAGCGACGGGAAAACGGTTCGGAAGCGAGCCTGGTTTTCGAAAAAACCGGATGCCGTCACGGGTACCATGGTGGCCGGGAAATGGCTCATGCGCGATCGTAACCTGCTGACCCTGGACGAGTCCGCGATCGCCGCCAGGGCCCGGGAATTGTCCAGCCGCGTCTGGGACCGGTATCGACGTCTCGCCCGTTAAATTGCTTCCGCCAGAACCCAGATCACATCGCCCAGATCATGATCGGTAAGAAGCTCTTCCACGGCGGGACTGACCATCATCCGCCGCCAGTAGGATCCGTTGGTTTCGAACCGGACTCCCACCGGCATTCGAAGCGCCCGGATACGGAATCCGGATGCCGTCACCAGAGTGACGATGGATTTCCGGTCAAAAAAATGTACATGCATGGGGTCGTTCAGCCACTCCCTGCCGGCGAAAACCGCCGGAACGGTCCGGCAACAGGGCGTGATCAGAAACAACCAGCCTTCCGGTTTCAAGACACGGCGGGTAAACCGGAGCAGTTCAAGGGGATCGGGAACATGTTCGATCACATGGGCCAGATTGACAAAATGGAATGTCCCGGGATCCAGCGATACCGAGCCGGATGTTCCCGAATAAACTTCAAATCCCTTCCCGGCCAGATAGCGGGTGATCGCCGGCTCGATTTCCATCCCGGCACACCCCCATCCTCTCCGTTTCATCTCATTCAGCATCAATCCCGTTCCGCATCCGACATCCAGCATTCTGCGGGAATCACCCGCCGCCCTTTCAAATTCCGGCAACCCGTAACGCTCAAGCCATTCGAACCGGCTCCGGTAGTAGTTCATCGGGACCGGTATCCGGTCCCTCAGGGCTGTGAACCATTCGGTTCTCTCGATATCGAATCCGAAATATTCCGGGCGGTAAAATCGTGCCAGCCGATTTTGCCCTGGCATGGGATTCGCGGTGATGAAGCCGCATCCCGCACAGGTATTGATCCGGACGCCGGTCAGCGGGTGCCGGTATACCATCCGGAAATTGGCTTTCTCCGCCACGCCACAGACCGGGCAGGGTATCCAGTTGTCCTTGATCCGCCGCCAGTCGGTGAATTGCGCCCGGGCATCCCGATCCAGAATAAACCGGCTGACCCGGTCCTTGAAATTCGCAGCGCGTCCATGCAGCCACTCCCCCTCATCCCATGGATAGGCCGCCTCGAAACGCCGGGCCGCCGGTTCTTTCCCGGGGTCGAGAATCAAACGGATGGCCAGTTCCAGCGGTCGAACCGGTCCCGCCGGTTTGTGGCAATCGAGTATCTCCCGGGCGCTGTCCGGATCACTCAGCAATATTGCAGCGGCGGCTGCATTGACCGATGCGGTCCCGTGTCGCCAGCCGGTTTCATGGTAAACCCGGAGCGCTTCATCAAACCGTCGCTGCCCGGCCAGGGCATTTCCCAGAAGAAGCTTCAATCTTGGATCGCGAATTTTACAGCGGATGCCGTCCCGGCAAAGTTCCTCCATCCGTATAAAATTCCTCGTTTCAGAATAGGACCGGGCAAGATGGAGATAGGAATCCGCGTTCCGGCTGCGCAGCTTGATAATCCGGTAACTCGACCGGCGCTCCTGCCCCAGATCCATCTGCCTGAAATCCCGGGTGTTCTCGTGATACCAGCGTTTTAATTTCAATGCGACAACCACGTTCGGGAAGTGGTGCACAACACGGTCGATATACACTTCGAGATATCGACGGCTTCGCCCGTCGGCCAGGATCTTTCCTGCCCAGAAACCAACCCTCAGAATGACTCCTGCCCTCGAAAACCGTGTCACGTCGTGGTGGTGCCGGATTCGTTCCCCGGCATAATCCGTCAGCCGGACTTCCGGATCGTTTCGCCGGTCCCGGAGAATGGCTTCGGCGGTATCGTATCGATCCGACAGCAGGGCCAGCATCAACCGATGACGAAGAATCAAACCATCCGGCGCACCCGTCTTCTTTGCCGTATCGATCAAATCAGCCGCTTCGGCAAACCGGTCCGTTTGCATGCAGGCCTCAGCCAGGCGAAGAGGCGGTTCCCACCATCCGGGTTGCCGGGCCTGCAATCGCTCGAATGCTTCACGCGACCGGTTCCAGGAACCTTCGGCAAGAATCACCCAGGGGCAGTTCTCCGATCCGTCGTAATCCAGGCCGAAACAACGGGCGGCGGCCAGCAGCACGGATTCGCCCTCCCGGTGAAAACCGTTGCGGTAGAGATCCAGGCCGTCCTGAAAACCAAAAGGGTGCATTCCGGCTGTATTATATTGGTGCCGGGATCGACATACAACGACCGGCGGGAACCCTTCCGGCTCGAGGCGATACCCGAAAATCCGATCTCGTTTTGCTTGAAAAAAGAATTACATT
Source organism: candidate division CSSED10-310 bacterium (assembly GCA_016927905.1). Taxonomy (GTDB): domain Bacteria; phylum CSSED10-310; class CSSED10-310; order CSSED10-310; family JAFGJC01; genus JAFGLW01. The sequence continues at coordinate 126,251 of JAFGLW010000012.1, read as the reverse complement.
CGACTGTAATTTAATATAAAATACGATCAATGTCTCTGCACATGGAATTCCTGAAGATGTCCAGACTCTTCCGGGACACCGTTCCGGTTCCCACCGCATCCCATCACGCCCAGGAAGTCCACGCCGGAAACGTCGAAAAATGGCTGGACCTGACCATGGAGCTTGAAACAAATAAATGGCTGAGACATCACCGGGTGAAGCAGATCCTGGAACACGCTCTCGACTGTGCCCTCACGTTGAGCAGCAAGGGTGATGAAATGACCGCCTGGGTGGGAATGACCCGGATAGCGTCGGCTGCGGAACGGGTTTTCGACGGATTTCAGGCCGCCTATTATCTGAGTGAAATGGCTTATCTCAGTATCCAGCTTTTCCTGCACGAACACATGCATCATTACCTGCACCGCATGCGGCAGTTTTTCCGGGAAACCGATCATCCGACGGCGTCCCGGTACTGGGAATTGCGGGGGCTGGGGCTGAGTATTCAGCGGAAATGGCCGGATGCCGTACCCAGTTTCCAGCTGTCGCTGGAACATCTCGAGAACTGCACTCAGAAAGAAATCAAACTCCGGTACCGAAAAACACGCGAGGAACTGATGGTGTCCCGGCTGTCGGGTATCGTCGATTGTTTTATCAGCCAGGGATGGGAAACGGATGAGACGGAACGACCCCGGTACGTGCGGGAAGCACAGAAATATCTGACCAGACTCAACCAGTATCAGCCATTCAATGAACCCAGTCATCTGTCGTCTTTGAAGGCCGCTGAAATCGCATTGATGAAAAACAATCCGGAAAGTGCACAGATTGCTGCGGAACGTGTCTTGAAGGGGGAATCCCTGAGCAGCCGGAAACTGGCTGCGTTTCGACCGGAAGCGCATTTTATTCTGGCCCGGGTTTCGGACATCGAGGGAAACGGGCCGGCCATGTTATCCCATATCACACAAGCGCTGATGGAATCCCTGCGATTTCCGGATGCGGTGCAGGAACTCAGGGTTGTGGACAACGCCCTGGCACTGATCCGCGGTCATGCCATTCGCCACGGCGCTCTCGATCCGATTCTGGAGGCCATGGTGATTATGCTGGAAGCCAAGGACTGGTATACGGGGCGCGATCACTCCAAATCGGTTGTGAATTACACCCTGCAGCTATGGGACGGATGGCATCCGGAACAGACTTCCCGGGAAATTTTAAAAGAACTGTATTGGGCCGGGTACCTTCACGACATCGGCAAACTGCGTCTTCCCCGGAGTCTTCTCAATAAAATCGCTCCCCTGAGCGATGAAGAATGGCGCTTGATCCGTCTTCATCCCGCTTACAGCAAAGACATTCTGACATGGTTCGGACTGGATCGGATCGCCGCACTCACCGGGGAACATCACCAGGATGCGAAGGGAACCGGATACCCCGGCAGGGAACCGGCTTCACCCATGGGGATGTGCATTGCCATCGCCGACATACTGGAGGCTTCCACCAGTTCCAACCGGAAATACAAACAACCGAAAACATTTGCCGAAGCGATCGATGAGCTGGTGAATTTCAGCCAGGAACGGTATCCCGAGGATTTGATTCGGGTGGCAGCATCGCTGAATGCGGACGCCTGAGAATCCGGATCCGGCCACCGGATCAGAAGTGTTTCGAACAAAGGGACTCCGATTACAAGTCGCCGTTCGTGTTGAGTTCGATTCCAAGCCGTTCTATGATGCGGCGGGATGAATCATGACGCCGAACAGCATTCCCCGCCGCCTGCCCGGAATCTCTCCGTATTCGGCAGCCGCCGGGAAATCATTATACTGACCGTTGTTCTTACGACCGTTGCCGCATTCCGGTACTGGCTCCTGTCGTTGCGGGGACCGTTCATCGATTATGACGAAACCTATTACCTGATCCTGGCCCGGAACATTTTCTCCGGCAAGGGCATCACATTGAACGGGTTGCCCCACGCCACATACAGCCCGTTCTTCCCATTCATGACCGGACTGGCTGCCTGGATTCTCAACGACTATATCGTGGCTTCGAGATGGATCAGTGCGGTTTCAAGCGCCATGCTCCTGCTCCCGGTATACGCCATTGCGCACCGGATCACAAACAGCCGGACAGCCTGGTTTTCCATCGCTCTGCTGGCCACGGTTCCCCAGTTGAACAGCCTGCTTCCGACCCACTCCCGCCATGATCTCTTTTATATGGGGACTGAACCCTTGTACCTGCTCCTTCTGTTCGGCGCTCTGGCCGTCTGCCTGACGGCCCTGGACGACCATGGTTTCGGCAAACCAGCCGCTGCCGGCATATTGTTCGGATTGGCCTATCTGACCCGGCCGGAAGCGGCCGTCGCCGCAGTTGTGTGTGCAGCGGCATTCTGGATGTTGACGATTATCAAACCGTCCGGGCTGCGGGCCACCCTTCGCACCGCCGTCATGGGCCTGTCGGCTCTTGCGGTCCTGTTGCCCTCCAATCTTCATCTGCGGGACATTTCCGGTCGGTGGGTGTTGTTTACCCGCAGTTTCCCCGCCGAGATGAAGGAGACTGCGCTGGATGTAATCCGGTTCGACCGCTGGGACCGAGACATGATTGTTCGGTATTCGCTGGATCGAACGGGAACGGCCATGTTCATCGATCAATGGGGCATCGAACCGGGCCGGAAATCCCCGCCGGAGGCTGGATTCAACATTCCGGTCCGTTGCCGGGCATCCCGGTTGACCGAATCATTTCCACTCTACCTGTACCACGTTTTTGTCGTTGTGGTACCTCCCGTACTGTGGTTGTTTTCCGTTCCGGGACTGCTCGAAATTCTCCGGATTAAATCCGGAAGACACAAGCTGTCCCTGACGATCCTGCCGATTCTCGGAACAAGCGTCGTGATTTTCCTGAGCGGATTCCCCATGCCCAGGTATCAGATGATCCTGATTCCGGCTGCGGCCGTCTGCGCCGCTTCGGGTATCCGGACTGTTTTCCGGTTCCTGACGAAGACTTGTTCCGGGCACCGGTCTTCGCTGGTCTGCTGGATCGCCCCCAAAGAAATCCCTTTCGTTGCTTTGCTGGTGCTGGTTTTCATTGGAATCTCGCTGCAACGGGCCGTCCCGTTTCTGAGGGAACCGACCCGCCAGAGACTGCTCGACGAAAACGTTCAGATGGTCGCCAGCGCCGCTCTGGACCGCAAGTACGGCCGGATGATCTCCGAATACCTCCCACCCGGCGCTACGCTGATGACATGGAATCCGCGGTTTGCATGGTATGCGGACCGACCGTGGCGGGTAATGCCCATCGACGCTTTTTTCGGAGACTGGGACCGGGTGTTCCGGTATGCCGCCACCCGGAAAAAAACGAACCGGATTGATTTCATGGCCCTGAATGTCTACGGCAGCCCGCGCGGATTCAGGGAATTCGATGTTCCGGTCGAACTGGTGGACTTGAGATCACTCCGGCCAGGCCCCCCGTACAATAGCAGGTACCGGGTGGAATCCGCCGGCACTCGCGGAGATATCGCGTTTTATTCCGTCACATCCGAGATCGAATTCCCGGAAGAAGCGGGCAGATAGACGACGAAAGACGTGCCCCCGCCTGGAGTGCTGTCGAAACTGATGTGCCCCCGGTGGTGCTTGATGATTGCATAGGAAACCGTCAGTCCCAGCCCGGAACCGTCGGATTTAGTGGTGAAATACGGATCAAAAACACGGGTCTGGATATCCGGCGGAATACCGCACCCGGTGTCGCTGATCGTTATCTTGACGTAATCCGACTCCTCCAGAGACACGACCTCGCCGTCTTTCAAATGTCGGTTTTCCACCTGAACCCGAATCTGCCCGTTTTCCGGTATCGCCTGAAGGGCATTTCGAATCAGATTATCGATGACCTGCCGGATCTGTTCCGGATCGATCTTTAGAAGAGAAAGCGGTTCGGAAAGATCCAGATCCACTGAGATGCGGGGATCGTCCTGGAGCAGAGCCAGACTGCTGCGGATCAGCTCGCCGATGTCCGACAATTGTTTTTCCGGGATATCTTTCCGGGTGAAAGTCAACAGTTGCCGGGTCAGGGTTCTCGCCTGAGTTATGATTGTTTCTATTTTCCGGAATGTATCGACTGCCTGGGGATGGCCGTCCGCGTACCGTTTGATCACCTCGATATATCCCATGATGCTCATCAGGATATTGTTGAAATCGTGGGCGATACCACCGGCCATTACACCGATGGAATCCAGCTTGTGCAACTTGAACAGATCCTCCTCGTATTTCCGGATATCGGTAATGTCTTCGGTGTGCACCATGACGAAATCGGGCGGCACATAAGCATATTTGGCCGACAATATCCGCTTGAGTCCTGTCGATCGGAAATTATACTCCATTTCCCGGACAACGGCGATCTTCCGGGTCAGACAGGTTTGGAAATCCTTCAGGATATCCGGGTTGTCGAAATACATTTTACTTGCCGGTATCCCGATGTAGTCCGCGATTTTTCCATTGGTGATTTTCACGGCTTCGTCATTGTAGTTTTCCAATACGAAGTCACCGTCCGTAAACCGCCAGGTATAGGTTGGAACGGGAATGGCCCGGTATTGCGCCGCAAGCCGTTCGTGGCTGATTTCCAGGGCATCCTGGATCTGCCGGCGTTCCGCAATCTCCTTTTTCAGCGATTCATTGACCTGTGCCAGTTCTGCGGTCCGTTCTCGGATGAGTTCCTGAAGATCTTTCACCAGGCTTTTTAACGGCGTGTCCGATTCCTTGAGATCGGTGATGTCGCGCACGATTGTCAAGATTCTCTGAACCCGACCGGATTCGCCCAAAAGGGGAATCTTCCTGGTTTCCGTCCATCGTCGATCATCTTGTATCCGGGTATCTTCAATCGTGTTCATGGGCAACCCGCTCTCAAACACCGAGGCATATTCCTGACGGATGCGCGGCGAGAGAAACGGGAACACATCGAACAGATTGATACCGGTATAACGGTCACACGAAAAACGGCAGTACTTTCGGGCTGCCGTTTCGAATGCCCGGTTGAATACAACAATATTCAGATCCTCATCGGCCACATGCATGATGTCATCGATGTGGTTAAATATTAAGCGATATAGATTTTCACGTTCATCCATACCCGGAAGGTAATTTACCAGATATTGTGTGTTTTGCCAACTGCAGATGAAGGGTGAACTCCGCGATACACCTTCTGGTTCTGATTATTGCCTCTTCCTGTCAGAACAATACGGAGATTGAGAATTGAATGGAGAACAATACGCGGCCCGGTCTCCCCGCGCGCATGATTCCCCGTCCGGACAAACCCTCCGGTTTCTTCAGCCGGATCACTCGGCTGGATTATCTGATATTCGACCGCCTCCGGAACAGAAGAAGTCCCGAAAGAGCTGCCAGGAGAAGGACCAGGCCGGCTGTCGACATCACGGGAGTGTCCGGTACCGGAGTGGGAGTCGGCGTAATGGAGGGTGTGGGCGTGGCGGGAACATACGAACCGATCTGCGGCTCCACACTCACCGCATTAGACGTGGACGCTCCCGGAAACACGATGGTCGTATCCACGGCCGGAATCGTGAGATCGATCACGATGACCGTGTCGCTGGTGCCGCTTGCGATGAATGCATCGTTATCTCCCGCCAGAATATCAACGTCTCTGGGCGTGTCCGTACCGAGCAGAGGGATGATTGTGGAGGCATGGGTGGTGGTGTCGATGATATAGACGTTGTGCGCGTCTTCGCAGGCCACCACCAGAGTTTTGTCGTCCGACGTGATGTCGATACCCCAGGGATCGGTCCCCACCGGAATGCTTCCGGTACTGGTAAATGTCGCCACATCCACGATCTGGACCACATCCGTGTTCCGGTCACAATATATACAGGGTCGACCCGTCCCAGGTTGATACCAGCTGCCAGAGATCAGCGCCGGCGATGGTGATATTGCCCAGAACGGCCGTGGCGCTGGAATCGATTTCATACAGATGCTGATCATACCACTGCGACACGTAAAACCGGTCGTTCATGGGGCTGTAGGCGATGAATCCGACGGAATAGATACCCTGACCGGTTATGTTGTCGATGGTGTGGGACACGGAATACGTCGTAGTGTCGACCACATAAATCTGGTCGTTGTCGCGGGAACATCCCAGTGCCAGGGATCCGTCACCTGAAAAGCCCATCCCCGTCATGTACCCCCCGGCTCCGATGGTCTGGATCAGCACATTGGTTGTCCGGTCCAGAACATAAAATACATCCGTGGTGGCGTCGGTGATCCATACCTCCGTTCCGCCGGGATTCATAACCGCGTCATAAGGGTAATGCGTCGTGCCCGGCAGATCGATGTATCCCCCCAGAGCATACGTATCCAGATCGAACGGCCCGATATCCTCCACCTCCGATGCGGAAAACAGCGCATAACCTTCGTTCATACCGCGCATTTCGGCAGCATACCATTCCGTATCCTCCGCCGGCATATCGAAGGGAAGCTGTTCCGCCCGGACCCGCCCGTTTTCAATCACGGTCATATCGTCGATACGCTCTCCGAAAACAGGATGTGCGTAACAACCGGCGACGGATATGACAATCACCACAAAAATTGATTTTTTCACACAACATTCCTCCCGGAAAGATATTGTACTCCGTTTATAACACAGAATGAACCGGTTTTCATCAGGCTTCGATCCGCCGTAGATTTTTTCTAATTGCGAAGTAAAAACTGCAGCAGGCGATCAGATTGATCAGATACAATCCATAAATCACCCGTCTTGAACCGGGCATGTTAAGACTCCAGGTCACCGCCAGGAAATCGGGGCCGGCACCCAGCGCCTTATCAGGAAAATCCGGTACCCAGGCCGGTGAAATTGTCCGCCACGGGCAATCCCTTTTCATGGATTCCCGGATGTCCGCACGATCCCGGAAAGGCAGGCTCAGCGCATGCTTGAAGCTCCAGCTCAATCCCCAGATCGGAGAAAACTGGGGAATGAAATCGACATGGATCAGATCATTGCGGATATCGATTGTTTTTTCGGAAGTCAGGGGAAACAGGTGAACATCGTGGGCGATCATGGACAGATAGGGCGCAGCATGCATGGTTACACCCGGGATCTGCACTGCGAAAGAAATACCGATCAGAATCAAAGCAAACGTTTTTTTTATCCCGGCGACCATCCACCGGGCCAATCCTTCCGTTGCGATCAGAGCCATGTAGGGCGTCGCGACGAGCAAAAACCGGGGGCCCCAGGCCCAGCTGCCACCCCATGTCCAAAATTTGGAATAAAACAGCACGGTTGCGCCGAACAGCGACCCGAACAGGAGAAGTTCGGCACGGTTCCGCCGGTAAAAAGGAACCAGACCGGCACACGCCATGACCATGACCGGATTGAAGACAAAAAAACCCCTCCCCGTGCTGAACAGCAGCCCATAGAATCCCTCCGCAAACGGCGTGCTCATTCCATGCGCCCGGTTGTCGGCGGTATAGCAGAAATCGAAGATGTCGCCGAACCTGTAATAATTGTATCCCAGACAGATCAATCCACTCAACAGAACCGGCAACAGAAACACCAGAACCCGCCCGGTTCTCCCCTGCTTCCGACCGCTGCAAAGGTAACCCAGAAGAAACGGCACATATAAAAGCATGGTTTCTTTGGTCAGCACCCCGTATCCGAGAGCCGTTCCGGACAGGAAAACCGAAATGGTCGAAGTTCCGGCCCGGTTCCGGACAAGCAATGTGACTGCCAGAAGAAGACAGACCATCTGGAGGGGATCGCGGAAGAGCATTTTGGAGTAAGGCCAGCACAGGGTGGTAAAACCGGTCAGAAGTGTGTTCCACCAAGCCCTGCGGACAGAAAACCGCAGAAGCAGAGACAGCCGGAAGACGATTGTCATGGCCAAGGCCATCAGGAGGGGGGCGGATGGGTAAACCGCACTGGTCAGAAGAAATCCGGATTGCACTCCGGTCCGGGGAACGAACAGCCTGGCCGTCATGTAAAACGGAATTTCATAAATACTCTGACCCAACCCGAAATTGGAGTACGGAAGACCGTACCGGCCGATTTGGGTAATCTGAGGATGGTATTTTGTGAACGGAATCCCCTCTTCAACCCAATTGACCGCACTCAGGTACATCAACTCCTCGTCGACAAACAGCGGATAACCCTTCAATGTGAGCAGGAAAGCGGACAGAAAGAAACAGAATACCAGGATATATATGGTTTTGTTCACCGGATGAAGATCAAACAGCAAAACACCCTACCCCAGCAACTTGTCGATGTATGTGATCAGCTCACCCATGCAATATGTGAAACTTCCATACTCGTTGTCATACCATCCGAACAGCTTGGCGTGTGTAACCGGTATCTGCACGGGAACGGACGCCATGACTCCGCAATCCTCCAGCACGGACGGCGGCAATTCCACGAATCCGGTCCGGGTGTGATTCTCGACTCCTTCGATAACAACCGCAGCCCGGACGCCGATCAGATCCGACGAAATATTCTGCCTTTCTGAAAAGACCAGCAGTCCCTTCTGTGCACCTTCCGCGGCTTTCCGGTAGATGGAATTGATCAGGTCCTGAGTGATCAGGGGTTCCCCGATGCTGCTGAGCGGTGAATGAAATGTCATGTTCAGGATAATGAGCGAAACCGTGCTCGTGGGAATCCGGACCGAATCCGCCATGAAACCCACCCGTTGAATTTCCGGCAGCACGACCTCCAGCGCTTTCGCCGCGCCGGTCGTGGAGAGGATGATATTGTTGAAACTCGCCCGGTTTTTTCTCAAATCCTTCGCAGCAGCTTTGGGCATCGAATCCAGAACGCTCTGGGAATTGGTGGCTGCGTGGATGGTGGACATCGAAGCGGTCAGAATACACGAGGTTTCTCTCGTTTCCAGGATCGGTTTGATCATGTGCGCCAGGCCGGTGGTTGTGCAGGAAGCGGCGGAAACGACATGATGACGGTGCGGATCGAACTGAGTATGATTGATCCCGTATATCAGCATGGCGCAGTCGTCGGGGATTTTCTTGGTTTTATCCTTAATTTTAAACGGAGCGCTGTTGACGACTTTCTGGGCACCCGCTTCCAGATGTCCCCTCAGACTCCCCTTCCCCCCGTCCGCCGGAACCGTCGGATCATTGAATGCGCCGGTCGAATCCACCACGAGCCGGATTCCTTCCTCCCGCCAGGATATTTCCCGTGGATTCCGGGCGTTCCGCAATATCTTCACGGGCATTCCATGGACCTCCAGCATCCCCTGATCCGAATCCAGAATGCGGATGTCCCGGGTTCCGGAAACGCCGTACAGGAATTTTTCCAGAGTGCCGTATGTCGAATCGGTTCCGATCACATTGGCGATATCCTCCAGACCGGTCCCCACTTCCCTGCCTGTATTGATCACGAAACCGTCAAAGTGTTTTGTCTGCAGAAAATGCCATAACGTCAGTTTACCGATCCGGCCCAATCCATTGATTCCCAGATGGTTTTCATTGTTGAAAGCAATTGACATGATGCAATCCTCCCCTAAGGCAGCTCCATGGGAGCATAAATGATTGGTAAATGACCTCTGTAAATGTTGCCCAGCCGGCCGTCGATGGAAATCCTGTCGCCGGACTGGAATTCAACCCCCTTGATGGAACATTTTTTCTGTTCTTCGTTAACCTTCAAAACCCTGCAGTTGACGACACAGGTCTTGCCCAACCGGACGGCCGTCACCGCCGCATGAGATGTCGCCCCCCCCCGCGCCGTCAGCAGACCCTCGCAGTTGAATATCATGCCGATATCGTCGGGAACCGTATCCGGACGGATCAGAATCCGGTTGACCCTGGGCTGGATCTTTTCGAAACAGGTCAGATCATCCTGGTCGAACGCCACAATCCCGGTCATGGCGCCCCCGCCGACTCCGATACCGGATCCGACCAGCCCGATCGACCGGTCCATCACGTCGAAGATCGGGATCTTGTCTTCCTTCTGAGTGATCTGGTCCCGGGTCTGAAGAATATAAAAATCCTGTTCGTGCTTGGTTTCAAAAGTGAACTCGATCTCCTGGTGACCGTATCCCCGTTCATGGATCAACTCCGCCGAATGGTTTAAAAGAGCTCTGAATATTTCGGGGAAATCTTTTTCCAGGGATATCTCCAGATCCTGGGCAACCCGCTGCCGCTGGGCTTCCGAAACCGGCAGAGTATGCACCAGACCCGCTACGACATCCTCACCCTGGCTGCACATGGTGAAATCTCCGAACAAGGACAATCCCGGCTTGCTTTCGAAAGGATCTTTCGTGAACACGACTCCCGTGCCCGAATCATAGTTGATGTTGCCCAGCACCATCTGCTGCACGATCACCGCCGTGCCCCATTCTTCGGCAATCTGAAGCTGTTTTCGGTAGATCCTGGCCCGTTCGGTGAACCAGGAATCCAGTACGGCGAAAATGGCCTGGATCAACTGGCGGATCAGGTCATCCTCGAACTTCACCCCATGCTCCATTAAAACGTCTTTATACGCGTATGCAATGGTCCGCATCTGACGCTGTGTGAACTGGATTTTTTCCGCGACATCGTATTCCCGCTTATACCGGATGATGGTCTCGTCAAACTTGTCCCGGCTGATTCCATACGCCATTCCCCAGCTCTGCAGAAACCGGCGATAGCAGTCCCAGGAGGTCCAGCCGTAATTGGGCTGGCGACTCAAATTCTCGGCTATGGCGTCGTTCATCCCCACATTCAGAAAGGTGTTCATGGCTCCGGGAAGCGAAATCGCACCGCCCGACCGGACCGACAGAAGCAGCGGATTCCGGGGATCGCCAAATCCCTTCCCCGATAAGGTCTCCAGCTCCCTCACCCGATATTCGATATGCTGGAATATTTCCCGGAACATCTCGGGATAACGCGAAAAAACATTCCGCCGTCGAAAGACTTCCGTGGTCAAGATGAATCCGGGAGGAATCGGGAAATGATAGGAATGCAGTTTCTTGAGAAAATACCCCTTGGCACCCAGAAACACCTGGTTGTCCAATTCCACAGTGGGCTGATGGATCGGGCTGGAAATCAAATCCGGATCATAACTCATCACGCTCCGGATCGTCTCCGGCGTCAATTGCTCCAGCATGCCCTTCAGCGTGTTGGTGATGTCGGAAATGAAATTATCCAGCTGCTGGATCAGAAACGCCTGGGTGATGATATCCCGATAAAACGTCTCCGATTTCTTGTGGACAATTTTCAGGATGTCCTCGGTTGAAACGGGACCCGACTGCTGACGCTTCGCCTGCTGGGTCACGATCGTTTTCAGCGTGGTGTCATGATAACCAAGAAAATACTCCTGGATAATCTCCTTGATATTCTTGGACATGAATTGAAACAGGTTCAATATCTGATCCATGGAAAAACTGGCTGTGGTCAGGCTGAACTTGAGCATGTTCAGGTTGGAGCTGAATCCCTCGCTCGAAACACCGTCCAGCTCCAGCCCATCCCTGAAAATCTCCAGTACCCGGACAATCCGGCGAAGCGTCCGGGCGGTGATGCAACGCAGATTGGTACCGGCAATCCACCGATGCAGGTACTTGTCCACCATCTGCTCCAGGCGGAAAGTCAACCCCAGCGCTTCAAATTTGGGCTCCCGATACCGGCCGTACATGGAAGGAATACCGGCGGCGATATGACGCTTATGATAAATATCCTCCCGGCCGGCACTGGGTTCGGGGTTCAATATGACTTCCCGAAGTTCTCTCATGATCCGGAAAATGAACTCGATCAGGGATTCCGGGTCGTCCGCCGCCAGAAGTTTCTCGAACTGCGCCACCGTCTGACCCGTGAAATTCGCCATCCGGCTCATCTGGGGGATGACAGCCGTTGCATCCAGAGTGTATTTCTGTTTCAACACGCCCTGCAACCTGGCCAGGAAATATATCCGCTCAGCTCCCGGCGCGATATTCTCCGGAAGACCCTCTATTGCTTTCTGCAACGTTTCCAAATCGATGTCCACGATTTCCTTCGGCTGCATTTTCAATATGGCGCACAATGCCTTTACCGCTTCATGCACCGGCTCGAACCACTCCCCGGAATCGGTGACCGCCGATTTGATCTCATCCGGAAGATCCGGTTCCAAAGGTTCCAGACACCCGTCAAACCAGTATTGGATGACCTTGCGCGTCAACTCGATGTGCGTATTGTTGCTTTCCGTATGGATCTGTTTCCGCAGAAAATGGATCAACCGGTCCTGGCGATGGGTCAACTCGTCCATCGCCGTGGTAATTTCCCGCAGTTCCCCTTCCGCACCGATTTCGCTGTAATAAACTGGAAACTGTCGCGTCAGCTGTTTGACCAACTTGTAACACGGGGAAATATTGGAATTGAGCAGTTGTGTGATATCCCGCTGGAACAGATCCGTATCGGCAATAAAAATGCCCTCGATTTTCAGGTTGACGATCAACGCCGAGAGAAGTTTGATGCAACCGGGCGGATTGCATTCGACCAGGTGCAGCCACACCCGGACGTTCTTGATATGGTTCGGATCAACCTTGATCTGCCAGTTGGCATCCACCCCGCTCAGCCCGGGCAGAACGAATCCCAGGCGGATCACCAGGTCAATGAAGTGCTGAGTCAGCAGCGAATTGCCCCCCACGCAAATCTCCCGCCCCAGCGTCTCGACACAATCCAGAACCATGCTCATGTGCGACGATTTCAACTCCCCGAACAGCGAAAACAGCCTTTCGAGGAAAATAGTCAGGTTTTCACCTGAAAAATCTTTCCGGATGGATTGGAGCGTCCGGTTGAGATCCCACAGCAACGGTTCCTTCAAATGGTCCATTCCCGGGAGATGCAGCAGGTACAGAATGAAGTAGGAACGGTCCATGGGTGAAGCAACGTCGGAAATCAAATCCCGGTATTTGCCGGATATGGTTTTGAAATCGATACACTTCACCAGTTCGTTCCAGGTTTCCCCGGCATCGATTTTCTTCCGTTCGGATTCCAGATAATCCCGGCTTGCGGAACGGATCAACTCGGGATAATCCGCATCTAAAAAATCCCGGCGACCCTGAAACCAGGACTCGATATCGCTGGTGTTGAGCCAGAAGCGGATGTTCTCTTGAAGGGTTGATTTGAGAATCGATGTCATGCGGGAAGAAAACTCCGGATGACCGGCCAGATCGGATCCGAGGTTTTTCAGGAAACTGGAAGCCCGGATATTGACCTGGGGAAAAGTGGGGAGAACGGTTTCCAGGATCGAAAGAATCCGGTGAATGACCGGCATCGCGCCGGTCTGGACATCGGGATGCAGCAGGTGATCGGCGAGTTCGACGATGGTCCGGATGGTTCGTTCCGCAATATGCGGGTCCATCGATCTCTCCAGAAACTGTTCGAATGTGGCAACCAAAATTTCCAGAATATGCCCGGATTCGGGATGCGTCTGATAAAACCATCGATCCTGGAGCGCGATTTCCCGGAGCTGCCTGGCGACCTCCGCCGCATTGGAATACGGATGATACAGCTCCCTCAGCATCCCTTCAACCCGTTTGTTAAGACCGTAAGAATCCCGAGTGATCTCCAGAAACCACTGATGATCTTCGGACAACCTGATTTCGAAGACACGGGTTCGCTCCAGGTTGACCTTCAAAGCTTCGGATTCAAATTCAAGATCCGGCATGAGATTCCGTTATTATACCAGAAACCGATCGATAAAATTGACGATTCTGGAGCAGTACCCGTACTCGTTGTCCTGCCACAGCAGCAATTTGTGGATCGTGCGCAGACCCGGTTCCGTCCCATTCCCGTCGATGGCGGCGGACCAGGGCAATCCGATGAAATCCTGGGAGACCATCCGGTCATGAAAAACCGTGATCAGGTCCCGGTGGGTGGTCCGGGCTGCGGTTTCCAGTGTCTCAATCAGGCTGGTTGCTTCGACGGAATGCCGGAAAAGAATATTGGTATCCATCAGAAGTCCGGCTGGAGACGGAATCCGGAAGCAGATGGCCTGGAACCGGTTGTCGAATTCGGGAAAAACCTGTCGGATGGATTGAAGCAGCCGGGTGCGGCCCGGAATGACCGACATGGGAGCCGATCTCAGGTACGAGGCATCGCCGCACGGGTGCGGATTATCCATCAGGTTCTGGGCGGCGAGATAGGGATGCAGGATGCTGATGATCCCGCCATCCACCGGGAAACGGTCGGACAGTATTTTCAGGACGGGCAGAAAACAGTTCCCGGTGCAGGTTCCCAATGATACAACCCGGTGATCACCCCGCCGGAATACATCTTCGTTCACCCCCAGAATAACCGTCTGGTCAACTTCCGGGTGAAGCCACGATACCAGCAGGCCATTCAGGTTTGCAGGCAGGTCTTTCCTGAGTTGGGATATCATGTCGTCCCGCCCTGAACATTCGACAAGGATGTCGATTGACCGGAGCCCTTCGGAGGCGGTGGGACCCCCGGAATATATCCTGCAGGGATTGCCGTTGAGATAAATGATGCGATCACCCTTTTCATGTTCAACAGTAAATCCGGCCTGCCGGTGAATGGAATCGTACCGGATCAGATATGCAAGCTGGGAAGGCTCCACCAGACGCTCCCACACGGCAGCGACTTCATGGCCGGTTTCCACCAGTTGTCTGACAAGCATCCGGCCGATCCGGCCCATACCGCTGATCCCGATTTTCACGCCTCAGAACCTCCCGTCAATGCAAACCATCGCAGACTCTATCCTTTACTGTGTATCAGCACCGGAGTCAACCGGACGCATGAAACCGGATTCCGGGGGAAAAATTTTTGGAACTGCTGTAGCGGCCCGAACGTAGAAATATTTGAGAGTGCAAATTTCCTCCCTTGTAACGTAGACCCAACCTCCTCCATTCGCCCGGTTCCTCCCCTGGGAACCGGGCATTTTTTACCTGCATCGGGTTTCGTTCAGAAAGACTTCTTCTGAATTCCGGCGTTTCCGGAGGGGAGAACTCTGATGATGGCAACGCGGGTGAAGGCGGACCGGGGACCATACTCAAACGCCCACCGGGGGACTGAACGGTTGCATTAATCCCGGTTTTCAATAGAATACTATGCGTTATAAATGTGGGAGTTCACCCTGTATGATGGGGATGCGATCGGATTCATTTTCTTTTGACGAACTGCACCGGATGGCCATTACCGACGAGCTGACCGGACTGTATAACCGCAGATATCTGAAATTCCGGTTGAACGAGGAACTGGAACGGGCCAGGCGATCGGACCGGGAAGCCGCTCTACTGCTTCTGGATGTGGACGGTTTGAAATCGGTTAACGACATTTATGGCCATCCCAGGGGTGACCGGCTTCTGGTCAATTTTTCGGAAGTGCTGATCAGCCAGGTCCGCTCTTTCGATCTGGTGGCCCGGTATGCCGGTGATGAATTTGTCATCCTGCTTCCGGAATGCGGCAAAGAAAAGGCCGTGGTAATAGCAGAACGAATACGAACCGCAGTCGCGGAAAAAATGTTCACGGGCGATCCAGACCTGAAGGTCACAACCTGTGTGGGTGTCGCCGTTTTCCCCATGGACGGTCTGGATGCCGAATCCCTTCTGAAGGCGGCGGACAACGGATTATACGCCGCCAAGCGCCTGGGCCGCAATCAGGTGGCCAACGCATCCGAAGAAACCAGCCTGGAAGAACACCGGAAGGCCTTGCTGGTGCCGAGGATGGTGGGCCGGGATGAGGAGATGTTTCTGCTGGGCCGGCACCTGACGGATACCATTCAAGGTCACGGCGGCATCGTGCTGGTCATGGGTGAACTGGGCGTCGGGCGGTCGCGGCTTCTGGGAGAATTCAGAACACGCGCCGTTCAAGTGGGGGCTGTGACCCTGTTTGAAACGTGCTATGAACACAGCCGGTTCATCCCGCATCAGCCCATCCGGGGAGCACTCAGGCAGTTTTTTGACACCGATCCCCGGAAATCCTATCAGAATATGATGGGGCTGAATCAGTCCCAGAGACAGGAAATGCTGCGCCTGCTTCCCGAACTCGATCCGGCGCGCCTGGCGATCTCGGATGCCCCCCGGGCGACTTCCGACGAGGAATTCCAGTTATTTGACGCCGTCACCCAGTATGTTCTTCTCCTGGCCAGAAAAGAAGTGGTCGTCCTGATCATCGATGACCTTCAGTGGATGGATGAAGCCACTACCCGCTTTCTCATTTACATGGTGCGGGCCACCCGGAACCAGCGGATCATGTTCCTGGGAAGTTACCTGAGCGGCGATCCCGGAGATTCCGGGACCGGTAAACAGGCGTTTAAAACCTGGCAGAAAGGGTTCAGGGAAATTTCGGAAGTCAGCATCATCGAACTGCACCGTTTTAACCGGGCCCGAACCCGGGAACTGGTCCACACCCTGTTGGGCCAGGCGTTTCCACTGGAGTTCACTGATCTGGTCCACCGGGAGAGCGAAGGCAATCCGTTTTATGTGGAAGAAATTTTGAAAGCGCTCATAGAACAGGAGGTCCTGAACTGGACACCCGGCGGCTGGGACGTCCGCCAGATCAAACAGCTCACCGCACCGGACTCGATCCGGGAAATGATTTTTTCGCAGCTTGACCGGCTGGAGGCGGAAGACCGGAAACTGCTTTCCATGGCTGGCGTGATGGGCCGAATATTCAATTTCGATGTCATGCAGATGGTTTCCGGGCTGAACGAGGGTCACCTGCTGGATATCCTGGAACGGCTGGAAAACCTGCAGCTGATTCATCAGCTGCCCAGCCAGAAGGGCGAACGGTACCAGTTCACGCATAACAAGATCCGGGAAGTCCTGTACGAACAGATGGATGGCCGGAGGCGAAGCCAGGCACATCTGCGGGTTGCGGAAGCGCTGGAACGGATATACCGGGGAAAAACGGAACTGATCGCAGAGGAACTGGCGCATCATTACATCGAGGGCCGGATGATCGAACGGGCGGTGCTTCTGTACCGGCAGGCCGGCGACAAAGCCGGGTCACTCCACGCCGAAAACTCCGCAATGAGATATTACAAACGGGCGATCCGGCTGATCGAGCACGATACCGGACAATACTCCCAGGAATTGAGTGCGCTTCATCAGAAAGTCGCCTTGATTCTCAAGGAACAGGGCCGGGGCATGCAGGCGATCGATAAATTCAGGCTGGCCGTCCGGATCGGCAGCAGCTTCATGACCCCGTTCCGGAAAGCTCAGATACACCGCTGGATCGCACAGATTTATATCGACAGCGGCCGGTTTGAAGCCGCGGCCGGAGATATCCGGATGGCCGAAAACTTTCTGGATCCCGAACAGGACAAGGTTGAATTTCTGAGACTGGAAACATGTAAAGCCGCCCTGATGCTGCAGAGAGGGGAATTTGAAGCCTGCCTGGAACTGACCCGGAAATACGCCGACGACCTTAAAGACACCCAGTATTGGGTTGAACGTTCCGATATCTACGATCTGATGGCAACCGCTGAATTCAATCTCGGAAACCGGGATCTGGCGGTCCGGATGTACTCGGACAGCCTGGAACTCCGCCGCAAGGCACGCGACCTGTCCCGGATCAGCCGATCCTACACCAACCTGGCGGGCATTTTCATGGAAGCCGGTCGATGGGACGATGCCCTGCATTGGTACAATAAATGTATCCGGATCGAAGAGACACTCGGGCATGTTGCATCCCTGGCCCACCCGAATGCCATGGTCGCCCAGCTCCTGATGTGGAAAAATCAGCTGAACGAGGCCGAAAAATACTGCCGGCAATCCATCCAGATCCGCGAGCTTTCGGACGATATTCCGGGACTGGCCGTCAGCCAGACCATCCTGATGCATATCCATATTCAGAAAGGCGAGATGGAACGGGCCCGGAAAGTGCTCATGAAAGCCGAACAGCTGCATTCCGATCACGATATCGGATTGGCCGGTCAAAAAGTGGTTATGGCCCGTGCATACTTCGAGATGAAACAAGGCAATCTGGATACGGCAATCACCGTGGCGGAAGATATTCTCCGGATCGCCCGGCTTTTCGGGGACCCTTCCGGGAAAGCCGAATCCCATGTTCTGATGGGCAAGATCGAAAAAGCCCGCGGTAATTTCGATGCCGCAATGGAACATTTAAGCGAAGCCGAACGGATCAATCTCGAAATAAAAAACCGGTTTGAACTGGCCCGGTGTCTCAAGGAGAAAGGTTTGATTGCCAGGGCCCGGGGCGACGACCTGACCGGCTACCGGCAGTTGACCGCGGCCAGAGATATTTTTTCGGAAATCGGCTGTGATTCGGCCGAACGGGAAATCAGAATCATGCTGGAGCCCGCGAACTGAAAATCAGTCGTTACCGCCTTCTTCGTCGCCCTGACGGGTCGGCTGCCTGGGCGGCGGCGGAATCCGGGGTTCCTTGGACGGTCGATCCCCCTTCTGCAAATCCGGTTTCTCCCGCGTCTGATAGAATTTCTGGATTCCCGTGGCCAGTTCCTTCAACCGCTCATTCACCAGGTAATTGAGGGTACCCGTCTCCCATACACCCTTCCGGTTCCGCTTCCCGGCTTTCACCCCCGTCAAAATTTCAATACCCTCATCCACCGTCTCAACCGCCCAGATATGAAATCGTCCCCTGTTCACGGTTTCCACGACATCCTTCCGCAGTTGCAGATCCTTGACGTTTTGCCGGGGGATGATCACGCCCTGCTTGCCGGTCAACCTCTTGAGACGGCATACGTCGTAAAAACCCTCTATCTTCTGGTTGACGCCGCCGATGGGCTGGATTTCACCCTGCTGGTTAACGGATCCGGTCACGGCGATGAACTGCCGGATGGGAACCTGAGCCAGTGTCGACAGAAGCAGGTACAACTCGGTGGATGAAGCGCTGTCCCCGTCAATCCCGCCGTACGACTGCTCGAAACAGATGGACGCCGACAGAGTCAGGGGTTTGTCCTGGGCAAACCGGTTGCGCAGAAAACCCGACAGGATCTGGATCCCCTTGTCATGAATCTTTCCCGATAACTCGGCTTCCCGTTCAATGTTGATGATTCCTTCCTTTCCCAGGCTCACCGTCGCAGTGATCTTGGCCGGTTTCCCGAATGCGAATTCCCCATAGTCGTAAATGGCCAGCCCGTTGATCTGGGCGGATTTTTCTCCGGCGGTATCGATCATGATCAAACCATCCCGGATATATTCCCGGATTCGTTCCTCAATCAGGTTGCGCCGGTAAACGCGCTCTTCCACCGCCTTATCAATGTGCTCCCGGTTGACGGATTTCCCCTTCTCGCGGTTCATCCAGTAGGATGCTTCCCGGACCAGATCGGCGATATCGGAGAAACGGGATGACAATTTATCCTGGCGGTCCGCCATCCGGACGGATTCCTCAACCACCGCCGCGACACCCGAAGGGGAGAAAGACGGAAGATTTTCATTCTCGGTAATCCGTTTGACAAAACAGGCATAGTCCAGGATGTTCCTGTCATTCCGGTCCATCCGGTCGTTGAAATCCGCACAGATCTTGAAAATCTTCTTGAAATCCTCGTCATAATTATACAAAAGCAGATAATGCCGTTTGTCGCCGATCAGCACCACCTTCAGATCCAGCTTGACGGCCTCCGGCTTCAGGGCGGTTTGACCCATGAGAAAAAAAACTTCCGGATTTTCAATCTCCAACTGACCGTACTTCAACGTGCGTTTCAGCATCTGCCATACAAAAGGCTCCGAAACCGCTTCCAGCAGATTGATCACCAGGTACCCGCCTTCCGCCCTCAAAATGGAGCCGGCTTTGATGTTCATGAAATCCGACACCCAGTTCCCCTGCCGGTCCACCACCTTCTCAATCGCCCCGAACAGGTTCTTGTAGTTGGGTGCCGTTTCGACGATCGCCGGTGTTTTGGTCCGGCCGGAATTGTCCACCACCAGGTTGACCATGTAAACCCGGAACGGATCGGTGGTAACCGCGGGCATGCCGATCTGCAGTGCCATCGGCTGGGTTTTTTCCTCCTTTTTCAGGAAAATATCGATGTTGTCCAGCGTATAATCACGGATTTCATTCAGATAGGCATTCACGGCCTCCGACTTGTATCTTGCCCTCAAATCCTCGATCTGCTCCTCGATGTGGGGCAGCCCGAATTCCCGGATGCTCTTCTCAACTTCCTTCCGGAACCGGCGCTCGATGTCCCGTCCCTTGGCTAGAATCTTGTCCAGATCCCCCTTCAACCGGTTGTAGGATTTCTTCAACTCTTCCAGTTTATCCGGGTCAAACTTGCCCTCGCCAGCGGAATTCTCAAGCTCGTCGAACGGCACGGGCTTGCCGTCGATGGACGGCATGAGATCCGGCCGGGTCAAATTACCCATCTGGATCCGGACAACCGTGAACCCGGATTCGGATACCGTTTTCTCAAACGTCTGGAACAATTCCCTTTCTTCATTCTGATAGGTTTCGGTCAACTCCTGGATTCTGCGTTTGTATTTCTTGCTCTCGAAAATTCCCGGCAGATGCTTGCGAAAAAGCTCCACCAGAGTGCCCATATCCTCCCGTAATTCTTTTCCCTGTCCGGCAGGCAGACGGATCAGGCGGGGCTGGTCTTCATCCTTAAAATTGTTCACATACAACTTGTCATCCGGTAAGTTTTTCCGCCGGTCCAGATCCTTTAAAATCTCCTGGACCGTGGTCGACCGGCCCGTTCCGGTCAGGCCGGACACGAAAATGTTATATCCCGGACTCTTGATCTCCAGACCCGTCTTGATCGAACGGATGGCCCGATGCTGACCGATGATGCCGGTCTTGGTTTTCAGGTCGCGCGTGCCCTTGAAATCAAACAGGTCTTCCGGGCAATGCCACCTGAGCTGGTCGGCCGTGAGTTCTTTGGGTGGGATCTGAATGGATTTGATCTGTTTTTTCTTCAACGGGTCACCTCCCGGGTTTCGGATTCATCCAAAACATCATACCGGGTTTCGGACAGAAATTCATCCGCATTCAGAATTCGGTACCGATATCCCTGCTCGGTCAAAAACAGCTGCCGGTTCAAGGAATATTCCTGGTCGTTGGTGTCTTTGCTGATCAGGGTATAGAACCGGGCGGGCCCGCCGGACTTCTTGGGACGTAATATCCGTCCCAGTCGCTGGGCCTCCTCCTGGCGGGACCCGAACGTGCCCGAAACCTGAACGGCTACGCTGGCTTCCGGCAGATCGATGGCGAAATTCGCCACTTTTGACACAACCAGAACCGTGTCGGTACCGCTGCGGAAATTTGCAAATAAAATCTCCCGGTCGGCATTGGGCGTCGCTCCGGTGATCAGCGGTGCACCGACGGCTTGGGCGATATCATCCAGCTGGCTGAGATACTGACCGATGATCAGGATGTTCTCGCCCCGGTGCAGGCGGCAGATGATCCTCAGAAGATCGATTTTCCGGGGATTTGTGGAGGCAATCCGGTATTTTTCCCGCATGGGCGCCACCGCATAGCGCATCCGTTCGTCGGCCTGAAGTTCCAGGCGGATTTCGGTGCAGACCGCCCTGGCGATCCACCCCTGATCCTCCAGGATCTTCCAGGGAACATCGTATTTTTTCGGTCCGATCAGGCTGAACACATCGTTTTCCCTGCCATCCTCCCGAACCAGGGTGGCAGTCAGACCCAGCCGGCGCTTGGACTGGATTTCCGCGGTGAACCGGAACACGGGCGCGGGCAGAAGATGCACCTCGTCATAGATGATCAGACCCCAGTCCTGCCGGTTGAACAGCGGCATGTGCAAGAAATCTTCCTCCCGGCTCCTGCGATAGGTCAAAATCTGATAAGTGGTGATCGTCACCGGTTTGAAATCCTTCCGCTCCCCGGAATACTCCCCGATCTGATCGCCGCTGAGAGTGGTCTTGTCCAGAAGCTCGTTCCGCCATTGTCTCAGCGCCGTGATGTTGGTGACCAGAATCAGCGTGTACTGGCGGATTCTGGTCATGGCGGCCATGCCCACCAGCGTCTTGCCAGCGCCGCAGGGAAGCACGATCACACCGCTGCCGCCCTGAGCCGAACCGCCGCTCCAGAATCCCGCAACCGCCTCCTCCTGATAGTAACGCAGCCGCAATGCGGATCCGGACCGCAGGGTATCCCGCAGATCGATATCCAACGGTTTTCCGGGCCGGTACCCCGCCAGGTCCTCCACCGGAAAACCGTGATGGACCAACGCCTGTTTCAGGTGCCCGCGAACTCCGGCCGGAACCCGGAGCGTTCTGGCGTCCAGACGTGAAATAACATACTTCTGTATCCCGGGCTGATGCATCAGTTCAATCAACAGCGCTTCGTCATCACAGCTCAGAAGCAGCTCGTTCTCCCGGCCGCCGGTCCGCAGCTTGATCCGCCCGTACCGTTCCATGTAATCCTTGATTTCTCTCAATATGTTGGGTGGAACGGGATACCGGCTGAACGATGTGAGCGTTTCTTCGATCCGGTCATGGGTGATCCCGCAGGAAGCCGCATTCCAGAGCGACAGGGGTGTGATCCGGTAGGTATGGACATACTCCGGGCTCTTGACCAGCTCGGCAAACAGGGTCAGCCGGTCGCGCGCTTCACCGTAGCGGGGGCTGTCGGTATGAAGCAGGATGGATCGATCGGATTGAATTATCAGGGGATTTCCGGTCATGTCGCCTCGAGGAAACATCTCAGACTACGATGCAGGAATGAACCGGAAAATGCAAGGAACGGAAAGGTGAGAAATCTTCTCCGTCATTGGTATAATGGCGGTCAATGGCAGACTCCGAACCTTTCCTGACCTTCAACCGGTATCTGCAGAACCGGTTCGGTGAACGAGTGCAGCGCGTCCCGGTTCATGCGGGCATGACCTGTCCCAACCGGGACGGAACCCTGGGCCGGGACGGGTGCATCTATTGCGAAAACCGGTCATTTCATTCGTTCCGGACCAGCGGGAAATCCCTGGAAGATCAGATCCGGGACGGAATGGACCGGGCGAAGCGGCGTTACGGCGCCCGGAAATTCCTGGTTTATTTCCAGACCTTCACCAACACCTACGCACCCATCGAGAGCCTGCGGGATCTGTATTCGACCGCTTGCGCTTTCCCGGATGTGTTGGGCCTGATGATCGGAACGCGCCCGGATTGCCTTTCGGAAGAGGTTCTGGATCTGCTGACTGAATTCGACCGGCGCACCATGGTCTGGCTGGAAATCGGCATGCAGTCCCGCCACAACCGTACGCTCCGCCTGATCCGTAGGGGGCATGATTTCGCCGCAACCACCGATGCGGTGAACCGGATTCATTCCCGGAATCTCCCGGTCGCGGTTCATCTCATCCTGGGATTGCCCGGCGAAACGGTGGAAGACATGGTCGAAACCGGGAAAGCCGCTGCGGAACTGAGCATCGACGGCGTCAAGCTGCATCACCTGCATGCCGTTAAGGGAACCGAACTGGAACGAATGTGGCGGGCCGGGCAATGGACGCCCCTGTCTGAAACCGAATACATCCGGGCCGCCGCCGCGGTTCTGGCGCAGCTGCCTGCCGAAACCGTGGTCATGCGGCTGGTGGGGGAATGCCCGGATGATCTTCTGGTTGCACCGAAATGGACCTGGAGCAAACATCGGATCCGGAAGGAGATTGAAAAGGAGCTGAAGAGGGGTCAAGTCTGCTCTTGACTCTTGGATACGCGTGAAGAGGGGTCAAGTCTGCTCTTGACTCTTGGATACTCAAGCTGATTCTATCTCATCAGCCGATCGAAAAATCCTGGAAATCAAGAGTCAAGAACAGACTTGACCCCTCTTGCCTTAAGATAACGAACCATCCGGTATCCCGACACCTCAAGCCTGCTGCTTCACGCTTCCGGACAATGGATGGTTTCTTCCCGGCGCGGGCCGACAGAGACAAAGGATACTGGTGCGCCGGTCAATTCCGCGATGCGTTCCAGGTACGCCCGGGTCTGCCGGGGAAGGTTTTCCATTGAGCGAATATCCCGCGTGGATCGACCCCATCCCGGCATCATCTCATATACCGGCCGGCATTGCTCCAGAACCGGTGTGACCGGCATGTGTTTCAGCACCTCCCCGTCCAGGCGGTATCCGGTGCAGATGCCGATGGGATCGACGGTATCCAGCACGTCGATCCGGGTGACCGCCACGGAGGTGAACCCGTTCAGCCGGGCAGAATGGGCCAGCATGACCCCGTCCAGCCAGCCGCAGCTGCGGGGCCGGCCGGTGGTCGCTCCGAACTCGTGCCCCAGCTCCCGCAGGCGCGGTCCGATGTCCGATTCGTCCCGTGTGACCATCGGCCCGGCGCCCACCGACGTGGAGTAGGCCTTGACCACGCCGATCACCCATTTGATCCGGGACGGCGGAATCCCGGTACCCGTGCAGGCTGTTCCCGACAGCGGCACTGATGAGGTTACGAACGGATAGCTTCCATACTCGACGCATTTCCCGGCTCCAAGCTGTCCTTCCAGCAGGATGGCGCGGTCCTGGGAAAGCGCCTGCCCGATCACCGGAAGCGTGTCCGAAATAACGGTTTTCAAGCTTTCATGCCAATTCATGCACTGCTCGAACAGCTCATCCAGATCGAACGGCGGCCGGTTCCAGGACACCAGGAATCTGTTCTTCATCTCCAGGACCGCCTTCAGTCGCGGCTTCAGCCATTGCGGGTGAGCCAGATCGCCCAGACGGATCCCCCAGCGACCCGCCTTGTCTGAATACGCCGGTCCGATCCCCCGGCCGGTGGTTCCGATTTTTCGATTCCCAAGAACCGTCTCCTCAATTTCCTCCTGGGTGTAATGATAGGGCATGATGATGTGTGCCCGGTCGGACAGGAGCAGGCGGCCGCGGAACGCCTTTCTGGATTTCAGGGCGTCGATTTCTTCCAGGATGCCGGGGGGGGAAACCACGCATCCCGCTCCCACGATATTGAGGGTTTCCGGTCTGAAAATCCCGGAAGGAATTCCGTGCAGTTTGAATTCACCCATTTCATTCAAGATCGTGTGACCCGCGTTCGGACCCCCTTGAAACCGGATAACCAGATCGGAACTATCGGACAGGTAATCCACGATTTTCCCTTTTCCCTCGTCACCCCACTGCGCACCCACAACCACTGTAACCGGCATGGCAATTCTCCCCTATTGAATTTCCGAATCCACAGGTTAGCCGCTTTCGAACCGGAGCACAAGGCATTGAATCCCCGGCCGCTTTGCCATAAGATGTCCAGCAGGAAAGGGGAGTCCCGTGACGGAACCATCCGAACCGCTCCATCATGAAAGCAGAGGATCCGGACGGCCCATACTGTTGATTCACGGATTCGGAGCTTCCACTTTTACCTGGCGGTATTTGGTTGAAGACCTGTCGAAACAATACCGGACCGTCGCGGTCGATCTGAGGGGCTTTGGAAAATCCCCGAAACCGCAGCAGGGCGGGTACGCCGTCATGGACCAGGTCCGCAGTGTCCGGGATGTAATTCGAAAACTGACCCTGAATGACCTGACCATCGTGGGGCATTCATACGGAGGACTGGTGGCTCTCGTGCTGGCAATGGATCTGGCCGATTTCGAGACGGTGAGACTGCACAGTCTGGTGATTCTGTGCGGAGCGGTGTACCCGCTGACCCTGCCCCGATTCATCCAGCTGTTCCAGACACCGGTGGCCGGTCATGTCAGCCTGGGGAACATCAGCCGGAAAGCACAGGTCCGGGCGGTTCTGGAATCGTGTGTCTACGATCAATCCATGGTCACCGACGAACTGGTCGACCAGTATACCCGACCGCTCGAGGACAAAGGTGCGGGAACCGCCCTGGCCAAAGTTGCCGCGCAGCTCGCACTGCCCGATTTCGCGTTGTCCGAAGAAAAAAAACATTACCAGAAATACAACCGGATAACCGAGCCGGTGCAGCTGATATGGGGACGCCACGATCAGGTGGTGCCGTTGGTAACCGCCTACCGCCTGAACGACGATCTGAAGGACAGCCGGCTGGATATTATCGAGCAGTGCGGGCATATTCCGCAGGAGGAACAGCCCCGGGAGACACTGCGGATCATGAAATCCTTTTTCAAGCGGCTTGCAGGGCGGAACTCCAAATAGTGTTTACAATGCAGAAAGGTGTCTGATAGGTTACAAAACCGAGCAGTTCGTTCGAGGGAGACAGAAAGCATGAAATTTCCAAAACCCAGAATCATCGCCGTGACCAATCAGAAGGGCGGCAGCGGCAAGACAACCACTTCCGTGAACCTGGCTGCAGCTCTCGCCCTGAATGAACGAAAAGTTCTCCTGGTCGATCTCGATCCCCAGGCCAACGCCACAATCGGATTGGGATTCAGTTCCACCGATCTGGATAAATCCATTTACCATGTCCTGATCGATCCTGATGCCGAAATGCCGGAAATCGTCCGGAAAACCGACCTGGTCAACTTGGATTTGGTGCCGGCGACGATTCACTTGTCGGGTGCGGAAGTGGAACTGGTCAATACGATCGGGCGGGAAATCACCTTGCGGGAAAAGCTGCTGCCTGTCGTCGACCGTTACGATTACATCATCATTGACTGCCCGCCTTCGCTGGGTCTGCTCACCCTGAATGCGCTGACAACCGCCCGGGAGATCATCATTCCGGTTCAGACCCATTTTTACGCACTGGAAGGCATGAGTCTTCTGATGAACACCATCGATCTGGTGCGAAAGCGGTTGAACCATAAATTGAACATCACCGGCATTCTCGCCACCATCTACCAGTCCGGCACGAAACTATCGGAACGGGTGATGGAAGAACTGCGGAAATACTTCGGAAAACAGGTATTTGAAACCATCATCCGGATGAATGTAAAATTGGCGGAGGCACCCGGTCACGGTCAGCCGGTGATGTTGTATGATTCCGAATCCAACGGAGCCGTGGACTATATGGATCTGGCTCGGGAGGTGATTTCGGGTGAACTCTGAAGATAATGTGTTGGGCAAGGGCATCGAAGCTATTTTCAAAAAGACCGCCCACCTGAGGCAGGGCCAGGAAAAAAACCTGGAACTGCCCAACGGAACCATCAAGCGGGAAGGCGATGAACTCGTGATCCGCCTCCAGCTGGACCGTAACGACGATGTCCGGGGCGCTGTGGAAGAACTGGCCGAAGCGGCCCGCGGCGGCATGCTCGATCAGCTGGTCGACCTGACAAAAGTGAAAAACCGCCTGGTCGAACACCTCGAAATGGCAAAAATCGCCGTTGAAGACGGAGATCTCGCATCTGCCGTCGAGGAGCTTCTGTCCGCACTCAAAATCGTGGACAACGCCGATATCCGGTTCAATCTGGCAATCCTGTATGAAGACATGAAGAAGGCCGATCTGGCGATGAAGGAATACAAAGCGGTTCTGGCGATGAATCCCAAACATGTCATGGCCCTGAACAACCTGGGATTGCTTTACTACAAGAAAGACAATATCACCAAAGCCATGGATTATTACCAGAAAGCGGTCAGGCTGGAACCCGGGCTGACGTCGAAAGGGTCCGGATCCGATTTTTTCGCTCCCCGTTTCGGTCCCAAAGATATCAAACTCAACTAAAATATCCGGGCTTCCGGCATCAGTCGGAAAAATTTGTGCTTGAACCGGAACCGGGCAATCGGGCGGTAGATATCCGAAACAACCGAAGCCAGTTTGGAATCTCCCAGCATTTCGATCTTGCGGTCCACGCAGTATGACGCAGCCGACACCGCCCGACACAGGTGCGTCAATTTGGGATTGCCCGACCGTTCCACCACGCTCTGCCAGTCGTAATCCGCCCATTCCTCCAGGGTTTCGGGAGGCTGGTAACCCTCGGACAGGGCCCGTTCGTACAGCGGCGTTCCCGGGTATTCCTTGTATAGATGAATGGTTCCAAGATACGCCCGGGGATTTTCCTTCAGCAGGCGCCATGCCAGATCCACCGTCTGAAAAACTTCCGCTTCCGTTTCGGTGGGAAGTCCCACCATGAAATTATAAAACACGCTGACTCCCGGATACCGGCTCATCCGCCGGTTGATGCCCAGGGCCTGTTCCACCGTGAGTTTCTTGTTGATCAAATCCAGTATCCGCGGGGACCCCGATTCCACGCCGAACTGAAAAAATACAGCTCCGGCATGCACCAGCCTGCCGAAGACTTCTTCGGACAACCTGGAAACGGAATTGATTCGCCCCTGGAATCCCATCTTAATCCGGTAAGATTCTTTGGCCAGCCGGTCCACAAACTCCGCCACCCGGTCGGAATCGATGAAAAAACTGTCGTCGATGAACAGGAAGTTGGTGATGCCGTGGGCCTGTACCAGGTTCCGGATTGCGCCCACCATGCGCTCCGGGCTTCGAGCCCGCCACTGACGCTGGTTGTAGGTTTCGTTGTAACAGAACCCGCAGGAAAAGGGACAGCCCCGGGAGCTTTCCATGTCGATAACCTGCTTTTCCCAGAAATAGGTGTGCAGGTAGGGCCGGACATCCACCAGATTGTAGGGCGTGTCGGGCAGATCGTCGAGATCCCAGAAGGGTCCCCGGAGATTGATCACGGTTTTCCCGTCCGCGATGTACCCCAGGTTGGGAATACCCGTAAAAGAACCTTTCCCGTCGAGTGCTTCGGTCAACTTGAGAAGCGCCAGCTCCCCTTCCCCCACCGTGATGAAATCGACGTCGGGATGCCGCAAGGTGCCCTCCGGAAACAGCGATGCATGCACACCGCCCCAGACAATGGGAACACCAGAAGTCTCCCGGATGATCCGGGCCGCCCGGAGAGCTCCTTTCAGCTGGGCTCCGGTCATGGAGGTGATACCGGCGAGAACGGGTCTGTCCCGCACCAGAATCTGTTTCAGGGTGCTTTCCCAGTTCTTGTCCACGTGTTGATCCAGGACCCGGATCCGGTGACCTGCCCGGTCCGCCAGCGAAGCCGCCGCAAGCAGGGACAGGGGTATGAACGGTTTGAACACCCGGGTGTAGATGCCGATTCTGGGGTTGACCAGGAGAATGAATGCCACGGAGATTTCCTTTCCAAAACGAATGGTAGGTTACTCGCATCAAAGCTGTCAATTCGGTTGCGCTCGATGTTTCAAACCAGGTATGCTACCTCCCGGCAAAAGGATATCGGCACCCAGACGCGTTTAGGCAGGAGGACGGTCGATGATAGAGATTACTTATTTGGGACATTCGGCAGTATTTTTCAAAACGGATGCGGTCAGACTGGTCGTGGATCCTTTCCTGGAAGGAAATCCCCAGGCGGCTCTCAGTCCATCCACACTGGATGTGGATGTCATCGTGGTCACCCACGGGCATTCGGATCATATCGGCGACACCGTACCCATCGCCAAACGGACCGGCGCGCTGGTGATCGCGCCGTTCGAGCTGGCTCATTACCTCGAAAAGAAAGGGTGCCGGGTGCATCCCATGCACATCGGCGGCCGCCGGGAATTCGGGTGGGGCAAGATCAAGCTGACGGCCGCCCTGCACGGATCCGCGGTAATCGAGGAGAACGGTCAGATCGTGTATACGGGGAATCCCTGCGGCGTGATCCTCACCCTGGAGGGCAAGAATCTCTACCATGCCGGCGACACCGGGTTGACGTATGAAATGGAGCTTATCGGGCGGATGCATCCTATCGATGTGGCATTCCTGCCCATCGGCGACAATTACACCATGGGTCCCGCAGACGCCGCGGAAGCTGTCCGGCTTCTGAACCCCCGATGTGTTGTGCCGATACACTACAACACCTGGGAGGTCATCGAGCAGAATCCCGAGAGTTTCAGCAACCAGGTGACGGGCAATACCCGGGTGGAAATCCTCAAACCCGGAGGAAAACTGACGATCTAGATTCGCTTCCCAATCCGTTCCAGTTTACCGCCCGGCCAAACCGGGAGGGGGTCAACCCTGTAACGGATTGTCATTGACCAGCGTTCCGCCAGAAGCGGGATAAGGTGGCGAGCTGCTTGGGAGAAAACTCAACGATCTTGTCTTTCTGAGGAGCTGCCCTCTTTTATATTGTTGAGGAGCGGAGCGACGAAAAAACTTGCGATATTAAAAGAACTTTCATCAAAAAATTATTCTACTCTGGATTCCAGCAATATTCGGAACGGCTCATGTTGACCGGATCACCTCATCTTTTTCCCCTATCGCTCTTTCCGTTCCCTACCCCCGCCGGAGGGCAGAGAAAAGACTGCGTTGGTTAATGTATTGGTGCCGATTTAAAATCTTCAGTTCATTGAATGATTATATCCGCTTGCCGATGTTCCTGGGTAACAACCCGTTTGAAATGGGTACAGCTGATGCCCCCCAACAGAGCGAATGGCATATTTATGGACAGATATGACGCGGTTTTCCATCCCCTGGGAGAGATCGGCATGAAGTGCCGGGTCAGGAACATATAGTGCGTCATTCAGGCTGTGGCGGAATTGATTTCTTCTGCATTGGATTGGGTTCATGCGGCCCGATGAGTCGTTGATTCGGGTCAGGTAATGGCTTAGTATTTTCAAAAGGGAGAACGGTGATGATTCTGAGGCGAAACAGCTGGGCTTTGATTGTGTTTTTTCTGATTGTTGTGCCTGCCTTGTGCGGGGATTGGCCTAACAGCGGCGGCAATGCGGGTCGCAGCGGCATGTCGCCGGAAACCGGCCCGGTGACCGAGGATCTTCTCTGGTCGGGCGGAATGACGTCTCTGATCGCCTGGCAGCCGGTGATCGAGGGGTCCCGGGTGTTCATGGTGCGCCAGCCGGCCTGGCCGGGCGATCCGGACGATTCCTTCGTCGTGGCGATGGACCTGGAGGACGGGGGCGGGGGCTGGACGATCGAGATCCCCTATAATTCGGGGGACTGGATCACCTGGGTGGCGGGTGTGAAAAACGGGATCATCTATGCGTCCCGGGCCGGGAACGGCGCATCGGTGTCGGCCAAGTTGTTTGCGCTGGAAGCGGCGGACGGCAGCCAGATCTGGGAATCGGATGACCTGATCGACGCCGGCCCTTATGACGGGGTCGTTTTCGCACCGGACGGGGATCCGGTGATCGGATCTTTCACGGACATCTGGCGGATCGATTCGGCGGACGGGTCCACGATGTGGCACAACACGAGGGTTTGTTCGGTGAGTGGAACCTGCGGGGGAGCGATTTTCGAGGATGCCTATTATGTCGTGGATGCGGTTTACGGTGGGCACGTGATCCGGCGGTTCGACCTGGAGACGGGTCAGTGGCTGTATGACAGCCCGGTCATGGAAGGGTTTCTGGTACAAAATACGCCCTTGGTCGGGCCGGACGGGACGATTTATTTCAACCGGGTGCAGAACAATGCGACGGTCGATTATTTCTATGCCTTCTCGGACAACAGGGTGGAATTCACCCAGAAATGGCGGGTACCGGCGGCGTGGGGGACGGCCTCGGAATTCGGGATCGGGCCGGACGGATCGGTGTACATGGTGATGCCGGGCCCGGTGCTGGCGCGCCTGCATCCGGATGACGGCAGCGTGGTGGACTCATACGCACTGGGTCAGTTCAATGCGTCTCGGATGGCGGTGGATGCGGCGGGAAATGTGTTTTTCTCCAACAGCGGGTTCGCCGACGGCCATTTCACGGTGTTTTCCCCCGAGCTGAATGTGCTGTGGGACACGACCGTGACCAATATCAACATCGGCGGTCCGGCGATCGGGCAGAACGGCACCCTGGTTCTGTGCGGGATCGGGACGGATGTGCGGACTTATCGGGATGACGGACCGACCCCGACACCGACATCCGAAACCCCGTCGGTGACGCCCACGGCAACTGAGTCCGTTCCGAGTGTTACACCGACCCCGACGGATTTTGTTCCGCCGACGGAGACGGCTCTGCCGACCGAAACGCCTTATTCTCCATCAGCTACGCCAGCGCCAACGGAAACGCCGGTCCAGCCGACGAACACGCCCGTGAAAACCTGGACCCCATCGCCCACTCCCGGAACGCGACCGCCGTCCACCGCAACTTCGTGTCCAACATGGACGTTGAAGCCGACGGAGCCGCCTGTGGAGCTGGGTGTACGGATCGACATGCCGGTGCATGTGATGCCGGGCGATCTGTTTTACATCACCGGATATCTGGACAATCCGGGGGATGTTTTAACTGATATTCCGGTATTTTTCATACTGGATGTGTATGGATCGTATTGGTTCTGGGACAGCTGGGTGTATTTCGAGCCGCCGAACGGTGAGATCGATTATGGGGTGATGGATGTGCCGAACGGGACGATGCGGATCGAGGTGATACCGGAGCTGACCTGGCCGGACACGGGCGTTGGATCGGCGTCGGGTTTGATCCTCTGGGGCGCCATGGTGAACCCGGAATTTACGGACATTCTGGGTCGATATGCGATGCATACCTGGGGATATGGATGATTTGACATCCCCATGGAAACAAATTAGCATTCGGTCGGTTTGCGCCCGTAGCTCAGCAGGATAGAGCGCTTGCCTCCGGAGCAAGAGGTCGCGTGTTCGAATCACGCCGGGCGTATTAAGAAAATAAAGGTTTTGTGAAACACTGAAAAAACTGGAAACGGCGTCGGGCTAATGCGGGGCTAAGGTTCAGTATAAAATTCTAAATGCCATTTGAAAGAAGGCGTTTAGTTAATTTTCCACAAAGAAGATTAGGAGAAGTCTAGATGACAAGCTATCGCTCAAACAATCGCATGAGAATAGATGAGAATGAGGAATGGGATGACAATGTAATTCTTCCAAGAGGGTTACATTATCACATATGCAGAAAATGCGGCATATCATGGGATTGCTTTTCTGATGATTGCGAATTACGAGAAGATACTCTTTGTAAAGAGTGTTTTCAGATTTATTATAATATCAAATAATATATTCAAATTAAAATCACGTTATTTGGGTTCTCCTGTTATCATATCAACTTCAACTGTCCGCGTGAGCTTGCTTGTTTAAAAGTTACATTGTTATCGGGCAGCTTGACCCTCACACCTGAAAAAAAGTCATAAAGCGTTAGATACTGCAGTCGGGGATAGGTGAATCCATGTTCGCTCCAAGAACCCGCTGTTCCTATTGTTTGGAGCATTGGTTTTGTCGGATTGAATCTTGTCAGGAAAATTCCAATATCGCATTTATGTTTGTCCATCGCCCCCAATAGCGCGTCAATGTCCTTTGAGCCAATGTGTTCCCCACCCTTTACCTGAAACGCAACCTTGATCGATTTTTCGAGTCCCGCAATCAGGTACTTGGCAATTCCGTCAATTCCCTTGTCAGCTCCTTTTGATCCATATGTCGTTGGGAAAGCATCAAATTGAGAAACCCACCAATCTTGAAAAGCGTTCGGATTCTTCTCTGCTAAAGCGCTTGCTGATTGCGTGTCTGTTGGCATTCCCCGGACTTCATAAGGAGAAAGCATCTTCTTGTAACGTCGTTTCATCCTGTTTTCAATCAGATTGATAGCTGTGAATGATATATCTATCCCTGTCCATCGACGCCTTAACCCCTCTGCTGCGTCCAGTGTAGTACCGCAGCCACAGAATGCATCCAATACAATATCCCCTGGAAGACTACTGGTCTCAATAATCCGCTCCAATAGAGCAATAGGTTTTTGTGTTGGATATGGAAGACGCTCTTCGCTCGTATTTCCAATTTTTTCAATATCCGTCCATATTGATTGCATCGGTTGCCCTGGCATTTCATCAAGAAATACTTTCAATCCGTCCATTCGGGGGGTGCCATCTTTTTTTGTCAATATGCGTCCTTCTTCCCACCATTTTTCTAGTTGATCTAACTTATAACCCCATCCCCTTGTTGATGGAGGCATCGTTCCGCGCCATTCAAATTTTCCCGAATCACTTGTTCTTCTATCGGCTGTCAGATTTTCACATTTATAAAGTCGCCCATTTTCGTCCTTCCTGTATCTGCTCAATTGTTCTTCTGAATATGGCTGATATTGTTGGTTCCACCTGTAATTATCAGATTTTGTGTAAAACAAAAGAATGTCAGCAATGTTGCCATATCTCTTTGCTGTATTATGGCTGGTCGTTCTTTTCCAGGTGATTTCGTTCCTGAAATTGTCTACTCCAAAGATTATGTCACATAATAGTTTTAAATAGTGACTTGCTGTTGGATCACAGTGTAGATAAAAACTTCCGGATGATTTCAGAACTTTATGAAGCTCATATATCCGATGAGCCATAGTAACAAGATATGGAAATATTTGTTTATTAAACCTGCCAATAGCAAGCAAGAATTCATGAAGATCGTCAGTGTCTACATGATCCAGATCGGCCATTGATTCGTTAACGTTTTTATAGGTCCACGTGTCTTCAAAAGCAACTTTCTGCGCTTTAATGTCATCATCGTCAAAGAACATATTGTAATTACGTTTTGAATTGAATGGCGGATCTATATAGATCAGATCAACGCTCTCCTTTGGTATGTAGTATTGAAGGATTTCCAGATTGTCCCCACAAATGAGGAGATTACACTTGCTGATGTTTAAAAGAAGATGTTCGTCTTTCATGACTTCATGATACAGATTTGTGCCGAAAAATCATCTTCTTTTTTTGACCTGTTTCTTGGGTCAAGTTTTATCGAATTCCGGTAATAAATCATCCGGCTATTCGCTAATGTCTTTCCTCCTGGGATTGCTTTGCTGTCTTGTCGGTTCGAGTAATGAAAGAACGTGGTCAAGCTTCGTCTTTATCTCTGCTGTTTCGCTCATACTCTCCGGGTCTGGTTCCGTATCTGCTGGTGGTTTGCCTCCATTGAAAAGCGATTGCCCTCTGTTCGCGCTATGCCATTCATTAAATTTTAGATCCGTTCTTTGCCCGAATAATTGTCAATCTGGTGATGTAAAGTGGGTAATCGCATAAATTTTCTTTCTCTTTTATACAAAATATAAAAGCCTATTAGTACATAATTAAGCAAATTAAGCAATGACACCACAATTATCTTTCCATGTGTGTAAAAGTATCTTCTCTCAAATTTAAACCGGAAAATCTACTGGTGCGATTATTTTCAGTTAAGGGGATGTGGGCTTGATGATCGCTGGAAAATCGATCCTGGTTGATTCTGACAAGTTTTGACAGTCTTTTCTTTTGCTTTTGGCGCTAAAAATCCCTCCGAGATTTCGCGTGTTCATATCTGTGTTTTTCCGTAAATCAGTCTTGAGGCTAAAACTGGAGGAGATTGCAATGGCATTATGACTCTTGCCAATGGTATCTCCATGAGCAAAATTTGGATTGCTTCTCTTAACACACCGTTCGGTTCGATATCGGCACCGATGGCATAGCGGAATTCACTCAGATGACGGTATGAGAAAAGACCGAAAGGGGTTTCGAAGGTCCGGGTGTGACGGAGGTTACCCGTTCGACCCGTTCCGGTATCAGCCCATGGAAGTTCAATGCGTATTCGAGGCTGACATAAGAAGGTCCATAGATCAGGTTTGCAAGCAGTTCCCGGTGTAACGGCGCTTTCCGGAAGGCTTCGCCGAAGCAGTAAAGACCTTTTTTGATTCGAATAATGGATCCGTCCGCCAGCAGCCGGGTGATTTTGTCGCGGGGTTTCCGATAATGGGACAGCGCATCGGTCAATTGCTGATAATCGAAAATATCACGAGATATTTTCTTTCGAATGATTGCGATGGCCATGATATGTCTCCGTACAGCAAAAAAGTCCACGAATCGTGGACATACTATACGCATTTTCGCAAACAATCAAGACTTCGCACCGTCTCGTTCTGGCGAGTGCCGCGGGAATGATAGGGACGAATTGGATGGACACCCTGCTTATCTGTTTGCAATCGTTATGTCATAGGGGTTCCCTGAATATCTCCCTGAAGATGGACTCGGATGCGCCGGAAAACCCGCAATCAATCTTGCTGTTGAGCAGGGCGGGGCGACAACGGTTCATACGATCCGAATCCGGAAAACCTGACAATTAGGTTAAAGGTGTCCCGAATGGCACTAAGATAGAGCCTTTCCCATAAACAGAAGTTATTGAAAATAAAGGCGCGGCAGCCTGAAATATAGCTGATATAAGGGTTGAAAAACGTACTTTCAAAAAATAAGGCATGCTATAATTCAAATTGGCAACATTTAAACCCCTTTCGGGAGCACCACAGCGCACGGGGACATACCGCCGCCAAAACAGAACTCATGCTGGAGCTGGTGAATGTGCACCATCGCACCCGGCCAGGTCTTGACGATCAAGGTTCCCATCCGATGCGCAGGGACAGGCTGAACCGCAGTCTCTTGCGCGCAAGCGGCTGGGCAGGCTGTCAGCGCCAGGAGAATCGCAGTCCCCCATGCAAGTATGGCCTTGCTCATATTCGTGTCCTTCTTCGCGCAATGGTGAAAATCAGCCGCAAACCGGAACTCCATGGAGGTTTGCCGGCTGGATTTTTTTGTTATGCGCTCCTGAACTTTTTAAGTTGTTTCTCATACTCCGGATGAGATCCTATCCAAAACCAGATCATTGTGTCGTCTTTCTTCAATCCGAGCGCACGCCAACCGATCCCGATACGTACCGAATACACCGGCAAGTTTGCACTCACCGGCTTAAAAGCAATACTCGGATGACCGGGATCTTTCTTTCAAATTCTGTAGTTTTTTTTCTGGCAAGTTTTCTAATTCTTTCAGGCAATTGTTTAAAATGATTGATGAAATCCTTCGTCAGGTGAGAATTCACAACTCATCGATCCCCTTCTCCAGGGTTTGACCTCTTTCAAAATCATTCAGAGCTGAATTGGCAAGATGTTCAAGGAAATCAGACGAGTTTTCAAGTGTTTCATCCCACTTCATTTCCCATTCGATTTCATCAATCAATTCCTGAGCAATTTGATTTTGCAGGTCTATTGGCAATTTTGAAACCTCATCAAATGCTTTTTTCAGTATTTTTGTCATTCTAAAACCTCCTCTTCATCAGTTTGATTATAAAATTATTACATTGAGAAATCAAAAATCTTGCTCGATTGTTCGGTGAGTTATCAGAAAACCAGACAACGAGCTTTCGAGAATAAACCTACTCACCCGTTACCCTTAAAAACTCTTTGCCCGGAATCCACCGGGACAGGATGAAGGTCTGGTCAACCTGATGCACTGGCAATACATCCGTAGACATATTGCATCGGGCGAAAGTTGAATTCAGAAGACGGAAGCCCAGGTTGTTGTTGCGGTTGCCGGGAGTGTTGTTGTTCCGATTCGCCGACCGGCAGCTCTGTGCGTTGTTGTTCCAGTTGCCACCGCGTTTCACCCGGTTCGAGCCTCCTCGACCTTCACCCTTCATACTCCGTTTAATAGAACAATCGCCGCCGAATTTGCATGCTGTCGGCGTGCGACATGTGCGCGATAATGCTGCCGGCGGACTGAAGCAGTTTTTCAAATTCGATCCGGTCATGTCCATACTGTATTTCACGGCTCTTGAATCTTCGTAAAGACCGTCTTAAATTTTCTCGCTTGATCCGGATCAGCCGGGGATAAATCCGAAATCCAAGAAACGGTATGCCGTTGGAAACCGGCGCAATGATGGTCGCATTGGGGTTCAATGCCAAAATCAAATTTCTCCTCAAAAAATCATCGATTCGATTCAACCATTTTTTCAACACTGCCTTATCGTCGCAGAACAAAATGAAATCATCCATATAACGGACATAACCTTTGACCCGCAAGTTGTCTTTCACAATCGGATTCGTTCGAGATCTGGAAGGGGAAAAATACAGGATTGGAAGACAGAATGCTTCGCGGAGTCTGGACTGGGCGAAACCGAAACGCCCGCAGTGCTGGTCTAACTCAGATCCCTTGCGTGCCGGGAGAAGGTGGCGCGAAGCGCCGGGTGAGATCAATGTTTCACCCATGTACCGAGGTCGTTCCCTTGCCGTTTGGTCGTCCGGCGTTTAAAATTCCCGGCGTGAAAAACTCAATCCCTCACATCGCCGTACTCGGTGCGGGAATATCGGGACTGTGGACCGCCCGGACGCTTTTGAAACGCAACCCGGCGCTGCGTGTGACGATCCTGGAATCCCGGCCTGAACCGGGCGGGCTGTTCACCTCCAGCGACCGGTGCGGCCATCATTTCAACCATGGTCTGTTTTTGTTCCCACCTGACAGCCCCCTGATCGCAGACCAGCCGCACCGGTTCCACTCCACGGCGGTCCGGTACGACAAATACGTGGATGGGCGGATCGCCCAATTTCCTGTGGACCCGTCGGAGTTGAAAGCCGTCACCGGATTTTCCCAGGTGTTGCCCCTGTCGGGTCACCTGATCCGCCTATTCGGTCGAAATCTGGTTGGTACCCCATGTTCCGATCTGGACGAGTGGCTGCGTCGTCATCTTCCCGGAGCCTGGTCCGAGCGGTTCCGGATCCCGGATTACGTCTATAAGCTGATGGGCGTCGACCCCGCGGAGTTGTCTCCCGATGTGGGACCGCAGCGATTGGAATTCATTTCCCGGATGTTCCGGCCCCGGCAGCTGGCGCGCCATCTGACATTCAAGCTGCGACTCATGCTGCCCGTAAAACCATCCGGTTCTCCCCCGGTCATGCACCGGGTTCTGAACCGGGAAGGAACGACCGGGTTCATCCGGGAGCTTGCGGAGCGGATCCGGACGCTGGGCGCTGGAATCGAGACTTCCAACCGGATTCGGGGGATTTCGGGTGAAAACGGAGGATTCCGAATCCGGATTGAGGACCGGGAACCACTGGATTGCAGCCTGGTGATTTCGACCATTCCGGTGACGGAACTGGCGCGGTATCGCGGCAACGCGACGACTGCCGGCCGTTTGAAGTGGCGTAATCTAACCCTTCATTTCTTCCGTCTTCACGGATCCATCCCGGAACACACGCTTCGGGTGATCTATTCTTTCGACCGGGACCAGTGTTGGAAACGGGCGGTTTTGGAACGGATGGATGACGCTCATCTGGCAGTCCTGGCGGAAGTGACCGGTGAAAACGCCGCCGGTGAATTCCCCGAGACCCAGATGGAGCGTATCCGCAGCGACCTGACCGGTATTCTGGGCGCGCAGCCGGAAGACTGGCTGGAATGGGACTTCCTGGAGGTTCCGTATGGTTATCCGTGCCTTTTGAAAGGGTATCAAGAGGATTACGCGCGGTTGACGGACCGGATTCTTCCGCACGGCCTGTACAGCCTGAGCCGTCAGGGTGCGCACCGGTATGCCACGTCATCCCTATGTGTCCGGATGGTGGAGACCGATGTCGAACGGATTATGGAGCGGCACCGGCTGACGGGGAGTTGTTAGCTGTTGGCGGTTGACCCCGGTTGAATATAAAATGTAGACTCACGGCATTAAAGGGACTCAGTTTTTGGATTATCTGAGCGTTGAGAAAATTTTTCGGAACCTGAACGATGCCGGTGTCCGGTATCTGGTGGCCGGCGACCGAACGGAGAGCCCGTGCAATTGAAACAGAATCCGGCGTGCTGATCCAAGTTGTCGGAATGGATGATCTGATTGATATGAAACGGGCAGCCGAACGGAAAAAAGATCTGGACGATGTTGAAATATTGAGACACCTGCGGGAGGCGTCAAATGGAAAAAACCTCTGACCCGCAGAGCAAGCAGACGTGGGAAAACGGATATGGCGGGCATTCGAAAGCTCAGCTTCTGCGTCTGTCCAGATTATCGTTCGATGAAAAACTGAAGTGGCTGGATGCGATGCAACGGTTCCTGGCGGGGTCGAACCCGGTGAAACCGGATTTGTGATGTTTCGCTATCTGCTTCTTCTGTTTGTCGGGATCCCGCTGATCGAGCTGTTTCTGCTGTTGAAAATCGGGGAGCTGATGGGAGCGGAGGTCACCATCCTCCTGGTGCTGCTGACCGGGATATCCGGTGCCTATCTGGCCAGACATCAGGGTAGTTCCACGTGGAACAAAATACAGATCGAACTTTCCGAAGGCCGAATCCCCGGCGACCGTCTTCTGGACGGGCTGATGATCTTCGCCGGCGGCATCCTGCTTTTGACGCCCGGTTTCCTGACGGACCTGCTGGGCCTGAGCCTTTTGATTCCTCCGACCCGCACTCCGATCAAAAAATGGCTCAAGCGGAAATTTCAAAATCGGATCGACGGGCAAGTGAATTTCAAAGGCTGGTCGTAATTCCGCCGAATTGTCTTAACTCATCTTTGACAGTGGTTTTATAAAAAGCATTTAAAATCAATGGGTTAAGTGCGGCCAAAAAGTTCTTGGCGCTACATTTCAAAATTGTTTAAATTCAATGGGTTACAGATCACCGATCTTTCAGTCGATCGGCTACCGGAAGCAGCGTGCTGACATCGGCGGTCGATCCAGGCCACATTCCCATGCAAAGCGGATCCCCGCGCGTGTCGATCACGACACCGACAACCATCTGGTGCAGTACACCCGGAAAACCTGTCCCCGATTCCGGGGTTCCGGCTGGGTGATCGAAAACATCCGCACCGTTTTCGGCATCGTTCCCGCCAAGGCAAAATGCCCGTCATGCAGTGGCACGGGAATCTTGAGGATTCCCTTCACCGCCACCCCGGTATTCGATCCCCGCCAGACACCGAACCCCCCGGGCAATCCAGATCCCGCAACGCCCGTTCCCTGACACAGAACCGGATTCTTTTCCGCCGGCGCTCCTTGACGGCCCGCGCGAACCCGTCCTAGTATTCGGGAGTGAAATCCGATCTCCGGCTGAGTACCCGGAAAAAAATCCTGTTCACCGCCGCCGTCCTGCTGGCGGTGATCATCTGTTTTGCCGCATCCGAACTCTATTTCACATTCAATGGGTATTCCCATATCAGTCCGTTGTATCGGGAGCGGACCCGGCTGTTTGTCAATCACGATATTTATGGTTTTCACCATAATCCCGGGATCGTGGAGTCGGCCCGGTGCCCCCCGGTCCGGATTAACGGCCAGGGTTACCGCGAGGACCGGGAGATCCCCATCGACCGTCCGGAAAACGAAGCCGTCCGAATCCTGACCCTGGGCGATTCCGTCGTCTTCGGACTGAACGTGGCCAATGAACAGGGATTGTGCTGCCGGCTGGAATCATTGCTCGATGAGCATCTGAACCGGACCGATCCAACGGTTCGGTGCGAAGTGATCAACACCGGCGTCATGTGCTGGTCTCCGGGTCAGTACAACCTGTTTTATCGGCGGGAGGGACGGCGTTTCCGTCCCGATTTCGTCCTGATCGGACTGAATCCCAACGACGTGACCGACTGCGTCCGGTTCGACCACTATGATGCATCCAGGCAAACCGGGGATTCGGTTGCCATCGATGCTCATCTGCAGCGCTTGATGAACGGGATCAATCTTACCTGTTCCGGGTGGGATCAACGCACCGGCAAGAAGCTGCTGAACTTCGCATACATGCACTCCGCAACCTTTGCGGCCTGCTACGAAAACAGCATCGGCCGGCGGAAAAAGCAGATCAATGAACAGCGGGAAGAACTGATCCGGAATTCGCCCTTCCCGGAACTTTCCGAATCCTACCGGGATCATTTCAGCAGGCTGCTTGAACAGACAACCGAACCCGAGATCGTGCTGGTGTTCCCATCCCGGCAGTCCATGGAGGGCCGGGTGAGTCCCGATTATCCGTATGAGATGGAATTCCGGAGACTGACCGGTGAGATTTCCCGGAACCACGGTTCTGTTTTCGTGGACATGGCGGATGTTTACCGTGATTACCTGGCCCGGGCCGAACGGGCTTCCGTAACTGAATTGTATGTTTCCCGGGAGGACCGGCTCCATCCCTCGGCCGTTGGCCATTTTTTGACTGCGGAGACTGTATTCGGGATTGTCCGGGAGAAAATCGGCATGAAGGAGGCGTCTGAGAATTGAAACGACCTGAATTGTATCTGCTCGTGTGGTTCCTGGCCTGTTGGAGCTGCACCGGTGTTAAGCGGGAGAACCGGGGCATTAAAACGCTCGGAACGGAGATTGTCGAAACGCTGCACGGAGCAGCGATTCGGGATCCGTACCGGTGGCTTGAACATTCCGGTGATCCCGCGGTGCAGAAATGGCTGGACGCTCAGGAACGGCTGGCCCGGGCCTTTCTGGATCCACTTCCTCAGCGGGAGTGGCTGATTGAGCGGAACCGCGCGTTTCGAATGTACGACGACGAATGGCCTCCCGATGACTGCCTGGCCGGCGACCGGTGTTTTCAATGGGTCAAAAGACAGGACGATGAAAAATGGAAAATCTGCACAATGGCGCATGCGGACGCTCCGCCGCGGGTCCTGATCGATCCCAACACCTGGAACCCGACCGAAACGCTGGATTTCTTCGTGGAATCTCCCGACGGATCGTATGCCGCCTTCGGCCGAAGCATCGGAGGAGATGAAAATTCCGTCATCCAGATCGTGGATGTCGCCACCGGGACGGTGCTGCCGGACCGGGTGAGGGGATGGCAGCAGGACCGGGTGTCCTGGCTTTTGGACAACTCCGGGTTCTACTACTCGGCCAAACCATTGACAGGCACGGTGGCGGAGGGGGAGGAACATTTCTGGCATGCGGTGTATTTCCACAGACTCGGATCTTCACCCGGGGAAGATATCCGTATTTTCGGGCACGATACCGTGAAGGAATACTACCACCAGGCGATCGTGAGCGAGGACGGCCAGAGGGTGATTTTTTACCGGTTCGGCAAGAACGCCGCAGAGGTTTTTATTCAGAAGGTTGGTTGTCCGGAAGCGCCGGTACCGGTGGCGGCGGGATTCGATGCAGACTACCGGGTGCTCCCGCTGGAAGAAAAGCTGTTCATCTGGACCGACCTGGATGCGCCGATGGGCCGAGTTCTGGTAACCGATGCGGACAGTCCCGGACGGGGATCCTGGCGGGAATTCATCCCGGAAAGCGGGAACAAGCTGCAGTATATCAACGGGATCGGCGGCCGGATTTTCGCGGTATATCTTCAGGATGTCCACACCGTTATAAAAATTTACTCGTTCGACGGGGAATATCTCCGGGATCTGCCGTTCCCCGTCATGGGAATGGCCGGGGTG
Organism: candidate division CSSED10-310 bacterium; assembly: GCA_016927905.1. Lineage (GTDB taxonomy): Bacteria > CSSED10-310 > CSSED10-310 > CSSED10-310 > JAFGJC01 > JAFGLW01. Next base: position 83,487 of record JAFGLW010000012.1, on the reverse strand, counting down.
TCGGGGTACTGGTCCAAGCCGAGGACCCGGGTACATGTATCGTCGTTCACCCATCCGCCCACTTCGTATTTGTATGATTTCAATGAAAATTCCCTCGAAGTGTACCATGCATGGCCGATCCCGATCGAAACGGCGGATATCGTGACGGAGCAGGTTTTTTATCCGTCGCGGGACGGAACCCGGATTCCCATGTTTCTGGTCTATCCGGGCGATGCTGCACCGGACGGCGGACTGCCGGTTCTGATGAATGTATACGGCGGATTCGGCCATGCCATGACCCCCCATTTCTCCGTCGATCATCTGAACTGGATCGAAGCGGGAGGCATGGTGGCGGTGCCCGGCATCCGGGGCGGCGGGGAGTATGGCAAAGCCTGGCACGATGCCGGCCGTCTGGAAAGAAAACAGAATACGATCGATGATGTGATTTCCGCTGCCGTCTGGCTGGTTGACCGGGGATTCACCCGTCCGGACCGGATTGCCCTGACCGGAACGAGCAACGGGGGATTCGTGGCGGGTGCGGCTACGGTTCAGCAGCCGGATTTATTCGCTGCGGTATGCTGTCAGGTCCCGCTTCTGGACATGCTCCGGTATCACAAGTTCGGGATCGCCAATCTGTGGACGGTGGAGTATGGGGATCCGGACAATCCGGAGCATTTTAAGTTTTTGCGCAGGATATCCCCGTATCATAATGTGCTGCCGGGTGTCCGGTATCCGGCCATGCTGTTTGTGGCCGGCGAAAACGACGCCCGGGTGGATCCCCTGCATGCCCGTAAGATGGCGGCCCGGATGCAGGCTGCGAATCCTCTTGGCAATCCGGTTCTGCTGCTTGTGCAGCATGATTCCGGCCACGGGGGCGGAACGACTCTGACTCCCCGGATCAACCAGCAGGCCGATGTGTATGCGTTTCTGATGAACCGGACCGGCCTGCAAGCGCCGGCAAAAAAGTGAGCGGTCCGGAATGTTCCACATGGAACATCTTCCCGTCAAACCGCTTCTGAGTTCCCGGCGAGGTCTTCATTGGTGGAGATTCAATATGAGTGAATACCATGAAATATGGATGAATGCGGCTCTTGAGGAGGCCGGGAAAGCGGCCGGGTCCGGGGAGATTCCGGTCGGCGCCGTCACGGTCTTTGAAAATGAGATTCTGGTCCGCTCCCATAACCTGGTGGAGCATCTCCGGGACGCCTCCGCGCACGCCGAGATGCTGGTTCTCAAGAAAACGGCGGCCGTTCTGGACCGGTGGCGCCTGACCGGAGTCACCCTGGTGGTCACGGTGGAACCCTGCCCCATGTGCGCAATGGCCATGGTCCTGTTCCGGATCGACCGGTTGATCTACGGCTGCAGCGAACCCCGGACCGGCGCTTGCGGGTCCCTCCTGAACCTCCCGGGCAACCCCGCCCTGAATCACCGGATTGAAGTCGTCCCCGGCATCCTGGCCGAAAAATCTGGCAAATACCTTAAAGATTTTTTCGAACTGCGCCGCGCCTGATCCGAAACCGGTCGTCCCGTTTCAAAACCCGTTTCTGCCGGACGGCACCCGGCAATGCCGTCTCGCAGGGAAGCGGCCGGCCGTTCAGATCCGTTCCGCAATGATACATGGCGGTCGACAGGGTGCCGGGTGTGGGCGTGAAAATCTGTACCTGTTCCGGTATCAGTTTCAACCGGTCCGAAAGGAATGCTTTCAACCGTTTCATATGATCGATGGTGCAGCCGGGGTGAGCGGCCATCAGGTAATAGGTCAGAAAATACCGTTTCCGGAATTTCCGGCAGGCGGCATCGAACATGTTTTTAAACTCCAGAAGCGGTCCCGCCCCCGGTTTGTTCATAAGCGCCAGCACTTCCGGATCGCTGTGTTCCGGCGCCAGCTTGAGCTGTCCGGAAACGTGGTTCCGGACCAGGTGTTCCACATAGCGTTTTCCCTGCCGCCGGTCGGCAACGACCATGTCGTGCCGGATGCCCGATGAGACAAACACCTTCCGCACGCCGGGTAGATCCAGCAGCCGGTTTAGCAGGTCGATCTGGCGGTCATGGCCGAATATCAGATTCGGGCACGGTTCCGGAACCATGCAGTTCATCCGCCGGCACACCCAGTTTCTCCGGCACCGGAAACCGAACATATTGGCGGTTGGACCACCCACGTCGTAAATGATTCCGTTGAACCCGGGGAGCCGGGTGATCCGTCCCGCCTCCTTCAGAATGGATGCCGTGCTCCGGGAAACAACATGCCGGCCCTGGTGGATGGTGATGGCGCAGAAATGACAGTTTCCGAAACATCCCCGGTGGCCCGTGATGGACTGCCGGATGGTCTCCAGCGCCCGGATCTTCCGGACGCCGTACGACGGATGGGAGGCCCGTTCGAACGCCATCTCATATATGCTGTCGATCTCAGGCTGGGTGCATGACGGCCTCGGTGGATTATGGATCAGGAACCGGCCGCCGTGCCGCTGATTGAATCCCGTGACGCCGTTCATGAGATTCCGCTGAAATGCGAGCGACATCTCCATGAAAGCGCCGGTATCGCCCGCAACCTCCTCATATGATGGCAGCGTTTCATATTCCCGGACCGGATCACGGGAAATAAGGCAAATGCCTTGGATCTGTCGCCAGTCCCGACTGTCCCGCAGGCGTTCCGCCAGGTCCAGAACGGTCCTTTCCGCCATCCCGTACGCCAGGATATCCGCCCCGGAGTCGAACAGGATCGACCGGCGCACCGCGTTGCTCCAGTAATCGTAATGGGCGATCCGGCGCAGGCTGGCTTCCAGCCCTCCCAGAACGACGGGAACCGTCCGCTTAAAACATTTCCGGATCCGGTTGACATAGACGATGCAGGCGCGATCCGGTCGGACATTAACGCCGTCCGGAGAATAATCATCGCGGTGCCGGAATTTTTTTGCCGGGGTGTAATTGGCCACCATGGAATCGATGCAGCCGCCGCTGACCCCCCAGAACAGGGCCGGTTCACCCAGCCGGCCGATATCCTCCTGCGATGACGGCTGGGCGATGACGGCGGTCCGGAACCCGTTTGTAACCAGATATTTTCCGATAACGGCGATCCCGATGTGGGGGCTGTCGATATAGGCGTCTCCGGACACCAGGATCACGTCGGGCCGATCCCAGCCCAGCTGCTCCATTTCATGAACGGTCATGGGCAGAAACATGAATATTCTCCCCCTGCCGGTATGATACCGGATTGAGCAGGGTAGTGGTAGGTCCGGTTGTCGGGCTGGAGCGGGCTGGAAATTTAATTTCAAACGGTGTAGTACCTTTTGGTTGTCGAGTCCGGAGAGGTACCGAAGTGGTCGTAACGGGCCCGACTCGAAATCGGGTTGGTGGTCAAAAGCCGCCACGTGGGTTCGAATCCCACCCTCTCCGCAAAACCGACTGTTGCGATTTTGTTCCGGCAGCGCAGCCGGCGGGCGGAAGACTGCTGAAACACCGATCGCGGCAAACAGCATGGCGACTGCTGTGTTTAGCGTTCAGATTGTTTGAAGTTCAGGATGCATCCCTTGTTCAAACCGATGTCATGACTCAGCGTTCCGCACAGCTTTGCCTTAAACAAAAACCCCCGGCTCTCAATCTCCGATCTGATATCATCTTCCGACATGGTGCAGAAATGGTCCAGCGGATGATCGGTCACGATATGTTTGGGGTATACCGAAAGCAGGCCGCCGGGAGTCAGAAGTCGTCTGGTTTCATCATAGATTTTTCTTCGGTCTTCCGAATCCATATAGTGAAGAATATCGTACAGTAAAGCCACGTCGATTGAGCCGGCGGGGATGTTCAGCTCGAAACATCGGGTGACCTGGAGAATTTTGATCTGGGACAGATGGAATGCTTCAGCTTTTTCCTTCAACATTTGCAGCACGGCCTTATCTTTATCCACGGCGTATACCACCCCTTCATCTCCGACGAGAAGCGCAGCCGGCATGCTGTATCGTCCGATCCCGCATCCGCAATCCAGTACCGAGTGCCGTTTCCTGACTCCCACTTTCCGCAGGAATCTTATGCCTTTTCCGGTTTCCCAGGTTTCCATTCAACACGCCTCCTCAATCAAAGTTTATAGGTGATTCACTGCGAGTATCAAGAGGCGGGGCGGATGTGGATTTCAAGAATCCCAGCCGGCCTGAAACCTCCCGAACCACCCCTTGACCGTACAGAATGCCGGCGATATATTTATAGTTTGCTCCAGTCGAATCGGACCGGAGAATGATTGGGGACGGAGAGGTGTCCGAGTTGGCTTAAGGAGCACGATTGGAAATCGTGTGGGTGGCCAAAAACTGCCTCCTGGGTTCGAATCCCAGCCTCTCCGCCATCTTTGACAGAAACGGTTGGCAGCGACCGTAGGTTTTAGCCGTGCTAGACGGGGCGTTAGCGGTGTCCTGAACCCGAAATCCGCTATAGCGGGGTCGAATTCCTGCTCGAGGGCTCTCGACCGCTGGTCCGTGCGTGCGCTGGAAGGTGTTGACGTCCGGGTCTTGCGCAACGGAAACTTCCGAATCATGTCAGGCCCGGGAGGGAGCAGCATTAAGGGAGCCCTTCCGTGTGCCGCAAGGCAGCCTGGATCGAGCCGGAAGGTGCAAATGCCGCATCCGGTTGAAGTTCGACAGCAGGTGCACGGCTTTTTTTCACTGCAGCGAAAGTGAGATGGTGCCGGGTGTCTTACATTGTTCTGGCCAGGAAATGGCGGCCTCAGACGTTTGACGAGATTATCGGACAGAAGGCGATTGCCCGGACTCTGGCCAATTCCATCCGAATCGGGCGCATCGGTCATGCATTTTTGTTTTCGGGACCACGGGGAGTGGGCAAGACTTCCTGTGCGCGGATCCTGTCCAAAGCGCTCAACTGCGAGCAGGGCCCCACCGCCGAACCCTGCAATCGATGCCGGTTCTGTGAGGAAATCACCACGGGAACCTCCCTCGATGTGCTGGAGATCGATGGCGCATCCAACCGGGGGATCGATGAAATCCGGGAGCTTCGGGAAAATGTCCGGTATGCGCCCGCCGCCGCCCGATTCAAGATATTCATCATCGACGAAGTGCACATGCTGACCCGCGAGGCATTCAACGCGCTGCTGAAAACGCTCGAAGAACCGCCGGAACACGTCAAATTCATCCTGGCCACAACGGAAGCGCACAAAGTGCCGGTCACCATTGTTTCCCGGTGCCAGCGGTATGATTTCCGGAGAATCGATCCGGTCAGTCTGAAGGCGGCTCTGAGTGACATCTGCCGTAAGGAATCCATCGCAATCGAGCCGGTCACGGTGGATGTTCTGGCCCGGATCGCGGACGGAAGTCTGCGGGATGGATTGTCGTTGCTGGACCAGGTCATTTCCTTTTCGGGAAACGCCGTTGAACATCAGGAAACCATGCGTCTGCTGGGCAGGGTGGACCCGCATCTGATTTTTGATATTTTCAGGTCCCTGTCGGAAGGGAATGCCGGGGGCGCGATGGAGCGGTTCGGGGAATACATCGAAACCGGCGGCGACGAGGTCGTGTTCAACCGGGAGATGATGGAAGCCACCCGGGATCTGATGGCGGTCAAACTGAACGGAACGGCCCGGTATGAGATACCGGCCGGATTGGCCGATGTGTTTTCGATCGATCAGCTGGAACGGATCTTCAAGGTGCTTCTGGATCTGGAGGTCTCGCTGCGCAGCAGTGAATTCCCCCGATTGATCGCGGATGTGGCACTGGTGAAGATGTCGCGGATCCGGTCGCTGACGCCGCTGGAGAACCTCATCGCCCGGATGAGTGTCCCCGGCGATGTGCCGGTGCCGGCTCCGACCCCGGCCAGGCCGTCTGCCAGGTTGAAAGCGCCACCGAAAACCCGGCCCGATGGGCTGCTTCCCCGGATCATCGAGCTGATCCCCGAGACCAAATCACACCTGAAAGCGATGCTCGAGTACGGCGCGATCGTCAAGGAGGATCCGGACAGGCTGGTTATCGGATTCAAGCCGGAGCACGATTTTTGCCTGAGAACGTTGAACCAGCCGGGGGTTCCGGAGTTGATCGGCGGGGTTGGATCGGAGGTTCTGAGTCGAAAGGTGTCGGTTTCTTTCGTATCCGGAGAACCGGACACTCCACCGTCCCCGGCGGAAGAGAACAGCGCTCGAAAAAAAAAAGAAGCCGATCAACGGATGAAGATGGCCCTGGAAAATGATTTCGTATCGGATATGGTGAACTCCTTCGATTCACGAATCCGGGATATCCGTCTTCGGGACAGGGTTCCCGAACCGGAAAGGGAGATGGAGACATGAAGGGCATGAACATCATGAAACAGGCCAAACAGATGATGGCCACGCTGGAGAAGGTCCGGGAGGAGATGGAGCGCCGGACCATGGAAGCCTCGGTCGGCGGCGGCATGGTCACGGTGACGGCCCGGGGGGACAATCAGGTCGTTTCGGTGAAAATCGATCCGGAAGTCGTGGATCCTCAGGATGTCGAAATGCTCCAGGATCTCATCCAGGCCGCCACAAACGAAGCCTTGAAAAAAGTGCAGGTCATGATGAAGGAGGAGATGGCGAAAATAACCGGGGGACTGGGTATTCCGGGACTTTTCTGACCGGAGAGAAGAAAATTGATCCGGTCCGCCGAGCCAAGGAGGGAGTCGGGTTTGACCTTGAAAGCTTTCGACATGCTGATCAGCGAACTGATGATGCTGCCTGGAATCGGCAGAAAATCGGCGCAGCGGATCGCGTTTTTTCTGTTGAAACAACCGGACGGGGTGTTGAAAAAAATGGCCGCGGTTCTTTCCCAGGTGAAAGACAAAATCAAGCCCTGCGAGCGGTGTTTCAATCTTTCCGAAGATGGGTTATGCGCCGTATGCCGGGATGAAAGAAGGACGGCGGAAATCTGTGTAGTCCAGGACGTCGCCGATCTCATGGCCATCGAGAAAACCGGCGAATACAGCGGTAAATATCATGTTTTGAACGGAGCCATCTCACCCATGGATGGAATCGGTCCCGAGAATCTGACAATCGGGAAGTTGCTCGAACGCCTGGACGCCGAAGCGGTTTCGGAAGTGATCCTGGCCACGAATTTCACTGTGGAGGGTGAGGCGACGGCCATGTATATTTCCCGTCTTTTAAAAAACAGGCGGATTAAAACATATCGGATTGCGCATGGCCTGCCGGTGGGCGGCAGCCTGGAATATGCCGATGAAGCCACGATGATGAAAGCCTTAGAGGGTAAGCGTGAAATTTGATATAAGAGACGTTAGGTTTTTGGAAGTTCAAGGAGGTTGATTATGAGCAAGGATTTAATGAAAACGATGGACGGAAACAGTGCCGCTGCGTATGTCGGACATGCCTGTAATGAGGTTTGTGCAATCTATCCGATTACACCCAGTTCCGTCATGGGGGAGGAAGCGGACGCCAAATCGGCTGCGGGGGAAACCAATCTCTGGGGGACAATCCCGGAGGTTGTGGAGCTTCAATCGGAGGGCGGCGCATCGGCGGCGGTGCACGGTGTCCTGGCCGGCGGGGCTCTCTGCACCACGTTCACAGCCTCACAGGGGCTGCTCCTGATGATCCCCAACATGTATAAGATCGCTGCAGAACTGCTGCCGACGGTTTTCCATATCGCCGCCCGGTCCATTGCCTGCCAGGCGCTTTCAATTTTCGGCGATCACCAGGATGTCATGGCGGCGCGGTGCACCGGTTTCGGTCTCCTGGCTTCCGGAAGCATTCAGGAGGTCATGGACCTGGGGTTCATCGCCACCGCAGCATCTCTGGAAGCGCGCATTCCCATGCTGCATTTTTTCGATGGATTCAGAACATCGCATGAAGTGAACAAGATTTTTGTCCTTCCCAAGGACCAGATGCGGGAGATGATCGACGACCGGTTCGTGATTGCCCACCGGAACCGCGCCCTGTCACCCGATCACCCCATGATCAGCGGCACCAGCCAGAATCCCGATGTGTATTTCCAGGGGCGTGAAACGGTCAATCCCTTCTATGCGAAATGCCCGGAAATCGTTGAGAAAGCCATGAAACTTTTCGCAGAAAAGACCGGCCGGCAATACGAGATTTTCCAGTATTTCGGGCATCCGGAGGCGGAACGGATCATGATGATCATGGGTTCGGGAGCCGAATGTGCTCATGAAACCGTCGATGAACTGGTCCGGAACGGAGAAAAAGTGGGTCTGATCAAAGTGCGCCTTTACCGTCCATTTTCCACCAGGCATCTCATGCGTATCATTCCGGCCACCGTCCGCAGGCTCGCTGTAATGGACCGTACCAAGGAGCCGGGCGCTTCCGGCGAGCCGATGTATCAGGATGTTCTGTGCGCGGTATACGAGGCGATGGGGGACGGATCGGCTCCGTTCCGGGATGTTCCGGTCATCGTCGGCGGTCGGTACGGGCTGAGTTCCAAGGAATTCACTCCCGGAATGGTCAAGGCTGTTTTTGACAATCTGAACCATGACAAGCCCAGGAATCATTTCACGATCGGGATCATCGACGACGTCTCACACACCAGCCTGGACTGGGACAAAACCTTCATCAACACCTCCGAGGATGCTTTCCAGGCAATGTTCTATGGTCTGGGATCGGACGGAACCGTCGGTGCCAATAAAAACTCCATCAAAATCATCGGCGAAGCAACCGACATGTATGCTCAGGGGTATTTCGTTTATGATTCCAAAAAAGCCGGCGCACAGACGGTCAGCCATCTCCGGTTCGGGCGGAAACCGATCCGCAGCACATATTTGTGCAACGACGCCCGGTTTCTGGGATGTCATAACTTCTCGTTTCTGGAGAAATACGACATGCTGAGCAATCTGCGCAAGGGCGGCACATTTCTGCTGAACAGCCCGTTCGGTATGGAAGAAGTCTGGGACCAGCTGCCCGAAATGGTTCAGCGGCAATTGAAGGAGAAAGACGCGAAGTTTTATATCATCAACGCCGGCGAACTGGCCAAGAGCCTGGGTCTCGGCGCTCGGATCAACACCATCATGCAGACAGCGTTTTTCAAGATTTCGGGAGTTCTTCCGGAGGAGGAGGCCCTGACGCTGATACGTGCTTCCATCCGGAAAACCTATGGATCGAAAGGGGCGAAAATTGTTGAGATGAACCTGAAAGCCGTGGACGGCGCGCTGGATGCGATTTACGAAGTGAACTATCGCGACCGCCCGATAACCGGCAGGGAGATGCCTCCGACGGTTCCGGATCACGCACCGGAATTTGTCCGGGAAGTCCTGGGAAAAATCATCCGCAAGGAAGGGGACATGGTCAAGGTGTCCGAGATGCCGGCTGACGGTCAGTTTATCTCCGCGACAACCCAGTATGAAAAGCGCAATATCGCCACAGAGATCCCCGTATGGAAGCCGGAAAACTGCATTCAATGCGGGCTGTGCAGCATTATCTGCCCGCATGCGACCATCCGCCCCAAGGTTTATGATCCGAGCCTTCTGACCGATGCTCCGGAGACTTTCAAAAGCGCCGACGGTCGGAAACCCTATGACGGGATGAAATGGACTCTCCAGATCGCTCCGGAAGATTGCACCGGTTGCGGAAACTGTGTGGAGGTCTGTCCGTCGAAGACGAAAGCGCTTGAAATGGCGCCCCAGCTGCCGCTTCGCGAACAAGAATCGAAAAACTGGGAATTTTTCCTGAGCCTGCCGGAACTGGACCCGGCCAAAATCCGCAAAGATACGCTCAAGGGCAGCCAGTTGATCCGGCCCCTGTTCGAATTCTCCGGAGCCTGTGCGGGTTGCGGGGAAACGCCTTATGTCAAGTTGTTGACCCAGCTGTTCGGCGACCGGGCGCTCATCTCCAACGCAACCGGATGTTCGAGCATTTACGGGGGAAATCTCCCCACCACGCCTTATTGCAAGCGGAGTGACGGGTTGGGACCGGCGTGGACCAACAGCCTGTTCGAAGACTGTGCCGAAATCGGTCTGGGATTCCGCCTGGCGGTGGACAAAAAGAACGAGGAGGCCGTCCGCCTGCTGAAGGAATGCCCCGATGTTCCTGATGACCTGAAGGACGCGCTCATCAATGCGGACCAGTCGACCGAGGCGGGTATCGAGGAGCAGCGCAGGCGGGTCCGGAAGTTGAAATCGCTTTTGAAAGACAACCATTCCCGGTTCCAGTCCATTGCCGACTATCTGGTGGTCAAGTCGATCTGGTGTGTGGGCGGTGACGGATGGGCTTATGACATCGGGTACGGCGGACTGGATCATGTGCTGGCTTCCGGGCGGAACGTCAATCTGCTGGTTCTGGATACCGAAGTCTATTCGAACACGGGCGGACAGTGTTCCAAGTCGACACCCCGGGGATCGACCGCCAAATTCGCCATTGCAGGCAAGTCGATGCCCAAGAAGGATCTGAGCATGCTGATGATGAGTTACGGTACCATCTATGTGGCGAAGGTGGCCATGGGCGCCAATCCGGCACAGGCACTCAAAGCTTTTATCGAAGCCGAGAGTTACCCGGGCAGCTCCATCATCGTGGCTTACTGCCCCTGCATTGCGCATGGAATCAACATGGAGAAACAGCTGGACGAGCAGAAGAAGGCCGTTAAATCCGGGCATTGGCCGCTTTACCGGTTCGATCCCAGGCGCATCTCCCGGGGTTTGAATCCGCTCCAGCTCGACAGTTCGGAGCCGTCCATCAACATCGAGGATTACATGTATGGTGAAATCCGGTACAAGGCGTTGAAACTGTCCAATCCCGAGCGGGCTGCCGAACTTCTCGAGCTGGCCAGGGAAGACGTTGTCGGCCGGAACAATCTCCTCCGGCAAATGGCGAAAATCGATTACAGTTTCGGAGCGGAGAAAGACTGATAGCGTTTATGGTTTTGCCTTTTTGCGGGCCACCAGCAAAGTGGCATATCCTTTCTGCCACCAGAGCAGCCCGTCAAGGCGGGTGAACACCCAAACGACCGGGTAGACCGCGGAATAGAACCGGAGTTGTTTCCGGTATCTGGCCACGTCGGCCGCGCTGCCGGGCGAGATATATCCGTCCCGCTTCGGATCCTTTTTTCCCCGCAGCAGCTTGACAAAGACCAGGTTGATCATGAGTTCGACTGCTTCGGTGAAAAACCGGGAATAGGTCCGGGTTTTCTCCACGGCGAATCCCGCGGTGGTCAGCATGGATTCCAGTTGCTCCAGAGTATATCCTTCAACGACGTGTCCGTAGATATCGGGAGTCAATCCGAGACGGTTTTTGAGCCGGTTAAGCAGATAGACGGGACCGGTTGCGGGCGTGGATAGAATCAGCCTGCCTTCCGGTTTGAGGACCCGGGCCATTTCCTGAACAAACCGTCTGTCGTCGTGCACGTGTTCCAGTATATCCAGGGAGACGATCACGTTGAATGTGTCGTCTGAATGGGGAAGAACCTGTTCCGGGATCACAGCGGCCCTGGGTCCCACCAGGTTCCGGGTTGCCAAAACGTTGGTGAAATCCAGGTCCTCGTGAATCCATATCCCTCCGCAGGTTTTCAAAAAATAACTGATTGTTCCGCGGGCGCAGCCGAGATCCAGGCAGCGTTTTCCTTCCGTCGCGGGCAGGAAACTCCGGAGAATCGCCCATTTCTCTTTCTTTTTAAGCGTTCTGGAGAATATTTTCAGTTGCCAGGGGACAGCAGCGCTCATCGTCCGTTCAAAAAAAAACACCCGGCAGCCGCAGATGGCCGGGGGTGTTTTTCAATGCCGATCCTGCGTTGTTATGCCTCGTCAGCCGGTTTCGGCGCATCGACGGGGCAGACTTCGGCGCAGTTTCCGCAGTCTGTGCACTTGTCCGGATCGATAACATAGATATCTTCACCCGGGGTAATGGCCTCCACGGGGCATTCCGGCTCGCATGCACCACATGCAATACAGTCTTCAGTAATTACATAAGCCATGGTTTTTCCTCCTTACCTGAAGATTTCAACCGATCCTATATTGATTCGAAAAAAGCGGATGTCAAGTAAAATATTGGTTTTCACCGGGGCGTTTCGATCCCTGAATCCAGGAAATATCATATCCCGAAATCGTCGAATGCAATCTGATCGGGTTCAACGCCCAGGTTGTCCAGCATTTTGAGAACCGCGCTGTTCATCAGGGGCGGGCCGCACATATAGTACTCGATTTCCTCGGGATCGGAATGCTTTTTCAGATGCCGGTCCAGGACCACCTGATGAATGAATCCAACGGGTCCGTTCCAATTGTCTTCGGGCATCGGTTCTGAAAGCGCCACCTGAAAATCGAAATTCGGATTTTGAGTTTCCAGTGTTTCAAATTCATTCTGATAAAACATTTCCTTCAGTGACCGGGCGCCGTACCAGAAGCTGATTTTGCGGTTGCTGTGGACGGTTTTCAAAAGATGGAAGATATGGCTGCGCATCGGCGCCATTCCGGCTCCGCCGCCGATATAAACCATTTCCCTGTCGGTATCCTTGATGAAGAACTCCCCGTAAGGCCCGCTGACCTTGACCTTGTCGCCGGGTTTCAGATTGAAGATGTATGAAGAGACGATCCCCGGAGGCACATCCGGTTTGTCCGGGGGCGGGGAAGCGATCCGTACATTGAGCATGACGATTGTGTTTTCCGCCGGGTAGTTGGCCATGGAATATGCCCGCGTGACCGGTTCGTCGTTGTTTGCGCTGTAGCGCCACATGTCGTATTTGTCCCATTCGCTTTTGAACTTCCCGTCGATATCGAATGACCGGTATGACAGACCCCGGTATTCGGGAACTTCGATCTGGATATATCCGCCCGCCTTGAACTCCAGGATTTCTCCCGGGGGCAGATCCAACACCAGTTCCTTGATGAAACTGGCAACATTATTATTGGATCGGACGGTGCATTCATACATCTTGATGTTGAATATTTCCTCCGGCACCCAGATCCTCATATCCTCCCGGACCTTGACCTGGCAGGCCAGCCGCCAGTGTTCCCGGGCATCCTTCATGGTGATATGGGTGAGTTCCGTGGGCAGAATATCGCCGCCGCCTTCAAATATTTTGCATCGGCAGACCCCGCAGGTCCCGCTGCCGCCGCATGCCGAAGGGAGATAGATTCTGTTTGCACTCAGGGTTTGCAGCAGGGTGCGACCTGCCGGGATCTTGAGAGCCTTATCTTCGTCATCATTGATAATGACCCTGACATCGCCCTTGTGAACCAGCTTGGATTCCGCCCACATCAGGACCAGAACCAGTGTGAGGATCACTCCTGTAAAGAGCGCGATGCTCAATCCGACGGTTACCAAAATATCCACGGGTCCATCCTTTCAGCACTCAGGTTTGTCATCGCTCCATCAGAGACTGATGCCCGAAAAGCACATGAACGCAATCGCTATCAATCCGGTCAGAATCATGGTGATACCCAGACCGCGAAGCGGTGCGGGGACGTTCGAATACCTTATTTTCTGGCGGATCGCCGCCATTGCGACGATTGCCAGCATCCATCCCGCGCCGCTGGCAGCGCCGAAAACGGTGGATTCGGCCAGGCTGTATTCCCGTTCCACCAGAAACAGGGACGCTCCCAAAATGGCGCAGTTCACGGCGATCAGGGGCAGAAAGATCCCCAGGGCCGTATAGAGTTTCCTGCTGAATTTATCCACCGCCATCTCCACGATCTGCACCATGGTGGCGATGGTAGCGATGTATGCGATGAATCCCAGGAAACTCAGATCGACATCCGGCAATCCCGCCCAGGACAAGGCTCCGTCTTTCAGGAGAAAATTGTAAATGAACCAATTGGCCGGGCAGGTGATGGTCATGACGAAGATGACTGCCAGGCCGAGACCGACAGCGGTATCCACCCGTTTGGATACTGCGAGATATGAGCACATTCCCAGGAAGTAAGCCAGGAGAATATTCTCGACGAAGATGGATTTGATGGCCAGGTTTAACAGATTTTCCATGGTTTATTCCTCAACCTGCCTTGAGATGGCCCGTTGCACCCAGATGATGATGCCCAGCAGCAGGAACGCTCCCGGAGCCAGCACCATCAATCCCACGTCGACATACCCGATATTGTAAAGCGCTTGGGGAATGATACGCAGGCCGAACAGGGTACCGCTGCCGAACAATTCCCTAAAAAACGCGACGACCATCAAAATCCAAGCATATCCCAGCCCGTTGCCCAGGCCATCCAAAAATGACGGCCAGGGCGGGTTGGCGCTTGCGAAAGCTTCGGCCCGGCCCAATATGATGCAGTTGGTGATGATCAGCCCGACAAAAACACTCAACTGTTTGGAAATGTCATATACAACCGCTTTCAGGATCTGGTCGGTCAGGATGACCAGTGTGGCGATAACCGAAAGAAAGATCAGTATCCGGATTTTGGATGGGATGAAATTCCTGAGAATGGAAACCGCCACGTTGGACATGGTCAGGACGAAGATGACGGCCAGCGACATGACCAGTGCGGTGTCGAGTTTGACGGTCACGGCCAGGGCCGAGCATATCCCCAGGACCTGCAGAGATATGGGGTTGTTGTCCCACATGGGATCCACGACCGTGCGTTTTTCCATTTTAGACAGTATGAAACCGCTCACTGCTCGTTCTCCTTCAACATCAACCGTTGCTGTTTCGAATCCGGTTCAAAAACGGCAGATATTTCTCGATGTCTTTTTCCAGAAATATATTGATTCCTCTTCCGGTCAAAGTGGCGCCGCTGATTCCGTCCACCATATGGTTTTTCTTTTCCTGTGGCAGAAACTCGTTCACTCTGCCCTTTGCCACCATGAGCGGGGTGAACTTACCTTCCGGGTCGAACAATTTCTTCCCCTCGAAATTCTCCGTAAACCATTCCTTCTCGATTTCCCCGCCCAATCCCGGTGTTTCACCGTGTTTGTAGAAGGTGATTCCCTTCACGGTTTCACCGTCGTTTTCCAGGGCGATGTAACCATATATCGTGGACCACAGGCCTTTTCCCGAAACCGGAAAACAATACGCCGTCACCCGGTCGTTGACGGTGTTCACATAAACCGGATAGAGTTCGGTATCCGTTCGGGGATCCAGGTCGGCCGGTTTTTTTCCGGTCACGATGTTTCCCTGTGCATCCACGACCTTTTCCTCGATTCGTTCCCGGTATATCGTTTCGATTTCCGGCCGGCCGGCGTCCGGGACATTCTTCAGAAGGCCCATGGCTTTGAGAATATTTCTCTGCACGTCAAACCGCATGTTCTGCTGGATCGACGGTTTAAGGGATTCGGCGGCGATGGCCAGCAGAACGCTGCACGATACGCAGACCACCAGCGCAAATATCATGGTATACCGGTTACTGTGCATAGCGTAACCTCCTGGATCGGATATTAATTCTCAGCGCGACGTAATCAATGAGCGGAGCGAATACATTGAGCAGCAGAATCGCCAGCATGGTGCCTTCCGGATAGGCCGGATTGATCACTCTTATGGTTGCGGTCATCACGCCGATCAGGATTCCGTAGACCCATTTCCCGGAGGATGTTTCGGGACTGGATACGGGATCGGTGGCCATGAACACGACGCCGAACAGAAATCCGCCCAGCAGGAGGTGGTGGAGGGGTGAAAGCGTCGTCATACCTGTTGAGTCCGGGCCTGCGAGCAGGTTCATGATCCAGGTCGTGCCGCACAGTCCGGCCAAGCATCCCACCATGATTTTCCAACTGGCTACTCCCGAGTAAATCAACAGAGCCGCACCGATCAGAATGGCAAGTTTAGATGTCTCCCCGATACTTCCCGGAATAAACCCCAGAAAAGAATCCATGAAGCTGTATTGCCGGGTTATGGCATCTGCCGCGGTCAAACCCATGTCTTTCGATGCCGCACCGAGAGCCAGCGGAGTAGCACCCGTAAACGCATCCACGACTGCCCGCCCCTTTACCAGCTTGAACCATACCCCGTCGCCGGAGATCTGGGCCGGGTAGGCAAAGAACAGAAATGCCCGGGCGGCCAGGGCGGGATTCACCACATTCATCCCGGTTCCCCCGAACACCTCCTTGCCCAGAATGACGGCGAAGGTAATGGCCACGACCAACTGCCACCAAGGGATGGTGGGCGGGACGATCAACGGGATCAATAGTCCGGTGACCAGGTACCCCTCGCTGACTTCCTCCCTGCGGATCACCGAAAACACGATTTCCCAGAACATTCCCACTCCGTAGGAAATGATCAGCAGGGGGACAAAAACCAGCAGACCCGTCCAGACCGAAAGAAGGAAATCGGGTTCCAGCCCGTGGGCCATACGGGATTGAACGCCGATGTTGTAGATACCGAAACAGGTTGCGGGAACCAGTGCATAGATCACAATGGTCATCACCCGTTTCAAGTCCAGACTGTCCCGGACATGGGGTGCCCTGGATGTCCGAGTTCCCAGGCTGAACAGAAACGTGTCGAACGCCTCGAACAACGGCCAGTACTTATGGAACCGGCCCCCCTCCTCCCACAGCGATCGGATTTTTTCACCCAGATTTTTTTTCGAGGTCATATGCTTTCCTTCTCGTAGAGATCCAGCCCGTTTCGGATTATTGCGCCCAGTTCAATCTTGGATGGACAGGCAAAAGTGCTCAACGCGACATCCTCTTCCGTGACTTCAAGCAATCCCAGCGCTTCGGCCTCCTGAAGATCCCCGGCCAGGACGGCCCGGACCAGGTAATAAAGATGAATATCCAGGGGGAAAACCTTTTCCCAGGCGCCGATATTGACAATCGCCCGGACGCCGCCGTGCAACCGGGTATCGAAAGGAAAGTGTTTGCGGGGAATCAGACTCGAGCAGTATGCATTGACCGTGCTGAATTTTTTCCAACCCGGCATGGCCCAGCCCATAAAATCCCGTCTGGAACTGTCGGGGATCACGCTACAGGTCGTATTATAGAATCCCAGAAATCCGTCCGGTTGGATTTCCGTTCCGGTTAGAACGGTGCCCGAAATGATCCGGAAGGATCCGTTTTCCAGTCGATCGGCGGTCAGATCGGAGGCCCGGGTACCCAGCCGGGTGCGATAGTGTTTCGGTTCCTTCACTCCTTCTCCGGAAAGGGCGATGATCCGTTCCACGGGAAATCGACCGGTCTGAAAAAACTGCCCGATATCGGCAACGTCGATTGTTCTGAGAAACCAGATCCGTTCGCCGGATTTCAAGGGTTCGATAAACCGGATATGTGTGCCGACGAGCCCCGAGGGATGCGGTCCCTTGAACCGGTGTACCGTAATCCCGTCCGCCCCGGCGAAAGCCTGCTCCCGCCCGTCCGCTTTCAGGCACAGGTAGATTCTGCCCTGTGTCAGTTTTTTCAGTACCCGGATCCCGAAATGGAAGGATTTTTCCCGATCCCGCATCAGAAGATCCGGATCGGCCGCCAGCGGTTCGGTATTCATCCCGTTAATGAATATTGAACGGGGCGGCAGGTGAGGATCCGGGATTTTTCCGAACGGTCTCTGCCGGAAAACCGGCCACATTCCGCCTTTCAACAGCCGGTCGATAATCTCTTGGCCGGATGCCTGCGCCAGGCGTGTTTCGTCCCACGACTCATGCTCCACCCAGGACTCCGTTTCATCGACCTCGACAATGAAGTCGGTAATCACCCGCCGGGCACCCCGCCGGATTTCCCGGACCGTTCCCCCGGCGGGTGACGGGAACATCACATCCGGTTTGTTTTTGTCATGGAACAATGGTTGTCCGGCTTTGACCGCATCGCCTTCGCCGACCAGAAGTTTCGGTTTGATGCCCGGGAATTCAGCTGGTTTCAGGGCGACAAATCTGGAGGAAACCGCTTTGGAAAGCGTTTTTTCGGGACTGCCGGCTATTTTGAGATCCAGTCCCTTCCTGACGGTAAAAACAGCCATACATCACCACCCGTTTCAACTCTCGGTCCCGCATCAGCTTTCATGCGGAAGATGAAAACAACTCTGACACATCGAGCGTCAAATCCATTCATAATGTCTGGCAGAACATCGCATCCTAAGCCGCTATAGTATGGAACTGGGAAAATTTTGCAACTTCTTTTATCTGCGCATCACAAAAAAGGTCAGTGCAGGAAGATCCGTGCGAACTGATAGACGGCCGTGGTGAGCAGCCATCCGGTGGCGGTGAGAAAAATCCACTGGAACAACGCCCATCGGATTGATCCGGCTTCTTTCCAGGTCACGATCAGTGTGGCCATACAGGGTGTTGCCACCAGGGCGAACAGCATGATGCAGAATCCCACCAGGGGGGAATAGGTTTTCCGCAGAATATCCCGGAGTGTTTCCCCGCCCGCGCTGTCCTCCCGCGCTTCCTCCAGAGAAAATACGACGCCCATCTGAGCCACGAAGAGTTCCTTCGCCGCAAAAGCTCCGATAAACGATGTGCCGATCCGCCAGTCGAAACCCATCGGGTTCAGGACCGGTTCAATGAAATGTCCGAACCGTCCGGCAAATGAATATTCCAATTGATCCCGGCCGGAGACAGACCCGTTGCGCTCGGGGGCAACCGGATAGGAAAGAAGCGCCCATACCAGTATTGAAACTCCCAGAATGATCGTCCCGGCTTTTTTGAAGTACTGCCAGGCTTTTTCCCACATGTGCATCATGACCATTCTCAATGCCGGCATCCGGTAGGGCGGCAGCTCCATCACGAACGGTTCGGCTTCACCCTTGAACAGGGTTTCCCTCAGAAGCTTGGCCACCACCATGGCCAGAAGCACTCCGATCATATACATGCTCCACAGAACGGGTGCCTGCCAATGTTGCGGATAAAATGCCGGTATGATCATCAGATAAATGGGCAGGCGGGCTCCGCAGGACATCAGCGGCAGGATCATCATCGTTGTCAGGCGTGTCTTTTCCGACCGGATGGTCCGGGTGGCGAGAATGGCCGGAACGGTGCAGCCGAACCCGATTATCAGCGGGATGAAACTGCGGCCGTGCAATCCGATCTTGTGCATGATTTTATCCATGATGAATGCGATCCGGGACATATAACCGGTATCTTCCAGAAATGAAATCCCCATGAACAGGAGCAAGATGTTCGGCAGGAAAACCAGCACGCCCCCCACGCCGCCGATGATTCCGTCCACGATCAGAGACTGCAACCATTCCATACTGCCGCCCGCCGGCCACTGGGACTCAATCGCACGGGCCAGCTTTTCAAACCCGGTTTCGATCCATTGCATGGGCCATGAGCCCAGAGAAAACGTCAGCCAGAAGATCAGATAGATCGAGAGAAGAAATAATGGGAAACCCAGAATCCGGCTGGTCACCACCGAATCGATTTTCTCGGTCAAGGTGATCCGGTCAATCATCGGCCGGGTTACGGTCACCTCCTTGACCAGCCCCGACGCAAATCCGTATCTCCTGTCGCCGATCATCACTTCGGGGGGGTATCCGTAAAGGGTTTCCAGTCGCTGAACGCTCCGGTTCAATTGAGTGAACAGCGGTTCACTGGCGCTCATCCTCCGGAATCGGCCCAGCACTTCCGTGTCCTTTTCCAGCATTTTGACCGCTGCGAACTGCTTGGGATAGGGAATGGCATCGAGATGTTCCATCAATGCCGTCAGTTTTTTTACTTCCGTCCCCAGTTCATCCCGGTAGATTATGACCGCATCGGTCTGCCCTCTGACATGAGCATCGAATACGGTTTGTTTCAGGTCTTCGATCCCCTCGTTTCGAATCCCGACCGTTCGCACAACCGGACAACCAAGGCGGCGCCCGATCATATCCACATCCAGCACCACACCGGTTTTATCGAGTTCATCCATCATGTTCAGCGCCATCACCAGATTCAATCCCATCTCCAGCAGCTGGATGGTAAGATACAAATTGCGTTCCAGGTTGGTGGCATCCACGACATTGATCACAACCGAGGGTTTCTCCTCCACAAGAAATCTCCGGGCAACAACCTCCTCAACGGAATATGATGTCATGCTGTATATCCCCGGCAGGTCCACCACCCGGTATTCCTGTTCTCCAAACCGGCAAACCCCCTCCTTTTTCTCAACCGTGACGCCCGGGTAGTTACCCACGTGTTGATGCGCACCAGTCAGGGCATTGAAAATGGATGTTTTACCGGAGTTCGGGTTGCCGGCAAGGGCAACCGATATGGTTTTCCGCTGGCTCATCAATCTCCGTTACCCGTAATACTCACCGCTGCCGGAATCGGGCTCCCGGATTTCGATTTGAGCCGGGAAGATGATGATTGATTCCGCTTCTTCCTTGCGAAGACTCAGATGGTAGCCTCTCAACTTGATCTCGATCGGATCCCCCAGCGGAGCGGCGCGTTTCATTTCGATTTCGACATTGGGTAGAACGCCCATATCGATCAACCGCTGGCGGATTGCACCGGGAGCCTGAATCCGGGCAATCCGGCCCTTTTCACCCGGTTTCAGCATGAGCAGTGTTTTGACCTGCCCCCATCTTCTCCGGTGCCGGGATCCCATCTCGGTGTTCCGGCAGTCGGGTGAAGTACAGGGATCGGATGCCCCCGTCGATTCCATGTTCCTCCGGTACTGTTCGAACCTGTCCCTTATGTCCATTCCGCATGTATCGACAAACTCAAAAAACACCACCAGCCGGCGGAATGTCTCCGGACTCATGTAATGTTCGAAAATACAGGCATCCCGTTCCGCAATCGCTTCCGGCACCTTCATCAACGACACCAGGAAATGCTTGACGAATTCATGCCGGTCAACAATGCGGGCCGCCAGTTTTTTTCCTTCTCCGGTGAGTTCCACGTCGCTGCGCAGGGTATATTTGATCAGGCCCTCTTTCGCCAACCGCCGGAGCGCCGGGGTAACCGACGACATGGACACATTTTTCCGGGCGGCGATATCCTTCACCCGGGCGATATTTCCTTCGTCAATCAGGTTATAGATGATTTCCAGATAATCTTCCAGGCTCTCCGATATCATTCCGATTCGCATTGCATCCTGCCTTCCGGTCCAATTAGACGCATCTAATTAGATCCGTCTAACTTAAAGCGAAAAAATACGCTTGTCAACCTAAATCCCGACGCACGAACGTTGACAGAATGCCTTCATCATGGTTCTATGAACGGGGCATGACGAATCCTGGCACCTTGGAGATTCCCGGAACGATTCCGGAATTTCGGTTCGAATCCCGGGCCGACCCGGTCGGGCCGGTTGAGTTGACCGTTTTCCCGGCGACTTTGGATCCGATCGATCCTGGAATAAAGTTGGTGATTGGGGAATACCGTTTCCCCGGCGGCATTCTGAGCCGGATTTTTTCCGTTCGAAGCGACGGTCCGGTTCTTTTTGAAGGTCGGGATTTAACCCGGATATACTGGAACGGGGAAGCGGAAGAAAGCGGGGCGTTTGAAACCGTTCATTGGCTTGATCCCGGAGCGGATACGGGGATTATGGTTTTGCGATTGCGGGAAGTTCGTCCCGGCGGCGGGACGCCTTTTTTCGATTCGGTTTTTCTTTCTTCCCCGAGATCGATCTCCCGGGGGTATGCCCGCCGGACCGAGGATCACTATCACCGGGGATACCGGGAAGCGGTGGATGTGTTCGAGGAACAGGCCGATTCGGGCGGACGCCTGTTCCTGGCCGGTGTCGAGCGCCCCTGTCTTCGCATCCGGATGCGGAACCCGTCGGTTCCCGGCAGGGTGACGGAGATCTACATTGATGGGGAAACCGGTCGGCCGGTTATCCAGAGGCTGCTCGTCGACCCGGGCGGCAGTAAATCCTCCGATGAAACCGATTGGAAATGTTCGTGCTGTCGATTGCCGTATTATCCCGACTGACGGTTGTTCACGGGATTTTGATCGATGAATCTCGGATCCAGATCTCATATCCATCCAGACGGATCCCTTCCTTGAATCCGTATTGTCTCAGTGTTTCCGGTCGGACGGGAAATTCATAATTCGGTTGAACGGCGCCGACGGTTCCTTTTTCAAGCGCGTCTTTGACCGTGGGAACCCAGTATTTCTGGGATTCCTGGCGGATCCGGGCGAAGGCTGTGTTTCCCATTTGTTTCAATCCATCCCGGTACCGGCCTTCCCGGAACAGGTCGTTCATCCAGAGGATCAGGCCCCAGTTGTCTTTGAATTTCACCACCTTGCGCCGACGGGCTTCCAGCGCGATGAACGGGTCGGAGATAATCAGGTCGTCGGGGGCGGTATGCCGGCCGATGAACGCCGCACATGCAGCCACTGTTTTCCGTGATGTTCCCGAAAAGCCGAACCGATCGGCGGCGCCTTCTCCCCACAAATATCCCGGATGGTGCCATGCGGTCAGGGAGACCAAAAGACCGAGGACAACCAAAGCGGCTGCCGCGCGGCCCGGATTCGAGATCCGATGCTGTATCCGGAAGGAGGTCACGGTCCATCCGGCCAGCAGGGAAACCGGCAGAAGGGTTGACAGGAGATAATGCGGCCAGAATGCACCCGAAACGAACCAGAAAAATACGATATCCGCTGAAATCATCGCCGCCGCGATCCATTCACCGGACTTGAGTTTCGGCCGGAACAGGGCGACTGAAGATGCCGCCAGGAGGCCCAGGTATCCCAATCCCGCCATTGTCCAACCGGTTTTGACCTGCCATGGCGCGACTGCGCCCTTGATGAAATGGAACCAGAATGTCTGCCGGAGATAGGCGGGGCCGTAAAGCGCGCTGTACAGGCCGGTCAGGATGCCGACGGAGCCGGCGAATCCGAATGCAAATCTCAACCCCGTTTTAACGTCACGCCGGAAAACGACGATCACGGCCAGAACAGCCAGGAACGGGACCAGGGCCGTCTGTTTGCAGGCGAATCCCAGTCCGAATGCCAGGCCGGCTGGAATTGAAACGGAGGCTTTTCCCCCGCGGGTTGACAACAGAACCAGTCCGGCCGCGATGGCCAGGGTGGCATATATTTCCCGTTCAAAAAGGTGATATCGGAACAACAGATAGTGCGTGCTGTACAGAACCCCGCTCCACCATCCGGCAGCCGTGGAGAACCATTGTTCTCCGAGCTTATAAATCAGCAGTGCCGTCAGGATATAGGCGATGTTCGAAAGCGCTTCCGGAACCCGGTGAGAAACGGTGAACAACAGGTACAACCCGGACAGCAATCCTTCCAGAAGCGGCGGATTGGGCTGGGCAAAATCAAAAAACGGCTGCTGCCCCAGGGTGATCAGGTACGCGCCGTATATATAGTTCGGATCTTCGATCTGAACCAGCGGACAAGTCATCCGGATCAGCCGCGGGAGGATGATTATCAAAAGCAGCGATATCCATCCGGCGCGTTTCAAACGGTTTTCCTCCCGGAGGGATTATCCCATGCCTTCCATTCGATAGCCAATATCAAACCAATATTTGAACCGGATTTTTCATCGAAAAAACCGGCCGGTTTTGTTATTGTCACTTTCTTCCGTGCCGGAACGGAACCCGGGCGGACGAACAGGAAAGGAACGAAAGATGGCAGCGAAACGAAAAAAACGGAATCCGGTTACAGCGGAGGATTTTTACCGGATCAGCGAAGCAACCGATCCACAGGTTCATCCCGATGGAAACCGGATCGCCTATGTTCATGTCACCCCGCAGCAGGAGGGTAAATCCTATATCCGGTCGATATGGATTGTGGACAGAAGAAAAGGGAAACCCCGGCGGTTCACCGCGGGAGGGAAAGACGGGGATTATCATCCCCGATGGTCGCCTGACGGCGGCCAGCTTGCTTTCATCTCCCACCGGAACGGCAAACCGCAGATTTTCCTGATTCCCGTCGACGGCGGGGAAGCCCGTCAGTTCACGTCCATGCCCAACGGAGTGTCTTCACCGGTCTGGTCTTTGGACGGCAAATGGATCGCGTTTGTGTCCAGAACGAGAGAATCGGAGCGCCGGGAGGAGGACCGAGCGGAACGGAAGAGATTCATCGACGAACGCATGACGAAACGGATGGAGGAAGACCGCGAATATGACGAACAGCAACGGATCGATCCCCGCATTTACACGCGGACGCTGTTCAAACTGGGAACCGCTTTCAAGGATGACCGGAACAGCCACATCTACATCCAGAAAACCGGCGGCGGCAGACCCCGGCGCATCACGGACGGACCTTATGATTATTTCTCCCCCGCCTGGCACCCGGGCGGTCGGTACCTGGTGTCATCCACCAAGCAGCATGGCGATATCGATATCGAGATCCGGACGGACCTGGTCCGGTTGTCCTTGAACAAGGAAGCCCCGGTGTTTCTAACCGATGATCCCAACGCCAATTTCGGCGCTCAATTTTCGCCGGACGGGAAATGGATTTATTTCCTGTCGTTCCAGGCGGAGGATCTTCCCCGCCAGAGAATGCTGATCAACAGGATCCCGTTCGAAGGCGGGGCCGTCGAACCGGTTACCGGGGAGCTGGATTACGATCCGGGAGAATTCCAGTTGAATTCAGACGGCTCGCGGATTTATTTCACAATCAGCCGGGAAGGACGGGATCAGATATGGCGTATTTCCGCGGGCGGGGGAAAAGCGGAATCCGCGGTTTGCGGCGATTACATGTCCGGACCGTTTCATGTGTCCGGACGAACGCTGGCCTATCGCCTGGAATCTCCCGACATTCCGGGAGACATATTCTGTTCGGACACCGAGGATTTAAAGCCGAAACGGCTGACGAGCATAAACCGGCGGTTTCTGTCCGGGAAAGCGCTCTCGGCACCTAAGACGGTATGGCTGACCCGCCCGGACGGACTGAAAATCCAGGGCTGGATCATGCTTCCATGCGGATATCGGAAGGGGAAGACATTCCCCTGGGTGATTCAGGTCCACGGCGGCCCGCATATCATGTGGGGATACTCCTGGTGGCATGAATTCCAGAGCCTGTGCGGGAAGGGATATGGCGTATATTTTTCCAATCCGAGAGGGTCCGACGGGTACGGAGGCGATTTCAAGAAGGCCATCCGCCGGAACTGGGGGCAGGAGGATTCAGAAGATATCCTGGCCGGTGCGGACCTGGTGGTGAAACGGGGGCTGGCCGATCCTGAGAGATTGTATCTCACGGGTGGCTCGTTCGGGGGATTCATGACGGCCTGGATCGTGACTCGGGATCACCGGTTCAGGGCGGCGGCGGCCCAGAGAGGGGTGTATAATTTCATCAGCATGTACGGTGTTTCCGATGCCAACACGCTGATCGAATGGGAATTCCAGACTTTTCCATGGAAGGAACCGGAGCTGCTGTGGAAATATTCTCCGTTGAAATACGTGGAAAACATCCGGACGCCCTTGATGATCCTGCACTCCGAACAGGATTACCGCGTTGGGATTTCCCAGGCGGAGGAACTGTATGTCGCCCTGCGCAGGTTGGGGAAAGAAGCCGAACTGGTCCGGTATCCCCGCGAGGGTCACGAACTGTCCCGATCGGGAGAACCCAGGCACCGGGTGGACCGCATCAATCGGATCATCGGGTGGTTCGACCGTCACCCTTGACAGCCTGATCTACGAGACTTTTCAGCGGCGGGAATGTCGGCGCAGCCTTCAGGAGCTGATCCGGCGGCTCGCGTTCCTGAACATAGGCTTCCCGGGGCCATAACCCCGCCTTTTCCATCCCTTCATAAACCGCCGAAGCAAACATCCTGTGCGCCTCCGCATTCGGATGGGAATCAAAAGGATGGATCCGGAATTCCTGTGCGGAATGACCGATGAACGGTTTCCAGGCCGGAATGATGTTCACTCCCGGCAGATGGATCCGTCCGGCCGCCTTGAAATAATTTAGTGTTTCTTCCGTCGCCATGTGGCTCAATAGCAGAACAGCGACGGGAATGCGCCGCCGGATTCCGGTTTCGCTGATCCGATGGAAATAGCGTTCCGCCATGATCATGATCGAGTGTATTTGCTGTTCCGGATCGCCGGATAACCTGCCGGATCCCCCGAGCCGGTCGCGGGAGAACGTGCGAGATGCCAGGAATTTCCAAAGATAACATTGAAGCATCGGCGGGATGCGCAGAAAGGATTTACTGTTTTCTTTCCCCTCGGTTTGCAGGGCCAGCGCCAGGAAATCATTGAGATAGACCCCGACCATGATCATATCGGGATCGAAAGGCAGGGCTTTGTGTTCGAGCATCGCCACGTATTGCGGCAGCCCGTATCCGCCGACGGCGAAGTTCAGAAACTCGAAAACCAACGCCGAATCCGGGCTGTTCAGGCGCTGTTCCAGAAGGGAATGATAATTGTCTTTATGCGGCACGCCGTAGGCCATCGAAACCGAATCCCCCAGGACCGCCACACGGTATGTGCCCGGTGGTTTGGACACCGAATATTCATCATCCGCCATCCCGCGGGAATTGGTACTGAACGGAACCATCTGATACCAGGTGTTCAAATCGGGTTTGAGTTCGTAGAGCAGCCCCGGAATATCGGATCTGCGGATGAAATCGGTGTGGCCCAGAGATTTCAAACTGTTCATGCGTTGCCAGGAGAATGCGGCGGTTCCGAATCCCCAAGGACGGATGATGCAAAACTCCAGAATCAGCAAACACAATCCGGCGGAGATGAAAGCGAGAATGATCCGATTCGCGGGATGTGTCATGATTCTTCCGACCCCTGGGAACGAATGTATCACCGGCAGTCACCTCACTCAAATGAAGGGGAAGATGGACCCGAGGATTTGATCCGGCGCGGAATCCGATGGTACAATTGAATGGAAAAGGGACCGGCTTTGAAGCATGCAACCGCATTTCCGATCGACCGTGACATCCATCGCCCTCCACATCGGCGGCACGCCCCTTGACGATTCCGGGCTCTCGAGATAGATGGTTTCCCATGGATATTCTGTTCCTTCAGAACATCTGGTTTGAATTTTTGGGAACGATGTCTCTATTGAGCTCGATCCAGGAAGCCGGTTTCGCTCCGGGGCTGTCCATCGGGTCCACCCGGAAACTCATGGCCGATGTCTCCCGGCATCGTCCCCGCATTGTGGCATTCAGCTGCGTGACCGGAATTCAGGGTTGGGCGCTGGGGCTGGCCCGCAGCATCAAACACGATATCGATCCCGGAATCCGGATTCTCATGGGCGGCCCGCATCCGACCTTCTTTCCCGAAATTCTCCGGGAACATCCGGTGCTGGATTATATCTGTCTTGGCGAAGGCGAGGGCGCGGTCATCGATCTGCTTCGGGCCGGTGGCGATCCCGAAGCGGTTACGGCGGTTGAAAATCTCCATGTGCGGACCGGCAGACAGGTTTACGAAAATCCGGTGCGGCCCCTCATCCCGGATCTCGACACCCTGCCATTCATGAATCGGGAACTCCCCTACCAATACAAAATGCTCCGGGGCAATCCCGTCAAGCGGATGATTACCGGCCGGGGATGTCCCAATGCCTGTTCCTTCTGTTTCAACCATTCCGCGATGAAACTCTACCGGGGAAAAGGCCAATATGTCCGGAAAAGATCCGTGGAACACGTCCTGGAGGAAATCGACCGGCTGCAGCACGCCTACCCTGTTCAAACCATCCGGTTCGAAGATGATCTGTTCGGCGTTGACCGTGCCTGGCTGCTCGATTTTTGTGAAAAATACCCCGGGCGCTTCACGATTCCGTTTATCAGTTCCATGAGAGCGGATGCCATCGATGATGAAATCGCACGCGCACTGAAAGGGGCCGGGTGCTTCAATGTCGTCATTGGAGTGGAATCCGGTGATGAAAGGATCCGCAATGCGCTTCTCAAGAAACGGATCACCGATGACCAGCTGAAACGTGCCGCAGCGCTTCTGCATGAAAACGGCATCAATTTCTGCACCACCAATATCCTGGGACTGCCCGGCGAGCGGTTCCAGGATGCGCTGAAAACGGTTCAATTCACGCTGGACATGAAACCGGCGTTCACCTGGTGTTCGGTTTTCCAGCCGTATCCCCGCACGGAACTGGGATCTTATGTCATCGAAAAAGGTCTCGTGGACGCCCTGAATGTTGACGATATCGAACCGAATTACCACTCCGGAAGTCTCCTGAAGCAACCGGACATTCACCGGTGCGTCAATCTGCACAAGTTCTTTTATGTCGTTTTCAACCATCCCCGGCTCCTGCTGTTCATCAAACCATTGACCCGGCTTCCGACCAACCCGATATTTTTGCTGATTCACAGAATCAGTTTCCTTTTCATTTATACAAAACGCTGGAACATCACCCTGGGACGGGCGGTCAGGGAGGCTCTGAAAACGTCCGGATTCACCCGGAAAATCGACGTTGAATCGCAGGAAATCCTGTGAGTCGCGACGCAATGCCGTATCGGTCGGCCGGGAAGTGGACGCGGGAATTTGCCGGGTGGAGTTTGCCGTGTGCGCTGATCATGACTCTGATATTCGGATGCGTTTACCAGGGCCCGGAAACGACATCCGTCGATCTGATGGAACGGTTGTCCGACTGCCGCAGTTCGCTTCCGGATTTCTCTTTCGACCTGAACACTCCGCTGATGATTCCCTTTCTCACCGGGTTCGGAATGGATCCGTTCAAGAGCAACATTGTATCGGAAGGGGAAGACGTGGAGATCACCATCCCGTTTTCCCCGGTCCGGCCAGAATTTCTGGCATTGGAGATCCAGCCGGTGCAGTCTCCCCGAGACAGCGGATACGTCCGGATCCTGCTTAACGAGGAAGATCTGGGATTCATCGCGGTCTCCGGGGTCCCGATCCGAAAGCAATTCCGAGTGCGGGACAACCTGTGGAATACTGAAATCAACCGGATAACGGCCCACCTGCCCCGGGGTGCCTATGAAGCCCGGGTGAACAATCTGTGGCTCCTGACAGCGGAATCGAAGGATCTCCAGGCACTCCAGACCGGAAACATCTATACGGGGCTGGCGGTCTATCCGCTCCGGAATGACTGGCAGAAGGGCATCTTCCTGGCTTCCGGATCGTCGCTTACATTTCCGGTTCGGCTGCCCCGGGCCGGAGCCCATCTTTGTTTTTCGGTATATGCAGACGGGAAAACCGATCTGGATCTGGCCATAGAGGCCACTGCCGCCGGAAAATTCGGCCGGAAAGACCGGTTTCGAACCGAAGTTTCTTTCAGGGAAGCCGACCGGTGGATCCCGGTCAAATGGGACATTTCGGAATTGTCCGGCCGGCATGTTGCGCTGCAGATTGAAAACAGGGGGATCGCGCCGATTCTGCTGCAGGATCCCGGAATATCGATATAATATCTGTCGGGACTGGACGGACATGACATATTGGCTTATTTCTTGCAGAAATCCGGAGGATGCCGGATTCACGATCCGGCCTGTCTGTTCAGAGAGAAAAAAGGAGGATCCGTTCATGAGGTTCAGATTGATCGTATTAAGCGTTATTCTGCTGCTTGTTTCTCCCACCGTTTCGTCCAAGTGGATTCCGTTCAACTCCGGAGCTGTCCCGGGGATGGATGCCGCGGTGGACGTCCGGTCGTCGAATCTGGCCGGAACGTCATTGACCGTGACCATACCGGGAATGAATGTGTCCTTGCAGAAACAGGACGACCGGGAATTCGATATCGTTTCCATTCCAGGGAGCGGCATTCTGGCCGAACCTGGAAACCCGCTGGTGCCCGCCCTGAGAAAGTTCGTTGCCGTCCCGCACGGCGCTTCGGTGGAACTGACGGTCCGGGTCCGGGATGCATCGACGCTGGACGAGTACAATCTTTGGCCCGCCCAGCCCCAATACAAGCGTGGAGATCCCCGGCCGCCTTTCACAATGAACGAGATGCTTTATTCGGAATCCGGCTGGTATCCCGCCCAAATCGCCCGGATAACCGATGACATGGTCATGCGGGATTTCAGAGTCATTCTACTCGAAATCACTCCCGTCCGTTTCGATCCCGCCGCTCGGACAATTCATGTGGCCACCCGGATCGAGATTGAACTGACGACATCCGGCGGAACGGGTTTCGGGCCGGGGTTCGTATTTCCGTCCTTCCATGCGGTTTACAACCGCAACATCCTCAACTATCGATCCCTGAACATTCAAAAGCGGAGCGACCCGGAACCGATGCTGCTCATCGCTTACGATGCCGCCCTGGCGGAGCTGAATTCCCTTGTGGACTGGAAGGTCCGGCGCGGACTGGCCGTCACGGTTGCTCCCACCTCGGAAACCGGGACGTCGTCCGCCAATGTTTTTGCCTATATTCAAAACGTCTACGACACCTGGAATCCCAAGCCGGTTTACATCCTGCTGGTAGGCGATTCCCCGCAGATCAACCCCCTTTATGGAATCGGCTCCTGCGCTTCGGATTACAAATTCACACTGCTGGCCGGAAGTGACATCGTACCGGATGTCTTCATCTCGCGGATTTCAGCCCAGAACAGCACACAACTGGGTCCCCAGCTGGACAAGATCCTGACGTATGAAACGAACCCGGAAGCCGGCGGGTGGCTGGATCACATCACCGGAATATCGTCCAGCGACAGCGGCCCCATGGGCATCAACGACGATGAGCGGCTGGATGAGATTGCAGACCGCTGGCAGACGCACAATCCCGATTGCCTGGTCGACCGGCTTTACGATTCCAACGGCCAGGGCACGACCGCCAATATTTCCAGCGCCGTCAACGACGGTCGGTTCTGGATTTCTTATTACGGACATGGCAGCGGGAGTTCCTGGAGCAGTCCCTATTTCAACAACTCCCATGTGGATGCCCTGGTCAACGGACACCGCACTCCGTTCGTCATGGACGTTTCCTGCGACAACGGCGGGTTTGCCGGCAGTTCGGACTGCTTTGCCGAACACTGGATGAAAGGCGGTTATGGAACCGATCCGCACGGTGCCGTGGCGATGTACAGCTCCTCGACCTCGACCTCCTGGGATCCATCGGCGATACTGGGATGGGGCGTGTGTTTTGCCGTTTGCGGCGATGCGGCCGGAACCATGCCCGGCGGACGGTTCCGGCTGGGTGAAATGACGTTTGACGGCATGATGTACCTGGTCCAGGAAATCGGTTCCGGAAGTGATGCACAGGAAGTGATGCAGCAGTACGTTCTTTTCGGCGACTGCTCCAGTTTCATGCGGTCCGATGCGGCCATTACACCCACCGTCACGCACATGTTGACCGCTCCAATGGCCCCCATGCCGTTCCCGGTCCAGGTCAGTAGCGGCGGCAATCCGGTTGCCGACGCCGTAGTCTGCGCATACAAGACGGGGGATTTCCAGGTCGTGGAAACAACCGACGCTTCGGGCGGCGCGATTCTGGATCTATCGCCGACATCGATCGGCGACATGATCATCACCGTTTCAGGTCAGAATCTCATGCCGTACCAGGCCCTGGTAACCATCGCTCCGGCGGGTTGTGGCGTGATCGTGCTTGACCGAGCCCAATACAACTGCAGCGACATCGTATCCATCATGGTGTCGGACTCCGACCTGAATCTCAATCCCGGGGCCTTGGATACGGCACTGGCCGATATCGCCTCCGACAGCGAGACGGTTCCCGAGACCGTAATCCTGACCGAAACCGGCCCGGACTCCAGTATTTTCATTGGAACCATCCTGACATCCGACACCGATCCGGGTCCGGGATTCCTTCTGCTGTCTCACGGTGACATCATAACGGCCCACTACCAGGACGCGGACTGCAACGGCGAGATGGAGGATGTTTATGATACGGCGTCGGCGGACTGTCAGAGCCCGGTCATTTCAAGCGTGACCATCGCTCATCTCAGTCCCGACACCGCCGTCATCACCTGGACGACGGATGAACATGCGGACAGTGCGGTTGTCTGGGGAGAAACACCGCCACCGGGCAACGAGGTTTCCGACGAGACACTGACCACGGAGCATGAGATCACGCTCGACGGATTGGCTCAGTGCACCGGGTATTTTTTCATGGTGACCAGTACCGATGAGGGTGGAAACACGGCCGTGGACGACAACGGCGGAAGTTACTACTTTTTCATGACCCATGAACAGGTTATCATGCTCGAAGAAAATATGGACACCGATCCGGGATGGTCGGTCCAGAACCAATGGGCCTGGGGTGATCCCACGGGCCAGGGCGGTCAGTACGGGAATCCCGATCCGGACACCGGATACACCGGGAACAACGTCGTCGGGTATAATCTGAACGGCGACTATCCCAACAACATGAGCACCACGGCGTATCTGACAACCGAATCGTTCGATTGCACTGACGCGACCGAGGTCAACCTGAGATTCTGGTGCTGGCTGGGAGTGGAGCGGTCGATTTACGATCACGCGAATATCGAAATCAGTAACAATGGCGGCAGTACCTGGCAGACCGTCTGGTCGAACAGCGAAACACGGGACGGCGGAACCTGGGAATTGTGGGAATTCGATATCTCGACCTTCGCCACCGGGTATTCGGATGTCCGGATCCGTTGGGGTATCGGACCCACGGACTCCGGCTGGACCTACTGCGGCTGGAACATTGATGATGTAATCGTTGATTATGTCACGGAATGCACAGAACCAACCCCCACGCAGGCTCCCACACACACCCCGACCGTGATTCCCACAGCCACTCCGGTCGACCCGACCAACACGCCCATCCCAACATTCACATCTCCGCCCCCCACGGCCACTCCGGCCCCTCCCACGGCCACTCCGGTCGACCCGACAGCCACGCCCATCCCAACATTCACATCTCCGCCCCCCACGGCCACTCCGGCCCCTCCCACGGCCACTCCGGCCCCTCCCACGGCCACTCCGGTCGACCCGACAGCCACGCAATCGCCCAATCCCGAAACGGGCATGGAGCTGATGATGGCGGATTTGGTGCTGGAAGCGGGAGACGCGTTTTATCTTCATATGTATCTTCACAACCCGGATTCCGGATCCTATGACTGCGATGCCTACATCCTGCTCGGGCTGTTCGGCAATTTCTGGTGCTGGCCGAGCTGGATTGACGTTTACCAGGGTATCGATTCGGTTCGATATACCGTCCCGGCGGCATTCTCATACCATGAAGACATTTTGCGCTTTACCTGGCCCGCCGGCGTGGGCGCGTCCGCAGGCTGCACGTTCATCGGAGCCGCTTTTGAGCCCGAGACCTGGAACCTGATCGGCGATATCCAGGTCCTCAACTGGGAATACCGCTGACGGATCCCGCTATTCAGAAATGATCGATGGCGGATCTTCTCCCGGGCGGGAAGATCCGCTTTTCTTTTGAAAAGTCTTTCGGTTCTGATAGACTGTTTTTTTTACCTGGGTAAGCGGGTGTACCAATGACCGGTCTGCATGCGATCAAAAAGGAAATCGTCGAAATCGGAAGGCGGATATACAACCGCGGGTATGCCGCCGCAAATGACGGGAACATCAGTGTCCGGCTGGATTCCGAGCGTATCGTCATCACGCCGACCGGCGTCTCCAAGGGATTCATGGATCCGGACTCGATGGTGATATGCAGTCTGGAGGGGAAATCACTGACCCGGAACGCCTGTCCGTCATCCGAAATCAAGATGCATCTGACCGTCTATGCGAACCGGCCGGAAATCCAGAGCGTCGTTCATGCACATCCCCCATACGCCACGGCATTCGGAATAACCGGGATCCCGCTGACTCAGGCCATGCTGCCGGAAGTCATCATGACGCTGGGTGGTATCCCGCTGGTCGAATACGGAACGCCGGGAACGGATGCGTTATCCAGACCTCTGATCCCGTATATCAAGGATCACGATGCTTTCCTGATGCAGAACCACGGCGCATTGACCATCGGAAACGATTTGTCCACGGCCTACTACCGGATGGAGACTCTGGAGCATTTTGCCCACATCGCGTTCATTTCCCATCTTCTGGGCAAAATTCACACCCTTCCGGGTCCGGAAGTCAGCAAGCTGCTGGATATCCGCCGCAAACAGGGCGGAACCGGTGTTTTCCACCCTACCGCCTGCAACAGCGCCGCTGCGGATGCCTGCGCCATACTGGAAACCGGCGAAACCGTCGTTGAATCCGCCATCACCGGAGCTTCCGGCCCGAAACCGCAGGAAATATCCGAGCATTTCATTGCGGAACTTGTCCGGAAACTGCTTCGCGAACTTTCCTGATCAGTTCCTGCAGGCCGACGGAATGAATCAGGTACCAAAAAAATTCAATAAATACATCATCACGGACCTGCTGGGAATCGGCGGATCGGGGCGGGTGTACCGGGTGACTGATCCGGATACGGATCGGATGCTGGCACTGAAAGTGTTCCGGCCGGCCGAATCGGACGAGGACACCACCTCCCGTCTCCGGTTCCGCAGAGAATTCCGGGCGGCTTCCAGGATGGAACATCCGCATCTGGTACGGGTTTATGAAACCGGAATTTCCGACGGGCAGGAATTTTACACCATGGAGTATGTGGACGGGAGCGATTTCGAGGATCATTTGAATCGGTATACGGAATCGCTGGGTGAAGACGCTTTCCATTCGGCCAGGCGGACCCGGCATATTCTGGAACTGGCCATACAGATCACCGATGCGCTGGCCTATCTTCATGTGAACCGGTATGTGCACCGCGATATCAAACCGGGAAATGTTCTGGTGTCCCGGAAAGGGGATATCAAGCTGGCGGATTTCGGCCTGGTCCGGGACATGGGATCCTCCCAGTTGACCCACAGCGGCGCCATTATCGGAACGATTGAATACATGAGTCCCGAACAGACGGTTACCGCCAAAGTGGACACCCGCTCGGACATATATTCCCTGGGAGTAATGCTGTACAAGGCGTTCACCGGATCGCTGCCGTTCACCGGCGGATTGATGCAGCAGCTCATGGCCCGGGTGAAGGATGAGGTGCCGGACCCGGCCGCTCCCAATCCGAAGCTGGACAAACGCATCTGCAGAATCCTCTGCCAAATGCTTCGAAGGCATCCCGGCGAGCGTTATCCCGATGTCCAGATCCTGCGCGACGAACTGCTCCGACTGCAGGATGAACTGTTCGGCGATACAGAATCCACATCCTCCCTGACGGTCGAAGCGCCCGCCAGCCTTCTTCTGTCTCCGGCGTGCGTCGGCAGGGAAACCGAACTTCAGGCTCTTCAAGGCGCGTTCGATGCGCTGCGGAAAAACGGGGCATCCTCTCTGTTTCTCATCCAGGGGGAGGCCGGTATTGGAAAAACCCGGCTGGTCGATGAGATCCGGACCGTCGCATCCTTCTACGGCATTCCGTTTCATTTTTGTTCATGCCAGGAGGACGGCGCATGGGAATTCCATCCCTGGACGACCCTGTTCGAATCGCTGACTCAGGATTTTGAAAAACGGAATATCCGTTCCGACAGCCTGACCCGTGCCAGGACGCTGTTCACTGATCTTCTGGCCGGGTTCGAAACCGTTCCGGACAACTCCGCCCCGGGGTTTTCAAGGGAAGCGCTCAAATATAAATTCTTCGATGCGGCCTTGCGCCTGATTTCCGCGTTCAGCAACCAGATCCCGGTCATCGTTCATCTGGATGATTTTCACCGTTCTTCCACCGCCGCGGCGGAACTGCTTCAATTTCTGGCCCGCCGAATTGTCTTCCCGACCGAACAGAGTCTCTCCGCCGAAACAAGCGGCCAGTTGATGCTGCTGGCATCATATCGTCCGGAGGAACTTGTTCCGGGTCATCCCGCGCTGCGATTCAGTCAGGCGTTCACATCCCTGGAAAAGTTCCATCTCCTCCCGCTTTTACCGCTCACCTTCAATCAAACCCGGGAAATGATCGTTTCCATGCTCGGAGTCGATCATGCATCGCCGTCTTTCAGCGAACGCATCCATCAAAAAACGAGAGGCAATCCTTTGTTTATCGAAAACATCGTCTCCACCCTGGTCGAAGAAGGACAGCTGCGGCGCCGGGGTGGTGTCTGGGTGGGCGCCACCTCTTCCGGTGAATCAACCGGCGATTCCGGCAGCGTCACCAGAACTCTTCCGATATCCATCAAGGAGAGTATCCGCCGCCGATTTCTTTCCCTGGAAGAAACGCCGCAATCGGTGCTCCGGGCCGCTTCCGTTCTGGAAGATCCACTCCCCTTCGATCAACTGCTGTTCGTCTGTGACTGCGATGAAGACACACTGCTGGACGCACTGGATCGGTTGATCAAATCCGGTTTTATGGAGGAAAGATCGACGGATGATGAAACCTACGGATTCTGTTCTCTGCATCTCCGGGACGTCGTTCGGGAGGATCTGGATGTGGAGCTGTCCGAGCGCTTGCATCTCCGGGCCGCGATGTTCCTGGAGCAGAAGCATCCCCGGCCGACCATCGATGTGCTCAGCGTCCTGGCCCACCATTTCAGTCAGACAACGGATCGGAACCGGGCGGTTCAAACCTGCCGCCAGGTCGCAGAATATCATTTCAACCGGGGGAACGTGGAACATGCGTTGCATTTTGCCAATCTGACATTAAACTTTTCCGCCGGAGATCCATCGGAATCGGTGAGCGGGCTGGATCTGATACGGGCGCAGTGCCTGCTGCACCTGGGTCGCCCGAAGGAAGCGGCCGGCATTTTCCGGGACGGGATCGCTCGCACCTCCCGTGCCCTGCGGCGGTTTACCCCGGATGAACCGCCCCCGGCAGACCTGGCCGGTCACCATTGTCAGTCGCTGCTCGGTCTGGCCCAGATCCGGAAACTCGAATCGGATTTGACGGGTGTCAAGCGGGTATTGAAAGTGGTGATGCAGAAGGCTCAACGATACGGCGAAAAGCGGGCGTTCGTCATGAGCATGACGCTTCTGGGGGCAGTGGCCACCGATCAGGGATTTCTCGATCGCGCTCTGGACAGCCTGAACAAAGCTCTGGCCGTTTCCGAAAAGGAGTCTTTGATCGATGTTGCTGCCCGGTGTCATCACAACATCGGGAACATTTTTTATCTGAAATCCGAGTTCGAAAAGGCCCGGAACCATTACAATCTTGCATTGAAACTGACCGCTTCCATGGGAAACGAACTGGATTCGGCGGCATTGAAGGTCAATCTGGGTAATATACTTAAAAAAACAGGACAATATGCCGAAGCCTTATCGATGTATCAAGCGGCTGTCCACACCGCTGAAGCGCTGGGCGATCACGCTCACTGGCCTCTGTATCTCCAGAACCAGGCCATGATTCAGATGCGGCTGGGTCGGACGGACGAGGCCGTTCGGAACTTTCGCAGAGCGCTGGCGGTATTTGACGAAATGGGCTGTCTGGATCAGGTGGCCGTGTGTTCCAACAACCTCGGCAATGCACTGTACGAATCCGGCAACGCCCGGGATGCCTACCATGTTTTGAAACAGGCTTACGACATGTTCCACAGCCAGGGATTCCACGTCTCCTGCGCCGCGGTCCTGGTCAACCTTGGAGCCGTTTCGCTGGATCTGGATTTGCCTGACCAGGCACAGCTTTACCTGGACAAGGCCCGGGAACTCTACACCCAAACCGGGCCGGCGCCCGGCTTGAACGAATGTACACTTTTCACGGCACGGCTGAAAACAAGACAGAACCGGCTTGACGATGCGGCGGCATGTATGGCCTCGATCGATGTCGGCAGCCTGAAAGATCCTCTGACCCGGGCATATTATTATTGGTTTCAGGGAGAACTGGTCATTGCAATCCATGAGAAATCGGGGGGTTCGGATGATCCCGGGCCCCTGCTGAAAAAGAGTCTGGAGTGTTTCGGCCGGGCCGGGAAGTACCCTTACCTGACCCGGCAGGTCAAAGACCTGCTGAAACAGCACTCGATATCCGACGGAATTCGCGGACCAATCTCCTGACATGATTCTGCCCGTCGAAACCGCACCGCCGCCGGAACACCCGGCTGATTGGTAAATTCATCCTGGCTTGCGCGGTCGAATTGCGGTAAGATGATGGCTCGGGTTTCAGGAACGGCCGGGATGTTTTCGAGCAGCCGGAAACTGCCGGTATGGAATGAAAGACGGGATATCAACGATGAGCTACTTGATCGCCACCTTATTGATGTTGGGATCCGGAATCTCCGGCTGGTTTATCCGGAACAAGGTGATGCAGCGGCAGATATCCCATCTGCGGGTCAGGCTGGAGGAGAATGAATCCATGCATCTGAATCTGCAGAACGAGCTGTCGCTGTTGAGACAGGAAAGCCGGGAGATTGAGGATCTCAGACGCGACCTGGTCGGGGCGCAGGAAAAGGAGCGTTCCATCCGGGAAGCTTTGCAGAAAGGCCGAGATGAAAATCAGCATCTGAAAGCCAAGCTTGCGGAGGCGGGTAAAAACCGGGAAATCATTCTCAAGCAGCTGGCCGATGCGGACTCGGAAAAGGCAAGAACGGCCCAGCTCGTCAGGCTTCTTGAAAAAGAGAAGGAATCCCTGCGTGGGAAAATCGCCGAGATGAAAGACCGGATCACGCTTCTGGAGCATTCTCCTGTCCGGGGTGATAAACCGCCGCAGAAGATGCCCGGTGATATGCTGCCGCCTGTTCGAACCTCCCAGAGCACCGAGAAACTCAAACAAAAGGAACGCCCCGGGAAGGATGTCGGTTCAACCGGCATCCGAATGCTGGAGAAGATTGCGGAAGAACTCCGCGATTCAAAGTTCCCCAGAGGGTGAAATGTTCTTTCGAGACGGGAAGATCCTGGTCCGCCGCCGGTTTTTCGGGGCATTTGCCGCGGTTCTGATCTTAACCGGATGCCAGCCGGCCTTTCAGCGGGAATCCGGGGGGTGGGACGTTTTATTCCTGGATGTCGGGTACGGCGATGCCGCCATCGTATCGCGGCCGCCGGTATCGGTTTTGATCGATGGCGGATATTCCGTATGGACGTCATGCCTTCTGGACACATTTCGCGCTTTGCATATCGACCGGCTGGACGCCGTGATCGTCACCCATCCCCATCCGGACCATCTTGGTGGCGTTTACGGCGTGATGGCGTCCGGTTTTCCCTGCATCAGGATCTACGGAGCCTTCCCCCTCGAACATCCGGAAAACCCACCCGGATTCCGGAAGCTTTTTGAATCGGGTGAACACGAATACATTCAGTGCCGGCGCGGGGATCGGATCGATGTCGGGGGAGTCCTGACGTTTCGGGTTCTTCATCCCGATATGCCCGGTCCCGATCTCAACGATTCCTCAATGGTGACCCTGATGGAATTTTGCACCGGGAACATTTTGTTCGCGGCGGATATCGGCCCGGCCGCCCAGCGGGATCTTCTCCGCGTATTCGGAGACGGGCTCAGAAGCGGGATATTGAAATGCCCGCATCACGGCGGCGTGTCGGATCCGGATTTCATCCGGTCTGTTCGCCCGGACATCGCAGTGATATCGGTTGGCGTTAATCCCTATGGCAATCCCGCCCCTGAAACGCTGGAAATACTCGGGCAGACCGGAGCGAAAATTATCCGGTCAGACCGCGACGGATCCCTGAGGGTCCACTGCGGAAACGGGGGGAAAATAAGCCTGCGAAAATGGAATGTTCCATGTGGAACATTCTGACCTGAATCCTCCTTGAATGTTTTGACAGATGCCCGTCCGGATGATAGGCTCCCTTCCCGGATTAACACTGTCCCCGCCGAGCCGGCGCAGGGTATCGGCGGGCTGATTGCGAAGGAAAGCGGGAATATATGTACAACATCGGCAGCTATGAAGAACGTCTTAAAAATTTCGACTGGAACATCGCCAAAAAAGACCTGGGTATTCTGGACCGGTCGACCTGGAATATCGGCGAACTCTGTTCGGACAGAATCTGCCGGATGGGTCACGGATCCAGGGTTGCCATGTATTGGGAGGGTCACGGCGGAAAGACCGCAACTTATACTTTCGATGAGCTGAGAATCCATTCCAATGGATTCGCTCATCTGTTGCGCAACACACTGGATATCCAGCCCGGGGAAAGAGTCTATGTCTTCATGGACAAGATGCCGGAGCTGTACTTCGCATTTTTGGGAATTCTGAAAGCCGGATGCATTGTCTCCCCTCTGTTTTCGGCCTTTCAGGAAGACTCGCTTCTGACCCGGCTGTCCGACGGGGAAGCTTCCGCTGTCATCACAACACCCAAATTCGTCAAGCGCATCCGGAAACTGCTCCCCAGGATGCCTTATATAAAACACATCGTTGTCACCAATGATCTGACCGGGTATTCGCCCCAGGAAAAGGAGATCGTCCATCAGGTCGACCGTGTCCATGTCGCGCATTTCGAAAGTTTCCAGGCGGATCCCGAAACGCCGTCCATCCTGCATTACACTTCCGGGACGACCGGTAAACCCAAAGGCGCACAGCACGTCCACGACTCCGTGCTTTCCCAGTATCTCACCACAAAGTGGATTCTGGACCTGCGCCCGGACGATGTCTACTGGTGTACGGCCGATCCCGGTTGGGTAACCGGAACGTCCTACGGGATTATCGGACCATGGTGCACCGGTGTGACCCAGGTTGTCTTCGAGGCGGGATTCAGACCGCGCGCCTGGTATGAAATCCTTGAAAAATACGGCGTTACCGTCTGGTATACCGCTCCCACCGCCATCCGCATGCTGATGCGGGAAGGCGATGAGATTGTCAGGGAATTCGACCTGTCCAAACTCCGGCATCTGTGTTCGGTTGGGGAACCTCTGAACGCGGAAGCCGTCATCTGGTCCGAAAAAGTGTTCAAAAAAGCATATCACGACACCTGGTGGCAGACTGAAACCGGAAGCATCATGATAGCGAATTACCCGGGTATCAAGATCAAACCCGGATCCATGGGTAAACCGATACCGGGCATTACGGCTGCGGTTCTCGATCCCGCCACATACACCGAAGTCCCGGAAGGTGAAACCGGCCTGCTGGCCCTGAAACCGGGATGGCCCTCCATGTTTCGTTCCTACCGGCGGAATCCCCTGGTTTATGAAGACAAGTTCCGCAACGGCTGGTACATCACCGGGGACCGCAGCCGAATTGACAGGGAAGGATATTTCTGGTTTGTGGGACGGGATGACGATGTCATCAATACCGCGGGACACCTGGTCAGTCCCTTCGAAATCGAATCAGCGCTGCTGGAACATGAAGCGGTCGCCGAATCCGCCGCGATCGGGATTCCCGATCCGATCAACATGGAGGTCGTGAAGGCTTTTGTCGCGCTCAAACCGGCCTTTGACCCGAGTGATGACCTCAGTTTGAAAATCATGAATTTCATCCGGAAAAAATTATCTCCTCTGGCCATGCCACAGGAGATCGAGTTTGTGGATTCTCTCCCGAAAACCCGCAGCGGCAAAATCATGAGACGGGTGCTCCGGGCTCAGGAAACGGGAGAACCCATTGGCGATTTGTCAACACTTGAAAATGACTAGATACTTTTGCTTAAAAGGAGGCTTCTCATGAATGAAACGATTCGACAGCAACTGGAGAAAGAGATTTTGGAATATGTTGCGATGGAATTCCTGGAAGACGATGACGACATCGATCTGGTTCCGGACACCCCGTTGATATCCGGCGGAATTGTCGATTCCTTCTCGATGGTTTCATTGAAACGTTTTCTTGAGAAGAAATACCGCATTTCCATTCCCGATGCCCAGGCGACACCCGAAGCTTTCGACTCGGTGAACAACATCATTCACCTGCTCGAAACCTTCATCTGAAACGCGGGAGGATTTATTCATGGCATACGGAACGGTCAAGGATCATTACCGGCAGGAATTGAAGGGTATAAAGGAAGCGGGTTTGTATAAGCAGGAGCGGTTCATACACTCCCCCCAGAAAGCGGACATTGCCGTCGAGTATCCCCCCAGTTCGCCTCTGGCAAACGTCGTGAATTTCTGTGCCAACAACTACCTGGGTCTGTCCAGTCATCCCGATGTCGTGGCTGCGGCCCATGCCGGCCTGGATGAGCGGGGGTATGGGATGAGTTCCGTCCGGTTCATTTGCGGAACCCAGGATATCCATAAAATCCTGGAACGTAAACTGTCGGAATTTCTGGGAATGGAAGACACCATTCTCTTCCCGTCTTGCCTGGATGCCAACGGCGGCCTGTTCGAAGCGGTGCTCGAATCCGAGGACGCGATCATCGCCGACAAACTCGTTCATGCCTCCATCGTCGACGGCATGCGCCTTTGCAAGGCTCAGCAATACATATACAAGCATCTGAACATGGACCATCTGGAATCGAAACTGATCGAAGCTTCCCAGGACTGCCGGCACAAGATGATCATCACCGACGGGGTATTTTCCATGGACGGGGATGTCGCTCCCCTGGACGAGATCTGCGCGCTTGCGGACAAATATGATGCCATGGTGGCCGTGGACGACAGTCACGCCTCCGGATTCATGGGCAGAACGGGCCGGGGAGTTCATGAACTGAAGAACTGCATGGACCGGGTGGACGTCATCACGACCACACTGGGCAAGGCTTTGGGAGGTGCATCGGGCGGATGTGTCAGCGGCAGGAAGGAAATTGTGGAGCTGTGCCGCCAGAAAGCCCGACCCTACCTTTTTTCCAACACCATGCCGCCGGTCATCGTGTCCGCCGCCATCAAGGTCCTGGACATCCTGTCACACTCCACGAAACGACGCGACAAACTGGAATGGAATACCCGGTATTTCAGGGACAAAATAGAGCAGGCCGGATTGATCGTGCGCGGTGAAACCCCCATCGTTCCGGTCATGCTTTTCAACGCCCAACTCACCCAGGATTTCTCAAAAGATCTCTATTACGAAGGGATCTATGCCGTCGGTTTCTTCTTTCCGGTTGTCCCGAAAGGCCAGGCGCGCATTCGAATCCAGCTGTCCGCCGACCATGACAGGGAACACCTGGACAAAGCCATCGCAGCATTCACCAAAATCGGAGAGAAATACGGAATTCTGGGTTTGGATAAAAAGGAAATAATTGCCAAATACGGCGATTAGTTACCACGATATTTTCACCGATGCAATCTTGACTCTGATCGATCATTTGCTACCATTCCTTCTTTATCCGGATTCGGATTCAGTTCCTGCACGGGGAGGGTGAGTTTGGCCAGGATTATTGCCTTGGCGAATCAGAAGGGGGGCGTTGGCAAAACCACAACGGCCGTCAATCTGTCCGCCTGCCTTGCACAGATCGGGCGGCGCACCCTTCTGATCGATGCGGATCCCCAGGGAAACGCGACGAGCGGATTCGGGATTGACCGGAGCGGGTTGAACAATCACAGTCTGTATGAAGTCCTGCTGGGATCCATATCTCTGGCCGACATCCTCACGGACGGATTTCTGGAGAAACTATCCGTTGCTCCGTCAACCAAAAAACTCGCCGGCGCTGAAGTGGAGCTGGTCACCACGCCGGACCGGGATCTGATCTTGAAGCGTGCAGTCGAATCGCTTAAAGACGACTACGATTACGTTATTATCGACTGCCCGCCATCCCTGAGCCTCTTGACGGTGAACGCGCTGGGCGCCGCGGACTCCGTCATTATTCCGGTCCAATGTGAGTATTATGCCATGGAGGGGATTTCCTCCCTGATGGAAACCATCGACCTGGTCAGAGCCTGTCTCAATCCTGTTCTGGAGCTGGAAGGGGTCTTGCTGACCATGCATGATGTCAGGACGAACCTGTCGGACCAGGTGGCTCACGAAGTCCGCCTGTTTTTCGGTGATCGGGTTTTCAAGACGATCATCCCCCGGAATGTGCGCTTAAGCGAAGCTCCGAGTCACGGGCTGCCGGTCATTTTGTACGACCGGTTCTGCCGGGGATCCCAGGCTTACGGCGATCTGGCGAAGGAGATTATCGGGCGTGACCCGTAAGGCTCTGGGGAAAGGCCTGAGCGCCCTGATTCCGGAAGGATCCCGGGGATTGACCGAACATGTTCAGTCCATCGATCTGGACCGGATTCAATCCTCCCCGCATCAACCCCGCCGGAATTTCGATGCCGCATCGTTGCAGAGGCTGGCCGAGTCGATCAAGGCCAGGGGCGTAATCTCCCCGGTTGTGGTCCGTCCGAAGGGCGGCAATTCGTTTGAATTGGTCGCCGGGGAGAGACGATGGCGAGCAGCCAGGCTGGCGGGACTCAAAACCATTCCCGCGCTGATCAGAAAGACCAAAGACCGGGATTCGGCGGTGCTGGCTCTGATCGAAAACCTGCAGCGTGAGGATTTGAATCCCATCGAACTGGCAACCGGCTACCGCTTTCTGCTGGAGGAACAGCATCTGACCCAGGAAGACCTCGCAAGGGAAATCGCCAGAGACCGGGCCACCATCGCGAATACGCTCCGCCTGCTCAATCTCCCGGCCCCCGTTCAGGATCTGATCCGCTCCGGCCGGTTGAGCACCGGTCATGCCAAGGTACTGCTGTCTCTCAAATCAACCGGTCTTGTTCTCAAATTCGCGGCACTGTCGGTCCAAAACGGATGGTCCGTCCGGGCACTGGAAGAAAAAATCAGCCGGTTGAACGCCGGAACCGCACGCAGCCGAATTTCAGCCAACCCCGTCGATCCCATTCTGCAGGAAGCGGTCGATTCCATCCGGCGGATGCTCGCCACCAAAATATCGGTCACGCGCCAAAACTCGGGAGGCGGGAAAATCATACTGGAATACTATTCCGAGGATGACCTGATCCGGATCCTTGACCTGCTTGGAGCTTCCGGTCGTGGTTAACATCGACGCCACCGTATTCGT
This sequence comes from candidate division CSSED10-310 bacterium, assembly GCA_016927905.1. Taxonomy (GTDB): domain Bacteria; phylum CSSED10-310; class CSSED10-310; order CSSED10-310; family JAFGJC01; genus JAFGLW01. The sequence goes on along the minus strand of JAFGLW010000012.1, from coordinate 39,178 downwards.
GGAAATTGCCCTGTTCATCTTACTGGTCCTGGTTCTGAATATCCTTCTTTTCCGCCCGGTTCTCGGAATCATGGCCAAGCGCAGGCAGAAGCTGATCGGGGAACGGGAAGATTCCGAAAAATTGGAAAAATCCGCCGCCGAACTGCAATCAGAGGCGGAAGATGCGCTGAATCAAACCCGGAAATCCGTCAGGGAAAAGATCCTGTCCGCCGCCGCCGAACAGGAAAAGAAGAAAAACGCGCTGATCCAGGACGAAGAACAACATTCGGAAACCGAAATGGAGTGGTTTCGGGCGGAAATCAACCGGTCCGTCGAACAAACCAGAGTGGATCTTGTTACCCGGTTCGGTGACCTGACCGAATCGGTTCTCAAAAAACTGCTCCCGCTGCTGTTGGGGCTGTTTTTATGGGAAACGTCCGTCCAGGCTTCCGGCGGCGGGGGGATCAGCGAAGTCGCCCGAACCGTTGATTTCGTCATCATGGTGGCCATTTTGGTTTTTCTGCTCAGAAAACCACTGTCCGGTGCTTTGAAAAACCGCACCCGCTCCATCCGGAACCAGTTCGAGAACTCCGCCGCCCGGCTGAAAACCGCCCTGGATGGGATGCGCGCCGCCGCCTTTGAGAAGGAACGGATTCCCGATCAGGAACAAGCAATCGTCAGCCAGGGTGAAGATGAAATCCGGAAAATCCGGGAACGGCTGGCCCTGGAAATCCGGGAAGAGACCCGGAAAATCCGGGAAAAATCCGAGCAATTGAAACGCAGAGAGCAGCTGAACGCCCGCCAGGGACTGCTCCGGTCCGCGGTATCCGAAACGATTCAGCAGGTACAGGAACATCTTCGGGAAGGCATCCCGCTCCAGACCGACCGGAAACTGGTCGCGGATTTCCTGGACCGGATGGATGCCATGGCTTCGGAACCGGGAGAATCGTTCCATGCATAGCTCTCCGGCCCATCGGTATGCCAAGGCGCTGATTGAAGCCGCCGAAACGTTGAAAACCCGCCAGCAGACCGATGCCGAAATACAGTATTTCGACGCAGTGTTCAAAGAACGTCCCGAACTGCCCCACCTGCTGAACCGGATATCGAGTATCCCGGAATCCGGAGCAGCGGTGGCGCGGTATCTGATCGAAACGCTGGAGGTTTCCCGGCCGATGGGCAATCTCATTCGGATGCTTGCCCAGCGAAAGCGACTGGGACTTCTGCCTGAAATCGCCCGGGCTTTTCTAAAGGAGTGCCGGCGGCAGGCCGGCCTGATCAGCGCCCGTGTGACATCGGTCCGAAATCTCGACCGGGACGAATGCGATCGGATCCGGGAGCGTCTTCACCGCATCACCGGGCAAAAGGTTGAAATTGAATGGAACCAAGATCCCTCCCTGATGGGTGGTATCATGATCCGGATGGGAGATCGTGTGATTGACGGCACGTTGGCGGCACAGTTGAATCGATTGAAGGGGCACATGCTGAATTACTGAGGGAGATTCTCATGAACAAGATCTCGGCGGCGGAAATCACCCAGTTCATCAAGCGGCAGCTGGAAAATTTCGAGTCCAGACTGGCGTTTGCCGAAACCGGAATCGTTGTGGAGGCCGGGGACGGAATCGCCCGGGTTTTCGGTCTTGAACAATGCATGTACAACGAACTGCTGGAATTCCCCGATAACGTATACGGCGTTGCGTTCAACCTGGAAGAGGACAATGTCGGAGTGGTTGTTCTGGGGGATTATCTCAAGATCAAGGAGGGTCAGACCGTTCGCAGAACGAACCGGATCCTGTCGGTTCCGGTGGGGGAGCAGATGACCGGCAGGGTGGTGAATGCTCTTGGGGAGCCGGTTGACGGGAAATCCCCCATTGAAACCGAGCAATTCCGCCCGATTGAACATCTGGCACCCGGCGTGGTGGACCGGAGACCGGTCCATCAGTCGCTCCAGACGGGACTGAAAGCCATTGACGCCATGATTCCCATCGGCAGAGGCCAGCGCGAACTGATTATCGGAGACCGGCAGACCGGCAAAACCGCCATTGCCATCGACACGATCATCAACCAAAAAGGCGGCGATGTGGTATGCATCTATGTCGCAGTCGGGCAGAAACAATCCACGGTGGCCCGATTGGTGAAAGTTTTGGAAGAATACGGTTCAATGGATTATACCATTATCGTTCAAGCCTGTGCTTCGGAACCGGCTCCCATGCTCTATATCGCGCCATTCTCAGGATGTGCGATGGGCGAATTTTTCCTGCACAAGGGAAAACACGCTTTGCTGATCTACGATGACTTATCCAAACATGCGGCGGCTTATCGTCAACTGTCATTGCTTCTGCGCCGACCTCCCGGCCGCGAAGCGTTCCCCGGAGATGTTTTCTACCTTCATTCCCGCCTGCTGGAACGGGCGGTCAAACTGGCCGATGATTTTATCATCGTCAGAAAAGACGCTCCGGAAGACGTCCGGGAGGGCTTCGATGGAAAACGCTACAGGGATCGGGACGATGACGAGAAGAAGGAATTGCAGGAAGCGCTTGAGGCGGCCGGGGATTCCCATGAGATCCGGCATATTCCGGAGAGTGGTGGATCCCTGACCGCGCTGCCCATCATCGAAACCCAGGCCGGCGATGTCTCCGCTTACATCCCCACCAACGTGATTTCCATTACCGATGGTCAGATCTACCTTGAAAAGGATCTGTTCTATTCGGGCGTCAAACCGGCGGTCAATCCCGGAATCTCCGTCTCCAGGGTCGGCGGCGCCGCCCAGATCAGGATGTACCGAAAAATCGCCGGGCTGCTCCGCCTGGACCTGGCATCGTACCGGGAACTGGCTGCATTTGCCCAGTTCGGCAGCGATCTGGATCCGGCAACCCAGAAACAGCTGGCCCGGGGAGAACGACTGACTGAAATTTTGAAACAGGATCAGTACAAGCCGCTGCCCGTGGAAGATCAGATTGCCATCATCTATGCAGCCACCAAAGGGTTTCTGGATGACCTGCCCATCCGTCAGATACGGGCTTTCGAAGCGGCGCTTCAGGCTTATCTGAAAGAGACTTTCCCGGAATTCGCATCGACATTGAAGGAAAAGGGTGTTCTCGACGATGAAATGATCGCCACGCTGGAGGAATCGATCCGGACATTCAAGACCCGGTTCCTCCGGACCGTATCGGAGGCGGCGGAAGAAGTGACCGCTGCCGGGAAGGCGGCGGGAACCTGATGGCGCAGCCCAGAGACATCAGGCGGCGGATCAAGAGCGTCAAAAAGACCCAGCAGGTGACCCGCGCCATGAAGATGATCGCCGCCTCGAAACTCCGGAAAGCCCAGGAAGCCATCATCAACGCCCGGCCCTACTCCCGGAAACTCCGGGAAACCATCTCCTGGCTGCTGATTTCCGAGGACCTTCCGGTTCACCCCCTGCTGGCACAACCGGAAGGTGACGACCTGCACTTAATCGTTCTGACCGGAGAAAAGGGCTTGTGCGGCGGGTTCAACGCCTCGGTCTTCCGTGAGGCCGCTGCCATCGTTTCAAGATACCCGGCCCGTGTGGATCTGATCGTACTCGGGAAAAAAGGCGTGGAGCACTACCGCAAAAAAAAATTCCCCGTCGCCGCCGCATTTGCCGGATTCGACAAGCAGTCACCCCTGGCTCTGTCGACCAGAATCGCATCGGAAATCACCCGTTGTTTTATCGACGGAACATGCCGGAAGGTCGCCATAACCTATACCGAATTTATTTCGGCCCTGTCACAGCGGGTGGTCACGGAATGGCTTCTCCCCATGGAATTCGAAAAACCTTCCGATCTGGAGATGAATCTGAATTATCTGTTTCATCCCGATCCCTTACGCATTGTGGAGGATTTGCTGCCGCGATACATCCGTTCCCAGATTTACCGGGCAATCCTGGAATCCCAGGCCAGTGAATACGGCGCTCGAATGACGGCCATGGACAACGCCACCCGCAATTCCGAAGAAATGATCTCCCATCTGACGCTCCAGTATAACCAAGCCCGGCAGTCGGCCATCACCCGGGAGTTGATCGAAATTGTTTCCGGTGCGGAGGCTTTGAAAGGATGAAACGCATCAATTTTCAGGAGGGCAACCAGTGAATACAGGAAAAGTCGCCCAGGTGATCGGTCCGGTTGTTGACATCGATTTTCCGGAAGGAAAGCTCCCGCCGATTTACAATGCTCTGAAAATCTGCAACACCCGGTCCCGAAAACCGGATGAACCGGAAATCGACATTGTCCTGGAGGTGGAGCAGCATCTGGGGGAGAACCGGGTTCGATGCGTTTCCATGAAGCCCACGGATGGTCTCCGGCGCGGCATGGATGTCGTGGATACCGGAGATCCCATCACCATCCCCGTGGGAAAAGGAACGCTGGGCCGGGTGATGAATGTCCTGGGTGAACCCGTGGATTACCGCGGCCCGATTGAAGCGGCGGAGCGGTATCCCATCCATCGGATGCCGCCATCTTTTGAAGAACAGGATACTTCGGTGGAAATGCTGGAAACCGGCATCAAGGTGATCGACCTTCTGGAACCATATTCCAAGGGCGGAAAAACCGGTTTGTTCGGAGGTGCGGGCGTCGGCAAAACGGTTCTGATCATGGAATTGATTCACAATATCGCCACCGAACACAAAGGGTATTCGGTTTTCGCCGGTGTGGGCGAACGAACCCGGGAGGGAAACGATCTCTGGCTTGAAATGAAAGGGTCCAAGGTGCGGGGCGGTTCGGTCCTGGATCAAACCTCCCTGGTCTATGGCCAGATGACCGAATCCCCGGGAGCCCGGCTGCGCGTGGGGCTCACCGGACTGACCGTTGCGGAGTATTTCCGGGATCAGGGCCACGACGTTCTGCTGTTCATTGATAATATTTTCCGGTTTACCCAGGCCGGCAGCGAAGTGTCCGCCCTGCTCGGCCGGATGCCTTCCGCGGTCGGTTACCAGCCGACCCTGGCAACGGAAATGGGCGAACTCCAGGAACGGATCACCTCCACCCATAAAGGCTCCATCACATCCGTCCAGGCCATATATGTTCCCGCCGATGACCTGACAGATCCCGCGCCCGCCACCACCTTCTCCCATCTGGACGCCACCACGGTCCTTTCCCGGCAGATCGCCGAAATGGGGATTTACCCGGCGGTCGACCCGCTGGATTCGACCAGCCGGATTCTGGATCCGAGGATCATCGGGGAGGATCATTATCATACGGCCCGCAAAGTTCAGGAAATACTGCAGAAATACAAGGATCTACAGGATATCATTGCGATTCTGGGCATGGACGAGTTGAGCGACGAAGACAAACGGGTAGTCAGCCGGGCCCGGAAAATCCAGCGGTTTCTGTCTCAACCGTTTCACGTGGCGGAAGTTTTTCTTGGAATTGAAGGGAAATATGTTAAGCTCGAGGATACGATCCGGGGGTTCAAGGGGATCGCCGACGGAGATTTCGATTCGCTCCCGGAACAGGCTTTTCACCTGGTCGGAACCATTGAAGAGGCCGAGGAGAAAGCGGAACGGTTGAAAGCGGAACACTGAGATGCCGGCTATTGAATTCACGCTCGTAACCCCCGGCAAAAAGCTGTTCGCGGGGAATGTTTCCTGGGTTCAGGTCCCCGCCCGGGACGGGTATATGGGGTTTCTGCCCGGGCATGCACCCTTGGTTTCTCTGGCCGGAACAGGTATGATAACGTGCCGCATGGAGGGAGGGAAGGAAAAAATATTCACCATGTCCGGCGGATACTTTGAAATACACCTCAACCGCATGACCGTAATGGCGGATGTTGCGGAACACGTTGAATCGATTGATTTGGAACGGGCGGAAAAAGCAAGGCAGAGAGCTCTGGACCGGATCCGGGGAACGCTGCCCGGAGACTGGGATATCGATCGGGCTCATGCCGCCCTGCTCAGAGCGCTCAACCGCATCGGCGCCTGTCAAAACTGCGGAATTCTTCCGGGACGAAAGAACTGAGGACACAATGCGATGGAACTGACTGGCAACTTGGAGACAATGTCAATACCGGACATCCTTCAATGGCTTGCCGACTCAAACAAAACAGGAACCCTCAAGGTCACCTGTCAATCGGAGCAGAAAAAGATCTTTTTAAAGGACGGCATGATCGTCTCCGCCTCATCCACTCTGGACAAAGACCGATTCGGCGTATTGATCGTGAAAGAAGGATACGTAACCCAGGAACAACTCCTGAATCTCCTTGAAGAAGGCAAAGCAAAAAACAAACTGCTCGGAGCGCTCTGCGTGGAAAAAAATATCATCACGGAATCGGAAGTCAAAACCATGCTCCAGAAACAGACCGAACGCATCATCGAGAGTCTTTTTCACCGGAAGGAAGGGGAGTTTGTCTTCGATGAGAATGAACTGCCCGACCAGGAAGTCGTTCCCATTTCAATCTTGATGCATCAACTGTTTTTCGATTCCGCGGCCAAGCGAAACGAATGGCTTCGAATCCACAATCTCCTGGGCCGGCTGGATACCGTGTTGAAACCGGCCTCGGCGCCACCCAAACCGGTTTCAACCCTTTCGGAATTCGAGCAGTCCATTCTCACCATGTGCAACGGCACCAATCCCGTCACGGACATCTGCGCCCGGATCGATCGGAGCGATTTTGAAATCTGCAGCACCCTGGCCCATCTGCTGGAAGATAAATGGCTTCACAAATCCACCGAGGCCATCCCTCCGGAAAATGTCATCCTGCAGGAGAAATTATGGCAGGCCTCCATTCTCCTGGAACAGAAGCGATACCTCCAGGCAACCCAGATACTGGAATCCGAGAAAGCGAATTTCCCCGGCCGCGCCGAAATCGATACCCTTTTGAAGAAAAGCTACATGCTGCTCAAGCAGGACATCACCAAACTGTTTCCCTCGGAAGACATCAAGCCGAATCTGATGCCCGATTTCGACGCCAAGCTTCTGCAGAAACTCCATTTCAAATCCCAGGAATGGTTCGTCTACTCCCAGATCAACGGCCAGACCTCCATGAAGAATCTCTACCGGATATCGGGCCTGGGAAAAGAAGCCACCCAGCGTATCGTATACATGTTGATCAAGATCGGCGCCGTGGGAATAAAACAACCGGGACGTTCATTCCGGCAAACCCGAACCCCCACGCCCAAGCTCCAGCTGAAAGACATCATCGGTGCGCGCGGCGAAGCAGACAGCCGGGAAAAAACGGGCGAGTATATGATTCCCGACCGGTATCTCAGGAAATCAGCCTCGGCGGAAAACAACAGAAAAGATTCCGAAAAGACCCCGCCGGACTTGAAGGAACTCAGCCGCATATACAGCAAATACCTGAAAATGAACAACTACCAGATTCTGGGGATCAGCCGGCAGGCTTCCCCGGCAAAGATCCGGGACGCGTTCGTGTCCCTGTCCAAAAGATACCATCCCGACATGCATACCGTGAAATTGCCCAAACCGGTTCAGGATCGGCTGGAGGAATTGTTCAGCATCGTCAACCACGCTTACAGCGTCCTTTCCAATCCCATCTCCCGGAAGCGCTACGACGAGGAAGTCTGGGCGAACGAGCGCTTGAGCGAAAAGAATCTGGACGACCTGTCTGTTCTGATCCAGACACCGAAACCCATGCCGGTGGTGTCCATCAAAGAAGACCTTCTGAAAAAACCGAATTCACCCAAGAAGCCGGAGACAAAGAAAGCCGACGAGCAGACGCAGGAGATCCCGATCGTCTCCCGCATGGACTGGAGCGGGAAATCCGCCGAGTCCAAACCGGGCAAAACCGCTCAACCCCAGGCCAGATGGGAAAGCCTGCTGGAGGAGGGCACCAAACTTCTGAAAGAGAACAAACTGACCCAGGCCATCCAGTCTTTTGACTCCGCAATCAAGTACAATGCGAAAAATCCGCTGCTTTATTACCGGTTGTCCGTGGCACAATACAAACAGGGAAAACCGGGGCTTGAAAAAGCGGAAGAAAATGTGAAAAGAGCCCTGGTTCTGGATCGGGAAAACCCGACTTATTTCTGCCATCTCGCACGAATTCAATACGGAAAGGGAAACCTGTCTGAAGCGGAACGATATACCAAGACGGCACTGGCTTGGGATCCAACGAATGTCGAAGCGAAGAAACTGCTGACGGAATTCCGCGAAGCGTCCTCGTCCTGGCTGGGCAAGTTAAAATTCAAAAAGAAAAAATAATTTCAGATTTCCGGAGTGGGTGCGGCTTGTGCTGCCATCTGTTGTTTCTGTTTCAGAACAAGCAGGCGGATTTTCTCGTCACACCTGGGAATCCATTCCCTGTAAGGCATGTAGAAGCTCCGGATGGCAAATACCGAGGAGCGTAGACTCCGGTACGCTATCAGCGCATATGCCGGATCCTCTTTCTCCTTCTCCAGCCGCTGCCCGATCTCCCACAGACGCTCCATCGATCTTTGCACATAGGTATTCCAGGGCGTATATGCATGGGCCGCAATTTCATAGCTGGTCACTGCATCCAGAATCTTGCCGTCCGCCATCAAATCCTGGGCTTCGTTGAAATACCGGACACTCCGGCGATACGTATTTATCCAGATCAACCCGACGGTGATGATCACGGTCAGAACGATCCACGCTGTTTTCGATTTCACTGAATCTCTTTGCGTCACTGATCCATTCCCGTAGGTACCATTTTATGTTTCATGTCCTCCCGGCACAAGTCAATTTTCTCCCAGGTGCGGTTCCCTGCTTTCCAGCTCTCCCAAAAACCCCTCCACCGCCTCCCGCCATTTCACCGGATGTGACTCGATCAGACTGCGCTCATCTTCACTTTCAAACATCAACAGGCGGCTGCCGGAGCTGTCCCGCTTGACCATTTCCCGGATCGGATCCAAAGGAAAACCCGAAACGCCGCTCCCCTGAAGGAAATAATGCGGGCTCGGCGTTTCATCGATGAACCGATTCAGATCAAACTGGCCTTCCAGAACGATTTTCCTGAATCGTCCTTCAACCAGATCGCTGATGGAAGAAATCGCATTTTCCGCGATCCACCCCGCCCCGTTTCGCTGTTTGCCCACATCGGCCAGAATGGTGGCTCCAAATCCCTGCCCATATAAAATGATCCGGGATGGTTCCCACTTCATTGTCTTCAGCCAGTGAAAGGCATACATGGCATTTTCAGTCAGGTTTTCCTCTGTCAATTCCCCGTCATCAGACAATCCAAATCCCTGATAATCAAAAGCCAGAACCGACAGTCCCAGGTCTTTGAATCCGGCATAAAGCGGGCCGTGGTCGTACAGATTGCCCCACCCGCTGTGCGCGAACAGCACAACGAAACGGGATCCGTTTAATTTAAGGTATTGCCCGTCCAGTTTCAATTTCCGGCAGTTTATCTTGACCTGCTCCATTGGAATATCGATCCCGAAATTCTCCGGAACCCGCTCCAGCTTGACCGGATGCACAAACTTTTCGAATGTCGTGGTGAGGGTCACCAGTCCGGCTCCGAACACAACGGCGCTCAAAAAAATAAAACCCCATGTGATAATCCGGACCATTCTTGCCATAGTGAGTCGGAACCAACCGCCGAATGATATCGTTCCCGGGCATCAAACGCAACGCCAATCTCCCCCGCTTGACACTTCCGACACGGAACCGTTACCCTCAAGAAAACGGAACCCTCTTCCCCGGGGAGTTTACTATGAACAGAGCAGTAAATATCGGCATCTTCATCGTCCTGTTGTTCCTGTTTTCATGGGGATGCAGCGAAAAACCGGATGTCGAAGTGTCGTATCCGGGTCCGCATGCCGTGGACAACAACGTAACCGTTGCCCGTATCAACGCGAATCTCCTCCAGCATCGACCCAGAACAATGATGGAAAAACCTGAAGCGCTCCGGATGGTCAACCAGGGAGATCAGATCACGACATTGGAAACCCAGGGCGACTGGTCGAAAGTTCAACATGTCCTGAGCGGACAGATCGGATGGCTGAACAACAGCTTCATCCAGATCGAAAGCAAGACGAAATGGTGGTCCGGAGATACGGACACCGCCCGGAAAGTAGCGGAAAAAATCTTTAAAAACAAGATCTTCATGGAACAGAGCTGGCCGGTTATCCATATCGGCATCGAGGAACGCTGGAACAAATGTGTTCTCACCGTGAAAGAAGATGCCGATTTCCCGAAATCCGATGCGACCGAATGCGCTTCCTTCGTCCTGGATCATCTCCTCCGCGATTTCCCGGGATGGCGGGATCATCAGGTGTTTCTGGATGCAAAAACAAACGGGGAACCATATTCGTTTGTCATCAGCGACGAGAGGGTGCCGACCTTTTTCTAGATGCAGTCCGCCCGGTATCGTCCGATTTCGGGCCGGCATCTGATTCATTGATTGGAACCATCGGTTGGAGGTGTCTGTTGAATCTACAGGAAATCAGAACCCGGTTGCATTCTTTCCTGATCGAATCGGAAGATCTGTATTGGCTGAACTGGATCGGAGTTCAGGATGAAATCGACATCAAGTCATTATATGAAAAATATTCTGAAATACTGTCTCTGAACAACCTGACCACCGTTCAATCCGCAATGAGAAACAGCCGGAATCCATCAGAAAAACATCGGCTGCAGGCCCTGTACGGCGCGCTGACGCTGGGTTTTCTCGAATACCGGGCCAGTGCACATCAGCAGAAGATACTGAAACTGGAAGCCGAAACAACCGTGAACTGGGACGGCCGGGACATCCCCCTGCGAAGTTTCGGCGTCAAAATTCTCAACGAACCGGATCGTGACACGCGCATGGAGATGATATTCAAGAAAGAACGCGCGATTCATGAGAAGATCAATCCGGTACGAATTGAATGGACCGAAGATCTCTTCCGCTCCATCGGCGACCTCGGTTATAAAAATTACATCGACCTGTGCCGGGAAACACAGAACCGGGATTTTCACTCCTTTTACCTGGAAACTGAACGGTTTCTTGATCGATCCGAGGACGTGTTCCGGCGCAGCCTGGACCGGTTTCTCGTCCGCCTTACCGGACAACACCTGACCGGCCGGACTCACGAAGCCGACCTGACCGCCCTGTTCCGGTGCTCCGTTTTCGACGGGCATTTCCCGCCCGGCGGATTGATCCCGGCCCTGAAAAACACGATATCCCCCATGGGATTCGACCTTGACAAGATACAGTTTGATATGGAGGATCGCCCCAAAAAGAAGCCGCGCGCCTGTGTCAGTGCGGTCAACCCGCCTTCCGATGTCCGACTGACGGTGTATCCTCTGGGCGGATATGAAGATTATTCCGGCCTTCTCCATGAAACCGGACATGCGGTTCATTTCACTCACGAGCACCCGGAGCTTGATTTCGAGTTCAAATTCTGGGGAGACCGCGGATTTACGGAAGGAACCGCCTATCTGTTCCAGAACATCACGCTGAACATGGACTGGCTGCACGATATCGTCGGAATGACCGAACCGGATGAATTCCTGGCGTTCAATGCTTTCATGAGCATCCTCCGCCTTAGGAGGCTCATCGCCCAGTTCCGGTATCAGTACGAGCTGTTCGACATGGCATCCACCGCCGGGATGGACCGGGTGTATAAAACCCACATGGAACGGGCCCATTCGGTCCAGTTCGAAACCGGAGGATATCTGAATTTCGATCTTGAATTCTATTCTGCAGGTTATGTCCGGGCCAGGTTGTTCGAGGTTCAACTGAGAACATATTGTATCCGGACTTTCGGGCAGGACTGGTGGCGGAATTCCCGTACCGGCCGGTTTTTGATACCCCTTTACCGCAAAGGTCGGAAACCCCGTGCGGACGAGGTCGCGAGGCGGCTGGGATTCGACGGGCTGGACATGGATTTATACCTGAACACCCAGGTTCTCCTTTTGAATTCCTAGATTATTCGAACGTCACCGTTTTGGGTGTGTTTTTCCTGAAGACCCGGCAGGTTTCATCCCCGTGAAATTCTCCGATCAACCGCCAGTCCCCGGACGTTTCCAGATATTCTATGAACTCTTCGCTGAAATCGAGCTGGCTGTTTTTTTCGGCTATAATGAACTCCGGGGCGAAAGGATTGGCCTTGCTGACCTGAAAATTGTTCAAATGGGCAATGCTTGGCGGCCGGTCCAGGATGAGAACATGGTATTCGGCGGCGTATGACCGCACCATCACGCTTTGTCCGTACAACCTGTTCCGCAATACGCATTGAACGGCCTGCCCCATCCCGGAAGTGTTCCGGGTCCGGCATGCATACCCATGGCGGATGTGCATCGCTCCAAACCCTGCGATCACCAGCACGGACGAAACCGCATGCACCCACTTCCGCCTGCCCGCCGGCAGCCATTCAACAATCACCGCTGCAGTCAACAAACCCATGAAACCGAACCACGGAAGCAGAAATCTCAATTTTTTCAAGTGGATGAACTGGAACAATATCCAGCAGAAGATCATATGACAGGACAGGAAATTGAGTTTTCGGTTTCGTGATACCAACCCACCGATGTGTATCAGCACCATGAATCCTAAAACCATCCAGAAGCCGTTGAACGATTCCACTATGAGTCCGGGATACCGGATCAATCCCTCAGCCCGCGTCTCCGGCCGCGCCTGTTTTTGCTGCTCCCCATAAGCCGCGATAATGTCGTAATCCAGCGCGATATGGACGAAGAGATAGAATCCCGCCACGATTGCCAGAACAAGAATGAACACCGACCAGATCCGATTCCCCGGGCAGCCGCGAAACACTCCGAGTGATTTCCGGCGGATTGCCAAATACAGACAATAGGTTGCAGCTCCACCCCAGCCGAGCACCCATCCCGTGATTCGGGTGAACGAAAGCAGAAAAACGGCACCGAACAGTCCGATCAGGGGGATACGCGCTCTGCGGGCTGGAGCCGGAAAGCCTTCTGGCAGATGATCAAGAATGATCCCCAGAACAACTGTCAACCATAAAAACTGCATCGTATCCAGCATGATGGTCCGGGATAAAACGATGAACGGACCGTATAACGAAAGGACAACCGTTCCGGTCGCAGCGGGAAACAACCCGAAATGCCGCATTCCCAGCCGGAACAGGACGATCAGAGCCAAAGCGGAAACGGCGATGGAAAACACCTGGGCGGAATGGATGCCCAGTCCGAACAGGCAGTACCAGATGCCCAGGAAAACTCCGTGCACGAACGGCCAGTAGATGAGACCTGCATTGAAATAATGATAGGAACGGTCGGCGTAACGGGTACCGTGAATCCGATCGAAAATAAAATCGTGAACAATGATGCCGGCGCCCCCGTGAATCGCTTCGTCATAATCCAGGTACGGTTTTTCCGGCAGATTGACCGCAAGATATAAACCCCAGCCCGCCGAAAGAATGGCGAGAGCCAGAAGAAGGCTAAACTGCCGGAACCGGCTGCCTGTCGTCATTCACGATGTCTGGCTCTGGCTGAAAAATACTCGATTGTCCGTTTCAATCCCGTTTCGAGGGAAATGACCGGTTCCCAAGAAAGCAGTTCTTTCGCCCTGGAGATATCGGGCTGGCGCACCTTTGGATCGTCGACCGGAAGTGGTTTGAAAAGGATCTCTTCCGGCCGCCCGACCAGTTTCAGGATTATACCGGCAAAATCCAGAATGGTCATTTCGGAAGGATTCCCGATATTGACCGGATCGTGGCAATCCGACATCAGGAGCCGATAGATCCCTTCGATCAGGTCATCAACATAGCAGAAGCTGCGGGTCTGAGTCCCATCGCCGAAAACGGTCAGCGGATTGCCTTCCAGAGCCTGGGCGATAAATGTGGGAACGACCCGCCCATCGTTGATTCTCATCCGGGGTCCGTAGGTGTTGAAAATCCTGACGATGCGGGTGTCCACGCCATGGTACCGGTGATAGGCCATGGTCAATGCCTCGGCAAACCGTTTGGCCTCGTCGTAAACACCCCTGGGACCCACCGGATTGACATTTCCCCAGTAACTTTCCTTCTGGGGATGAATCAGCGGGTCCCCGTACACTTCTGACGTTGACGCCAACAGAAATCGTGCCTTTTTCGCTTTGGCCAATCCCAGCGCCTTGTGGGTTCCCAGGGAACCCACTTTCAGCGTCTGGATGGGCAGTTCCAGGTAATCGACGGGGCTTGCCGGGGAGGCGAAATGCAGGATGGCGTCCAGCGGGCCGTCAATATAGATATAATTGGTCACATCCTGTTTTATAAAGAGAAATCCGTCGTTCCGGATCTGTTCGATATTCGCCACATCGCCGGTGATGAGGTTGTCCATGGCGATCACTTCATGCCCTTCGGCAAGAAGACGCTCGCACAGATGGGAACCCAGAAAACCCGCTCCTCCCGTGACCAGAATGCGCATCTCCAACCTCCTTTGCCTTCTTTTCCAAACACCGGATTTTATGCCAACTTAGCAGAGCGTTTCCTGCCGGTCAATCGAATGCCCGCCACCTTTAACATTCCGGGTGGAAGATTTAAAATGTCCGGTGAGGAGGTATTCATGAAACAAGCGGACCTGGTAATCACCAATACAGCGGAAATCATAACGGTATCCGGCAACGGGCGGCCCAAGCGCGGGAAGGAGATGTCGAATCTGGAAATCATCCCCCGGGGAGCGGTGGCATGCAACCGGGGCAGAATCGTCTGGGTCGGACCCGAAACAGATATGGATCGTTATGTTTCGATTGAACCGGATGCCGTTCATGTCGATGCCGAAAACGGCGCGATTCTGCCGGGCCTGGTGGATTGCCATACTCATTTGATCTTCGCCGGTTCCCGTGAAAACGAATTCGCGCAGAAAATCGCCGGCGTTCCCTACATGGAAATCGCGGCTGCGGGCGGGGGCATCAAGAGCACGGTCCGGGCAACCCGCGCGGCATCCGTCGCCGATCTTGTCGCTGCCGGCAGGCAGCGTATCCGGGAAGGTTTTTCCTTTGGAGTCACCGCGCATGAAATCAAAAGCGGATATGGCCTGGATACCGAATCGGAATTGAAGATTCTCCGGGCAGCCCGGGATCTGCGGTCCGAAATGAACATGGAACTGCCCCGAACATTCCTGGGCGCTCACGAAATTCCTCCGAAAACCGGCCGCAGGGAATACCTGGACCTGGTGTGCGAGGAGATGATACCCCGGGTTGCCCGGGAAGGGTTGGCGGAATTCTGTGATGTGTTCTGCGAAAAGGGTGTATTTTCTGTCGAAGAAGCCCGGCGGGTTTTGAATACCGGTCTGCTTCACGGTCTTTCCCCGAAAATACATGCGGAACAGTTGAGCAACAGCGGCGGAACCGTTCTGGCTGCTGAATTGAATGCGGTATCCGCCGATCATCTCGATTACATCGACGATGACGGCATCCATGCCCTGATACGGAGTGGTACGATCGGAGTGCTTCTGCCCGGCGCAGTGTTCTTTCTGGGATTGAACCGCTATGCCCCGGCAAGAAAAATGATAGACAGCGGAATGACCATCGCACTGTCCACCGATTTCAACCCCGGATCCTGCATGTCCCAAAATCTTCCGCTGATCATGACCATTGCCTGCACACAATGCCGGATGACCATCCAGGAAGCCATCAGTGCGTGCACTCTGAATGCCGCCTTTGCAGCCGGACGGGGAACGGTGTGCGGAAGCATCGAACCGGGCAAACGCGCTGATCTGATCATACTGGACACCCCCGCTTATTCAATGATTCCCTATCATTTCGGGCACAACCATGTCCGTCATGTCTTTTGCGGAGGAATTCCGGTCGTCCGAAACTTCTGTTTTCAATCCTTCCCTTGAATTCCCCCGCATCGCCGATATCCGCCTTCTGAAAAACTCCCTTCTTTCCGCACTTCATAATCTCAATCCATCTCGTTTTCTTGACTCCCGGTGATTGTAAACCAATACAGAATCATGTTATCTTCCGCAGTCGAACGGTTACCGGTTAATTTTTTCAATTCCAAAGGAGAACAACGCCGTGGCTTCGAACACCCATAAACTCAAAATCAAGCGGGAACAGAGAAAGCGAAATGCGGGGAAAGAGCGGAAGAGGCGGGAGAGAAATCAGGGCACAACACCGCCGTTTCCCATTCATCCCCCGGAACCCGCCGTCGTAAAGACACCCAAAAAGAAGAAAAAAGAAGAATAGGACCCTGCCCTGCCCGTTCTCGCATCCTCAGAAATCCGGCATCGGGCCCGGATACTGGAACAACAGCTCGATTCCTGCACCCTGTGCCCGTTCCGATGCGGAGTTTCCCGTCGTACCGGATTGACGGGGCGGTGCGGCCTGGGCGGTACCCTGACGCTCGGACCGGTTCTGCTTCACAAGGGAGAGGAACCGCCGCTGAACTGCGGCGCGGGTTCCGGGGCCGTTTTCTTTTCCGGATGTAACGCCCGGTGTGTTTTTTGCCAGAATTACCAGATCAGCCAGTTGCGCTGCGGCACCGTTATGCGCCCGCGGGACCTGTCCGAGAAGATGCTCGCCCTGCAACGGCAGGGCGCATGCAATATCAACTGGGTGACGCCGACACCTCAGTTGCCTTTCGCGCTCGATGCTCTGGCGGGCGCACTTGAACTGGGTCTCGATCTGCCGCTCGTCTACAACACCAACGGGTACATCCCCCCCGACACACTCAGCGTCCTGGACGGCATCGTCGATATCTATCTGCCGGATTTCAAGTACGGGGAAGATCTGTGGGCGGAGTCTCTTTCCGGGCTTCCCGGGTATGTCGATACTGCCGAAACCGCCATCCGTATCATGGCCGATCAGGTCGGACCGCTTAAGATCGAAAACGACAAGGCAGTATCCGGGTTGCTGGTCCGGCACCTCGTTTTGCCCAACGGATTATCCGGAACCCGGAAGGTCTTCAGGATATTGGCCGGTATCGATCCGGAAATTCCGGTCAGTGTCATGGCGCAGTACCGACCTCTGTTCCGCGCAGCCGATCATTCCATGATCAATGAACCGCTGTCTTGTGAGGAATATGACCAGGCGGTTGAATCGTTCCGGGAATCCGCACTGAAAAACGGCTATTTTCAGGATTTCGCCGGCCCGGAAAATCCGGATCCGTTTTTCCCGGATTTCAATCTCCGGCCTGAGAAAATCTTTGGCGATTGAGATCGGTCACGTTCCGGGACCAATTGTCTGGCCAACCGGTCCGACGTCATTTCTGCAGGTATTGGAAGACCCATGATTTTCAGAATCAGCGGGGCCACGTCGGACAGGATGCCCTCTCGAGCACCGAACCGATACGCTCCGGGACGGGACAACAGATGCAGCTTGACTGGGTTCACGGTGTGGGATGTTTTGGGTTCTCCGTTTTCATCCAGCATCTGTTCGGCGTTGCCATGATCCGCCGTGACCAGAACCGTATACCCCAGTTCCAGCGCTCTATCCGAAACAATCCGAACATTCTCGTCCACAATACCCGCAGCCCGGCGGGCCGCATCGAAATCTCCCGTATGTCCGACCATGTCGCAGTTGGCGTAATTAACCAATATGAACCGGTATCCGCGATTCAGCCGCTCGAGCAGCTCCTCGGTTACCTCCCGGGCATTCATCTCCGGGTGAGATGCGAAACTCGATGGATCATACCGGCTCGGGATTTCCACCTGTTCCTCCCCGGGGAAAGGCTCGGTCAATTTCCCGTTGAAAAACGAGGTGATATGCCGGAATTTCTGGGTTTCGGATATTCTCAACTGGCTGTGCCCCGAATCCGATAGAACTTCTCCCAGAATCCGCTGCATGGACCCACCTTCTTCGATGGGCGGGATGATGTTGCGATCGAATTCGTTGTAATATCGTGTCAATCCGTAATAATGTACCAACGACGAAATATCCCGGTAAACAGGACAGGTGGAATCAACAAACGCCCTGGAAATCTGAATGGCCCGGTCCTGGCGGTAATTGAAGTTGATAATGATGTCGCCGGGATGCATGCCCGGATATCCTGAATTCACCAGCGGTTTGATATATTCATCGAACATCGGCACGCCGTCCGGCGTTTGATCCTCCGCATATGCCCTCGAAACCGCCGTCTTGAAATCATCCGTTTTTTCACCTTCCCCGTGGACCATCGCCCGATACGCGATATCGATGAGATTCCAGTTCTTTCCCCTGTCCATACCGTAATACCTGCCCCATACCGTTCCGATCTCGATATCTTCATACGACCGGATCTCCCGTAGAAGACGATCCAGAAACTTATTGAAGCTTCGGGGAGGCGTATCTCTGCCGTCCGCAATCGGATGGATCCAGATTTTTATCCCCTTGAACTTCGGCCGGAAATGCCGGAGCAGTTGGAACAGATGTTCCTGGTGGGCGTGGACGCCTTCATCCTGCAGCAATCCGAAAAAATGCAGAGCGGGTGCGTCCATGCTCAAAAACATTTCAATGGCCTGGAACGTACGCGTTTTAAATATCGATCCTTCCTGAATCGCCCGGAATATCCGCGTAACTTCCTGCTCCACAATTCTTCCCGCGCCCATATTCATGTGCCCGACCTCGCTCGAACCCTGAAATCCGGGCGGAAGACCGACATTTTCCCCATGGCATGACAACAGCGCTTGCCGGGTGTGATTCAACAAATAATCATCGAACGGTTTATTCGCATGATATATCGCATTCCCTTCCGTTTTTTCGCTGTATCCCCAGCCGTCCCGCACCACCAACATCACATTGCTCATTCAGTTCTCCTTCTCATTCAAGCTTTTCTCACACAACCATCTTCCATACTGCATAACCTTTTCGATGGATATCATCCTGGTTTCCGCATACATTCGCCTTCGATCCCCGTCCAACCCGAAACCCGACGCCAACCTCCAGAATGCCCATCTACCCGGTTTCGAATTGATCTCCAGAATCCATATCTTATCTTTCCTGTCGATCAGAAGATCGAACCCGATCTCGCCAATATCGCCGTACTCTTCTTCAAACCTTAGGTATAAAGCATTGCAGATCCGTCTGCATTTCTCCATCCGCTCCATACCGGATTTGTTCTCCGTCATCGCACCGAAACAAAACTCAGGATCCATTACCAGTCCGCCCTGATCCAGGTTCGGCACCGTGACAGTTCCATTGCTCACCCGGATCACCATTCCGGTCAGATCCGGAGATCCCGGCCGGGTCCGCTGCATCAATACCCGAACATCATACCACCGGTTCCTGATCCGCTCGATGTCAATGGATTCCTGAATCATGAAATCCTTCACGGCCATCACCTGCTCCCTTGCCAGATGTCTCAATATTCCAGCCACTTCCATTGGACGGGAACACCGTATTTCCCGATTCTCTGTCCGCACACGATACTCGTTTCGGGTTCCGATTCTGTCCTGCTCTATCCGTACAATTCCCCTTCCCATCCTTCCATAAACCGGTTTTGCGACGACCGCTTGATGACGCGTCAGCAGGCAAGCCAGTTCCTTTTCATTCACGATGCGATCCGCATATATTACAGGTGAATGAAATCCATACCTTTGCATTTTCACCGAAAATTCCACCTTATTGGTTACAATCCGAGAAAACTCAGGCGGATTGACGAACATGCATTTTCGTCCCAGCTCATCCCTTATCCTTTCCAGCCTCTGATCGAATCCGGATATTTCCGAATAGTACCGATCATAAAGAACCAGTGGGAACGGCACCATTTTCGCGATCCATTTTCCTCTTGAAAATACGATCCCCTCAACTTCCTCTTCCTCCCGGTTCAATATTTTCCATGGATCGTGAACCGCCAGTTCAACCGATATTCTTTCCGCAGATGAAAAACAAGTCTGCAGAAATAATGTCTGGGATCCGAACGGTTTATTTTGACATGGCAGAACACGAGATAAAATGCCGATCCTGCAGCAGTGCTTATTCATGTCAATCGGATAACGCCCGCAACCGGTAAAATAACTCGTAAAATCATGATAAAAAACCGTTTTACTCCGGGGTAATATTTAATAAAATATTTTTAATATTCAACAGGTTATGTCCAATTTAAACATCTGTGTATAAATCTGTGTAAAATCATTGGTTCGCAAATTGAATTTTCATCCATGTCAAGCTTTTTTTTCCATCGACCTCGCTCTCATTCAATCCTATTTTAATTGAAATAATTACGCAATGTTTGAACAATAAACCGGAGTGAAATCGTTTACAGGATGTTCAAGCGACACTGAATTTTTTTTTCATGATGTCCTACACAGGCATGCGAGGGTGCCCACACATCACCAAACATGGTTTCCTGTCGCTGTTTTATTAATAAATGTAATCAATTAACAGCCTTTTAGACTTATATACCGCTACGACGACTTCTTCTATCCATCTGTTTTATTAAAATGATGTTCACAGTAGCGGGCTCGTGCGAACTTATTTTTCATAAAACTATTTACATTTAAAAGAAAATCTGTTAGTTTGAATTCATCTCTCAACTGGGGGTTAAAATGGAATTTGAAATTGAAAAAAGTGATTTTTTGAGGAGTATTCAGAAGGTGCAGGCGGTTGTGGAGCGAAAGAATGCTTTGCCGCTTCTGAGTAATGTTCGGATCGTAACAACAGAAAACCAGATCGAGATCAACGCAACGGATCTGGAAGTGGGGATCCGGGACCGGATTGATGTCAATGAGTCCGAAGGCGGAAGCATCACTGTTTCCGCAAAGAAGCTATATGAGGTTTTGAAGGAGTTGCCGGAGGAAAAGATCCGGTTCAAGGTGGAGGAAAACAACTGGATATCGATTTCGTGCGGGTTGTCCAATTTCAAGTTGGTGGGGATGTCGGATGAGGATTATCCGAGGCTGGCGGATTTCGACGACACCGGTTTTGTGCCGGTCGGTTCCGAAGTCATGGATATCTTGACGCGGAAATCATCATTTGCGGTCAGTCATGATGAAAACCGGCGTGTTTTGAATGGAACCTTGTTTCATGTTTCAAAGGAAACCTTGAGAATGGTGGCGACGGATGGACATCGCCTGGCCTATGTTGAATCTCAAAACATAACGGATTTGCCCGAGATGGAGATCATCATTCCCCAAAAAGGTATCCGCGAAATACAGCGAATGATCAGTTCCGGTATGGAGGAAATGAAGTTTGGAATAATGGAGAATCAGGTAGTATTTAGGGTGGGGAATGAAACGGTGTTGACACGTCTTGTGGACGGTAAATTCCCGGATTACACAAAGGTGGTTCCGAAAAACGCCGAGAATGAGATCAAGATTGACAAGGATGGTTTATACAATTCGCTCCGAAGGGTTTCACTGTTTTCGGATCTGAAGGTCCGGGGAGTCAAATTTGATGTATCGGCAGGTGGGATACAGATATCGGCCAGCACTCCGGAATATGGTGAAGCAAAGGACAGATTGGATATTCAATATGACGGCGAACCGTTTTCCATTGGTTTCAACGTGAATTATCTGCTGGATCTTCTGAGATCGATCGATTCGGAGCTGGTGGTTATGAGGATCGGAGACATGTCGGGACCGGTGGTTTTTGAACCGTCGGAACCATCTGAATATAAATATTTTTCTGTCGTGATGCCCATGATCATTTAAACCGAATAGAACGGGGAGTATGGTAACCCCGGATGTACCTTTCATATATACGGATTGTCAATTTCAGAAATTTAAATGACCAGAAAGTTCGTTTAGATGAAGGAATGAACGTTTTCAAGGGTGACAATGCTCAGGGTAAAACGAGCTTGATGGAAGCGGCCGCATGCCTCTCGGATGGAAGATCCTTTCGAAGCGCTCGGGTTATGGAAATGATCCGATATGAAGAAAAAGAAGCGGTTGTGGAAGGAGAAACAGTCAACGACAAAGGCGTTTTTCTTCTGCGAATTCTGTTAAATGCAAAAGGAAGACAATACTGGCTGAACAGAAAAGAAATACAGGACCTGAAGGAATTTATCGGAACAGTCAATTTTGCGGTTATTTCGGCTGAAGCAATGAAAATATCTTCGGGTGATCCCAAAGCCAGACGCGAATTTTTGGACAGGGGAATATACACGATGAACCCGGTTTATCTGTTTACACTGAGAGATTTCAGAAAGCTTCTGAGAAGCCGGAACATGCTTTTGAAAGGAAAAAATAAGGATACAGACCTTATGAAGGTCATTACGGATCAGATGGTCAGTCTGGGAAGCAGAATTGTTGAACAGAGGGTGCGGTTTTTGAAGAAAATCCGACCCATTCTGACCGAAGCCCACAAACGGATATCCGGAAATTCGGAAGAGATGGATTTGACATACCGGAGTGATTTTGCGGGTGAGGCGCTCAATGCGGACAAGATCGAAACAAGCTTCCACGAAGCATTAAGACGATTCAAAGAAACCGAGACGGCGACGGGCGTTACGGGTGCCGGTCCCCACCGGGACGACCTGGAAATAAGAATCAACGGCAAAGATGTCAGAGTCTATGGATCAAGGGGGCAGAAAAAAAACTCTGTCATTTCACTTAAACTGGCGGAGCTTCAGTTGTACAGGGATACCCGTGGCGAATATCCGGTTCTGGTAATGGATGACATGACGGCCGAACTGGATTCAACCAGGCAGGAAGCGTTACTGGAGATTATTCCGGGGTCGGTTCAGGTGCTTTTGACTCAGACCGGCAAAGGAACGGAGTTGTATGGAGCGAGGAAGGCGAAGCAGTTCACGATTCAATCTGGAAATATATCGGAATGCTGATACAGGGAAGGGGCAAAATGGTGGAAAAGGACAATCAGGATGAACGGAAACGATCTTCGGGCCGGTATACCGCCGAGAGTATCAAGGTTCTCGGGGGAATCGAAGCGGTCCGTCTCAGGCCGGCCATGTATATCGGATCCACCGGATTTCAGGGATTGCATCACCTTGTCAATGAGGTCGTCGACAATTCCGTCGATGAATACATGGCGGGGTACTGCAATAAAATCAAGGTGATCATCAACGGGGATGATTCCATAACGGTTATTGATGACGGGAGAGGCATCCCGGTGGATATCCATGCCACCGAGGGAGTATCGGCAGCGGAAGTGGTCATGACCAAGCTTCATGCCGGCGGGAAGTTTGACAAAACGTCCTATGCCATTTCCGGG
Organism: candidate division CSSED10-310 bacterium; assembly: GCA_016927905.1. Taxonomy (GTDB): domain Bacteria; phylum CSSED10-310; class CSSED10-310; order CSSED10-310; family JAFGJC01; genus JAFGLW01. The sequence continues at coordinate 16,234 of JAFGLW010000012.1, read as the reverse complement.
GGATTGCATGGTGTGGGCGTCAGCTGTGTCAATGCTCTGTCAATCTGGCTGCAGCTGGAAATCAAGCGGGATGGAAAGATATACAGGCAGGAATATTCACGGGGTGAGCCCCAGACGGAGTTGAAAGAGGTGGGTTCGACCCGGAAAACCGGAACGAAAACTCATTTTATGCCGGATCCGGAGATCTTTGAGGATCTGAATTTCCAGTTTGAAGTCATTGCAAAGCGGTTGCGGGAGCTGGCGTTTTTAAATGGCGGCCTGCAAATCGTTCTGGAGGATCAGCGGGACGGCAAGACTGCGGAGTTTTTTTACAGGGGTGGAATCGTCGAATTTGTCGAGTATTTGAATCGTGCCCGGGAAGTTCTTCATCCCAAAGTGATTCTGCTCTCGAAAACCGTCAACGATGTCATCGTCGATGTCGCCATGCAGTATAACGATGGATATACCGAGACGGTTTTTTCATATGTTAACAATATTCATACGCTGGAGGGCGGATCGCACCTGTCCGGGTTTAAATCCGCGCTGACCCGCACGGTAAATGCTTACGCAACCGACAAGGATCTCATGAAAAACATCACGCATCCGCCCAGCGGGGACGATATCCGGGAAGGATTGACGGCCGTCATTTCAGCAAAGGTTCCCGATCCTCAGTTTGAGGGACAGACCAAGACGAAACTCGGAAATTCAGAAGTCAAGGGCATCGTGGAACAGGTCGTCAATGAGAAACTGGCGGAATTTTTCGACGAGAATCCCCCCGTCGCCCGGGTGATCGTCGAGAAAGCGATCAATGCCTGCAGGGTGCGGGAAGCGGCCCGTAAAGCCAGAGATCTCGCCCGGCGAAAAGGCGCTCTGGATTCCGGTTCCCTGCCGGGCAAGCTGGCGGATTGCACGGAACGGGATCCCAGCGCGAGTGAATTGTTCATCGTCGAGGGTGATTCGGCCGGCGGATCTGCCAAGCAGGGTCGAGACAGGCGGTACCAGGCGATCCTGCCCATCCGGGGAAAACTCCTGAACGTCGAAAAGGCCCGTTTCGACAAGATGCTGCAGTCGGAAACGATTAAAACAATCATCACAGCCCTGGGGACGGGAATCGGCAAGGATGATTTCAATGTCGATAAAATCCGGTATCATAAAGTCATTATCATGACCGATGCCGACGTGGACGGATCCCACATCCGAACGCTCCTGCTCACATTCTTTTTCCGGCACATGCCGGAATTGATCGAACGCGGGTATCTGTATATCGCTCAGCCACCGCTGTACCGGGTATCCAAGGGCAAGATGATTCAATATCTCAAAGATGACAGATCCTACGAGGATTTTCTTCTCGAGGAAGCCGGGAAAACGCTGCGGCTGCGAACCGATAAAACTGCGCGCCCCTATGCCGGTCAGAATCTCAAATTGATTCTTAAGAAACTGATCCTCTACAGGCAGCTGATTGAAAAGGCGCAGAAAAGAGGTGTCAGCGAGGACCTCATCGACATCATCCTGGATAATGATTTCAAATACCGGTACATCTTTGAGCAGGTTGAAAAGTTTGACCGCATGTTCAGGGTGTTTCAAGCAGCCGGATATGATGTGGACAAGCATTTCAACGAGGAAGACAATCTTTTTGAAATCGTGTTTCCCTGCAGGATCGACAAGCCGCAGATCAACCTGGGATGGAATTTGGTTGGATCCCATGAAATGCGGGACCTGTTTCAGATCCGAAGTGAGGTGCAGAGCGTGAGATACCCGCCTTTTTTCGTTCTGAACGGAAGAGACGAAGAACATCGTTTCGAAACGCAGGAAGAGCTTCTGGAATTCGTGTTCAGGACCGCCAAGACCGGAATGAACATCCAGCGTTATAAAGGACTGGGTGAAATGAATGCGGATCAGCTCTGGGAAACAACCATGGACAGCGCACGCCGAACGCTTCTCCAGGTGGAGGTTTCGGATCTGCTGACGGCGGACGAGGTGTTTTCGGTATTGATGGGCGATAACGTTATCCCCCGCAAGGAATTCATTCAGGAGTTTGCACTGGAAGCGAATCTGGACATTTAGGTGGTGACATGCAGGTGTCGGAACATGGGATGAAGGAGTAGGAAAATGCTCACACAGGAACAGAGAGTGCGGGTCAATGTCGAAGACCAGATGAAGACGTCGTTTATTGACTATGCCATGAGCGTCATTGTGGGAAGAGCCCTGCCGGATGTGCGGGACGGATTGAAACCGGTGCACCGGCGAATTCTGTACGGCATGCATGAAATGGGTCTCCATTACAACCGGCCGTACCGGAAATCGGCCAAGGTGGTGGGTGAGGTGATGGGGAATTATCACCCCCACGGCGATCAGGCGATATACGATTCGCTGGTTCGGATGGCGCAGGATTTTTCCATGCGGTACATGCTCGTCGACGGGCAGGGCAACTTCGGGTCCGTGGACGGCGATCCGCCGGCGGCGATGCGCTATACCGAATCGCGACTGGCACGGGTATCGGAGGAAATGATCCGTGACATCGAAAAGAATACGGTGGATTTCATTCCCAACTATGATGAATCCACGAGTGAACCGGTCGTTCTGCCGGCTTCCGTACCCAATCTCCTGGTAAACGGTTCCAGCGGCATCGCCGTGGGTATGGCGACAAACATCCCGCCCCACAACCTGATCGAGATCATCGACGCAACCATCACCCTGATCGACCATCCCGAAACCGACACGAATCACCTGATGACCATCGTCAGAGGACCGGATTTCCCCACCGGAGCGTTCATCTACGGCCGGGAAGGGATCGTCTCGGCATATGAGACCGGGAGAGGTTCCATCGTGATGCGGGCGCAGGCCGTGATTGAAAAACGCGAACGGGCCGGGCGCGAAGACATCATCATTACCGAGCTTCCCTATCAGGTGAACAAGGCCGCTTTGCTGGAGAAAATCGCCGAACTGGTCAAAACAAAGAAACTGGAAGGAATCGCGGATCTCAGGGACGAATCGGATCGGGACGGGTTGCGGATTGTGGTGGAGCTTAAGAAAGATCAGATCGCCAAAGCCGTTCTGAATCAGCTCTATAAGAAAACCCAGCTGCAGCAGAATTTCGGCGTCAATATGGTGGCCCTGGTCGACGGCCGACCCGAACAACTGACCCTGAAACAAATCCTTGAAAAATTCATCCAGCACCGCCGGGAAGTCGTGTTCAGGAGAACCAGATTCCTTCTTCAGAAGGCCGAAGCGAGAGCGCACATCATCGAAGGATTGATTATCGCTCTGGATAACCTGGACGCGGTTATCGATCTGATACGAGCCAGCGGGAATGCTGAAGAGGCCAAGTCGGGCCTGATCGCGAAGTTCGGCATGAGCGCGGAACAGGCTCAGGCCGTTCTGGATATGCGGCTGCAGCGGTTGACCGGCCTGGAACGGGAAAAAATCCGGACCGAATACCTGGATCTTTTGAAGGAAATCAGCCGGTTGAAGGCCATTCTGGGCTCGGAAGCGCTGCTGCTGAATGTGATCAAGGACGAACTGCTGGAAATAAAGGCGAAATACGGGGATGAGCGCCGGACGGAAATACTGGAAGCCACCAGCGAAATCGAACTCGAGGACATGATTGTCGAGGAAGACATGGTGGTGTTCATCACTCACGACAATTACGCCAAGCGAAACGCCCTGTCTCTATACAGAGCCCAGAAACGGCGGGGGCAGGGCGCCACCGGAATCATCCCCAAAGAAGGAGATTTCCTGGAGCATCTCTTTGTGGCCAGCACACACGACATCATTCTCATTTTCACCGACAGGGGAATCGTCTACAAACTGAAAGTCTACCAGCTGCCCCAGGCCGGGCGTTCGGCCAAGGGCAACTCCCTGAAAAATCTCCTGTCCATGATGCCCGACGAAAACGTTTCCGCCATTCTCCCAATTCAATCGTTCGACAGCAACCAATTCATCCTGATGGGAACCCGGAAGGGAATCGTCAAAAAGACGGCACTCAGAGAATATTCGAATATCCGTACCAACGGGATCCGGGCGATCAAACTGGATGAGGATGACCGCCTGATCGCCGTCCGGCTCACAGACGGCAACCAGCACGTCTTCATGGCCACCCGGAACGGGATGAGTATCCGGTTCGGAGAAAAAGATGTGCGGGCTATGGGACGGGTCACCCAGGGCGTGATCGGGATCCGGCTGGTTCCGGAAGATAGCGTCGTGGGAATGGAGGTTCTCCGGGAAGGTGCCCTGATGCTGACCGTGACCGAAAACGGCTACGGGAAACGGACCGATATCGAGGAATACCGAAGCCAGAAACGCGGCGGAAAGGGGTTGATCAATATCCGGGTCACCCAGAAAAACGGCCCGGTCATCGGCGTTATCCAATCATTCGGAGATGATGAATTCCTGATGGTTACCAGCGCCGGGAAACTCATCCGGATCCACGTCGACATGGAAAGTCTCCGGTCAATCGGCCGCTCCACCCAGGGCGTTCAACTCCAGGATATCGGCAAGGACGGCGGGAAAGTCCTGGCCGTCGCCCGGGTGGTTGAAAAGGAAACCGACCAGCCGGAAAACGGCCTGGAAGAATATTTTCCGGAACCGGACCAATCCCCCGATCCGGAATCGGAAGGGATCAATACCGGAGAACCACCCGGCGACTGAAATCCGACAAGTTCAAGACGGCGGCAACATCCGAAAAATTACAATTATTGACAACCGGTTACATATATGGTAATGTTCGGGTTTCAGGAAGTGGAATATGTGAACGTCATTGCAGGGAAATATCACGTTGAGAAAATCCTGGGAACCGGAGGCGGCGGGGTTGTATATGCCTGTCGGAATGATGCCGGGAACCCGGTTGCGATCAAGGAGATTCATGCGGCGGCGTCTGTTTCGCTTGAAGTTCAGGCTCTGGCGCGGTTAAGGCATCCCAATATTGTCCGGCTGTACGATTGGTTCATCGATCGGGAGAAGAGTTATCTGGTCATGGAGCTGGTTGATGGCGTGCATTTGCGGACTTGTCTCGAGGAGAGCGGGTGTCCCGGTTCCGAGCGGCGCAGTCGTGTGCTCTGGAACATCATTCCCCAGGTTCTGCAGGCGATGGATTATCTTCACGGGCGGGGAGTGGTTCATGGCGATATCAAACCGCAGAATATCCTGGTCGACCGGTCAGGCAAGGTAAAAATAACCGATTTCGGCCTGTCCCGTATCGGCCCGCATTCCGGATCGGAGGGAAAGGTTTTCGCCGGGACGGTCCAGTATGCGTCACCGGAGCAATGCAGGGGTGCCGTTCCGGATATCCGTTCGGACCTGTATTCGCTGGGTGTCGTATTGTATGAAGCGGTGTCTGGAATCCTGCCGTTTGAAGGCCGGACGTTTTATGAGCTTCTTTTGAAACAGGTCAAGGAGCGGCCCCGGTCCCTGATGCTGATTAAGCAGGAATCATCGCTTGAGCGGGTGATCCTGTGGCTGCTGGAAAAAGATCCCGCCGACCGGTTGCCGTCCGCCAGGGAGATCTGGTCGGTCCTGACCGAGAAAAAGCCGGATTGTGAGCGGTCCGGGAAGGTGCCCGACTGGGAAGCTCCGGCGGAACTGTTTCGACCGGCTTTCATGGGGCGCGGTGACGAATTGAAGCGGCTGGGTGATATTCTTGCGCCGGAAGACGGTTCAGGCCGGAAGGTCTGTTTTCTGAAGGGGGAGGCCGGGATCGGCAAGAGCCGGTTGCTGGAGGAGTTTGAGCTTTTGAAAGGGTGGGAAGGCGTGGCTGTCCTGCCGGTATTCGCTGGTGCGGGGCACGGCCTTCCCTTGGATGTGGAACTCCAGCCGGTACTCGGCAGAATGGAACAATATCGGGGCCGGATGACACCGGAGGATGCAAAAAGATTGAATGAAGGGGTCGGTCGATCACTTTCGGCGTTTCCGGGATGGGAATCGTTCCAGGATCCCGGCGCGGAAATCGGCACGCCGCCGAAGGCGTTCGGTCGGTTGATCGGCAATCTGGCCGAAATGCGCCCGGTGTTGATCTGGATTGATGATGTGGATCGGATGTCGGCGTCCAGAATACGGTTTTTCCGTTCCGCATTGAGCGGCCTGAAACGTATCGCAGTGGTGATGTCGATGGACGAGGCCGCGAAAACGGAAGCTTCGGAAACAGCCGAGTGGATATCGGAGATCCGGTCATCCGGGCAGACCATCCGGTTGGATGGATTGCCTGTCGATCACATGGCTGCGCTCGTCCGGTCTATGTTGGGAACCATGGAACTTCCGGAACCCTTACTGGACAGGATTATCAAGAGATCCGGAGGCAATCCCGGGCTTGCCCAGGAACTCGTGATGAATGCGTTCCAAAGCGGCGCGCTCGCCTACCGGGAGAATCGATGGCATTTAGCGCCAAAAAAGTGGCGGTACCGGGCGGGCAGTTACAGATCCAATATGCTGGCGCGGTTGAGAAATCTGTCGCACGAAGCTTTGACCGTGATGGAAGCGCTGGCCGTGTCGGATCCCATACGGGAGATCTCCCCGGTTTGCGGCGTTGCCGGCATGAATCCCCAGCGGTTTCTGGATGTTCTGGACGAATTGGGAAAGAGCGGCCTGTTGCGCCGGTTCAGGAGTGAATTGACGGTTCGACACTGGGCTTTTCTGGAACTCATATACAATCGGATGCCGGCCCGGCGCCGGCGCGACCTGCATGATACGGTTGCAGAATATCTGATATCCCATGCAGCGCCGGATCAGTCGGAAATCGCCCGGCATCTGTCCCGCGGGTATCACCCCGAAACGGCATTGCCGTATTATCTGAAGGCGATCGAGCGGTTGCAGGAACATGCCCAGTATGCTGCGGTGACCGAACTGGCAAAAGATGCGCTGCGGATCAGGATGCAGGACACGGAGCCGGCGGTTCTGGGCGTGCTGCGGCACATGGGGATTGCACAACGGGCGCTGGGGAACCTTCAGGAGGCTCAGGACGCATACCGGAAACTGAACGATGCCGCGGGCCGGACCGGCGTGATCGATCTTCAGATGGAGGCTTTGTTCGGTTTGGCGGGGATCCTCTATTCGACCGGCAAAACCGGACCGGCGCTGGACCGGTTCAACCAGGCGGCGGCGTTGTGCGTGCAAAACGGCAACCTCACGCTGGAGGCCCGGTGCCGCCTGGGAGCGGGAGTATGCAATCTGGCGCTGGGGGACTATGACACGGCGCTGGAGGAGGCCGTCAGGGCACGGGAAATTTTCAACCGGCTGAATTCACCCATGAGTGTGGCGCGCAGCCTGCAGCTCATGGGTGACATTTACCATGAAACCGGGCGGTTTCCCCAGGCCAGGGAAATCAACGAGGAAGCGCTGCGGATTTTTCAGGACAGCGGTCAGGTCGAACACAGCGCAGCCTGCCTGATGAGCATCGGCAGGACACTGATGGAGCAGGGACGCATCGGTCAGGCGGAACAGCTGTTTTTGCAGGCCATGAAAATAGCGGAAAACGCCCGGCATTTCATGATTGAAAATATCACACGGGTGAACCTGGCGGGCGCGCTGATCGAAAAGGGCGAACCGTGGAAAGCGGTCCGGGAACTGGACAAGGCGCTGGAAATCCTGGACCGGATCGGCTTTCCAAAAACCGTGGCCGACGGCCGGAAAAAACTGGCGGTGGCATGTGAAATCGTCGGAGATATCAGCCGGGCGGAACAGGAATACCAGCGGGCGTTGGAGATCTATCGAAACCAGGGAGATAAACGGGGGGAAGCGGACTGCCTGGTTTCGATGGGGAAAACACGGCTGAATCAGGGACAGTTGAAACAGGCGAAGACCTTCGGGGAATCGGTTCGGGCCATTGCACGGGAAATCCCGGACCCCTTGCTGGCGGCGGAAGCTTATGATCTTCTGGCGAAAGTGAACATCCTGACGGGAAACACTTCTTCTGGCGTGCGATATCTCCGGGCTGCCGGTAAACTGAACCGCTCGTTCAACCGGCGGCACCGGGAAGGCAGGGTCCTGGTTGAGCTGGGGTTTGTCCGGCTGGATGCCGGGAATCTCGCTGAAGCGGCAAAGCTTTTCGAGCGTTCCAGGCAGATCCTGGATCCGCTGGGGATCACCGGCGGGATGCTTCGTGTCCTGAGAGGCCTGGTTGAGTTGTCGGTCCGGATGAAGGATGCCGCCGGACAGATGGAGGCAGCCGGGAAACTTCAGGCATTGATGCAGGATATCGATGACCACAGCGCCATTCCCCACCTGTTCTTCCGGGTCGATCTTCCCACCGTCCGATCTCCGCTGGGCGACATGGGCGCCCGGCTTGCGGGCCATATCGTCCGGTCCTCGATTTTCAAAGATTCGCCGGTGTCGGTGTTCGCTCTGAGCACAATCGCCGCTTCCGTCGATTCCCCGGAAAAATCCCTGGACCTCTACCGGAAGGCGGAATCCCTGGCAAAGCGGTTCAAAATGCGTCCGGCAGCCGAGCGGATCGACAGCGCAATCCGGCTGCTGAGCCCTGCGCCCGGTCAAACGGAAACAGAAAAAACCGGGTCAATCCCCCAGGAGGGAACAAAGAAGATGAAAACGTCGGATTCGGCACCAATCCAGTTTCTGCTGCACAGCACCAGAGAATTCTTCACCGCCACGGATTTGAACCGCCTGCTGACATCCGTGCTGGACCAGGTTGTGGAAGCGACCGGCGGAGAAAGAGGATTCCTGATGACCCGGGGACCCGAAGGAGATCTTCATTTCAGTATCAGCCGGAACATACGGCAGGAGGACATTTCAGAGCCGGAGTTCGAGACTTCCCGGACGATCATCAATCATGTCGTGGAAACGAAACGGACCTATTTGAGCGGCGATGTGGGCGCGGATACCGCGTTCCGCGAACGGCGCAGCATCCAGATCCTGGGGCTGCGATCCATTTTATGTGTCCCCATTCCCGGTAACCAGCCGTCGGATCAGGTCAAGGGATTGATCTACCTGGACAACACACTGGAACAAGGATTGTTCAGCTTCACCGACAGACTGCTGGTGGAAATCGTGGCGGAACTGGCTTCGGTGGCTCTGGAAAACGTCAAGAACCGTGAAGCCCTGGAAGCCACCCGACTGGCTCTCAACGAGGAAAACCTCCGCCTGAAAGAAGAATTGGGTAAACGCTACCGGATGGGAATGCTGATCGGGCGGAGTAGCGCCATGGACAAGGTCATCGGGATCGCCGGCCGGGTGGCGGCATCGAACGCCTCCGTTCTCATCAGCGGCGATACCGGTACCGGGAAAGAAATCGTGGCGAAAACCATTCATTTCAACAGCCCCCGAAAACAATGCTCCTTCATCGGAATCAACTGCGCCGCCCTGCCCGAAAACCTGCTCGAAGCCGAACTTTTCGGGATCGAGAAGGGTGTGGCAACCGGCGTGAATGCCCGGATCGGGTTGGTCCAGAAAGCCGACAGGGGAACCCTGTTCCTGGATGAAATCGCCGACATGAATCCCGCCACACAGGCTAAAATTCTCAGGGTCCTCCAGGAACGGGAGGTTACACCCATCGGCGGGAGAACGCCCCGGAAAGTCGATGTCCGGATCATCTCCGCAACCAATCAGGATCTGAAAAAAAGGATTCGGGACGGCACATTCAGGGAAGACCTGTACTACCGGCTGAACGTGATCCATATCGACCTGCCGCCCCTCAGGCAGCGGAAGGAGGACATTCTGCCGCTGGCCCGTCATTTTCTTGAACAATACAGCCGGGAGATCAAACGCAAGTTCGATGATTTCAACCGGGAGGCCATGGCCGCCATGGTGGAATATTCCTGGCCCGGGAACGTCCGGGAACTGGAGAATGCCATCCAGAGAGCCACCATTCTGGAAACAGGAAATCAGATTTCCCTTGAAGCGCTTCCGGCGGAAATCGGCGGCGCAGCGGATCGTTCCGGCGGGGCGGAACCGGCGGTCGACGCGCTGATCAGCGGGATGAACCTGAAATCGAATATGGAACGAATCGAAAAACACCTCGTGTCGAAAGCGCTGGAACAGGCAAACGGTGTCAAAAAGGAAGCCGCCGGAATCCTGGGCATCACACCCAGAATCCTGTCCTATTACCTGAAAAAACACGGATTCAACTGACCCCGCGAGAAAAGGGGATTACACAGAATGTAATCATGCCGGCGTCATCCTGAATCCCCGGAATGACCTGATATTGGGTTTCGGTCCGGATGAACAACCGGTATTTCATGTCCATTTCGGGATGGATACCATTCGGATACACACAAGATGTTGATATGAAGATGCAATGAAAAACAATATGGATTGCCTGCGTTCATAAGACGGATCTTCGTGAATCGGCCGGGAATCGCCTGGAAACGACCGTGGTATGATAATTGCTCAAGGGAATTTGGGGAAGAATGGACGTGTTGCCCCTGATCGGTTCTGGTATAAGAAGGGTTGAAAAGGAGAGATTTCATGCGCGGTAAAATCTGGATAATCGGCCTGCTGTTTCTGCCTGTCCTGGGAGATTTGGTGCCCGTTGACGCCCAGGACCTGATCGATGCGGTTCATGTTCCCGCTCAACTCGTGCCGCCCACCGGTCCGACCATGCGGGATCCGCTGTATCCCGGCGGATCATTGCCTGTCGATTTCTATCTCGGCGTCCAGCCCGTGGGCGCCATGGATGCCGGCGACCTGCATTACCGGGTTGACGGGGGCGCATGGCTGTCGATCCCCATGGTGTTTTTCGCGACCATCGAGGAGGCGGATTACTGGGTGGGATCTTTCACGGTCCCGTCTGTCGGATATGTTGAATACTACCTTGAAGCCAGGGGTCCGGAGTATCTGACAACTTATGTCTATGGGGAGGACAACCATTCCTTCACCACCGGGGATGAACCCGTCGCCCAGGGAAACCCGTTCGAATTTACCATCGGGGTTTCGCCCACCCCGACGCCGACAGCGCCGGGTACGGAGACACCGCTGCCGACCCCGACAACCCCGCCCAGCACCACCCCGACGGCGCCCGTCACCATGACGCCGATGCCTCCCACCACCACTCCGGCAGCGCCGACCGATACCCCGGCAGCGCCCACGATGACGCCGGGAATGACGGATACTCCCCAGCACTCGACCGCCACCCCCACGGTTCCGGTCCCGCCCACCGAAACGGCAACACCGTCCGCTTCGCCCACTCCGGCTTTCGAGTATGAGGTCGACCTGGTATTGAGTCACGAGGTTTTCTACGGGGGTGAGCAGTTCACGCTGTGGGATCTGTTGTGGAACCGGACGGAAACCGTTCTGGACATGAACCTGTTTGTCATACTGGAAGTATATGGAATGTACTGGTTCTGGCCGGAATGGAGCGAGGGGATTTCCTATTATTCAACCGGGTTGAATCCCACATCGACGACACCCGCCACTTACGTTATCCTGGATTTTCCCTGGACGGATGTCCAGTCATCCGGGTATGCCTCGTTCCTGTCCGCCATGATCTCGCCGGACCTGACCGAAATGCTCAGCAACCTGGATGTGGAGCATTTCGAATGGTATTAAGCATTCCTTCAGGAAAACAAATTTAAAACCAATAAAAAACCCCTCCCCGAAAGGAGGGGTTTTGAATCAGTTAAGACTTATTTCCTGCGGAAGGAGCTGATGCCCAGCAGGGCGCCCAGACCCAGCAGCAGGATACCCAGGCCAACCGGTCCGGTGGTCGGGATGTCGCCCGGAGTGGGCGTCGGGCCACTCGGAGTCGGAGTCGGAGTCGGCGGGATCGAAGCAGGCAGGATGCCGAACGAGTCGACTTCCAGGAAGTATCCCATCGCGGACAACAGCGGGCAGGCACCGGTCGTCGTATTGACCAGCCGGAGTTCGGTGAAGTAGTTGCCGGCATTGAATGCGGACAGGTAGAATGCATCGCATCCCTGGTCGCAGTCCATGCCCTGCGCGTAGTTGGCCGAGAATCCGGTGGTTCCGACCAGCGTGCCGGCACCGGTTGCAGTGTCGACGCTGTAGATGGAATCGGCCACGATGTCGTGCACGTACATTTCGCCGAGAGAGTTGATGGCAACGTCGATGGCGCCGGCGGCGTTCGTGATCTGGCCGACCAGCGTGACACTCGGAGTGGTGAGATCGACGGTGTACAGATAGGACTGCGTAATGTTTGTGCAAATCGCATACATCACCGAGCCGTCATAGGTGCTGGTCATGCCGGACCAGGAAGCGCCTCCGGTGGGTGCGCCAACCGAACCGATCATGGTTGCGACGCTGGTGGCCACATCGACGCTGTACAGCGTGTTGGTGTCGTAAGTGATGCAGTACAACTGGGTGTGGTCTGTGCCGAGGAAGTCGCCGGCGAAGAAGGAGTATGCGCTGACGCCGGTTCCGATGACGGTCCAAGTGTCGAACTGATGCAGGTCGGGCCAGTATTCCAGCTCGCCGTTCACAAGTTCAATACCGTAAGCTTCCGTCGTCGGCGGCATGGCCGTGGTGTTAAGCGTCGAGGAATCGGACAATCCTGAAACCTGCCCGGTGGCGGTCAGCGTACAGGAATCCGAATCCAGAGTGGCCGCACCGGCCGGAATGGTCACGTTGACCGTCACGGCAGCCGCAGCGCCGTCATCGATCGTCACCGGATTGGTGCTGGTGATGACCGTTGTCCAGGTGTAACCGGAAATCGCCAGGTCAAAGGTGTCCTGAGCACCGGTGTGGTTCTCCAGAGACAACGTGTGGGTCAGCGTCGAGCCTGCGGGACCGGACTGATTGGACATGGCCGGGATCAGGGCGATGTAAGCAGCGCCCGCTTCCTGAGCCACACTGAGGCAGTCGACTTCCGCGCCGCTCGGGAATGCACCCACCAGCGTTGACATGCCGGATCCGATGTCGAGGGTGCGGAGTTCGCCCTGGGCGGTGTAGGCGGCCCAGTAAAGCTCGCCCGTCGCATAGTCGAAATCCATACCCTGCGCGTAGTTGGCAGCAGCGCCGGTGGAGCCGATTGAGGTGGCGGCGCCGGTCGTGGGATCGATCGAGTACAGATTGTCATCGACCAGATCCACGCCGTAGATGGCCGAGCCGTCGGCTGAGACCGCAATGTCGATGATGCAGGGTGCGGTGGTTGTGGTGCCGATTGCCGTGACCGCTCCGGTGGTGACATCGACGGTGTGCAGCGTGGATGACGTGCCGCAGGAGCTGCTCATGGCGTACATGGCCGAGCCGTCCGCAGCGCCGGAGAATCCGGTCCACTGACCGTTTGTCGGAGCACAAGCGCCGATGGTGGTCGCCACGCCGGAAACCGTATTCACAGACTTCAGGACATTGTCATAATATCCCACCATGTAGATCTGGGAGAAATCATTGCCCAGGAAGTCGCCGGCGGGATGGAAATCAATGCCGCCCGCTCCGATGTCGAACCAGTTGCCGGGAACCCCCAGATCGAAGAACCCTTTCAGATCGCCAGTACCCGGATAAACATCCAGGCCGTAAGCGTAGAAGAGGGACGGGAACGCCTGGGTGGTGATGTCGGACGTGTCGCTGTAGGCGGACGTCTGACCCGTGGCCGTCACGGTACAGGTGTCGGTATCCGGATATGTTGCAGTACCGGGAATCACAACTTCCACCGTGAAGGTCTGGTTTCCGCCGTCGGGAATGGGTCCGATGGTGATCGGAGGTGCCAGGCCGTTGATCGTGGTGGTCCAGGCCGGGCTGCCGCCGATGCTCAGATCGAACAACTCGCTCACGCCGCTGAAGTTCTGCACCAGGAAGTTGTGGATAACCGTTGATCCGGGGACATCCATTCCGAACGAGATCGCCGGAGTCAGATAAACACCCTGGACGGTATCGCAGGAGTAGTAGACGGTTCCGTTCCAGGCCCGCGGTGCGAAGAAGGAACTGAACGGGTAGGCGTTACCGGAATGCGTGGTGACGGTCAGGGGACCGCTCGAATAGGTCCACGGGCCGCCGGTCGTGTAATTCATGTACGTTCCGTTCGTACAGGTGATGTACACGCCGTACGTCCCGCCGGTGACCAGCCAGCCGCCGATGGAGGACAGATCGATGAACGTGGGATTGTCCGGCCCCGCACCCGCGACACCGGTCACGGTATACAGCAGGGTCCAGGCGCTGGCATTGGTTTCGAAACCGACGCACGTTCCGCTCTTGGTGTAGATTTCGATGTTGACCGCTATGGCATCAACATTGATATCGAACGCGGTGATGGTGGTGGGATAGGCCACGTCGATGTCGAACATGTTGCCCGACTGGCCGTTGTTCTGGGCGAACAGTGTGGTCACGCTGCCCATGTGGAGGTAGTTGGTGGTGAGGGTGGAGGTCGCGGTGTCGGTGCCGGTGACGGCCGCCACGTTGAACGTGCAGGTATCCGACCCGGGGGCGGTCAGGACCGGAACGACCACGTCCACGGTCACCGTCGCAAACTGGTTGTCGTTGATGGCGACCGGGTTGGTGCTGGTGACAGTGGTGGTCCAGGTGTTGCCCGTGATGGACAGGTTGAACGTGTCGTTCTGGCCGGTGAAGTTGCCGACCTGGAGGGTGTGGGTCAGCGTCTGATTGCCGCACCCGCTGGAGTTCACGACCGAGGGATCGGGTGAGATGACGATGCCCGAGGGGCAGTTGCCGGTCAGGGTCAGGTCGGCCGGGACCGTTCCGCCGGATCCGGTCCGACCCAGCTCGAGGCCGGAGCCGTCGAGAACATAATATTCGTTCTCATAGCTCCAGCTGCCCGGCGTGTAGTCGCAGAAGATGGCATCGCCCGTGTCGGCAGTGAAGGTGTAGCAGGTCGGGCCCGTGCCGGAAGCCAGCGTGAACGGGCTGCCCGGAACCGGGTTGCCGTTGACGGTGACCGCCACCGTTCCGCCGTTCCATCCGTCGCCGAAGGAGTCGATCAGGCAGATCTGGTGATCGCAGCCCGGGGGCGGAGTGGTCGGAGTGGGCGTGGGAACGGAAGCATCCGTGAACCCGGTGGAAACCCACTCGTTAATGCAGCTTGAGTATGACAGCGCAGTCGTCAGGTCGCAGTCGACCGGATCAACGGAGTCGGAATAGCGCATGAATCCCGAGCCGGTCAGCGAATTCGTTGACCAGTAGACCGAGCTGCCGTAGTTGTAATCCGGACCGAGCGTGTCGCAGACGGTCACCAGCAGGCAGTCGCCGGGGTTGTAGGTGAACGGCGTGCTCATCGCGATCATCTTCCATCCGATGGCTGCAGTACAGCTCCAGGGACCGCTGTAAACCAGGGTCCCGGGGTTCGGATCGGGTGCGGTGCAGAGGTTTGGACAGGGATCCGGGATGTTTTTCAGGTAGATGTCGATGGAAGTGTACGACGAACTCACCGCCGCGCCGCTCCGCCAGTGCCAGCCGATCTCCGAGAACGTCCCGCCGGTCGGGAAGCACAGCGCCATTTCGGAAGCCGGAATACAATACTGGCCTTCCGAATAGGTGTAGAACTGGTAAAACGGCAGTCGGTTGTCGGTTATTCCGGTGGTCGAACCGACTGTGCAGGTCTGAGCAAACCCTGCGGATGTGACCATCAATGTGGCCAATGCGAATAAAAGAAATTTCCTCATAAACTTTCCTCCCTTGTTTCAGTTTAAGGTTAACGGAAACGTGAAACTCAATGCGGACACAACCGCACAATCTTTAGACAACAATTCAATCACAGCGATGGCTCCCCCTTTCCATACCGGTGATTGAAAGACCGGTAATCTCGAAAAAACTTCAGAAAAGCTCCATTCCTTTCTGCAATTTCCATGCCTTCAGATTGCCAGCTTGCTTTCTATCGGTGTTTAGCACATCGAAACCGGTGAAGTCAAGCGGTTTCGAGAAATTATAGGGGCGACCTTCCCGAAACCCGCCGATGCCCTTTTTTGTCACAAAATGCCGGCCCGGGAAGAAGCCGTTTTGTATCAACGCCTCCAATCGCTTGATTGTAAAGGATTTAACAGAGATTTCCCGGTTTGCCACAAATTGCAGCGGCTGCCGGAAAATGTCACTTGTTCGGAATATCTGTATATAATGTGGATAAAGAGCTTATATACACTATATATGGGGTTGATTTCCGGTAAAACCCAAAAAAAGCCCCTCCCGGAGCGGAAGGGGCGGATCGGTTGCAAGTGACGCGCGCCGGTTAACGCCTCCGGATCGAATGCGTGCCCAGGAGTGCGCCCAGTCCCAGGAGAAGGAGTCCCAGGCCGGCCGGACCGGTGGCGGGGATCGGTGCGGGAGTGGATGTCGGACCGCCGGGAGTCGGGGTTTCGGTTGGGGGCGCGATGGTGGGCGTTTCGGTTGCGGGGGCGGCGGTGGGCGTTTC
>JAFGLW010000011.1 GCA_016927905.1 candidate division CSSED10-310 bacterium | reverse complement strand
AGGTTGTCGATCGGCTGGATCAGCCGTATGATGTATCTGTGGTACCAACGCTATGGACACCGACTTCGACGCTGACGGGATGCCCCGATACTCCCGTTCCGATCCCGACCGTGACGCCGACGGTGACACCGACGCCGACCGCCACACCCCCCTGCCCCGCCGAGGGCGTGACCCTCGAAATGCCGTCGCACCTTTTCAAACATCCATCCAACTGCTATTTGCGCGCAACCATCTGCAGCCAGTCGCCGGAACCGTTGGGTTCCATCCCGTTTTTCTGCCTCTTGGAATACGTCGGATTTTATTGGTTCTATCCGGGCTGGACGGAACAGGCGGACTGGGAACTGATCGATCCGTTAGTTCCCGGAACCACGGATAAGACCTTGATCGAGTTATTCACCTGGCCCTCCGGAGTGGGCTCCGGATCGGGCGCAAGATTTATCGCGGCGATTACCGATCCCGGGATCACCGAATTGATCGGCCAGATGGGGGAATGGGAGTTTGGGTGGGAATAGTCCAGGTTTGTACTGAATTTGAGCGAAAGTGAGGAAGCACAATGAAGCGGTACAATGGGTCCTTGGTCGGTTCAACGTATTGTTTTTTCAACGCGATAGTTTTTTGATGAAAAACGGAGTTCTAATGAAAAATCCAGACGGGGAAGCAAAACAATGAAAAATATTTTAGTTACCGGTGCCAACGGTCAGATTGGGAGTGAATTGGTTGATAAACTGGAAACAATGTCGGGGCTTGAGAATATTGTCGCCAGTGATGTGAACCCTCCAGCCAAGTTTAGTGCCGCATTTGAAAATGTGGATGTGACAAACAAGGAACAGCTCCAAAAAACGATAGAAAAATACGGCATTGACACGATTTTCCATTTGGCATCTATTTTATCTGTAAAAGGAGAAGAGAATTCCGATCAGGCCTGGAACATAAATATGAACGGTCTCAAGAACGTCCTCGACCTGGCCAGGGAGTTCAACATCAAGATATTCTGGCCAAGCTCCATTGCCGTATTCGGCCCAAACACACCCAAAAATAATACTCCTCAAGATACCATTTTAGACCCATATACCATGTACGGAATAACAAAATTATCAGGTGAATTTTTGTGTCATTACTACTTCATAAAATTCGGTATCGATGTTCGCAGTGTCCGTTATCCGGGTATCATCAGCAACAAAACGAAGCCCGGAGGCGGAACGACCGATTATGCAGTGGATATATTCTATGGCGCTGTCAGTAAAAATGAGTACACATGCTTTGTCGGACCCAAAACCCGTCTGCCGATGATGTATATGCCGGATGCGATCAGAGCGGCCATCGAAATCATGAAAGTCGACGAATCAAAAGTACCTATCCACACCAGCTATAATCTTGCGGCAATCAGTCCTTCCGTGGAGGAGATCGCGTTTGAGATCCAAAAGAAAATTCCCGATTTCAACTGCTATTATGACCCCGACTTCCGGCAACGTATAGCGGATTCTTGGCCCCAGGTGATTGATGACTCAAGAGCCAGAACAGACTGGAACTGGAAGCATGATTATGATTTGCCTTCCATCGTGGACGACATGTTGGAAAAACTCGCACAAAAATATCATCGGATCCGCTGAAAATCTGACCCGTCAGGTTGACCGGATCCTTTTCCTTCGGGGACTTATTCCATGCTGCGGATCCCGGGACATGATCAATGGATTCCCTTTTGTTTTGGTCCAGGGTTTATGGTTGCTTATCGCCTTTTAGACAAAAGCGATCCGAAAAATTATCAGTAGGCTTCCGATCAGGATTATCCTGATATCCTCCGTGAAATATCGGACATCTTGAATTCAGTTAAAACTGGCATGGATTATGCTCTCTCCACTGTCCGAGAGCGTGACCGGGACATTCCGGGAAAGAGGGAAATCGTCAAAGACGATCAGAGACAGGAGGCGACCGTTATGACGCACAAACCCCTCGACCGTTTGAAAGGGCGGTTTTCCCGTGGGAGGAATGAAATCTTTGAAAGTCATTTCATTTTGACGCCGGGAGGGGATACTTTCAGGTAAATGAAAGAGGTCTCCTTCATTTCAGGGGGTTGCTATATGGGGCAAATCGATCAAATAGAAGTGAATATCAAAACGATAATGGAATCGATTCCACCTGGTATACTACTCGTGGCCGCCGCAAAAACCCGCACGGTAGCGGAAGTGCGAAAAGCACTGACATGCGGAATTGCCATCCTCGGATATAATTACATTCAAGAAGCCGAGAAGATTCAGAAAGATCTGAAGGAAGTGGATGCCCAGATTGTAAATCAGGTGGAGTGGCATCTGATCGGACACTTGCAGCGCAACAAGGCTAAAAAAGCCGTCGAAATGTTTGATATGATTGAAACGATTGATTCATTGAAGATTGCTGAAGCGGTTAACAACCGTTGCGCTGCGATCGGAAAAATCATGCCCGTTCTAATCGAAATCAACAGCGGTGAAGAATCAAATAAAACCGGTTTTCCACCCCAAAACGCAATATCCCTGACTCGTGAGATCGCCGAATTGCCTTCGATTAAAGTTCAAGGGCTCATGACCATGGGACCCCGTTTTGGTGATCCGGAGAAGGCCAGGCCCTATTTCCGGCTGACAAAAATGCTGTTTGACGAATTGCGTGAACATCAAACGAACCATTATGAGATGAAGTATCTTTCAATGGGAACGAGCAACACCTATGCCCAGGCTATCGAGGAGGGCGCTAATATCGTACGAATTGGTACGAAGCTATTTGGGGATCGATATGAGAATTAATTTATCGAAAGGAGTCGCAAAATGAGCATAACAATTGACGTGACTAAATGCACGGGATGTGGAATATGTGCGGATTCGTGCCCTGTGGGGGCAATCACTATTCAGCAAGTGGCCAAAATCGATGAAGAAATATGCATTGAATGCGGTATATGTGCAGATGAGTGTCCCGAGAAAGCCATCAGAATCACAAACGCCTGATATCCGGTCTGATCGGTGGAAAGCCATGAAGGTTCAATCGGTATGAATTCCCACGTCCGGGAGATCCGCATAGATCCGGGCAAATATCGCCTTGTTTGCAGGGGACCTGTTCATGGGAAATAGTCCTGAATCTGAAAGGAGAATTTCGAAATGATTGCTTTTGGACCGGTGCCATCCAGACGTCTGGGGCGGAGCTTGGGAATTAACAACATTCCGCCCAAAGTGTGCACTTATTCCTGTGTGTATTGCCAGGTCGGACGCACTACAACGATGCAGATAGAGCGGAGCGAATTCTATAGCCCAAATACAATTTTTGAAAATGTTAACGATAAAGTTAACATACTCAGAAAAATCGATTCCCCCGTTGACTATCTGACATTTGTCCCTGATGGCGAACCGACGCTCGACATTCATCTCGGTCCTGAAATCAAATTGCTGAAATCATTGGGAATCAAGATCGGCGTGATAACCAATGCATCGCTCATCTGGCGTGAAGATGTGAGAGAGGAACTGATGGGATCCGATTGGGTTTCTGTCAAGATCGATGCCATACAGGAAGATATATGGCACAGGGTCAACCGGAACCATCGATACCTGCAAATGGATGCAATTCTCGCGGGAGTTCTCGAGTTTAAAAAGGACTACAATGGGGTATTGGTTACAGAGACGATGCTTGTGGATGGGCTGAATGACAGTACAAACATGATCCGGGGAATAGCTGATTTTCTGGACCGGTTGAAACCCGATTGTGCCTATTTGGCGGTCCCGATCAGACCTCCGGCCGAAAAATGGGTAAAATCAACCGGGGAGATGGCGATAAATCGGGCATTTCAAATTCTAAATGAAAAGATCGATCAAGTGGAATATTTGATCGGTTATGAGGGCAACGCCTTTGCATTTACAGGCGATGTTGCTGAGGATCTTCTGAGTATTACTTCGGTTCACCCCATGCGCAGGGATGCTGTACAGGATTTCCTCATTCGGGCCGGAGCAGATTGGGCCGATATCCGAAGGTTGATCGATCAGAATCGGCTTGTTGAGATGGAATATGAAGGGAAAAAGTACTATATGAGGAAACTCCCCGAGCATTCACACGAAACCCCCTGATTAACGGTCAACCTCGGAATGTGCATTGCGGGGCTGCAACGATCGTCCTAAATCACTCTTTCTTCCTCTGACATGGTTTGATGACCAAAATCCAAAAGAAGAAAACTGTGATGATGATATTTCATCTTTTTCAGCACTCCTTCATCTATCAGCTGCCTGATCGTGCCACTTGAAGATAATCTCCGTTCTATCTCCACTGCCTGTTCAAACAGCAGAGGGTGACGACTGCAGATGTTCACGATCGCCTGTTTTGCGGTCAAACATTCATTCATTTCAACTTGTTCAGATTCAACATCGTCATAAAGAACCGAATACGGAAACAGGTTTTTTACATATGACAGCGTAGATCTCCCGGGAACTTCAACCCAGGATTCAGCAGGGGGACGCGTCGGTGTCTGAAAAAACACCTTGTCCGGTTTTATCGCTTCAATTGCACTTTTTAATTCACCCAGTGCTTCTTTCGTATCATTCACACCCTTCACAAGCATGACATCAAGAAATAATTCACCGCAAAACTCGAACCTCAATGCCTTCAGTCCCATCACGAGGCGATGATAATCGATACCGGGATGCGGTCTGTTGGTTTTCCAAAATACTTTTTCGTTGCCGGCATCCAGCGACGGGATGATGATGTCTGATTTTTTTAGATCCTGCCTGACATCTTTACGGTGAATCAGAGAACCGTTTGTGATCACAGCAACAGGGATTTGGGAATTCAATTTGATCTGAACGATCAGCCACCCAATATCCCGGCAGAGTGTCGGTTCGCCATCACCGGTGAACGTGATACAATCCGGATTTGAGGTGCGAACAGCATCGAGTATTTCAGCCAAAATATCCTGTTTTGGGAAAAAGGATTCCCTGTCAACCTGTAGGTTCTTCATGCGCCCAAGCTGACAATACACACATGAATAGGAACATGTTTTGGGTGGAATCGGGCTGACGCCGAGCGACCGCCCCAATCTGCGCGATGGAATCGGTCCGAAAACATACATCAGCTTGTTCCTTTATCTATCTGAATTCTGATTGGAGGATGAATCACGCGCATCACATCTCACTTCCCATTGGGAGATGCTTCACGTTTCATGCCAATTTTGTTGATAAGGATTACTATTTACGTAACTTGTCAGGGTCACTCGGCCGAACCGGTTTGTTTGAGTTTGCGCCATAATGTCGCCTGACCGATTCCGAGAATTTTGGCTGCATGGGTTTTATTCCCATCTGTAGATCTCAAAACATGCTCAATGTATTCTCTTTCAATTTGATCCAAGGTTCGCAGAGATTTAGCGCCTTTGATCAGATGAATGGGTTTTTCTTGTCGGATATTTGGAGGTAGGTTTTCCGGCAGAAGGATGCCCCCTTTACTTAGTACGATCATTCTTTCGATGGCATTTTCCAGCTCACGGATATTCCCCGGCCAGGGATAAGAATGGAGATAGTCTATACATGTTGAATCCAGATGCAATGACGGCATATTCATTCTTTTTGAAAGTTTGTCAACAAGGAATCTTGCTAAAAGCAAAATGTCTTCTTTTCTTTCTCTCAATGGCGGTATTTTGATTTCTATAACCTTTAAACGATAGAGTAAATCCTCGCGGAATCTGCCATTCTTGGCATCCTGATCGAGATCCTTGTTGGTCGCAGCAATGATTCGAACATTGACTTTTCTCGGTTTGCTTTCACCGACTCGCATGATTTCCTTTTCTTGAAGAACCCTCAATAGTTTCATCTGCATAACCGAACTGATGTCCCCAATCTCATCGAGAAATATCGTGCCTCTAGCCGCCTGCTCGAAAAGACCAATTCGATCATTCACGGCACCCGTGAATGAACCTTTCTTGTGTCCGAATAACTCACTCTCCAAGATGGATTCGGTGAGTGCACCACAATTCACCGCAACAAATGCTCCTTCGGCATTTTTTGAATTCTCATGGATGTATTTCGCTAAAATTTCCTTTCCAACTCCGGTTTCCCCCGTGATCAAAACTGAAGAATCAAATCGAGCGACACGGTCCGCCAAAATATAGACATCCTCTATCTTCTTACTGCTTCCGCCGATAAAAAACTCTGATTTTATTTGATTGATTTTTGCCAGTTTTTCCTGATGTTTCGTCAACTCTCTCGTCTTTTTTTGCAGTTCTTTTGTCAGCCGAGAAACTTTCCCTTTGATATCGTCCGATTCGAAGTAGGGTAAATGCTCTTTGATTTCCTCACCCCATGATTGCTTGTCTTTTCCCCTGGCAGAACACACATCGTCCCCCTTTGCCCGGCATCGATCCTCAATGAAATATATGTTTTCGCCCAAACAGTAACTCGCATATCCACTTGCATAACCCACGAGCTTCCAGCAAACGGGACATTGTGACCATCCGATTTCCGTCAGATGTATTTCAGCTTCTGCGGAATTTTTCCAGACAACTTCCATAGAAAACCTTCGATTTTTAAGATCCATATCCACCATTTTTATCTCCGGCAATACGATTCCCATCATGGCCTGGACCTTCGGACCCGCTTTTATCAATTCCTCTGGTTCATCCCACTCCAAAACCCGTCTCATCGCACCCGCATCTGCCTGGCCCCAAAAAAATCCGAATCGCGTGAACACCCGCCTTGCCTGTTCGAATCCAAGCATATCAATTAAATCATGCCGGAATTGACCGAAAGCATTGATCGAGTGAAGCACGAGACGCCTGCCATAGAGATCAATGTTCCCTTCAGAGAACTTTACCAGTTCATTTAATTCAAGATCTTCAGCTTTCATCATTACTCCTCCAAGTTGAAATATAACTATTTCATTATGAAATATTTCCCCAATTTGTCAAACTATAATCCCGTCAGTCAAACCGATAAGGAGTGCAACGCGCACTGCAATTCAGCTGCGTTTCGTTCGAGGAAAAATAGCTGTACGGCACTGGGAGCAGCGATCGTTTACACTATTCAATTGGTGAGCGTTAACATGCCGCCTTTATCTTGAACAGAGGGGAGAAAAAAACCTGTGAATACTGTCAATTTCAGATCAATCGATTCTGCGGATTGATGCCTGCGGGCTCATTTCGATCAACCCGCAGGCGTGTGTTCAATGCGTCATCACCGTTCGGCGAAGCTGTACTCTCGACGCCGTTCGACATCATCTTCGGCGGCTTTGATCAGGAATCGCAAACGGTTATAGACGTTCACCTCGGAGGAAGAGGCGTCAATATCGAGATTGAGTATATGCAGGTCGGGGTACAACTTCGTCAGTGCCCTCTGAGTGCCCTTGGCAACGACATGATTGGCGATGCACCCGAATGGTTGCAGAACGAGGACCTGGTTGATGCCCTGTTCGGCGAGGACGCTGATCTCTCCGGGGACAAGCCAACCCTCGCCGTACTGATTCACGAGGTTCAGGACCGTGTTGGCCTTCCTGGCTACTGTCGCGATACGGACCGGCGGACGATGGAACCGATAGTTCTGCAAAACCTTGTAGAACCGCTGCGCATACCATTCGACCACCCATTCGGCGGGGTAGGACAAAAGGCATTGTAGATTGCAGGATTGGACGTTCTCGGCCCTTCCGATCTTCGGGGAGAGAACGTTCTGGGCAAAGAAATCGAAAATGGGAGGGATGACCACTTCGATTCCCTCGCTCGCCAGGCGGTCCGCGATGTGCATGCTGCCAAAGCAATTATACTTGGTATAGATTTCACCCAGCAGACCGACTACGGGAATCGGCTCTTCTTCGATGGAAACCCGGTTGAAGTCGTTCACGGCATCGTGCAGCAGGGTGAGCATGTTCTTCCCGGTCCCATTTCGGAGAATGATCTTTTTGGCACGCTCGTGGTACTCGTCCATCAGACTTTTTGCGGTTCCCGCCTCTTGTTCCCGGCAAGCGGTGGCAAGGTACATCTCCTTGATGGCGTCGGCGAACAAGATCCCCGGAACACCGATTTCGAGGACCTTGGGCATCTGTAGCCTGAAACCGGGCTGTTTGACCGTTGTCCTGTCGTTGAACCCTGCGGATATGACGGGGATGTCCTCGTAGCCCGCAGAGATCAAGCCCTTCTGAATCATGGATGCATAGCAGGAATAACGGCACTGACCTCCCGAATGAGTGATACCGACAGCCGTACGCTCGCGAGGATACCGGCCCGTTTGGAGCGCTTTGATCACATCACCGACGACGATGATGGCGGGATAACAGATATCATTGTTCGTATACTGCAGACCCAACCGGACGGACTCACGATCCGATTCCGGTAACGTCATGACATTGTGACCCATGATCTGCATGAACGATTCGAGAATCGGTGAGTAGAAACGGGAGAAGTTCGGAACGATGATGGTGCGAGATGTATCGGATTGAAGGAAGGGTCGCCCGGCCTGCCGGATCGTTCTCTTCTTGCGCTGCTGACGCGTCCGGATGCGCGCGGATGCAACCATAGACCGGATGCGAAGCTTGATGGAGCCCGGGCTGGACGATTCGTCGACACGAATGAGCGTATAGCTTTTGCCATAGGCGGCCAGGATCTGCTTGATTTCATCGGCGATGACGGCGTCCGGGCCACAACCGAAGGAATTGATCTGGACGACTTCGACGTTATCATGAAATACTGCCCATCTGACCGCGTTAAAGATATGATTGGGGTTGACCCACTGGGTGAGCACCTGGACATCGTCCGACCAGCCTGGCTGGGGCCGAATGCCTTCCGCTGTGACGACATCCACTCCCTGTTGGCTCAGCAGGGCGGGGATGCGATGGTTGAGATAGGGGTCGAGGTGGTAAGGTCGGCCCAGCAATAAAACGGTCAGGTGGTCGTGCTTCTCGGCATGTTCGATAACAAGATCGGTACGTTGCTGGTATTGTTCCCTGAACCGCTGGTGGGCAGAGTTTGCCTCAGCGAAAGCCCGGTTGAAGATGTGTCTGGTCACGCCCAGAGTCTTCAGGTAATCCCAGCACGCGGTCTTGAGCAGTGCCGGATCGTGAAAGGAGATGTGGGGACGGTCCAAGGAAATGCCCCAGCGATCCATCGAATCGATGGCATTGTTGAGAACATCGGGATAGCCGGTCACGATGGGGCAATTGTATGTGTCCATCGAACCAGGCAGATCGGCTTCCTCATAGCGCACGATGGGATAGAAAATCCGATCGACACCCTTTTCCGCGAGATCGAAGATGTGTCCGTGGGCGATTCTGGCGGGGAAGCAGATATTGTCAGCCATTACCGTCCTGGCCCCCATCTCGTATATCTTCTCGGAGGACGGTGAAGACAGAACCACGCGGATGCCCGCCCGGGTCAACAGCGTGGACCAGAATGGGAAGCGGGAATACATGTTCAGAATTCTGGGGATCCCGATCGTGGCGATGGGATGCTCAGGCTCTGGAAGATTATCGAACAGGAGTTGAAGCATGAATTCGCTGACATCCTCTCCAGGCTCGATTTTCTCGCCGCTGTTGCTGAAGAAGCGTTCGCATCGGTTACCGGTGAAGAACGTTTTACCCTGAGGGAAGAGAATCCGGGTAACCTCGCACTGGTTTTCACAGCCGTGGCAGTGGAAGATGCGGCGCTCGTAGTTTGTGGTCTGCTCCAGTTTATCGAAACCGATGAAGGAACTCTCCCGTCTCCCATCATCCCGGGCGATGAGCGCGGATCCATAAGCGCCCATGAGTTCCGGTATGTCCGGGCAAACAACGCGGCGGCCGAGAAGCGTTTCCAGGGCGCGATGGATAGCGGGGTTTCGGAATGTGCCGCCCTGCACGACGATGCGATCACCGAGAACGCTGGCGTCACGGATCTGCAGGACTTTATACAAACAATTCTTGATTACGGATACCGCGAGACCGGCGGAGATGTCCTCCACGGAAGCTCCCTCACGCAGAGATTGCTTGACGCTTGAATTCATAAAGACGGTGCATCGAATCCCCAAGTCGACTGGCTGTTGCCCCCGACAGGCCATCCGGGCAAACTCCTCGATGTCGTAATTCAACGACTCGGCGAATGTTTCGATGAAGGAGCCGCACCCGGAGGAACAGGCTTCGTTAATCTCGATATTATGAATCAAACCCTCACGGATGAAGATGGCTTTCATGTCCTGGCCACCGATGTCGAGGATAAAGCTGACATCGGGCAGGAACTCCCTGGCGGCGACGGCATGGGCGACGGTCTCAACCATCCCGATATCGAGACCGAACGCCGCCCTGATCAGGTCCTCGCCATACCCCGTTGAAGCGCTGTGGGCGATGTGCAGATGAACATTTTTGTCCTTGGCCATCTGCTCCAATTCACGCAGGGATGTAACAACGGTGCCGATGGAATCGCCATGGTTGGATGAATAGAAGGAGTAGGCAATATCACCATGTTCGTCGATGAGCACGACTTTGGTTGTCGTGGATCCCGAGTCGATGCCGAGAAAAGTCGGCTTGCCGTCGACTTTCTCGAGCGGGATATTGCGGCCGACGCTGGTCATGCGATCGGCGGACCATTGCTGGAAATCTTCGCGGCTGGAGAAGAGAGGGGAGAGCCTGCCCTGGATCACCCTGCCTTTTGCCTTGGTCTCGATGAGGGCCTTGAATTTCGACAGCGAGAGCACGATGCGAACATGGTCGTCGGCTGTGACGGCCGTTCCCAGGGCGGGTAGAAGATCCGGCCGACTCACGGGGATGACGTCCTGTTCTGTGTATCCCATGTGTTGAAGGAACAGTTGTCTCAGTATGGGAAAAAACTTGAGCGGGCCGCCGGCGAAGATGAGGCCGGGCTCGGGGCTGCGACCTTGTGAGAGTCCTGAGAGGACCTGGATGACCACCGCGTTGAAAATGGAGGCCGCGATGTCCTCCTTTGGAGTCTCCCTTGCAATGAGGTTCTGCACGTCCGTCTTGGCGAATACGGCGCACCGGGATGCAATGGGCACGATCTTCCCGTATCTGGTTGCCAATGACCCCAGCGTCTCCAAAGAGACATCCATGAGTGCTGCCATCTGATCGATGAAAGCCCCGGTGCCGCCAGCACAGTTGCCATTCATGCGTATATCCGGTCTGAGGCGCTCATCGAAAAAAATCATCTTCGAGTCTTCGCCGCCCACATCGATAAGGGTCCGGCAGTCCGGGTGGAAGATCCTGACCGCTTCGGCGGTAGCGATTACCTCTTGAATGAATGGGATATTGAGTCGTTCGGAAAGGCCCATCCCAGCCGAGCCCGTGATTGCAAGGTCCACCTCTATGTCTCCCAGGTTCTCCATGACCTGGTTTATCATCCCCACAAGAGTCCCCACGATGTCCACATTGTGGCGCTGGTATGAACCGTACAATTGTTCCCTGTCGTTTCCAACTACAACGACCTTCACGGTTGTGGAGCCGACATCAATCCCCGTTTTCAATGCTTGATCTTTCCTCATTTTATACCTCCCGTCCGAGGTTCCCCGAACGACTCCACATGATAAATTCACATTTGAAAAACAAAATTTTACCCGGAACGAACCGGCATTGTTCGGAATGCAGGATCACCTCATGGATCCCTTCAGATAGAACCGATTACCGCTCTTCGACGGAATGCTTCAAAACATCATCTGCCGGGAATGCTTCGGTTTCCATCCTGCCCTGGAGAGCTCTCTGTGTTTCATTTCCCTTTCCTTTCACTGCAGCACCTTCCGTTTGCGTCAAAATCCTGAATGCGACAGGGAATTCCCGTGTTCCCTGTTCCACCGACACAGTATACAAAGAATATGCCAAATCATGCATTGCCGAATTAGCTTCCCTGGAGGAGTACAACAAGTCGGAGAATGAACACTACGAAATTCAGGCGACATAATCCGCAATCCGGGCGCTGTGTTATTCTCGTTATGTCAGGGTCGCACACAGCCTCCCGCACGGTCCTGAAATAATCGTCGGTTCGAAACGATCGGATACTCGTTTTGAGTGGACCGGGTTATACCAACAGGGCGGATGCCCGTGAAGCACTTACGTTTTCATTTTATTTCCGGATTTCCCGGATCTTTTTTGGATCTCTGGTTGTAAAAATATTTCGGGCGTTTACCCTGTAGATCGTGCTGGTATGGAGGAAAAACAATGAAACGTAAAATCCGCGGATTGTATGTTGCCAGGATATTCGGGATCCCGATCACCCTGGATTATTCCTGGTTCCTGATTTTCGGGTTGATCGCCTGGTCGCTGTCGGGCGGATATTTCGCCGATCTTCTGCCGGGCGTCCATGGTCCGGTGCACTGGATACTCGGCATCGGCGCTGCCCTGCTGCTGTTTTTGTCCATCCTTTTGCACGAACTGGCCCACGCACTCATCGCCAGGGCGCGGGGCATCCCCATCCGCGGCATCACGCTGCATGTGTTCGGCGGAGTGGCGGAGATGAAGCAGGAGGTGGAGGATCCGAAATCCGAAATCAAGATGGCGGCCGCCGGGCCGGCGACCAGTGTCGCAATCGGTCTTTTATTCGGGCTCCTGACCCTCTTGTCCGATTCCGTCTTTCTGAGGGCGATGTTCGGGTATCTTTTTTACATCAACCTGCTCCTGGCCGCTTTCAACCTGATTCCGGGATTTCCCCTGGACGGCGGCCGGATTCTCCGGGCAATTCTCTGGATTTACACGGAAGACATGTACAAGGCCACCCGTTGGGCGAGTCGGGCCGGTACGCTGATCGCCTACCTGTTCATGGCTTACGGATTCATCCTTATGCTGTCCGGTTTCATGTTCGGTGGAATATGGTTCGTGTTCATTGGATTCTTCCTGATGCACGCCACGGAATCCAACTACAAGATGCTGATGTTGAAGCGCGGCCTGACCGGCATGAAAGTCGAAAACCTGATGGTCCGGAACGTCAATTCCGTTTCTCCCGGCATGCCGGTGCACGAGCTGATCGACGCGTATATTCTGAAGAAGCGGCACCACAGCTTTCCCGTCCTGGAAAACGGCAATCCGATCGGCATCGTCACACTCCATGACGTCAAGGAAATCCCGAGAGAGGAATGGTCATCCAAAACCGTCCGGGACATCATGACTCCGCTCGATTCGGACCTGACCATCTGCTCCCGATGCGACCTGTCCGATGCGTTCACCAAGGCGGCCTCCAACGGTATCGGGCGGCTGGTCGTGCTCGATGAAACCAACCGCTTCGCCGGGTACATCAGTTTCCGGGATCTGGAAACACTCGTCACACTCAAACTGCGGGAAACCTGAGTGGCCGATCTTTATAACGATCGGTTTGACTGCCTTTTGAAAAATATACACAATTTCATTTTCCCATGATAAAATGCAACTCATCCGAAGTGCGGAACCTTCCTGAGCATGATTCGTGCAGGTAGTTGTTCAACCCAGTGAGACATCAGAAGACCCTCCCCATGAAAGCGACCCCTTTCACCGGGGAGGGATTGGGTGGGGAGGCTTTGCGTTTTATACTGATTAATTTGCTCGCCAAGGCAATCCATATAGTACCCTGCACGTTCACGGAGTGTTGGCTGCCCGGTCGGAATCTGTTAAAGTCTCTCTGGAACCGGTCCAAAAGTGGGGGCAAATCCAGGAGCTAAAAATCTCACTGAACGACTGGAGCATTTACCTGAGACGAATCAGCATGATGATCACCAGGAGAAAAACTCGAGTCGCAGCCGGCCGGTCCGGGAACGGCAGGACGGATTGCGAACGGTGACCGGGAAACGGGAGGATCTGACCCGGCGGATTCAGCTGCTGGACGGAGCGCTGGCCGAGGGGGTATCGTTCGTGGAGATCTGCGAAGCCGTCACGTCAAGAAAGAACAAGGAATACGCTGTGCCGTTTTCCCGCACCGAGTTCCACGAGAGACTCGTGCTCCTTCCCCAATGCCTGCGCTCCACCGAGAACTGCGTAGCGGAAGAGAAGTCCGCCGAGTACGTCTGCGCCCGGTGCCGCTCCTGCAAGATCGCGCAAATCATCGACCGGGCGGAAGAACTCGGTTACCTGGGAGTGAGAATCCTTAAAGGCGGCAGCGCCGTTGCTCACATTCTCGCGGAAGTTGCCCCCCGGGCGGTCCTCGGAATTGCTTGCATGTTCGAGGGAGCGATCGGCATACTGGAATGCGAGAAGGCGGGCATAGCCGTGCAGTTCATTCCGCTGCTTCGCGATGGCTGCGCCGACACGGATGTCGACATTACCGAGGTTCTGGAGATCATGGGGTTCCAGAGAGATTGAACGACAATTTCTTCCTCTGCTATGTGGAAACCACACGGCAGTGCAACCTGCACTGCCAGTACTGCATGTCCCGGACAGCGGTTCAGCCGACCCGGCCCGAGCTTTCCACGTACGAAGTCAAACGGCTCGTCCTGGACGAGTTGGCCAAGGTGAGTTCCCGCATGGCCGTCGCCTTTTCAGGTGGAGAGCACCTGCTCAGGCCAGACGCCTACGAACTGTTAGCGTATACCGCAAATCTCGGGATGTGGAGTTTCGTGAACACGAACGGGAAGCTCCTCGTCGAAACGGACGCCGTCCGCCGAGCCATGGATAGCTCACAGGGTAAGGTTATCTTCGTGCTTCCGATCAACTCAGTTAACGAGGTATCCAACCGCGCCACTCGGGACGATGGAACCGGAACCGTACTGCGGGCGTCGGATGTGTGCCGCGCGGAAGGAGCTGATTACTTCTTCCTGGTCACGGTGTCCAGGATGAACCTGAATACACTTGCCAGGACGATAAGTTTCCTGAAGATGAACCGAGTACCGATGCTGCGAGCTCCCTTCGTGCCCCGCGGCGCGGGAGCAAAGTGCGCGGACCTGATGACCGGCCAAGAGGAGATGCGGGATACGGTGCATCCAGCTCTCAGCGCAAATCCGTTATCCTACATATCCTTCACACCCTTTTTCGCTTCACCGGAAGCGATGCGCGACACCTGGGACCGCTTTGCCGTGCGAATTGAGGGGCTCGGCTGCCATGCGGGCCGCTCCTTTGCCGCCGTGGGAGCTGAAGGGCATGTCGTGCCCTGCGTCCAGCTTCTGGATTCAGCGGTCACGACTGCGAATGTGCGGGACACTCCGCTTGCGGAGATAATCCGGGATCATCCGGTTTTCAAGGCATTACGACGCCGTGAAACGCTCCAGGGCAAATGCGGCCGCTGCCGCTACCGCGACACATGCGGTGGATGCCGGGCTATCGCCTACTACCGGAGCGGGGATGTTTTGGCCGAAGACCCGACTTGTTTCTTCGATCCCGTAAGCCCCGCGGAACGATCGGAACTGGAAGAGATGCAGACTGCGCAGCTTGGCAAGTTCGTCGACTACGTAAAATACAACTCCCCGTGGAACAAGCTGTTCTGGTGACGGATTGAAGATACTTCTGCTCAAACCCCGTTGGTTCGTGCACGGAGGCCAGTATCGATACCTGGAACGCGTCCGCTTCACGCCCCTGTCGCTCGGGATCCTCGCGGCCCTGAGTGAAGGGCACGATGTCAGAATCGTGGACGGCGACTGGGAGCGGATTCCCATGGAGGAGAACTTCGACCTGGTGGGCATAACGGCCACGACCTTCACCTCCGAACGGGCCTTCACTCTTGCCGGCGGTTTCAAGAATCGGGGATCCAAAGTCGTGCTGGGGGGAGTGCACCCCAGCATAATGCCGGCGGAGTGTCTCAAGCATGCCGACGCGGTAGTCGTGGGCGAAGCGGAGTACATTTGGAAAGACATTCTCCGGGACGCGGAGCGGAATTCCCTGAAACGGGTCTACTCGGCGGACCGGGTAACGGACATGAACGATGTACCCATGCCGCGCCGGGACCTTCTCGGCGAAGAATCCTGGTTCACCTGCGTGCAGGCGACCCGCGGCTGCCCGAACAGCTGCCGGTACTGTTACCTGCCGTCGGTGCCGTGGCGCTCTTTCCGTAAGCGCGCGATCGAACTTATCCAGGAAGAAGTGCAGCAGCTCGAGCAAAATCTCATGTTCTTCGTGGACGACAACCTCTTCGCCGACCGCGATTATGCAATGAATGTCTTCCGGGGCATCGCACCGTACCGGAAGACCTGGGCGATCCAGGCACCCACGACAATCGGTGATGACACGGATCTCCTCGACACCATGGCTGAAGCCGGATGTTTCAACATCCAAGTGGGCTTTCAGAGCGTGAACCGCAAGGCCCTCAACGAAGCCTTCGTGGGTCATAACACCGTGGAGAAGTACCGAGATCTGGTAGAACGGGCACACCGGCGAAAAATATTCGTCACCGGATTCTTCATCTTTGGTTTCGATTCCGACGGCCTGGATTCCTTCGATTATACGGTGGACATGATCAAGGAGATAGACCTCGACGACGCCAACCTGTACATCCTCACCCCCTACCCGGGCACTCCCATATACGCACAATTCGAGAAAGAGGGGCGTCTGCTCTCCGGCAAGAAGAGGTCGGACTTCGGCTGGGCCCACGCGGTCTTCCGACCCCTGCAGATGACCCCCGAAGAACTCGAAAACGGCGTGCAGCACACTTATGACCGGCTTTACCCTCACTTCAAGCGCCGGCTTCCCGGAGCCCTCCTCACACACTGGAGACTGCTCCTGCGGAACCGGTATCTTCTCAAGGTTCTGGTGTCGGGAACGGTCCGCCAAGCCCGAATAAGGGACGCTTCCGATGTCTGAACCACGCGTGCGAATGTAGACGATGCTTTCTCCCGTATGACACAATTTCATTCCGGAGATTCCAACCTGTTCCATCACCCACGAGTTCTCTCGAGCATGACGACCCTGATGCAATGATCATTCATCGTTATCAGCCGACCGGAACCATCTCTTTAAGTTTGCACGGCAAATAACTTGCGGTTTCCCTTGAATGCCAGCAAACTATCCCTGACTGCGTGAAATGATGGACCGGTAAAGAAAGGAGATTCAGTCAATGGCAACAGTCACATTTGAAATTGTGAACTATCAGATTCAACTCGGTTATGAAATCAAGGGTGCAGGCGGCAGTGATAAAAGCCGCGGCTGTCTGGCATGTTTCGGGGAGAGCCGGTACAAGTTCTTCATCTATTTTTCCCCACCCGGAAGTCCGCTGGAACCACCCCGCTTCTCACCGGATTCCAAATACGGTTCGATTAACGTGGACATCAACGAGATGGCGAATTACGTGGATCTGGTCCGGAACGAAAAACCGGTGTATGCCTCCCTGGACAGCATCAATCCGGAATTGAACAAACTCATGACCAGTCTGGAACCGATCGGCGAGGGCGAAGAATAATATCACCGGATGACAGACCGGCACCGGAACGGTTCCCTGTGATTTTCATGTCAGGCCAGGCAAGACGAATGGAGGTATCCTGTGAAACTATATCTGATCACCGGTACGACCCGGGGACTGGGCAAGGCCCTGGCCGATAACCTGGCGACAGACCGAAATGTCCACGTCACTTCCATAAACAGAATAGCGCCGGAACCGCATCCAGGTATCTTCCGTTCGCTCATCGCCGATTTGGCCCGGCCGGAAGATATACCGAACCTTCTGGAGACCTTCTTTGAATCCATCAATCTGGAAAATTACGACAAGATCGTCCTGATCAACAATGCGGGCGTTCTGGAGCCTATCAAACCGCTTGGCCGATGCGATTCCGGGGAGCTGATCAATGCGATCCGCATCGATCTGATCGCGCCCGCGGTCCTGATCAACGAATTCCTGAAATGGACGGATTCCTTCAGCGGTCTGCGGGAAATCATCAATATCACCTCCGGCGCGGCGCAACACCCTTATTACGGATGGACGGCCTACTGCACTTCCAAGGCCGGACTGGACATGTTGGCAAGGGTATGTGCCGAGGAAAACAGGTTGATCCGAACGAACACCCGGATCTGGAATGTTGCACCGGGTGTCCTGAACACCGGCATGCAGCGCCGGATCCGCGAGACATCACCGGAGGATTTCATTCATGTGAATCAATTCATCGCCTATTTTGAAACAAATCAATTGGTTGATCCCGAAATCTCCGCCCGGGATATCCTGAAAATGGAAGCTGAAAATCTGTCTGAGGACGGCGGGATTTACGATATCCGGAGTTTTCGTTCCTAATCCATATATCGCAGCAGTTCCGGAAAAAACCGGGCGATCCCCTCCAAAATACCTGCGGCATAATTCCCGTTCATACCCTTGAACCCTCCCCCGGCGATCACCAGTCTGTCCGCATTCCGTTTATGCTTCCGGACTTCCATCTTGATCTCATCCGCAGCATTGGCTACCACGATGCTTTTGATTTCACTCTGCAGAACATCCAGATCGTTGCCGCTGTCGCCCGCATAAACAACATCCTGTTCGCCGTAACACTCCTCTTGCATCAAAAATCGCACGGCATGCAGCTTGGTCGCAGCGGCTGGAATGATGTCCAGCAACCCGATCTTACCCACCTCATCATAACTCCAGATCGTTCTGACCGGGGCCTTCCCGTTTTCCAGAAACCGATCGACCAGAACTCTCATCGCTTCCCGCCGGGAGTAATCCGCGACATAGAAACTGAGTTTATGTTCATTCTGTTTGCCCGGCTCCTGCAACCGCAATCCCCCCAGGTTGCCCAACCTTTCTTTCAAACGGCTTAAATCGAACCCGTTCAGTTCATTATCTAACTTGCGGGACCATTGTTCGAACGGTTCCCAACCACCGGAGTGAACCCGGTAGATGCGTGTGCCGACATCGGTGACCGAGTGGTCCGGGACCGGTATGGCATATTCGCAAATTGCGTGCTGTACCAGCTCCCGATGCCTTCCACTCACATACACAAGGTGCAGGCCGACCTTTTCAACCAGCCGGGCGAACCGCTGCCTGCTTCCGATCGATTCCGGTTGACTTCCGTTCGGCAACAGGGTCCGGTCCAGGTCCGTGCACAGCATGATGCGTCGCACTGGTAATTACCTCCTTAATAAAACAGCGGATTCATTGGGACTCAGAATACACCAGGATCAAGGCGGCAGCAAAAAAACAGGAAAAGCAAAACAACTGATCATCACCGCGTTTCCTGCCGGCTGATTTCGGCAATTTCAATTTTTGTTTATACATGTTCTCTGGATTCCTTGGATCGGGAATTCTCTTGTGATAATATAAAGTTAAACCGATGGGCGGACTGCCCGTTTTGTTAATCCAAATGCCGCTTTCAGCTGCATACAGGACAATCAGATATGGCCAAGGCAGAAAGACCGATTATTTTTGGAGAAGTTTTATTCGACGTTTATGAGGACGGATCGGAGTATATAGGTGGTGCACCCTTCAACGTGGCGTGGCATCTTGAAGCCCTGGGTATCCAGCCCGTATTCATATCCAGGATCGGCAGCGACCGGCGGGGGGAACGCATCATGGAGACCATTCGCGGGTGGGGATTGGATTCGAGCGGCGTTCAGGTCGACGACTGTCGCCCCACCGGCACCGTCCGGGTCAAATCATCGGACAACGGCGCTTCGTTCGAGATTCCGGACAATCAGGCTTATGACCACATCGAGGCCGAACCGGCTCTGGAGTGCATCCGGGAAGTGCCGGCCGGTGTGTTCTACCACGGTTCGCTCATCGGGCGGAGCCGGGTGTCAGGAGCCACTCTGAACCACCTGAAAACGGATATCCCCAGACGGATATTCGTGGATGTCAATCTGAGACCGCCCTGGTGGCATCGGGATCAGATCGAGTTGATTTTGCGGAATTGCCGGTGGATCAAGTTGAGTGCCGATGAACTGGATGCGATTCAGAACGGATCCGGAGAAACCGACACGAATCTGGAGAACCGGGCGCGCCGGCTTATGGTGCGCTCCCGGCCTGAAGCGGTGATCGTCACCATGGGTGTGAAGGGAGCATTTGCAGTGACCCGGAAAGGCGAACTGCATCGGACCCAAGCGGTTCGGGTTGACCGGATGGTGGACAGTGTCGGTGCGGGTGATGCATTCAGTGCCATGATGATATTCGGTCTGATGCACGGATGGAATCCTGGGAAGATGTTGCGATCCGGTGCGGCATTCGCGTCAGAAGTCTGCAGGGTCCAGGGCGCCCTGATTCACGACAGGAAAATTTACGATATGTTCGTTGAAGAATGGAGAACCGATGAACAGGCAGACTGATCCGGGACCCGAATCGGGATTGTATATTGCCATGCTGAGTATTCACGGGCTGGTACGGGGTTACGAAATGGAGCTGGGGCGGGATGCGGACACCGGCGGGCAGGTGAAATATGTGGTTGAACTTGCCCGGGCGCTTGCGGAAAGACCCGATGTCGGGAAAGTCGATTTGTTTACGCGTCGGATCATCGACCGGAAAGTAGATAATTCCTATTCGGAATATTATGAACAAATCTCGGATAAGGCCGGGATCATCCGGATCGATTTCGGTCCCAGGCGGTATTTGCGTAAAGAGGTGTTATGGCCCTATCTCGATGACGGAATCAACGGCATCCTGGCCTACTTCAGGCGGATCCGGCGCTTGCCTGACATCATGCACGGACACTACGCCGATGCCGGATACATGGGCAGAAATATCGTATCGATCATTGGAACGCCGCTGGCTTTCACCGGTCATTCCCTTGGAAAAGTCAAGAAAAAAAGACTTCTGAACAATGGGATGAATCCTGAAAAAATCGAAAAGATCTTTCGGATCGATCGGAGAATACAGGCGGAGGAAACAGCGCTGTCCCGCGCGGACTTGGTGATCACCAGCACGCGTCAGGAGATCGAGGAGCAGTATCTGGACTACGGGAATTTCAAAAAACACAGGGCGCGAGTGATCCCGCCGGGAATGGATCTCGATCGGTTCCGTAAATCCAGCTCGGCGAATCCGGCCATGATCAAAGAAATCACCCGGTTCTGGATAACCGAGCGCAAACCCATCATTCTGGCCATATCCAGGCCGGATACCCGCAAGAACATCACGGCATTGATTCATGCGTATGCATCATCAGTCCGATTGAAGGAGAAAGCCAATCTTCTTCTGGTGGTCGGCAATCGGGATGATTTCCGAACCATGGAACCCGAACCGAAACGAACCATCGAGGAAATTCTGTGGCTCGTCGATAAATATAATCTGTACGGACATGTTTCCATTCCCAAACATCACCGGCCGGAAGATATTCCCGGCATATACCGGTTGGCAGCGAAATCGCGTGGTGTATTTGTCAATCCGGCATTGACGGAACCATTCGGATTGACCCTGATCGAGGCGGCGGCAAGCGGTTTGCCGGTGGTGACCACCAATGACGGTGGCCCGAGAGACATCATTGCAAACTGCAAAAACGGCCTTCTGGTCGATCCCATGAAACCGGAGGAAATCGGGAATGCCGTGAACCGGATCCTGTCCGACGATGGATTGCGTCGGCAATTCAGCAAATGCGGGATCCGGAATGTCGGCAAACATTATACATGGACCCGGCACACCGTGGATTACCTGGAGAACGCCAATCGGATACTGAAACATCGGAAAACCCTGAACCGACGTCAGGTATACAGCAATATCCTGCCGACAATCGAGCGTCTGATCATATGCGATCTGGATAACGCGCTCCTGGGCGATCCGGCCTCATTAAGGCGGTTTTTTTATGAAATTGAATCCGGCCAACCGAAAACCGGACTGGGTATCGCCACCGGCCGACGGATTGAAGCTTCAACCCGGGAATTGAACCGGTGGAGCATCAAACCGCCTGTTCTCCTGATAACATCCGTCGGAACCGAAATATATTACGGCTCGGACCTGACCGAGGATGTTCAATGGTCCCGGTTCATCAATAATCAGTGGGAACCCGAACGCATCAGAGAGATTGTAAGGGGACTGCCCGGCATTGCACTTCAACCCAAAACGGAACAGCGCCGGTTCAAGATCAGTTTCTTCATTGACCGGTCGAAATCACCCAAAATCCGCGAGATCAAACGGATATTGATGGAAAACAATATCAAGGCCAGACTCATTCATTCGTTCAACCAATTCCTGGATGTGCTCCCGGTCAGAGCATCCAAGGGCACCGCAATACGATACGTGGCGAACAAGTGGCATCTGCCGCTCACTCATATTCTGGTCGCCGGAGCTTCAGGGAACGACCGGGACATGCTGATTACAATGCCCAAGGCCGTTGTCGTAAGAAATCACGGCCGGGAATTGAATTCCCTGAAGGGAAAGGCGGGTATCTATTTTTCGGAAGGTGAATATGCCGACGGCATCGTCGAGGGTATGAAACATTTTCAGTTCATGTCGGAACAGTATCAGGAAGCAAACAGGATGATGACACCATGATCGAAAAGCTAAGAAACGATCTGGACCAGTACAAAATGGAAATCCATGCTCTTCTCAGAAGATATATCGGACAGGGCAAGATGTTCCTGCTCCGTTCCGAACTCAAGGATGAATTCGACCGGTATTGCAATGCCCGAAACTGCAAAATACTGGCTCAAACCCAGTTCGCGGACATGATTCATCTGACCCAGGAAGCGGTCGCCAGTGATCCATGGTTCTCGGTCGCGGTCCGTCCCCGGATCGGTATCTGGTTGTTTTTCCGGTTTCATTTGGAAGAGATGAGTTGCGATGAGATCACCGCCGCGGAGTTTCTGATGGTGAAGGAATCCATTCTGGATCCCGATTCCGGTGACGGCAAACTGATGCTGGAGGTCGATCTGAAGCCTTTCAACCGGGATTTCCCGAAAATGAAGGAGGCGAAGTCCATCGGGCAGGGAATGGAGTTTTTGAACCGGTATCTGTCCAACCGGATATTCAAGGATCTGGGGAAAGGCCACACCCGATTGTTCGACTTTCTGACGGTTCACCAGATTCACGGCCGGCAGCTGATGATCAACAGCCGGATAGGGAGCCTGGGAGATCTGCAGGAAGCATTACGGAAAGCCCAGAAATACCTTCTCAATAAACCGGACCGCGAACAATGGAATCAACTCGCCGGAGAAATGCAGAAGCTGGGTTTCGAGCCCGGATGGGGCAGCAATGCGGGAACGGTTCTGGAATCCATCAACGAACTTCAGGATATTCTGGAAGCACCCGAACCGGGAAATCTGAGAAATTTTCTGAGCCGGATACCCATGATATTCGACCTGGCGATCATCTCCCCCCACGGGTATTTCGGTCAGTCCAATGTTCTCGGGATGCCGGATACCGGCGGACAGATCGTCTACATTCTCGAACAGGTGCGATCACTCGAAAAGGAGCTGTTCCGGCAGATCCAGGATTATGGGCTGGAGGTCAAACCACAGATCATCATCATCACCCGAATGATACCGGAGGCAGGCAAGACAAAATGCAACCGGAAAACCGAACGCATTATCGGTACCAGGAATGCCAAAATCGTCCGCGTACCGTTCCGAAATGAATCGGGAGAAGTCATCCGGCACTGGATATCCCGGTTCAAGGTCTATCCCTATCTCGAAAGATTTGCGGCCGAATCGGAAAAGGAGATCATCGCCGAGATCGGCAGAAGACCGGATCTGGTCATCGGAAACTATACCGACGGGAATCTGGTTGCTTCCTTGATTTCCAGAAGCCTGAAGATCACCCAGTGCAACATCGCACACGCTCTTGAAAAAGCAAAATACATTTACTCCGATCTGTACTGGAGAGAACTGGAATCCATACATCATTTCTCCTGCCAGTTCACCGCCGATCTCATTGCCATGAACCGGGCCGATTTCATCATAACCAGCACCTATCATGAAATTGCGGGAAACGACGAGAGTATCGGGCAGTACGAGAGTTACCGCAATTTCACCATGCCCGGGCTGTACCGGGTTCTGAACGGTATCGATGTCTACGATCCCAAATTCAATATCGTCTCCCCCGGTCCCGCATCCGGCGTGTTTTTCCCTCATACCAAGACACGACTCCGAAACGGGGAGATTCAGGAGGAAATCCAGCAACTGGTTTACGGCGATGCCGGGCAGACTGCGCGGGGTGACCTGAAAGACAAATCAAAACCTCTGATTTTTACACTGGCTCGTCTGGATGTGATCAAAAACATTGCTGGCCTGGCCGAATGGTTCGGAAAATCCGGCAAACTGCAGAAAAAAGCCAATCTGCTGGTTGCGGGAGGGTACCTGAACCGGGATCTCTCGTCGGATCGCGAGGAAAGAGAACAGATCGCCAGAATGCACATGATCATGGATCGCTACAAGCTGGACGGATCCATGCGGTGGATCGAGATGCAGACCCGCAAGCACCTGGTCGCAGAATTGTTCCGGTTCGTCGCTGATTCCGGAGGCGTTTTCGTTCAACCGGCTCTTTTCGAGGCATTCGGCCTGACGGTTGTGGAAGCCATGATATCCGGACTGCCGACTTTCGCCACATGTTACGGCGGACCAAGGGAAATCATCGAGCACGGCAAATCCGGATTTCACATCGATCCCAATCACGGCGACACGGTAGCCGGCCAGCTGGTCGATTTTTTCAACCGATGCGAAACCGATGACAAGTACTGGGCCCGGATATCAACCGGCGGCATCCGGCGGGTTGAGAAACATTACAATTGGCAGCTCTATGCACGCCGGTTGATTTCACTGGCAAAAATCTACGGATTCTGGAAATACGTATCGGATCTGGAACGGCAGGAAACGGACAGGTATCTGCAGATGTTTTACAGCCTGATGTTCCGGAAGCAGGCGAACGCCATCATCGACTAGACGGCACGGAACTGCCGGAAACGCTGAACGGAGCGGTTCGGACAATTGATGCGGATATCCGCGACAACGATGGATATCCGTTGATGATGATCACGCCGGTCATTATCATGTTCATTTCGTTCCAGCAATGGATCGTGAAGGAAATCGCCACAACCGGGAATCCGTTGTTTTGATTTGTCTTCGGACCCGGATTATCATTGTCCAGAAGGGAGACCCGATATGGTTTTTCACACACTGCGATCGTTGACCGGACGGATGGTTATTTGTGTCGTAATGACAATCTTCATACCGTCATCCACAGCTCAATCCATTAATCTGGCGGATGTTCGGTATCAGATCGAAGCGACCGGATTGACATGGTCAGCCGGAGAGACATCCGTGTCATCCATTCCATGGGAACATTTCAGGCGGCAGTTAACCTTGACTGGATCGGCGGCAACCAACCAGCCGGTTCCGAATCCCCTGCTTGAGGACATGGTGTTTCCCGAACGCTTCGACTGGCGTGAACGGGACGGATGCACGCCGGTGAAAAACCAGGGAAGCGGAGGGAATTGTTACCCGTGCTGGGCCTACAGCCTGATCGGCGCTTGTGAGTCGGTGTTCAAGATCAACACGGGCCTGGATTTAGATCTGTCCGAACAGCAACTGATCGACTGCAACACCAACGGGTACGGCTGCGACGGCGGTTTCATCCACGGATGGACAGCACTCCGGGATTACGGCGCTGTGACCGAGACCTGCTATCCTTACATCGCCGAGGACGGCGAATGCACCCAATCCCAATGCGAACCGCAGGGCTGGATCACCGGAGTCTATCCGGTTCCGTTTTCGGTGAACTCCCTGAAATACGCCCTGATGCACCACGGAAGCCTGTCCTGCAGCATGACGGTGTACAACGATTTCATGTTCTATACGGGCGGATGCTATGAAAACGACAAAATGCAGCCGATCAACCACGGCGTTGTGATCGTAGGTTGGGACGATGCCTTGTGCGATGGCACGGGTGCCTGGATTGTCCGGAATTCCTGGGGACCGAACTGGGGAGACGGTGGTGTCGCCTATATGAAATATGGCACATGCAATATCGGCCGACACGCGCAATGGTTCGAATATTCGCAGTTCCCGGTTGAATCCGGCCTGCATTACGGTCTGTTCGTGCCGGACATTTCGCTGGTGGAAGGCGACTGGTTCATCCTGGAACGCAGATTCGGCAACCCGGCACCGGAGACGGTCCGGTTCCGGGAATTCCTGCTGCTCGATATCCGGGGCGAATACTGGTTTTACCCGGACTTCAGCGGACAGGCGCATTGGACGGATCACGTTCTGGAACCGGATGACCATGCATTCGACATTTTGCTTTCATTCCGATGGCCAGCCGGTGCAGAAGGCCTGCAGGATATCCGCTTCTGGGGCGTTTGCCTGGATCCGGAGACCCCGGGGCTGATGGCATGGGACATGGTGGAATGGGATTCCTTGTGAACGGCTTTTGCCTTCCACACAAAGATCCAATATTATTAAATCAAATCTGGTATTCGAGGAGGGAGAGATAATGAAACGCAATCTGGTCTGGTCGGCATTATTGTGCGCCATTTTTATGGCTTCTCCTGCGACCGCCCATCCGCTGGACTGGGATTCCCCGGTAGTGCTGCATTGGGACGCCACATATACGATGGATCTGCGTGGCGGTCCGGACGGTTTGTTTCACATGCTGTTCTCCCAGGACGATATCCATGCATTTTATTATTTCCGTTACGACGGCAGCGCTTATTCCCAACTGGTTCAGAGTTTTCCGGAAACGGGCACAATGCTGTGTTCGCTGGATTTCTGGGGGAATCTGCCGGTCGTTGTGTACCGGTATAAAATCGACCGGAATATGGAATTCTGCATTCGGACCGGAACCTGGACGACACCGGATGAAATCCCGGATACGATCGGAGCGCATGCGGTATGTACCGATATCGAACCGAGCGGCGTCATTCACATCGCATGGGTATACCGGAGCGACGTGGATGACAGCCTGCTGATGCACTCCTATTCCGTTCCGGGAGGTTGGGATACATTTCATGTCTTCACGATTGGAGAACATACACTGGTCAACACGATCAGCATGAAGCTCGATCCCGAAATGGTACCCCACTTCGCCTGGTTCGACCGGACCGCGGAGGTGATCGGATATGCGGTGCAGACCGGTATCGGCGAATATGATGCAGACATTGTGGACAGCGCCGATTCCTGCCGGTGGATCGAGCTGGACTTCATCAATTCTGATCTGCCTTTCATCGGGTACCTGAAGGGTTCGTCGGCCTCCGTAGCGACGCTCCATTACGCATTGCGCTTCGGAGGATCGTTCTCGGGCGGCATGGTCCTGCACGCCGTCGGTATCTATGAAGCTGACATGGCGATCGCCCGTGAAGACAGCATCACCTCTTCCCGGACCTATTTTCTTGTCGTCCTTTCCGGCGGTGCATACTACCTCTATAATGAAGCCGGGGAGTGGATGATGGACCGGATCGATGCGCTCTACTCCATCAGCACGAACGTGAATCTGAGTGCCGACTGGTGCAGCGAAACCGACACGGTTGGCATGGCCGTGAGTGAATTCTCGGAAGATGAGATCTATTTTGTTACCGCTCACCCGGTAACCCCGACCCCGGCACCCACCGACCTTCCCACCAGAACTCCCACTGCGGGACCGGGAACCCCGACTGCCACTCCCAATTCCTGCGATACACTCGGCTGCACAATCGACATGCCATCAACCGAATTCCATCCCGGCGATCCGTGCCACTGCCGGGTCATCCTGTGCAACCCGGGACCGAAAACCTATGTTGACATTCCGCTGTTTGTCATCCTGGATGTATATGGTACGCTTTTTTTCGCACCGAGTTTCGGGGATTTCGATCATTATACATTCATGTTTCCAGCCGGCGTGATGACCCGGGAAATCCTCCCGGAATTCGCATGGCCCGAGGGTGCCGGAAGCGCTTCCGGGATTAACTTCTACGCCGGCATGACCGACCGGGAAATGACCGTACTGCTCGGTGAATACGATGTGTTCACCTTCGGCTGGAGCGAATAAACTCAGCTATAGAATACGTCATGCAAAGGCGGGTGCAAATGTCCAGGCGAATGAAAAAGACATCCCATAAAACCGGGCTGGCTCCTGGAACGCTGGTGCATGTCGGGGAGAAAAAGATCGACCGGCCCAGAATACGCATCATCGATTTCGACGAAACGAACCTGGTGGAAAAAGAACCGGCGGCAATCGAAGAATGCTTCCAGTACGGAGACCGACCCACCACAACCTGGATCAACATAGACGGGCTGCACGACATCGACCTGATGAAGGAAATCGGTTCCCATTTCAATATTCACGGTCTGGTCATGGAGGATATCCTCAATACCGCCCAGCGTCCCAAAATCGAGGATTTCACGGATTATCTGTTCATTGTGGTCAAGATGGTCACCTTGAACGAAATCCAGCATGAAATTCAAATCGAGCAGTTGAGTTTGATTCTCAGTTCGAATTATGTGATCACATTCCAGGAACGTGTCGGTGATTTCTTCGAGCCGGTGCGGAACCGGATCCGAAATTCA
Source organism: candidate division CSSED10-310 bacterium (assembly GCA_016927905.1). Lineage (GTDB taxonomy): Bacteria > CSSED10-310 > CSSED10-310 > CSSED10-310 > JAFGJC01 > JAFGLW01. The sequence goes on along the minus strand of JAFGLW010000011.1, from coordinate 155,797 downwards.
ACCTCCAGGATGCGTAAAAGCGGCACCGACTACCTGACCTATGCACTCATCGATATGGTCGTGGATCATTATTTCACCGTTTTCGAGTTGATTTCATCGGAGATGGAACAGCTCGAACAGAAGCTGATAAACGACCCGGATCCGGACATCCTGAAGATTTTATACAAACTGAAACGGGAGATGGTTTATCTTCGCAAAACGGTCTGGCCCCTGAGGGAGGTGGTCGGCAGCCTGGAGCGGACGGAATCAACCCTGATACGGGATTCCATGCATCCCTTCTGGAGAGACGCGTACGACCATGCCGTCCAAGTTCTCGAAACAACGGAATCAATGAAAGACATGCTGTCGGGAATGCTGGAAATGTATCTGTCCAGCATCAGCAACCGCATGAACGAAGTGATGAAGGTGCTGACCATCATCGCAACCATATTCATTCCGCTGACGTTCATCGCCGGGATTTTCGGGATGAACTTCGAGCATTTCCCGGAATTGAAGTGGGTCTGGGCATATCCCGCGGGATTCTGGATCGCCATGGGGACCATCGCCGGATTCATGGCGCTGTATTTCAAACACAAGAAATGGCTGTAAAATTATCGATCCCACAGGACTACCCCCCGTCATACCGCCCCGACTACACCGCTTTCACCTTGATCTGGTCGATGTATACACCACCCGTGTTACCGCTGGCGTCGCCCATGCACCCGATTTCCAGATTGTTCGGAAATTTATGATTTGCCTCGTCCAAAGTGATTGTGACGAAATCGTAAGTATTGTTATTGTTGCCGGTGCCCTGGACGTAACTTGCCACAGTCTGCCGTGCGGACCTGTTGTGATTATGCACCCGGAAATCCTCCCCCAGTGCGCCTGTCAAAACTGGACGGCAGTGAATTGCGGCTCACGCATTTCTCCATGCATCCGATATCGTCAAAACGCTTCCCGTGCATGCCAAACAGCAATTTGACAAAGGTAATATTTTATATTACCCTGCCAGGGGAGGGTAAGATCAATGAAACATAAAAAAGAAGAAATCATCACGTTCAAGGTTGATAGCCGGCTTCATGAAATACTGTATCGAATGTCCAACCGGTCTGCGTTCATCCGGTCGGCCATCCTGAACGCGCTGGAAAACATGTGTCCCCTGTGCAATGGAACGGGTGTGCTGACGCCGGCCCAGAAAAACCATATGGGCGAATTCATGCGGACCCATTCCTTTGTAGAATGCGGAGACTGTACCGCGGTGCACATTGTCTGCGATGCCGAGAGATCATGATCAGACGTATTTTCACGAAATCTGCAGTCATTGCGATGGGAATAACCGTGCTGTGCCTGCCTGCCTGGTCTTTACCGTTCAAATCCGAAGCCGGAGCGGCCGTGGAGAAGCGGATGACGGTGTTTGTCAGCATCGTTCCCCAGATCCGTTTCATCGAGAAGATAACCGGCGGGGGTGTGGATGTTGAAGCACTGGTGCTGCCGGGTCAATCTCCGGCAACCTATGAACCGACGCCGCGGCAACTTCATAAGCTGGGCAAGGCTTCGCTTTATTTCACCATCGGTGTGCCATTTGAAAGCGGGCTGATCGGGCGCATATCGAAAATTTATCCGGATTTAAAAATAGTGGATTCCGGACGGGGAATATCCAGGCAATCCATCGAAGGCCACGATAACGGGCATCATCATGATCTGCCGGATCCGCACATCTGGCTCTCCCCCAGCCTGATCGTGAAGCAGGTGAACACCATGACATCGGAGCTGACCGCCGTGGATCCGGCCAACGGATCGGGTTACCGTGAGAATGCCGAGGAATTCATCCGGGAGATCCGGGTGGTGCATGACCGGCTGGCCGATCTTCTGGAACCATATGCAGGGAGATCTTTTTATATCTTCCACCCGTCGCTCGGGTATTTTGCGAACGAATATCATCTGAATCAGGTGGCCATCGAATCCGGCGGAAAACCTCCCACACCCAGACAACTTGCCCGGTTCATCGAACAGGCCAGGAAAGAAGATATTCGAGCCATTTTCATCCAGAAGGAATTTGACCGGAGGAATGCGCAATCCATCGCTCAAGCCATCGATGCCCGGGTGATCCAGATCGATCCTCTAACGAAGGATGTACTGGCCGGTCTTGAGGAGATCGGGCGGGAACTGGCTGGTGTTTTCACGAGATCGAACCGTTCCGGCGGATCTGAAACGCCACTTGCCGGGAGATGAATATGTCAGTTATCCGCATGAAGGATGTGTCGTTCAGCTACGCATCGATCCAAGTGCTGGAAAATGTCAACCTTGAAATTGATGACGGGGAGCTTATCAGTGTCGTGGGACCGAATGGAGGCGGGAAGACGACCCTGATCAAACTGATGTTGGGTCTTCTGCAGCCGGATTCCGGCAAGATTGAGGTTCTGGATCGGGAGCCGGTTTCAGCCCGCCGTTATATCGGTTATATGCCGCAACACGGGCATTTCGATCCGATGTTTCCGGTAACGGTTCTGGATATCGTATTAATGGGACGGTTGGGGCGGAGTTCAGTCGGCATTTTTTCGCGGGTGGATCACAGGATGGCTTCTGAAGCGCTGGACACTCTCGGCATGGCTGAATATTCATCCCGGTTGTTTTCCGAATTGTCTGGCGGTCAACGGCAGCGTGTCCTGATCGCCCGGGCTCTGGCCTGCAGCCCCCGAATCCTCCTGCTGGATGAACCGACCGCCAATGTGGATATCAAGGTTGAGGAGCAGTTGATGGACACGATCAAACGTCTGAATGAATCCATGACCATTCTGCTGGTGTCCCACGATCTGGGATTTGTTTCCGAGATGGTCGAGCGGGTGATCTGTGTGAATCGCCGGGTCGTGGTCCATCCGACAAGTGAAATAAACGGTGACGTCATCCGGCAGATGTACGAGGGCAAACTGAAGGTTGTCCGGCACGACCATCACTGGAAACGCCATGATTGACTATTTTACCGCCCTGTCAAATCCGGACATCGTCTTTCTGAGGTATGCGCTGGCCGCGGGTCTCTTATCCAGCGTGGCCTTCGGCATCATCGGATCCTATGTGGTGGCCAGGCGGATCAGTTACCTCGCGGGCGCGATCGCCCATTCGGTTCTGGCGGGGATCGGCATCAGCCTGTTCATCAAGGTCCGCTGGAATGCTCACTGGTGCGATCCATTATACGGCGCAATTGCCGCAGCACTCGCTTCCGCAATCATCATCGGTCTGGTGAGTCTTTATGCCCGCCAGAGGGAGGACACCGCCATCGGGGCGATCTGGTCCATCGGCATGGCGACCGGTCTTCTGTTCCTGGCCAAAACCCCCGGTTATGTCGATCCCATGAGTTACCTGTTCGGCAACATATTACTGATCGCCCGAAACGATATCTGGCTCATTCTGGGTCTGGATATTCTGATCGTGAGTCTGGGAACGATCTTTTACAATCAACTGCTGGCCATCTGTTTCGATGAGGAATTCGCCCGGCTGCGCGGTATACGAGTGGAACTTCTTTACTTTCTGCTTTTGGCCTTGACCGCCCTGACGGTGGTGCTGCTCATTCATGTAGTGGGTATCGTGCTGGTCATCGCGCTTCTGACCCTGCCGGCGGCTGTAGCCAGTCAGTTTTCGCGAAAACTCTGGCAGATGATGTTGCTGTCGATCGTGTTCTGTGCAGGATTCACGCTTCTGGGACTGGGATACAGCTATTCCCTGGACCTTCCCAGCGGTCCGAGCATCATCGTTTTCGCTTCGATTGTCTATATGGCTGTTTTGCTGATCCGCAGGATGATCAGATCCTGATCGCTCCTTCCAGCATGAGAAAACACTCGATCGAGCTGGCGGGTTTAAACGAAACTCAAATGATTCCCTTCCCCTGGCAATCCGGATTCCCGACACAGGACAGGAACCGAACGCCAATTATTCCCGGAATTCCCGCAGTTCTGTTTTCAGCATAAAAGCTTCGTATTCGGTTCGATACCCACACGATCCCGCCAGGATAGATTTCAATGCGCCGGGTCAGATCCGGGATTATGGTATATCCGGTTCAGGATTACTCCTTTGACCGAGATCGTCGCCACCGGCTCCCGATCCTGAAACTCCCGGGATTCCCGGAAATCTGATGTGATGACAACCGACGGATCCCGACCGCTTTCCTCCAGGTCGGGACGCAGGTAATACCTGGCCAGGCCCGCCGGATAGGGAACTAAAACTCTGGAATTGGGAGGAGCAAACCCGTTGACTTTTCGAACGGCGTTCCGCAGGGAGTGTCCCCATGACCATATTTCGAATCTGCCCTCCGCTCCCTTCACACCACCTGTCAGAACATTGTAATAACAGATCTGGTAGGGATGATACTGCCAGATGATCGATACTCGGACCGAGATCCATACGGCGACCGCGAGAAATACGGCATGCCGCCAAAATGCGGAGTCTCGGGAACGTTTGACCGTGTTGATTATCCGGACACCTGCAAAACCGGCCGCCATGGTCAAAGGGGGCACCACCGGGAGAAAATGGCGGGGTCCGTCATAGATCACACTTCCAGGAACCGACTGGGGCAGTATTCCCAGAAAAAACCATCCCAGAAAAAACACAATGGCATGATGCTGACGACCCTTCCATACGAATCCAACTGCTGCACAGATCAGCACAACAAGCGGTGTTGTGAGCAGAAGATGGGTCAACCCATAATGCCAGGGCGCTGCACCGATTTCATAAATCCGACCCCAATACAGCACGATTCCGGTTTTGGGATGTTTCGAGAAAAACCTGAACAATTCCAGTGAATGCTGGAACCAGGAGGCGCGTAACCATGGCCAGAAACACAGCACGACGATGACACCTGACCCCATGAACGCCGCCGCTTCAACCACCGCTTTTTTCCCATCGATCCGAGCGATAACACGTGTCCGAATGATATAAAAAACCCATACGGCGATCGCCGGAAGAAGGAGCAGCGCATTGATTTTGGTAGCCAATCCGGCACCCCATGCGGCTCCGGCAGCAACCGTCCAGACCATCGATCCGGTTCCAGCACGTCGGAACAGACAGCATGTCGTGAACATGAACCAGAAGATCAGGGGTATTTCCTTCGGGTTGTTGAAGACATGTCCGAAAACCCTCGGATTCAAAACGAACATGGTGCAACTCAGAAGAGCCGTACCGGTTCCCCATAACCGAGAGGTAATCCGGAACATCAGATGAACGGAAAGCGCAAAAAATACGATCAGATGGACATGACGGGCATCCACAGGATTGACCCACTGCATCCGGGTCCAGATCAGATCGAAACTCAATGCACCGATCATGTCCGACAAAGGCCCGTAAAATTTCAAATTATGATAATCGGCTATCGGCTGAACGGAACCGAAGAAATGACGGATGTTGATTTCCCCGGATGCATGATGCAATGGTTCATCGACGGTTATTCCGTAGTCTCTCATGACCAGAAAACAAACCGCCAGAACCACCGCGATCAAAACGGTGCCTGTCACCGGGGAGGTTTTGACCGTCGAAGTGCCGCTCATCGGCTGCCCTTGGTCCGATAAGCTGTCGAAATGTTCAGTAGGACCAGATCGCCGTGTCTGTAAACGATGCGTTCCGGGGGGGGATTTGCCAGGGCGAACCGGTCCCGATCCCGGATCTTCTCCAGAATCATGCTGTTAACTGGTTCCAGGTATACACCCCTGCCGCCGGTTTTCCAGGATACAAGAAAATCCGGTTTAAAATCTCTCAGATCAACCAGCATGAAATCGATCCCCCAGCGCTTGCAGAATTCAAGAACTCCTGCGAAAGACCCGGAATAATATGCTTCATAAAACGAAACAAATCGCTGCCTGATCCGATCATCCCGCATTTCGGTATCCATCTCGAAACTCACAAACACCGGTCTCCGTGCATGAACGGAAATATTGTCCAATAGGTGCGGTGGTCCGGCAATCATCGTTGATGGGGGACCACTTTTCAATATTTCAATCACATCTTTTTCCCAAGCTGCGGGCGTGACGGTTCCGGGCGCTCGTTCGACGGCTCTCAACCGGGGCAGAAGAATCGCTGTGCCGATCAGGACGGCCATAAACATATTTCGATCCTTCAGTAGACTTCCAGCAGTGACAGCTACAGCCAGAAGTCCCAATGTTGTCAGGAATGTGGGAAACCGGTCAAAATCCAGAAAAATCCAGGGAACAGCGCACAAACAAACCGCTGCCACCGTCCTGCGCAACGGATGATCCTGCCGGGTTATCCCGCCTGCCAGCCAACCCAGCCAAAGAATCGCAAACAGCTGTAATGTGTTGTACCGCGAAGGGAAATACACCGGAAATCTCCCGCTTACCCATGCCATTGCCCAGGAAAAAACAAAAAGACTCAACCCGGCTGCCAGCAGGGCGGTCAGCGCCGGCGGCGGTTTACGGCAGTCGAATGCGACAGTCAGAATGAATCCCGCTGCAAGAAGGCAAAGCAACGTCATTGCCTGCGCCAGGTTGACTCCAAGCAATCCGCCGCTTTTGCCGATCAGGAAGTACAATGGCAGCCCCATGACGGTCGATGTGGCCGCGAACACCGGTTCCCGACCTTCCGGTCCGAATCTCGGGTTCTCATGTATCGAACCTTTGTATCCATAAAAAGGAATGTCTCGATAACCGTATCCTGCCCAAACAAGCACCACCAGAACGACAACCAGTAAAACCGCCAAGGTCAGCTGCTTGAAATCCCGGCTTCGAGTTCTTTCCTGCAGACCGAACATAATCAATACAGCGGCACTGATTACGGGAACGGTTGGAGGATAGAACAGAAGACCGGAAACGCCGGCAACCAATAGGATGGGAACGGATCTGCGGGCAAGCCCGGCCGCACAAATAAAAAAAACGGCATCCCTGAAGCTGCGCTGCAGCCCATCCAGCACAACCAGCCCGGATTCGCTTGAACGAAAAGCCAGGGCAAGATAGATCAGGCCGGCCGAAGCCGCACCGGCGGTATTGCCCACTGAATGCGAAGCCCAGATCACCAGGACAAGGGTCAAGGGTAGAAGGAGCGTTCCCAGCCATTTCGATACGGAAACTGGATCGGCGAATGGGGACAGTCCCTTCATCAACACCGTATACCCTGGATTTCTCCAGCTCTTGGACACCATCAGATCGGCTAGCGCATCGCCCGGAAACAACGATCCGTCCTGATATACACGCATCCACCACAGATGGATCCGAACATCATTCTGAACGCGCAGCGGATCGGTCAGGGCAGGCCACTGCAACCAGACGGATACTCCGGATCCCAGAAATATGAAAGCGATCAAGAGAACTGCGAATGATTTGTTGATCACACCTTGATTCCGTTCACTCCGGGCGCCACCTAGAACCGACCGGCAATCGTGCCGGTTCAATCGTTTTGGTCATTCTGAACGAATTGAAGAATCTCAAACTTTTTTCATCGGTGCAACATCATGTTGAATCCGCTCGCTGGTATCCCCCGCCCGTTTCTGTTAATATGTTTTCACCAAGTTGAAAGGAGATTTCATGAAAAACTTGATTGTTTTACTTCTTGTCCAGCTGATTTTATGCGCCGGAATTCCCGGAAAAGCTGCGGATCTGACAACCCAGAAAGACAAGGTGAGTTACTGCATCGGCGTCGATATCGGGAACAGTTTCAAAAATCAGGCTATCGAAATCGATCCAGACATTCTGATCCGGGGACTCAAGGATGCCCTGAACGGCGGGGAACTCATGTTCACAGAACAGGAAAGCCGTGAAATCCTGAATTCCTTTCGTAACGAAATGAGAGCGAAACAAGAGGCTGATCGGAATGCAAAAAGCGAACAGAACAAGATTGCTGGCACGGAGTTTCTGGAGAAAAATAAAAAAGAAAAGGATATTGTTGTTCTTCCCAGCGGTCTGCAATATCGAGTGCTCACGGAAGGCACCGGGGACTCTCCGAAACCGACAGATACCGTTTCGGTGCATTACCAGGGCACGCTGATCGACGGGACGGAATTCGACAGTTCGATTACCCGGGGAGAACCGGCAAGATTCAAGGTGAACGGCGTGATACCCGGATGGACCGAAGCACTCCAACTGATGAAACCGGGATCGAAATGGCAGTTGTTCATCCCATCCGATCTGGCGTACGGTGAACGCGGAATGGGACCCAGGATCGGACCCAATGCCGTATTGATTTTCGAAGTGGAACTGCTTGAGGTCGAACCCTGAACCGAATCAGAACAACTGAAGGATCACGGTAACCGACAGAATCCACAACAGAAGATTGAACAGCATCGGTTTATCCTTCAAGACCACTATCTCGCTGCCGGCAGTGAGATCTTTCTGGTCCACGATGAACAGATACCGGAGAATTCCGTACAGGACAAACGGTGCCGTATACAGAAGATGTGTATGACCGAAGACAGCCTTGGTGCGGGGTGAAATGGTGTACAGCGTATAGGCCAGGAAGGTGGATGACGTCACAACGGCCATCATCTCGTTCAAGAGCTTCTCCGAATATCCGGTCAAGCTGGCGCGGCTGTTCTCACCCGTCCCCTCAATCACCCGGATTTCATTCTTCCGCTTTCCCAGGGCGACAACCAAAGACAGCAGGAATGCACATCCGGCCAGCCAGGGAGACAACTCTACATTTTCCAGAACCGCCACTCCTGCAACCGCCTTGAGACTGAACTCCACCGCCAGTATGATCACGTCCAGTATGATCTGCCTGTGAAAAAAAAGATCGTGCATCAGGGCGATGGCGGCATAGGAGGCGATGGTCAGACCGAATCGGAGAGAAATCCACGCGGAAACCGCTGATAACAGAATAATCAAACCCGCTGTTGCGACAATATGGAGGCTCTGGAGAAAAGGTGTTCCAACCGAATTCCCCTGTTCCTGCAGCCGGTATACAATCAGGATGACCAGGCAGGAACAGACTGACAGAATCAAAAATGCGGCAATCGAACGTCCGATGGAAACCGAGGAATGCCACCGATGCGCGAACAGGATTCCGGCAAACACTACGAAGTTCTGAATAATCTGTCGTAGCATGGCATGCCGGGTCGTTATCGGAAAAAGGTTCATGATCCCATTAAATTCTCTATCAGATAAGCCGCCAACCACTTGTTCTCGGGCAGATCCCTAAGAAAGTAAATCTCATCTCCCCGCCGATTTCCGTACCGGGAAGCCAGTTCACCCCATGTAACACTGCTTAGAAGCTTCAGGGGGCGGGGGGTTTTCATCCGGTATGCTTGTAAAAACGGTTGAAATCCCGCCTCATTCAATGTGCCCAGACAGAATTCCCGCTTTATTTCAGGTACCGCCCACCCGATCCCGCCGCTGTCGCATGATCCGCCCCAGTAAACATTCAGCTCCACGTCAACATGAAACACCACTGCCGAACAACCGGATGCCATTGGATGCTGATCGGCCAGCTCCGGACTGGAAAGAATCCGCTCGACCACATCTTTCTCCTGCATGAACATCCCGGCTTTTTCCCGCAACCCGGTCGGCAATGCGGCATACTGCCCGAACCGGATGCGCTTCGCTTCTCGTCCGCGTCCCTGCCACAAGAACGGGAACCAACCGACCCGGGCTCTGCCTTCCGGGTCGTAACTCCTGACCGTATCCAGAGTTACCGGCAGTTCCCGCACGTTGTCGGGATGGAGAATGACACCGGCATACCATTCCAATCCATGCTCGGTCGCTCTGTGGATGGTTCTCACGATGTCCCGGAAAGCCCCTTTCCGGCCTGCAAACACATCATGGGTTTTTTCCAGGCCATAGAAAGTCAGCTGAAGACACGCGCAGCCTGTATCGCCCAGACGGGTCCAGGTATCATCGGATGCTTGCGCCAGTATGCTTCCGTTTGTGGCCAGAAAAAACTGTTCCCCGATCAAACCCAGCCCGGAAGCCTTCTCCATAAAATCAAGAAATTGGGGATGATATGTCGGTTCATCATAGAAAATAAACGAACTATCCATACCGAGCGACTTCAAATCAGCCAGTTTGTCCAGGATGAAACCAACTCGCTCCGGAGTCATGCGTGCGTGGCACGGATCACCTTCCGCCCAGCAATGTTGGCATCGATTTGTACATGGCATGGCATGGATACCGGCATAAAAGGCTTGAATATTATTCGCTGATTCACTCATTGCAGATCCTTCTTTACCGGATCATTCCCCGGTTTCCGGGCTTCGACTGCGAATCCCAGGGTGATGGCTTTCTCCCTGTCCAGAAAATCCAGCAGAGAAATCAGGGGCGGCCCGATGAATACGAACCACAATGCGGCAATAATCTGCAGCGGAAACAAAACGATTTTCCAGAAAACATGTCGTTCAGCCGGAAAGAAATACAGATAAAACCACATGGACATGACCGCCATGTACCAGAAGAATCCCCCCCGGGGTTCAATCGATCTCAGTTCAAATCCCGATTGCTCCAGCAGGTGGGCAAGCGCATACCGGGTAAACCGGTAATAGTCATGCGGCTGCTGATGTTCACCGAATCCCAGGGGTGCCGAGAGAAAGAGCCGGCCTCCCGGTTTGAGCACCCGGAACAGATCATCCATAACTTGCCCGGGTTCACAGACATGCTCCAGCACCTGCGTCGACAGCACCATGTCGAATGTGCAGTCCGGAAATGGCAGCGATTCGAGACGAGCCACCGCGTCCAGATTGCCGTAATCCCACGCCTGCTCCCCCTTGCCGAAATCCACCGCCGTATATTTCGTATGCCGGAAATACTTCCTGTAGGGCGCTTGACCGGCACCCGCATCCAGCAGCCGCTCCCCGGATGTAATCCTTCCGGAAGCCCTCACAACCAGCTCCCGGATGCTCCGCGCTTCCAGATCGATCTGGTCCCGCCAGAATCGGGGTAGACAGGATTGAACGATTTTCCTTAGGATCCACATGTCACTGCCCGTTTGCCGGCTGATTTCGATCCGGTTCGAGTCTGAAGATGGAATGATATGAGAACAGATTGGGTCTCCAGTTCGCCAGGAAACCAGATAGATGACGGGTGAATCCTCGCAAACCGGGTATTTTCCCCAGGATCCGGCTTCCCGGAAAACCGGATTCGTTGATCCAATGCCCGGTGACGGCGTATCCGGATTCGCGGGCGAGTTTCTGAAACGAATCGAAGGTAAAGAACCGCAGATGGGTCCTGTCCAGAAGACCGGTGTCGCCATATTCAAATTTCCCAGTCAACAGATGCCAACGCATGTGCCAATAGGCGATATTTGGCATTGCGACAAGAATGAACCCACCCGGTACCAGGCATTCTTTCAAATTACCCAGAACCGCAACAGGGTCGGGGAGATGTTCCAGTATATCTCCGCAGATGACCGCATCGAAACCGGTACCGGCCTGCCGCAGAACGTTTTGATCCCCGGCATCGCCACAGATTACAGAATCGCAAAAGGAGCGAGCTTCCTCGACTGCCTCCGCGTCCAGCTCGATCCCGACCACGGTACAACCGTTGTCTTTCATCAACTTCGAAACGTACCCCGTCGCACATCCCATATCGAGGACCTTCCGGTTGGTTCCGGTCAGTTCGGCCATCCGCTGGTGCGTCAGAGCCGGTCCCGACCGTTTCAGATCATCCAGAGCTTTCCGTTTGACTTCACTGCTGTATTTCATTGCTCATTTCCGACGTTCAACCAGATAACCCGCCTTGTCGGACAGTTCATGGAGTAAACCGCTGAAACCTTCGATTCTATATAATTTACAGATGTACTTCGCGAGAACAACCGGGTTCCGTATCATTCTGAGAATTTTCCGTTTTTTGGCTTTCTCCAGACCGGCGATGATGTCGTCCCGGCTGCATTCGGGATACGACACTACCGGTGACTCACCTCCGTCATACATGCTCCAGTCATCGGTGATCAACCAGCCGTTCCGCTTGGCCATCTCATAAAATTCCGTTCCGGGAAACGGCGTAGCCACCGAGAACTGCGCGGTTGTGCAGTTCAGACTGAATGCAAATTCCAGTGTGCGCTCGATGCTCCTGCGGGTTTCACCCGGCAGGCCGAACATGAATGTTCCATGGGTGTAAAGACCCAGTTTCCGGCAATCATCGGCGAATCGTCTCACCCGCTCCAGATCAAGTTTTTTCCGGATGGTTTTCATCAGGTCCGGATCAGCGGTTTCGACTCCGTATTTGAGACCGGTGCATCCTGATTGCCTCATCATTTTCAGTGTGTCGTAATCCACCCGTGCATCCGCCATGCAGGACCAGGCGATTTTCAATCCTCGGTCGATGATCGCCCGGGATACTGCCCGGGCGTGGTTGACATCAGCCGTGAATGAGGAATCATCGAAATATATTTCTCTGGCATCATAGTTCTGTACGACAAACTCCATCTCGTCCACAACCTTGTCTGGATCACGACGCCGGAATGACGGCGAATGAAACAGTACAGTCGATTCAAGGCAGAAAATACACTTGAACGGGCACCCCCGGCTGGTGATGATGCTGACATTCGGATATAACTTGCACGACGGATCGGTATACCGGTTCATGGGCAGTTCGTCCCGAACCGGATAAGGCAGGGCATCCAGGTCCTGGATCAGCGGACGGTCCGGATTGTTCCGGACCATTTCTCCGTCCCGCCAGGATATCCCCTCGATGTCCTTCAGAGAGCGCTGGTTTTTAAGCGCTTCGGCAAGTTCAAGAAGCGTGAAGTCGTATTCCCCCCTCAGAACGGCGATCCCGGGACCTTCCTCCAATACTTCTTCAGGAAGCGCCGTTGCATGCGGCCCGGAATACACGATTTCTGAATCCAACCGACCCCGGACGAGCCGGGCGAATTCCAGATCCATGGCCACCGACGGCGTGGATGTCTCGATAACCACCAGACCGGGCTGAAACCGGTGGATCTCATCCAGCGTCTGGCTGGTGTCCATCTCCAGAGCGACCGCATCCAACAGCCTGGCCCTGTACCCGTTCCGCTGCAGCTGCGCCGTTGCATAAGCCATGGCAAACGGAAACGGATAATAGGGTATGGTTTTGCGCCGGGACCGGACATGCGCCCACCGTGCCCCGGCCTTTACGGAATAACGTTCCCTGTCGTGAATCCAGGGGGAGTTGACCAGGACGACGTTCACCTCCCGCTGCTCCTGTGTTTCCAGAAATACCGCAGTATGTTTTTCAGGTGCACATAGGTCATCCGATTGAAAAACGACCGGGCGCTCTCCCGGTCATACTTGTGAACCACCCGGACATAAGGGACATAACGGATCCGCCATCCGGCCTTTTTAATCCGCCGGCACCAGTCGATGTCTTCGTAATAGAGCGGATCGAACGATTCGTCCAGCAGCCCGATTTCATCGATCACTTCCCGCCGGACCATCATAAAAGCTCCCATAATCCAGTCGACATCCCGCTCCGAATCATGATCCCAATTGCTCATAAGATAACGGGTGAGCCGCTTGGATCTGGGAAAAAGCCGGTCATAACCGGCCCACCTCAGGATGACCGCCAGCGGCGTGGGAAACATCCGCGCATTATATTGGATGCTCCCATCCGGATTGACCAGTTTGCAGGATGATACTCCGATTTCCGGATTGTCGTCCATGTACCGGACCATGCCGGAAAGCGAATCCCTGTCCACAACAGTATCGGGATTGAGCAGGAGAACATATCGTCCCCGCGTCTGTTTCAGGGCAATGTTGTTGTTGGATGCAAATCCTGCCTTGACGATATTTCGAATGACAATCACGCCATCGCGATTTTCCGCCACCTGAATCGTGTCGTCGTTCGAAGCATTGTCAACCACGAAATGCTCGATATTCAAATCGTCTTTCGCTCCAGCCACAGAGTCCAGACACTCCCGCAACTCAATCCCCTCATTGGTGGAGATTGTGACAATTGAAAGATCGATATGATTGTCTTTTCTATCCGAAATAGCCGATCCTCCCGGCCGGCTATTATAAATTATCCGAATCCAAAAGTCAGTTCCCCGGCGACAGGATTCATTTAACCTAAATCAGTCGTCTCCAGCCACTGGTTTATGGCCGATGATTTCGTTAAGACCCTCGATGAACTGAACCGACTCTTCTCGGCTAGCCTTTCCAATCCTTCTGCAGATCCACTCCAACACCAACGTTCTGATCCGATTTAATTCACACCATGACCGCTCGGGCAAATTCCTGGACATAAACTCCAGGATCACCTGCACCCGGCAAACCAGGTGCGGATGAAGCGCCTCTCGGTGCCCATATAGCACCCCTGCTTCCTGAACTAAGAGCCAAGAGCAGACTTGACCCCATTGATCACATGTTCGACCGAAATCGATGCCATGCAGGTGTGTCCGGCAGGCGAGATGCAGATATGCTCATCGCAATTGTCCTTAAACCGGCATTCCCCTTCGATGACGCGATGACCCGGTCCGCAAGGTGCCGTCTCCGCAGGCCGGGAGGGTCCGAACAATGCCACTACCTTCGTACCCACCGCCGCGGCGATATGCATGGGCGCGCTGTCGTGACAGACCAGGCAGCTGCACCAGCTCAGCACGCCAGTCAGCTCCCGGATGGTCAGCAGACCGGTCAGATCGGCGTCGGGACCGCCCGTCTGCCGGACTGCCATCGCTGTTTCGGCGTCGCCCGAACCGCCCAGCAGGACCACTTTCCGATCTTCCTCCCTCAGTTTCCGCACCAGTTCTGCAAACCGCTCCGATCCCCATTGTTTCATAGGCTTCCTTGCACCGGGGTGAACCGCTATCGGTCTGTCATCCGGCTGGAAATATCCGTTGAGGATTTCCCGCGCACGCCGTCTTTCCGCATCCGTCAAGACCAGTGCGGGATCACTCGACCGCACATCGAAACCGGATTTCCGCAGTATATCGAAATGATATTCCACTTTGTGTCCCAGATTCTCCCAGAAGACCCGATGAGTCAGGAAAGCGCCGCCGCCGCCCGAGACATAACTGAGGCGTCTGGGTATACCGGGGCGCCACAGGCAGTGCCAGATGTTCCGGATATCCCCGCGGAAATCGATACCGAGATCGTATCGGCCGGCTTGAAGAGTCTTGACCAGGTGTGCCGTCTTTCCACCGGGCAGGTAAAACCAGGGCGCATCGAACGGGATCACCCGGTAGATACCCGGAATGTTTTCCAGCAGCGGTGCAGCAAAGCTCGATGTCAGAAAATCAATCCGCGCATTCGGGAAAACCTTCTTCAAGGCCGGGATGACGGGCAGGGTCATGATCACGTCCCCGATATAAGCCAGCCGGATCGCCAGGATCCGGCCGATACCGGAAGCGGCAGACCTCAGATCGTCCCGAATCCCGGATGCGAGCCATCCCGTTCGATCACCGGCATTCAGGAAACGATCCGCCGTTCTGACCCAGAACAGTTTCCGCCGGTTGATGATCTTATACCGGATGTTTTCCATGGTCCCGGTGAATGCCCGCCGTGGGGCGGCTGATCCTGTCATGATCCTGTTCCCCACGGGTGCCGTACAGGATGACACCCATTGAAAAATCCCGGATGCCGCTGGGCAGCGCATGCTCTTCGACAATCCGGTAATCCTTCGACATCCAGTCCCGGAATTTCTCAATATGGGATTGAAGATGCAGGTTGTCCTGATAGACGACGAACAATCTTGATGCCTTCAGTGTGGAAGGATGGAGCCGGGGGAGAATCTCCCGGATACTGTCGCCGTGGAGATACAGTACCTGGAACCGATCTTCTGCGTAGTATCGGAATGCCAGCAGATCGCCTACAGTGGGCATGGGACTGGGAAGAAATGCCGGCATCACGGCGACCCTGTCCCCTTCCCGGACCCGTTCGGCAATCCACCCGATTGCCTCCTCTGTCCTGGGTTTCACGTATTCCCCGCCCAGGTTCAAAGTCATCAGAACATAGGTGTTCAGGGCAATGATCATGACGATCAGTATCGATCTCAATATCGGTGCCAATCTTCGGATTCCGAATGCGATCACCAGAAAAAGCGGAACCTGAAACAGGATGAACGGGTGACTTTTGTAAATCCGCAATCCCGCCACCGCTCCGATATAAATAATTCCGAAGGGTATCAGGAAACAGGTCAGCCCGAGCCTGATGCCGTATTCCCTGAAAAACCGCAATCCGCTTAAACCTGCGAACGCGAAAAGGGGAATTCCGGCGGCATAAAGCCACGGGTGGTCCAGAATATAGTTTTGGTTGCCGAAAACCGTGAGTTTGGCAAGCAGGAAGGCAGGACTTCTGACGGGATGGAAATAGCTGGGAAACCCGCCCGGAACTCCCGCATGGGCGTAATCCTTGAACACAACCGGCAGCCATGGCAGGAATGCTGCAGCACATATCAGTGCCGCAGCCAGGACATTGAACAGGCGCTGCCGGGAAACCGGCCGCTTCAAGGCATCCATGAATGCCAATCCGAATATCGCACCCATGAGCAGAATCCCGTAGTACTGCGTGTAAATCAATGCACAACCGGATAGACAGAACAGAAACCATAACCAACGATTCCGGTCGTTTCCAGCGGCTAGCACAAACAGCAGCAGGGTCGAGGTCGCCAGACAAGCGGCCATGGAATACATGCGTCCTTCCTGGGAGTACCACACCTGGAGTGGACTGAAGGTGGTGAGCAGACCCAGTATCAGGCCGGTCCGGCGATCGAAAAGAATTGCTGCCAACCATGCCCCTGCCAGTATGTTCAGTATGCCGAAAACCGCTGATAAACCCCTGAAAGAGGTCACGGAATCCCCGAACAGTTTCATCCACCGATGAAGGATCAGGAAATACAAAGGCGGCGCTACATCGACATCCGGACGGTTTTCGGAAACCAGCGCTTTAATAATATCTCCCGGATCCGTCCTGCAGAGATAGATCATGCAGGCTTCGTCTCCCCAGATGGACATCCGGTCGATCGCTCCAAATCTGAATCCAGCGCCGATGATGATTATCAGGAATAAATATGCCGTCCATCCGGTTCTGGACATTTCAGAACCATTCGCGAACCGACCGGGCAAGATCTTCCGGTGTCACCACCGCCAGTTCGGCTCCCATGAACTTCTGAAGGAAATAATCATCCGTTCGATATGCAGCTCTGAAATTCTGCCTTGTGATGAACCGAACCACCACACGCATATGACTCCCGGGAACTCCCCCGGTAACGGAGCAGTTGAAGCTTGAGTAGCCGCACTGATGATGGTATCCGAGTATCCCGGCGGCGCCGCCAGCCAGTTCGCTGTAATCATCGGCGGTCAGATCAAACGGGCTGACCGCCCTGGAATGAACCGCCAGTATTTCGTTTGCTCCCCGGGGCGCAAATGCCGATATCCATTTCCACCGTCCCGTACCGGCGATCCAGCGTTCCGCCAGGGCTTCTTCCGTCCCGGTCAGGTCATCCCAGTATTGTATTCCGTTGGCTTCATGATATGCGTTGCTGAGTTTAATGTGGTGCTCGATCTCGTAAGGCGTTTTTTCGGATCCGAAGACTTGAAAATGCGGATGAAACAGGCTGGCGCCCGCTGGAGGCATGTGGTTGACATTGATGCTGATGAAGGGCAGTTCCGGAAATGCGCGGTGTACGCGTGCAATAAACCCTCCGCACAATAACAACACATCCGCCAGCCAATCCCGGGTAAATCCGTCCGGCATCAGGAAATGGGTCTGAGGAATTGTAGCAACGGCATGGATACGCGCCAGCGGAAAAAGATTGGGAAACAATATGGACCGGGATCCCCTCAAACGACCTCCCGGGATGAATGATTCCGGATAGGTCGGCGTCACGGTCTCAACCCGTTCCGGACAGAAAAAACAGCCGTTGCGGGTTTTTTCTGCCAGTTCCCGGATCAGATCAAAATCCGTTTCCCCGAAAAAAAGCTCTCGTTTTTTAACGATATTCCGGGCGAGAATACTGGTATGCCCGGTCAGGGGATCTCGGCGGAACTCCACCGGATGTTCGCTCAGCGTTTCAGAATCTTCGGGCAGATGAAACTCGGCGATTTCCTGTCTGGAATCAAAAACGATCATTACCGGCGGTATTTTACATGGGTCCCCGCCCGGTTTCAATGTATTTATCGATTCCGTTTCTTGCTTCGAGCCCGGGGAAATGCTAGGTTTCGTGATCAGGTGGGGGATAAACGGCCTGAAACTCGGACAGTACCAACTCCTGGAAAAAATCGATCTGGGCGGGATGGCGGAAATATACAGAGCGCGCCGGATCGGGCCGCACGGTTTTGAAAAAATCGTTGCCATCAAGGTGATTCTTCCGCACCTGTCCCGGGATAAAGAGTTCCTGGCGATGTTCTCATCAGAAGCACGGGTGGCGGCTCAACTTCAGCATCCCAATATCGTTCAGATTTATGATTATGATCAGGAAAATGACACATACTATATCGCTATGGAATACATCCATGGCCTCAATCTGAACGATCTTGTGTCAGCATTGCAGGAAACCGGACGGCAGTTTCCCCTGAGTCAAATCAACTATATTCTGAAAAACATATGTGCGGCGCTGGATTACGCGCATTCCCGTACGGATCTTCGGGGCCGGCCGCTGGAGATCGTTCACAGGGATATCAATCCCAAGAATGTTATGGTTTCGTTCAGCGGCGAAATCAAGCTGATGGATTTTGGAATCGCACTGGCGACAACCAGGTGTTTTCAGACTCTCGCAGAAGGCATGATAAGAGGCAAGATCGCTTATCTTTCCCCGGAACAGGTCAAATCCGAAGAGCTGGACCGTCGTTCGGATCTGTTTTCCATGGGGATCGTATTTTATGAATTGGTCACGGGGGAGAGACCCTTCGCCTCCGATACCGAATTCGGCATTCTACGAAAAATCGAGAAAGCCGAATATGTGCCGCCGATCGAAATCATCCCGACGCTTCCACCGGAAATCGATGCCATCATTGCCAGATGCCTGGCGCGCAACCGTGAAGACCGCTACCAGACCGCCGGTGATATCCGACAGTCAATCGAACAGTTCGAACGACGGTCCGGTCTGAGAACGTCCCAGCAGGAATTCGTCAAATTTCTGGAGCTGGTTCTCGGATCGGAACTCGTCCGCAGCCCGATGATTATCGATGATACTGGGCCGCCGCACGAAACCCGGAAACGATCCGACCCGCCGGTGCCGGCGAAAGCGGAGACTTCAGTGGATTCTCAAACCACCGGTCCAGATCCCGTAGACACTCTGTCCGGGATCGATACAATCACGCCGGTATCCAATACCGGTCTCGCTTCGGATCTCGACACCGAATACCGCGGATCCCGGTTCTTGGAAGCGCTTCGGTTCCCGATGATCGTTTTATTTATTCTCCTGATCGCGGCGGGCAGCACGTATTTTATTCTGGGGAAGGATGGATTCCTCCGCCTGATCGGAATCGCTCCCGGTATCTTCGAAACGCAGATTTCGATCCGGATCGAACCCGAAGAAGCCGCGATCGAATTGGATTTCATCCCCATCGATTCCAGTCCGTCTGTTCAGGATATTGCCTGGCAATACGGCAGCAGCCACAACCTGTCCATCAGTCATCCCGCATGCCAGCCGGTGAATCTGATCCTGACGGTTCCGATGACCGATACCGGGCCAATGATGCTGGAATCCCCACCCCCGGAAGCCACCCTAACCGTTTCCCGGGACGGCTATGTTCTCAGCGTGCAGATGGTACCCGAATACCTGTCTGTCCGGATACGATCCAACCCGTCCGGAGCCAGAGTTTTTATTGATTCGATCGATACGGGAAAACACACTCCGACGGAGTTTTCCTTTCAAACCGGGGCGGAATCGGTTGTGGAACTGCACCAAGACGGTTACGCTCCCACACGGCAAACATTCACCGCTGACCCGCATCTGAAAACTAATCTGATCGAACTTTCCCTGGAAAAACTCCCGTCACCGACTTCCATACCGGTTCCCAAAGGCAGAATCCGGGTGAACTCCCCATACCCCGTGGACGTTTACTCCCGAAACCGCGTTCTGTCCCGCGGCATCCAAGACAAGACTTTCACCCTGACGGAAGGCACTCACAAATTCAGGATCCTGAATGAGGAATTTCTCCTGGATTCTGAACATACGGTCACAGTGAAACAAAATAAAATCCACCAGATATCCATCGAACCGACCGGAACAATGATCGTGAACGCGGATCAACCGGGATGCCGGGTCTATATTCAGGATAAAGAGATTGGAACCGCTCCGGGGCGGTTCGAACTGGCACCCGGGCTTTACAACGTGACGTTTAAATGGGACGATTGTCCCGGAAGCGTCAGTCGATGGGTGAAAATAATCAGCGGTCAGAACAGAAGCGTTCCCAAACTGCAGGGTTGTCGATGAGATTCAGTTTCGCGGCGGCAGTATTCGCATTGTTCATGCTCGTTCCAGCAGCTGTTCATCCCGATTCCGACCCTGCCTCCGGACTGGCCGATATCGAACTGGCGGATACGCTGATGCGCAGCAGATCGGTCCCGGATTGGCTTGCCGCCAAATCAAAATACGATCGGGTTCTGGAGCTGTTTTCCGACGGGGATATCATCGATCCGGCGCTGGTCGGGCGAGCCGGATATTTTTTTCAGACTCAGCAGTACACACAGGCGGAAGTGGATCTGTGCAGGGTGCTTCTCAGAAGGGCGAACGGAGATATCTGTCTCAACGCCCTGCAATTGTACACAAACTTGAAGGTCGCCCAGTCCCGGATCAACGAAGCGTTCATGTCTCTCCAGAGAATAAAACTTCATCCCGGTCCCGATGAGAAATTTTCACACATCGACAACCGGATTGATCTTCTGGCTCGGTTATACATCTTCAAAACCGACCCGCTCAGAATCAACCGCTCTTTCAATGCCGATACAACCGCATTGGAATCGCTGGATATGTTTTGCATCCCGCTGCATTCCAACAGCCTTTATGCGGCCGATCGGAAGGGGATGCTCGTTGAAATTCATCCTGAATCCGGCAGAACCATTCGAAAGACCGCCATCGTGCCGGGTATCCGGAATATCAATCAGGGACAAGATTCCGAATTACTGTTTGCGGGAGATACAACCATCGGTACCGAAACCGCTCCCATCCGCTTCCGCGGGTATGAATTCAAAAAGATCGTTGACGCCGTATGGACCACACCGGGTGAATACTGGGTTTTGGACCGGAATGCGAAGGGAATCCTGCAATTCGATGCGGAAGGAATGTTCCGGGATCTCAAAAAAGGATTTTCATTCAAGGGAGATGAAGTGTTCTGCGCCAGTCCGCACGGCGGAACATGGCTGCTGATTCCCGTCCAGCAGAAGATCTTGTTTTTCAATTATACCGGGGAGATGACCCGGGAGATGGGGTTTCAGACTTCCGGATACACCATGCTCCATCCGGTCGATATGGCGGTCGACGGTTTCGGACATCTGTATGTTCTGGACAGTGAAGCGGAAGCGGTATATGTCTTTAACACAGCTCTCACGAACATCGCGACCTTTTCACTGGCTCAGATCGGCTTGAAAACAAGCAATTCTTCTCAAATCGCCATCGGGAACGACGGGGGATTCTATCTTGGAGACCGAAAAGCGAAAACGATATACCGGCTGGATTGACCGTGTTGTGCTGACCCGGTTGTTCATCGCCGCACTCGTATCCGGCACGGCGCCTTCTCTGTCTCAGAACATCATCGAAGAAACACTGGCTCCGGTAACGACATTGACTGAAATCAGCCGGAATCTGGAATTCATCGAACGCAATTTCAGGGAACTGGATCCCGGCCAAATGCAATCCGACCTGAACGCATTGAGGCGGAGTCTCGATCCGTTCCTGCAGACGGAAACACCCGAAACCGAAACGACCGACCCCCGACCCTGGAATATCCTGGACCGATTCAACATGGTCGAAGGTGCATCGAATTTTTACCACAACCGGAAAGATGACGCCAGAAAGGCATTCGAAGACCTGCTCAGACGCTCTCCAGGCGCTGCACTGGACAGCACAATCGCCAATCCCGATCTGGCCCGGTTTTTTGAATCCATCCGTGAGGATATGGTTGGTTTTCTGACAGTCACATCCACACCTGTCCAGGCAAAGATCAATATTGCCGGCAGATTCCTTGGAATCTCCCCTATTCTGGGCGCACATGTTCCGGCCGGCGACCACCTGCTCGTGCTCAGCCATCAGGGCTATGAATCCCGTGAGATTCAAGTTTCCGTCGAAGCGGGAAAGGAAACCCGGATTGAGGCGTCCCTGGTCAAGGCATCCGGAAGCTGCCAGATCATGACGTCCCCGCCGGGAATCACCGTGGAGATCGACGGGAATACCGTCGGAACGACAGAAGGAAGGTTGACGGATCACCCCCAGCTGTATTCGGAATATATCACCCAGACCCAGACCGATGATCTGGATCCGGAATCGGTGTCCGTTCCCCTCCTGATCGACTATATTCCGGTTGGAGATCACATTGTCCGTTTTTCCGCAAACTGCTTTAAAAGCCAAACATTCAAAATACAGGTGGAGCTGGGTGAATTCTTCATTCCGCCGGTGGTTATGGAACCGGATTTCGGAGATTTGACGGTGATATCTCACCCATCCGGAGCACCGGTATATATCGAAAACGAAAAAAAAGGCAGAACACCGATCCACCTGGAGACTTCATGTGCGGGAGACCGGATGATCCGCATCGAACTCGGCTCCCGTTCGGAATGGTTCGACACGGTGACAGTACCCTCCGGCAACTCGATCACCGTCCAGGCCTGTCCCCGGCCGACATTGCTGTTTCTTGGCACCGCCTGCAGAAATCCGGTTCTGAGCCGGGATGCCGATCTGAAGATTGACGCTTGGCTCCGTCAGACCCGGGCTTTCAACCGGTATTCACCTCAAATCGAGCAGCGGTTCCGGATTCGCCCCG
Organism: candidate division CSSED10-310 bacterium; assembly: GCA_016927905.1. GTDB lineage: Bacteria > CSSED10-310 > CSSED10-310 > CSSED10-310 > JAFGJC01 > JAFGLW01. Next base: position 133,003 of record JAFGLW010000011.1, on the reverse strand, counting down.
GTGTCGCGACCATTATTGAGCGGATATCGGATGTTCCCGACCCGGGACAGCTCAATTGGCCCGAATTCCTGCAAACACTCCCGGCAACCCTGAACGATGCGAATGCCCGGTTGTATGCCATTGCCAGAGTGGAAGAAGCGGAAAACGGCCCTGCCAGCATCCTGTTCCTGATTTCACCGGGTCAGAACCATCCGGATGTCATCGAGTTCCCGCCGGGACAACCGCCGGAAACAATTCCCGAATTCATCCGGTCTCTTTTGGAAAATCCACCTGCGATCGCACGGTACTGGCTCGGCCTGAAACTGGTCGATTGCCGGAATAAGCTGATGATTGTGGGTATCGATCCGAACGGACCGTCGGCATCTCTGCCCGTCAAAGCCGGTGATTTTCTGATGAATCTCGACGGGAAACCGGTCAGTTCATACGAGCAGTTTCGGGAGATCGTCGAAGAGAAGACCGGCCCCGATCAGTTTCAACTGGCGGTACTTCAGGGCAGCATTCAGAGATTCTTCACGGTTTATGCCGCTTTTGAGCCACTCATGCTTCCCCTCGGCGATCCGTCCGAGCATTACAACCTGCGCCTGGCGCAGATCGGGGAAATGGAAATTCTCCCCCGCATGCAAAATCCCGCCGCCCTGAACCGAGGAATATGCCTTCATGCGCTGGGTGATTATGGGGCAGCCATCACCGAGGGTTATGAAAAATGTTCGCTGGATTTCGGACCAGGCGTTTCCGGCGGAACACTCGCCTTCCTCATTTCCCTGTCATATTCGTCACTCGGTCTCAATGACCCGGCCCTGGCAGCGGCAAAAAAAGCACTCGATTCCCCTTATTCCAGAGCCATCGATCCGGACGGCCCAGTCTTGAACGAACTGGTGAAATCGCACTTGAACTGAAGCACGGGCGACCAGCGGAGGCAATTGATCTTTCACGCTCACGTACCCTAAAATGATCGGGTGAATCGTGACGCATTGTCAGCCGGATTGAAGCGGGTATTCAGGGATCGGTTGTATGGCTGCTTTGCGGTTCTGGTCTTCACGGTTTCGGCAGCGGCTCCGCCGACTGGATTTTCAGCCCAGGTTTTTTACGGATTTCATTTTGACAAAAACCATTTGGACTTTAACGATGTCGGAGAACCGGCCTGGGCGATCACGACCGTATACGGGGCCCCGTCGGAGACGGAACCGGGTCCTGCGCCAAACACCGGCGACACGTTTTACGACTTCTGCCTGGATCATCGGCTGACTCCCGTCATTCGCCTGGAAGAAGCATGGTGGATCGCCAGGGGAATGTACCTGGATCATTTCCCCAATGACGGCATCCTGGATGTTGCGCTGGGAGACAGCGTATCCATGCAGGCCAGACCGGTGGATAATTTTACGTGGAGTTCATCGGATCCTGCCGTGGGAACGGTTAACGATAACGGCGTTTTCACTGCGATGGGCGAGGGTGTCTGCCGGATTCAGGCAGAAGGATCCCAGGGTTCCTTCCATTCCTCGGATATTGAGGTAAAACCGATTGTCACCCGGGTCAAATCGTCTGTCCTTAAAAATTCAACCTGTCGGTTTTACAGCTGCGGAAGTGGCCAGCCCCATCAATGGGGAGTCCTCGAACCAGATCTGGCCCGGATCGATCCGGATACCGGTGAATTCACAGCGCTGAAAGCCGGAACTGCAACGGTCATTGTGACGGATGCCCTGGGGACGACAGCGGAGTGTCAGGTGGAGATCGTGGATGTGTGGATCCGCAGCACCTGGCCCGGATTCAACAACAAGGCGGCGGTGGGTGACACCATCGATCTGATGATGGATGGCGCTGTAAATGGGAAGATCCAATGGATCTTCGATCCTTCGGTTTTACGTCTTGACGATCCCGCCGGTGTATTTACAGTGATCGGAAGCGGTCAGACCAATCTTTATTTGAGTACCGATATGGAGGAAAGAAGCAATACGATCCGGTTGACGGCCATGGAAATTCTGATCAGTTATCCCTGGAAACTCGCTGCGGTCGTGAACGATACCATTCAGTTTTCAGCCCGCAGGAAGGGATCAGCCGGATTCATCTGGACCGTGGACAACCAATCGGTCGGCCGGGTCGACTTCTCCGGCAAATTCACCGCTCTGGCTCCCGGAATATGCCGGGTCGTCGTAACAGATGGAACCCACACCGTTTACAGCGGGGAAATCACGGTTGATCACACTTTGGTTATTTCGGAATATTGGCATTTCTTTGATCTTTGGATCGAAGCGTGGGCCACCCGGTTTCCCCTGGCTTGGTTTCAATACGGCAATGAAATCGGCTCGGCTGCTGACCCTTATAAAACGAGTTTTTCGACTGTTCTGGAGGGCTATGTCAGGGCTCTGTCTCATGTGTCCAGCACAATCCGAGCCGTTATCCAGCGTCCATGTATGATTGCACAAGGCGCTTGCGACACGACTATTTTCTCACGGCTTCTGGAGTATGGTCTGGACGCTTACGTCGATGCCTATGCCGCTCAGACATATTACCTGACAACAGACATGTACTATTCCACAATCCCCGAACCCGACCATTCGGAACTGATGGACCCGGACGCTTGGCATGAATCGATAATGGATAATCCGGGTGTTTCACCCTTAAAGCCCTGGTTTCTGAGTGAAACATCTTGTTCTTTCAATGTGCAGGAAATGCCCACTGTCAATCTTTTACCCACTCATTTCGCATATGCAAAACAATTCCAGTCCAGGACGGGAAAATGCTTTCATGCTGCTCTCTGGTTCACACTGGGCAATCTGATTGATCCACCGGATGAATTGCCGGATAAACCTTGGGAAGGTTATAAAATGCTGTTGGATTTCATTTCCCGAGACATGACCCCGCCTCCTCAAAATACGGTTTGTCTGCCACTGGAAAAGTACTTTAATCTGGATGGTATCGCATCGGAAAATGACGTTTTGGACGGGAATTTTGATTCGGAGGGGAATACTCTGGCTGCTGAACAATTGTACTGTGGCGCAACGGCTCAGACCATCGTGGATTCCATTCCCTGGTCCGTCCCTTCCTGTTCACCGGGGCAACTGAATGTCATCGCCTGTCAAGGACAAATCCTGTACCTGGAAGGATACAACTGCAGTGCAATCCATCTGATCGGATGCGGAACAGGCGGATCACTGCCGTTGGAAGATTATCCCAGATCTGGCACTGGCATCCCGTCAACCGGTGTGCTTGGCATGACTTACGGAGACTTCAGTTACCGGACAACCGAACTGAATTTCTCCAACTGGACCAGCGGTCCGATGTTCGGCGAATATCCGGCATCGATGCTCCGGTATTATCTGACTCCGGAAGGCCCTTCGCGCTTTTTGGACGGAGAGGGGAATCTTGATCATGACGACGGTTGTTTCATCTGGGATTACATCGTCGAAACCGATCCGGAGAAAACCCTGAAATCTCTCATCCTGCCCGTCAATCCCGATATGAAGCTGCTTGCCATAACACTGGAAACAATTCCTCAACAAACATATCGTATATTCCTGGAAACCAATCGGTTTGCATACGGTCCGGGCGACCGGTTCATTCTTGATGTTTCCGCAGGAGGCGGTACGGTCATGTTCGGTGCGCATGTTTATATTTTGCTTAATTATGCGGGTGAATACTGGTGCTGGCCCGGTTGGGAAACCGCCCCCTATGGCGACTGCGGGAAAAAGGTCGACTTGCCGTCGTCGGGGTATTGGAATGAGATGCTTTTGGATTTTTACTGGCCGGGGGGAACAGGATCATACGAGAACCTGCTGATCCTCGCGGCGTTGTGCGACCTGCAATTCGCGGTGGTGGATATGGATTACCGGTTGATTCAATATCTCGAGTAAAAAAAAATTGTAACCCATCAACGTTCCCCGGGTCATACGGAGTGAGGGTTAAACACCCCGTCCTTAAACCTCCTCCCTTTCAGGAACATGGAGAATCCGGCTCCCGGATTCTCTTTTTTTTCCGGCGTTTCAATCCGATCGTATACATGAACGGGATCTTTTGCTACATTCCCCAATCGGGGGTTTTGGGTTTTCAATGCAGAATCGCACCGAACACATGGTGACAGAATCCCGGGTTCCGCCTTCCTCGGGAGAAACGCATCCGGATCGGCATCGGATGGAAATACCGGGTGATCAGGGTTTTTTGTCGGAAATCATGACGGTTTCTTCCCGGGGCCGAAAACTGGATCTGACCCAGGGGAACATTTCCCGGACCATCTGGATCATTGCCCTGCCACAGATCGTGACCAATCTCACCCAGACGCTGTTCAACATCGTTGACATGTTCTGGGTGGGCCGGCTCGGGTCAGAATCCATTGCGGCATTGTCCATCGCCGGAACATTGATGATGGTTTTATTCATGGTGATCATGGGCGTCGGAATCGGCGCTTCCGCCATGGTCGCCCGGGCATTCGGCGCAAGGGATTATGCCGGTGTCGACCGGATCACCGCCAATGCGTTGACCTTGGCTTTGCTTCTGTCCATACCGGTGGCAATCGGCGGAATCGCTTACAGTGAGCGGTTGTTCGGTTTGATGGGAGCGGAACAAACTGTGGTGAAGACTGGCAGTTCCTATTTGAACATATTGTTCGCCAGCAGTGCTTTCATATTTTTGACCTTCGTCATCAATGCGGTAATGCAGGGAACAGGTGATGCGGTGACTCCCATGAAGGTGATGACCTTTGCTCTCCTCATAAACGCTTTGGTGGATCCCTGTCTTATCTTCGGATTGGGTCCGTTTCCCCGCCTTGGAATCGACGGTGCTGCCTGGGCCACTGTTTTTTCACGCGCCACTGCCTGCCTGATATTTCTGTATTACCTGAAATCAGGAAAGATCCGGCTCAGGTTAAGGCTGATGCACCTGTCACCCGATTGGTCCATCATCGGCCGGATATTGAAACTGGGATTTCCCGCATCCATTCAACTCAGTCTGCGGGGATTCATGGGAATCGTCCTCATGGGACTGGTCACGGCATTCGGAACGTCGGCCGTAGCCGCTTACGGTATCGGACACAGGCTGTTCATGCTGGCACTCTTCCCCGGATTTGGTTTCGGGGTGGCGGCAGCCAGCCTGGTCGGGCAGAACCTGGGAGCGGGGAAACCGGAACGATCCTGGAAGAGCGCTTATACGACGGTGTATTATTATTTTTTGTTTCTACTGTGCGTATCCGCATGTTTTCTGATGTTTCCGGTATCACTGATTTCTATTTTCGATACCAGTCCCGAAGTGGTGACAACCGGTGCCGTCATGCTGAGGATCATCGCCGTTTCCATGCCGTTTCTGTCACTGTCCATAGTTTTAAATCGAAGTCTGGGAGGAGCGGGCGACACCGTCAGTCCCATGATCATCACCTTGATCAGTCTCTGGGGTTTGCAGGTGCCTTTGGCCGTCGGTCTGAGCCGGTTGACGGCCATGGGCGTCGACGGTGTTTTCTGGGCGACCGCAGCTGCACAGATTCTTGCCGGGGTTATCGCCTTCATCTGGTTCCAAAGGGGAGCCTGGACACGGAAACAGGTTTGAATCCATTCCCGCACCGAAAATGGGATGACGATTGAAATTCTGATATACTTGAAATGCCGAAGGGGGGACTCGAACCCCCACATCCTTGCGGACACTAGACCCTGAACCTAGCGTGTCTGCCAATTCCACCACTTCGGCAAGTGCAGAATTCCGCTTTGATAATGCTGACTGGAGGTCAATTTGTCAAGAAAAAATAAATTCGGTTCCCGGGATGACATGTCTTCGGGAATACTGGTCGAAATCGCCAAATACCCCCAGGGCATCACTTCCGCCAGGCTGGCCAAAACGCTGAAACTTCCCAGGTCTCAAATGCATCTCATCTGGAAAACGCTGAGACAGCTGGAACGGAAAGGCCAGATCATCCGGACGGCCCGCACAGCATTCCGCCTCGGACCAGATCGGGAAAACCATGCCGGTATCTTCAAGCGAAAGATGTCGGGAGCCGGAGATGCCGTTATCGAGCCCGAAGGCTTCACGGTCCGGTTGAACCGTCAGGATGCCCGTAAACTTGTGGACGGAGACCGCATCGAGGTCAGAGTATACGGTTCCGCGGGGAAACGAATCCGCAAAGGCACTGTGGTCAGGATCGTGGAACGCCGCCCGGATCCCATCCTCGGCTATTTCCATCAATACAAAGGCGGCGGAGAAATCGTTCCGCTGAATCCCCGTATCGCTCCGCCGATCCGAGTATCCCAGAAAGTCGACCGGGAAAAACTGGATGGCAAAATCGTTGCCGCTCAGATCAATCCTCCGGGGAAATCTCCCGGATTGAGTGCGCGGATTGAAAAAGTCCTGGGGTCCAGGAACGAAGCGGGTGTTGAAACGGCCATCTTGATCTTCAATCATGGATTGCGGGATGAGTTCCCGGAGGAAGTTCTGCGTGAAGCCGAACTCATAACCGGAAAAATCGCGGCTGCCGATATCGGGACCCGCAGGGATCTTCGAGATGATCTGGTGATCACGGTCGATCCCGAATCCGCCAGAGATTTCGATGATGCGCTGTCGGTTGCCCGGACGAAAACCGGTTATAGGCTGGGTGTCCATATCGCCGATGTCAGTCATTATGTCCATCCCGGATCCGCCATCGACCGGGAAGCTTACCAGCGCGGAACATCCGTTTATTTCCCGGAAAGGGCGGTGCACATGCTGCCGGAACGCCTGTCCACCGATATCTGCTCCCTCCGGCCCGACCAAGACAAACTGACGGTAACGGTCTGGATCGATATCGATCCGGAAGGAACCATCGTGTCCGGTGAGGTCGAACCGTCCATTATCCGATCCAAGGCGCGCATGACCTATGCTGAGTTTTACCGGGCGTCACGGGGCGCCGTGGATCAGCATGTGATGCCGGAAATCGTTCTGCTGTGCAAAACGCTGACCCATATCTGCACCCTGCTGCTTCAGCAACATATCCGGCGGGGTGTTCTGGACCTGGATATGCCGGAAGCCCATTTCCGGTTTAATCCGCAGAATCAGATCATCGGAATACATCGCAAACTCCGGAGTATCGCCGAGCAGTCCATCGAGGAATTCATGATCGCTGCGAATGTGATTGTGGCCGGGACACTGGATTCCCGGGGGATTCAATATTTTCGACGCATCCATGAACCGCCGGATCCCACAACCGTGGATGATCTGAAAACTGCACTGAAAAGACTCGGGATCCATCCGCCGGACAACCCGTTGGACCCGGATCAGGTCCGGTCCATGCTGTCTTCAATCGATTCAATCCCCATTCGATCCGTCGCATCCTACCAGATCCTTCGAGCTATGAAACGGGCCGAATATTCCATTCGCGATGCCGGCCATTTCGGGTTGGCGCTGTCTCAATACACTCAGTTCACATCTCCGATTCGCAGGTATCCCGATCTGGAAGTTCACCGTGCCGTCAAATCAGCGCTGGGATCCAACGGTGCTGGACCCGCATGGACGGATTCGGAACTTGAAACGAGAGCGAAGCACCTGTCGGAAAAAGAACGTGACGCTCAGGAAGCCGAATGGAACGCCGTGAAACTCCGGAAAATCAGGTTCATGAGTCAGAAAATCGGTGAAGAATATACCGGTACGATTACACATGTCGAACCGTTCGGCGCATTCGTGGAGCTGGACGATCCGTTTGTCGAGGGATTGATACCGGTCAGACTGCTCGAAGGGTTTTACCGGTTCATCGAATCGGAAAACAAACTGAGCCGGGCAGACGGCGCCATGGTGTTGAAACCGGGAATGACCGTGAAGATCAAAGTCGAATGTGCGGATATCGACCGGGGTATTCTGGATTTCTCACTGGTTGTCTGAATCCCGTGCTGTTCGGGATTTCCTGCCGAAAATCATGGCTGACAGGATACTGAGTTCATAAAGAACGTACATGGGTCCCGCCATCATCAACTGGGTCACGATATCCGGTGGTGTCAGGATCGCCGCGATGATCACGATTATCAGCAGGGCGTATTTGCGGTTCTTTCTAAGAAATGCGGGAGTTACCAGGCCGAGTTTTGCCAGAAAAGAAATGACGATGGGCATCTCGAAAACCAATCCGAACGCCAGAAGCAGACGGGTCGAAAACTTCAAATAGTCCTTCAGAGTGATCATCGGACGGATATTCTCATCAGAAAATCCTATGAAGAACTTAAAACCGTATGGAAAGATTTGATAGTAGCTGAACGCTGCGCCGAGCAGAAAAAAAACGGTGGAGATCAGGACGAATGGAATCACATACCGTTTCTCGTGGCTGTAAAGAGCCGGAGCCACGAATTTCCATATCTGATGAAAGATAACCGGTGAAGCCAGCAGAATACCGGCAAACAGGGCGACCTTGATGTAGACAAAGAAAACTTCTGGAAGACTGGTGAAAACCATTTCTCGGTTCGCCTGCGGGAGAATCCGGATCAAGGGCTCGGAGAGAAAATCGAAAATATGTTCAGCAAACGCAAAACAGATAACGGCGCCGATACCGACTGCCGCGAGGGATTTGATCAGGCAGGCACGCAACTCCGTCAGATGTTCCAATATGGTCATTTCCCCGTTCTGGGGATTTCCCGCTGACTCCCGTCGCTTCATTTGTCGGAATTGCCGGAAATCCGGCTGGATTGATCTGTCGCCGCTGGTTCGCCGGAGTCGGATTCTGAAGATCTTCCGGTCGAAGGTTCAGTGGATTTCGAATCCGACGGATCCGGATTTTCGATCTCGTCGTCTGCAAACCCGGGACCCGTTTTCTCCGGCAATTCAGCCGGCGGTGTTTTCGGAGCGGCAGGGGGTTCGTACCGGTTGATGTTTTCAAGGTCGATGGCCGATTTCAGATCATAGGTGGCTCGGCGGAATTCCGCCAGTCCCTTCCCGATCAACCTGGCAAGCTCCGGCAGCTTCTTAGGTCCGAAAATAATCAGGACAACGACCAGAATAATCAGAATTTCCTGAAATCCGATACCAAACATCGGATGCCATATTAGAGATTCTGGTTTAACTTGTCGAGGGTCGCCCCGGACCTGTATACTCCCCGTTGATGACCGTTCGAAAATACACGGAATCCAATCGATTTGTTTTCGGTCCGGTACCTTCCAGGCGCTTGGGCCGTTCCCTGGGTATCGACCTGGTCCCATATAAAACCTGCACACTCAACTGCATCTATTGCGAGTGCGGCCCGACAACGAACCTGACCGTGGAACGGAAGGAATATGTGCCCGCCGAAGCGGTCGAAGCGGATATTCTTGACCGCCTGCCCGATTTGACCGGCCGGATGGATTTCATCACTTTTTCCGGTTCGGGTGAACCAACCCTGAGTGTTTCCATACCCAGGATCACAACTCTCATCCGGTCCTTGACGGAAACACCTTTGGTTCTTCTGACCAACGGCACGCTCCTATACCGTGATGAGGTGATCCGGGACATCGCGGATATCGACGTGTTGATCCCGTCTTTGGATACCGTGGATCCAGATATCTTCGCCATTATGAACCGCCCCCATCCTGACCTGAATCTGGATCATCTGCTGGAGGGCCTGAGACGTCTCAGGTCGGTATTTACAAATAAAATCTGGCTGGAGGTTTTCCTGTGTAAAGGCATCAACGATCAACCGGAACATCTGGCTGCTCTGGGTGATGAAATCCGCAGGATAAATCCGGACGCCGTTCAGTTGAATACGCTTTACCGGCCGGGAGCCGAACCGCTTTTGAAACCCCTGACCGATCCGGAACTCCAAAATGCCCAGGAAGTGATGGGCATCACCGTTCAACCACCTTTCATTTCCAGCCGGAAACCGGCGGAAATCCCCGAACCGTCTCAGATCCGGCGCATGATTCTGAATACCATCCGCCGCCGCCCCTGCACGGCAATGGATCTGTCCAGCGGTTTGGCATTGCCCAGACACGAAGTTCAAACTGCGCTCGACACCCTGACCCGGCAGGACCTTGTTTTCGTCAACAGAAAATCGGGAAAAGATTTCTTCATTGCGCGAAGCCGGAGTGAACCGTCCGATGAGTCGATATGACGCCGTGATATTCGATTTGTTCGATACGATCATGACCATGGATTCGGGGAGTTACCGGGCCGTTCAACGCGATGCTGCCGTTGATCTGGGTGTTGATTGGGATGAATTCGCGTCGGCATGGAAAGCCACTCAGCAACCTGCAGTCGCCGGTGTTTATGAAAACTTGGCGGATCGGTGCAGGATCGTTCTGCGGTATCTCAACCGGGATGAATCCGGTGTGAAAATTCTTCTGGACTGGGAACGGAAGGCATTGAGTGAATCATGTGCTGCCGTTCCGGGAATTCCGAAACTCATGCTCAAACTGGCCCGGAACAAAATCCGCACCGGTTTGATTTCGAACGCCAGCTGCGCCGGACCGGTGATTCTCGACTGCCTTGATCTTTCCGATCTCCTGGATCAGATCGTATTTTCGTTCATCGAAAAACTCTGGAAACCGGATCCCCGGATATATCTGCTGGCATGTGACCGCCTGCGCAGCGTTCCGGGGCGGACCGCCTTTGTCGGGGACGGAGATAAAAACGAGCTGGAAGGAGCTTCCCGGGCCGGACTCATACCCATTCATTTCGATCCCACATCCCGGTTTCCAGTCCTGCCGGTGCCGCCCGGGACAATATCATGTCCCGACCTGGAAACGCTGACTCGAGCGATTCTGAATTAACGGATTATCTAAAAACTCCGTCGGATGGACCATTGATACACCCAGTCCCCTCCGAATCCGGAAAAATCGGTCTTCCTTGCAAATTCAAAATGCCATTCCACACCGATAAACCAGAAGTTGATTCCCCAACCGGCTCCACCGTAAATATTCCCTTCCAGCTCGGGTGTGTCGGGATCATTGAATCTCCATTTCTCATCCTCACCCTTCGACCAGATCATGCCGGCATCGGCGAATACCTTTCCCCGAACCTTGGTGAATGCCAGTCCGAACGGAAAACGCAGGATATCGATGATCGGAAACCGCAGCTCGATATTGGTCAACGCCACATTGTTGCCAACCAGAGTGTTATAATCGTAGCCGCGTATTGTCTCATAACCTCCCACACCGAACCGCTGAGGTGGGTCACCGGATGACAGAACACCCCATTCCCTGACCGCTATTAGAGACCGGTCGGTAAGCGGCAGATAATAACGGAAATCGAAATGCGTGTTGATGTAATCCTCATAATCGTCACCCAGGGGCAACGGATATGAAACGGCCACGCGGAACCGGTACCCGTCATACGTCTCGTAATAATCCGTCAGAGGTCTGTATATGGCCGTATCCCCAACGAATGACAATTGGACATAACTGGCTTTTTCCTCATAATCCGCATAACCGGGGAGATCGGTTTCATAGTTGCGCCGGAAATACCCGTAATCCAGTTCGGCACGGTAGAATGTGGTGAAGGGATACTCGGCATGCAGTTGAGCGCCGAGGTAGTCCCAGGCGATCTCATAGTACCGGCCTTCGATGAAATCATACAGATAATAGAAATCGGAATCCTGAATAGCCGTCAATCCATAATCGATCCGGTTCTTAAGATAAAGATACGACAGCATCATGCCGTTGCGGTTTCCCCTTCTGATGCCCAGCAGGGTGAACCGGTGATCTCCCAATATGTCCGATAATATGACACCCCCTTCAATCCCCAGATCATTATCGCTGCCATAACTGATCTGGCCGACGGCAACATCCGGAATGAGTTTGAACTCGGCTTTCCCGGAGTCCAGCCCGGAAACGCTTTCCGGAACCTCACCGGCCGGTTCGAACTCCGGAAATCCATATTCGTCGGTTTCACCTTCGATTCCCAGCACGGGGGCATCCTGTGCAACCTCCGGTATCCGGGGTTCCCGGTCCACCGGTAAAAACGCGACATGCTGGGATCCCGCATAGAACAATACGATACTCACCGTCTCCGTGTCCGGTGAAAAAGCGGGTGTGAACATCCCGGTAGTTGGTGCCGCCAGCCGCCGGATATGACCTGTTTCCACCTCCATCAAATAGGGATCCCGGACGCCGTCGACTCGGTCGGATATGTAGGCAAGCCACCTGCCGTCCGGAGACCAAATCGGTTCTGTTTCGTTCCCCGGGCTGAGAACCATTGGTTCAGGATCCCCTCCAGACAGGGACACCCGGTACAGCTCGAACTGCTCATCCCGCTCGGTGGAATAGACAATCCAGCGACCGTCCGGTGACCAGCAAGGCATTTCATCAACATAACCGTCGTCCGTCACCTTGTCGGATTTCAGCGTTTTCAGATCAAGCACAAAAATATCGGACCGGGCTTCTTCCCAGGCTGCATAGATGACATTGGTCCCATCCGGGGAAATACACGGGGAGGTTGGATTATCCTGCTCGATCTCGATGAAATCCGACAATCCTCCCAGTACCGGGTCCAGGATGGACAGAAACGTCTTGTTTTCATAATTGTTGAAGTATGCCAGGCGGCCATCCAGTTGGTTGCCGTGCAGGGGCCGGCCGTCCAGCACGAACTGGCGGTATTTAAAGCCGTTCAGATTACAGGTCAGGCAATCCACCGGATCGGGTTTTTCAGGATCGCGGTTGCCCAGATATACATTGAGACCTTCCGGTCCGGATCCGATATAGGCGACCAGTTCCCCGCCGGGAGAAAAGACGGGAGAATACTGCCTGGCAAAACGTGATTTGGTTTCGACCGGAAGATCGAATGATGATATTCCCTCCCGTCTTCGCTCGAGTTCGATGATCCGGCGTCGCAGATCCTCCTGCCATTCGGCTGAAAGCTGCCGGATATCAATGTCGAATGTATCCCGCACCGCTTTGGCAAAGAAATTTTGGGTTCGAAGTGTTTTCCGCATTTCCCAGTAAAGCTGCCTGATTTTATCGATTCCGTACTGCTTCCGCAGGTAATCAATAGCCGATTGGGAAGCCTTGTACCCGAGATATGCACTGTAAATGCCACTGAAAGTCTCCATCTGGGACAGGCTGGGCAGAAGATTGTTGATTACGGCATCCCGCAAAACCATTCGCCCGACCGCATCCCAATCTTCAGCAAGATATTCCGCCAGTCCTTCCATGATCCACAGCGGAGTCGGAGAAATCCTGTTGTAACGATTCTGAAACAGAATCTCGAATTGAAATGAATGCACCAACTCGTGAATAATTAAGGATTCCAAATCGGATTTGGAACCCTCCAGCGGTATGACGATCCTGCGTTTGATCGGTTCGTTGAATCCGCCCACACCGGTCGGAATAAATCCGGACAGGATATTGGTCTGCTCAAAATGCCGGTGCGTCAAGTACAGAATGACCGGAGTCCTGCCGCTCAGATCGGTGCCCAGATCATGCGATATCCGGGCATAAGCCTTTTCAAATTGCTCGATCACGTCCGGCATCAGGTCCTGCTCTTCCGCATAATAATAAAACTCGAAATGATCGCTGACATGAGTCAGCCAAGCGAATGTTTCGTAATTGATCTTGTTCTTGCCGAATCCATAAGCGGAAAGCGGGATCGCCAGCATTCCCGCCATGATGCTCAGTATCATGATCTTTTTCGCCCAGTGTCGATTCATGGTCAAGCTCCTATTTAAATAGCAGGTATCGTTCGGCTTTGACGGTTTCACCGCGCAGCATTCCGACAAATTCAACGATTTTTTCTTCTGCGATCCGAAGGAAAACACCAACCTCCTCCGCAGCTCCTTCCACGACATCTTCATCTTCGAATTCCCTGTCCAGAATAACCTGCCCGGCACGCAGGTCGACCAATACAATCCGTATCTTGATTTCATAACGCAGCTTGTCCTTCCAGACCTTCTGGGGAACCCGGTAACCATACCGATTCTCCAACCATTGACTCTCGTAACCGCTGAAATCCTGGGTGTAATAGTTGACTGAACCGATCAGGAACAGATCAAAATCAATCGGCTCGTTCCAGCTCGCCCAGTTAAATTCGGTTATGAACGGCACGAAATCACCGACCGTCTGATCCACTGCCATGGGCATCTGTTTGACCTCCAGCACATCGACGGAAGAAAAGAAATTATCCCGGGTCAGAACCTTCAGCAGCGTCGCTTCGACATCGCGGGATGCGTCGAAAAATTTACACTGGTTTTCGAACGAACCGATCAACAGGGTTTTGGATTTCAGATTTTCCTGGAGCGGTGCACGATGGTATTCCAAATCGACTTTACGATGGTTCCGACACGCAGCCGCAGCCATCGTTGCAATCATGAGAAACAACGCCAATTCAATCTTTCGATTCATCGTTCATCTCCTCCCCGGGAAAACTTCCGTTTGCGGGGATCTTCTTCCTTCCGCGTCGTTTCATCATGTTTACGTCTGTCCATCGCCTGAAGATTCTTCCGTATCAAACGGGAATCCGGTCGCAGATTCAGCGCTTCCCCAATCAATGTCCGAGCCCGGTCGGGACATTCTTCCACTTCGGCTGCAACACCCAGATTGTTCAGAGCCGCAACATTCTCCGGGTCCTGATCCAGCACAATCCGCCAGTAATACGCTGCCTCATTCCAATATCCCTTTTCAGCCAGCGATACGCCGAAACGGATCAGATCGGCTGGTTTCCGCGTCTGACGAATCATGCAACCAGCCAGACTTGACACAAACATCACAAGGATCAACCATTTCAGAATCGATTTCATTTCCGAAAAACCTCCATCCAATCAATCCGGATCCTGGAATTTAAATCCAGCTGACCCGCATACGATATTGCTGCTCACGCATGCTTGACAACATTGGAATCACCCCATAACATCCTATGCCAAAAAACCGTCTCGTGAAAGGATAACCCGTGAAATCAAAAAACACCATTCTTCTTGCCGCATCCGAAGCTTCTCCGTTCGCTAAAACCGGCGGACTGGCAGATGCTGTTTCGGCCCTTGCCGGAAGCCTGAAACAACTGGATTACAATCCCTCAATCATTATACCGCGTTATCGTTCGGTCGGTTTAAAATATCCTCAACATTGCCTTAAGAAAAACATCCAGGTGCCCCTGTCCGACCGGATGGAAAGTGCCGATTTGTTCCGGACGGAACTGAATGCCGGGATTCCCGTATTTTTAATCGACAAACCGAAATATTATGATCGAGATGATTTGTACCGGACAAAAGACGGCGATCACAAGGACAATGCGGAACGATTCATATTTTTTTCACGGGCGATCATCCAGGCATTGCCTTACTTGCCCGATCCGATCGACATTGTGCATTGCAACGACTGGCAGACCGCGCTGGTTCCGCTCTATATTGATTTTCTGAAGAGTCAGCGACCGGATCTCCAGACCATCAAAACAGTCTTCACAATTCACAATATCGCGTTTCAGGGGCTGTTCTGGCGTTTTGACATGCATTTCACCGGATTACCCTGGAGTTATTTCACGCCCGACGCTCTGGAATATTACGGTGATATGAATCTCATGAAAGCCGGCATCATATTCGCCGACCGGATAACGACAGTCTCGGAACAATATTGCCGGGAAATCCAGACACCCGAATTCGGTTGCGGGCTGGATGGTCTGCTCAGGAAATACGGCGACAAGCTTTCCGGAATACTGAATGGAATCGACACGACAGTCTGGAATCCGGAGTCCGACCCGGATCTTGCCCGGAATTATTCAATCAATGATCTACAGGGAAAACAGGCCTGTAAAAAGGATCTCCTGAAGAAATGCAAACTCAACCTGGACCGGGAGGATCTTTTGATCGGGATGATCACGCGCCTGACCAGCCAGAAAGGGTTGGATCTTCTCAGCCAGGCTCTCCCCGCTCTAATGGAAATGCCTGTCGGGCTGATTTTATTGGGGAAGGGGGAGCGGCACTATGAGGAGACATTTCAGGACTTCTCCGGCCGTTACAGCGGACGTTTTGCATTCATCAACCGATTTGACGAATCATTGGCTCATCTGATCGAGGCCGGATCGGATGTTTTTCTCATGCCATCACGCTATGAACCCTGTGGATTGAATCAGCTTTACAGTCTGCGGTACGGCACCGTACCGGTGGTGCGGTCCACCGGAGGGCTGCACGACACCATCGTGGATGTTACCAGGTATCCCGAGAGCGGGTCCGGTTTTAAATTCAAGAAGTATTCGGCGCTTGAAATGCTTCAAGCTGTTCGGAAAGTTCTGGAGATTTATGCTGACCGCGAGAAATGGCGAAGGATAATGAAGAACGGGATGGCGAAGGATTTTTCCTGGGAAATGTCGGCGCGCCATTATGACATCCTCTACCGCCTGCTCCTGCAGGAACTCACCGGATGAGCGACCAGATCAGACCGTCTTGGTTGTTTCGGCTGATCCGCTGGATCGTTGTCTGGTGTCTCCTGCCCGTTGCCGTTCTGTACGCTGCGGTTGCCATCTGGCATCCGGAAGAAACGATGATCCGGCGGCTGCTGTCCAGAATCCGGACGGAAACCGGCGCTCGGATCGGTTACTCCAACCTGGCGATCTCGCTGCGCGGTGGATTGATTTTTAAAAACATGACAGTGGACATGGCGCAGGTCGCATTACTCGCGGATGCTGAACAATCCGCTCAGATCATACGGAGGGTGCTGACGGCGAACCGGGTGGCGGTCACCATGGCTTGGGCGCCGCTGCTTGCCGGGAAAGCCGGATTGAATCTGGATATGATGATGTATTCCGGAAGACTCCGTGGGACGGCGCAATCGCCCTTGATAAATCAATCCGGTATTGTCCACCTGGATCTGCAATGGCAGGATCTGGATTTGGCGGAATTGTCCGGGGATTACCCGGAACTGATCCTGAAACAGGGCAGGATCTCGGGATGCGGGGATCTTGTTCTGGATCCCGACCGGACTGGCGGACCGGTAGGATGGATGACGCTGGACATGCGGAGTTTGGATTATTTCTTGACCGAACAGGTTTCCGGGACGCTTGGTTTTCAATCGATCCGGCATGCGGACGGAAAAATATTTCTCGAAATGGACCGGTACCGGTTCGAGGAGTTCTGGCTGCGGGGAGATACCGGGTCGATCCGGATCTCCGGATCGATGAAACGGTCCGAATCAATCGACCGTACCGATCTGAATCTGGAATTGAGAATCCACAATCACGGCGTGGGGGAATCACCCGATCCAAAACAGTATCTCCCGGTTAAAATCAGGGGAACGGCACGGAAACCGGTTCTGGAATTTCTGGGTATGGTATTGGAGTCCGATTTCGATCAAACATGGTTCTGATTCGATCCATGCGGGATACCTGCCCGATTCCCATTCACCGTCCTGCAGCTTCGCGGATTTCCCGGGAGATTCGGTGACAGACTTCCAGGGCGTTTAATCCGGCTTCCCCGGGAACAGGAACGTCGCTGTGTCCGGCAACGGCATCCACAAATGCGCCGATTTCCGAAACCAAAGGCTCGGTTTGTTCAACCTTCACCGGAACGGGCTCGATCATGGCCATCGGGTCGGCATCGGGAACAGCGCTGATTTTCCGCCGGAAACAACTGACCGACTGATTCAAACAATCCACGGATATGTAGGAATCGGGCTGAAAAATGCGGACCTTTCGGGTAGCGGTCAGACTGATCCGGCTGGCCGTAACGTTGGCGGTGCAGCCATTTTCAAACTGCAGCCGGGTATTGGCGATGTCGATCCGATCACTCAGAACCGGCACTCCCATGGCTCGAATTTCCGTCAGATCCGATCGAACCCAGTTCAATATCAGATCGATATCGTGGATCATGAGATCCAGAATGACATCCACATCAGTCGCCCGGGTGGAAAAAGGACCCAGACGGTGAACTTCAATGAATCTGGGATCGGCCACCAGCGCTGATGCGGCGGTAATTGCCGGATTGAACCGTTCACTCTGTCCGACCATCAGAATCAACCCGTTTTCAGATGCTTTTTCCACGATTGCCCTGCCGTCTTCAATTTCGGATGTGATGGGTTTTTCCACCAGAACATGTATGCCGGCATCCAGCATACGCGCCGCGATATGGGAATGATCCGTCGTGGGAACGGCAATGCTCGCCAGATCGATTTTCCCGATCAGATCCTCGCAGTTGCGGACCCATGCACATTGATATTGGGACGCAATGGACCGGCCCTGAGATTCATTTATGTCCGACACTGCAACCAGATCCGTCTGGGGCAGTTGATGATAGATCCGGGCATGATGGCGACCCAGATGACCGACACCGATCACACCGGCTCTGAGATTTCCGGATGGTCTCACAGGCAAAGCCCCCGCTCGGACTGCCGGATAAAATCCATCAATTCCCGGATATCCGGGTGGTCATACAGGCCCTCGTCCTTCAATCCGTTCAGAACCTGAGATACATTCATCTCGCTGCCGATCAGATCCCGGACGACCCGCTTGAGCAAATCCCGCCTTTCGGATTCAAATCCTCTCCGTTTCAAGCCGACGATGTTGATCCCCTTGAGTTCGCCCCGGGGACCGGCCACCAAGCCGAACGGGATCACGTCCTGGGCCAAGGGAGTGGCTCCGCCGATGAAAGCATACCTTCCGATCCGCACAAACTGGTGTATTGCGCACATGCCGCCCACAATGGCAAAATCCTCTATCGTCACATGGCCTGCCATGTTCACCGCATTGGCGATAATCACTTCATTCCCGATATGGCAGTCGTGCGCAACGTGCACATACGCCATGAGCATGCATCGGTTGCCGATTTTTGTTTCTCCGCCGCCACCCGGTGTCCCCCGGTGCAATGTAGTGAATTCACGGATGATATTGTCGTCCTGAATGGTCAGTTTTGTCGGTTCACCCCGGTATTTGAGATCCTGGGGTGCTGCTCCCAGCACGGCATGATGATTGACATGATTGTTTTTACCGATGGCGGTGATGCCTTCGATTATGACATGACTGCCGATCCATGTTCCCGAATCGATGGTCACATCCGGACCGATTATGGTAAAGGGTCCGACATGCACATCACTGCTCAATCCGGCCTTGGGATCAATGATCGCTCTCGAATCAATCACCCTTAATCTCCTTCCCCTCCACCAGCCGTCGTTCCAGCTCTTCAATCCGCCGGGTCAGCCTGTCCAGCTCCCCCTTCAACTCAACCGCTCTGGACAGTACCGCCTGGGTTCTAAGCCAGGATCGATGGTTCATGGGCGGGAATCCCGACAGCATCGTCTTGGGAGGAATCGATTTGGTGACACCGCATTTCCCGGTCAAGATGCTATCGTCCGAAATGGTGATATGCCCGGCGACACCGACCTGCCCGGCCATCACAACCCGTTTTCCAACAGCCGTACTCCCGGAAATCCCGGTCTGAGCTGCCATGGCGGTATCCTCACCTATGGTGACGTTGTGCGCGATATGAATCAGGTTGTCGAGTTTGGCACCCCGGCAGATGCGGGTGTCATTCAGGCTGCCGCGGTCGATTGTGCAGCAGGCCCCAATCTCCACATCATCCTCAATGTATACCCTGCCGATCTGGGGTATCTTAACATACCGGCAGCCCTCCCGGGCATATCCGAAACCATCCGACCCAATCACGGCACCCGCATGGATGATCACGCCGGAACCGATCCGGACGGAGTGATACAGGGTCACGTTTGGATAGATCATGCAATCCCGACCGATTTCGGTCTCATCCCCGACCACCACACCCGCACACAACACGGTACGATCTCCAATGGCCGAACGGCTCCCCACCACAACCCCGGCATCAATCCGGACACCGGTTCCCAGCCGGGCATCCGGTCTGATCACGGCGCTGGGATGAATTCCTTCCGGCGGTTCGATCCGGCTGTGGAGCAGGGTCAGCAGCCTGGCCAGGGCCAGATAGGGATCTTCCGACAGAATGACGGAAAACGGAACACCCGGTTCCGGATCTTTCATCAGAACCGCTCCGGCCCGGGTCCGTGCCAGAGCTGGTTTGTATTTGGGATGGGTCAGGAAGGAAATATCCCGGGGACCCGCCCGGTCCAGGGGGGCGATGCCATCGACCTTGAAATCATCTCCCGCCAATATCAAAGTGCCGCCGATGTGTCGTACCAGATCAGAAATACGCAGATCAGTCATTGTGTCCCATTCCGGCGATCTGGTCAGGGTTGAAATGTCTTGTCATATTCCTTGATGATCTCGCCGGTCAAATCGATTTCGGGATTTGCATAGAGAATGCTCGATCCGATCTGTCCGAGAATCAATGTGTACCCTTTCTCCCGCCCGAATCGCTCGATAATTCCCATCACATCCCGGTCGATCGTCTCAAGATAGGATTTTTCCTGCAATCCGATCTCCGCATCCGCATCTTCCAGCATCCGTTTGAATTCCTTCTTGGCCTGGCGCAGGTCGGCTTCCTTTTCGGCTTTTGCGGTCTCGGAAAGCGTGAGATACTGCTTCTGGAACTCGGCTTCATTTTGATCGATTTCCGTTTTTTTCGCTTCCACCTTGGTCTTGTGCTGGTCCTGGAGTTCCTTCAATTTTCGATATGCGTCCTGTCCCGCTTTCGAATCCTCGATGATTCGCTGTGCATTCACGTAGCCGATCTTGAGTTCATCGGCTGCTTCGATGATTTCAGGAATGCCCGTTGCGCAGCAAAACAGAAATGTGATTAAAATTGTAAGTTTCTTCATGTGTTATATTCCCCCTGATGCCGATCATCTGTGGTTGCACTACAGAAATGTGCCCATCGTGAATTGAAAATCGTTTCTGTCCTCATCTTCGAGAGGATCAAGATTATATCCCCAGATAAACCGTAGCGGTATCCAGAATCCCGGAACGTAGAACCGCACTTCAAAACCGATGCTGGGCCGCAGGCTGCGGATATCATACCTGTCATCCTTGAAATATGCATCCCCTGCATCCGCGAACAGGATGGCCTTGAGTGGTGCCGCGATCGGGATGTGCAGTTCGGCGGACAGCCGGAGTGATTTGTTTCCGCCCAGATTCTGACCGTATTCGTCCCATGGGCCGATGGACTGCTCCTGATAACCCCGGACCGTTCTGGGGCCGCCCAGAAAATAACGTTCGTAAAAAGGCAGTTCCTCACCCTCAAGACCGTTTGCATAGGTGATTTCACCATACAGGGCCATCACGAAGTTCTTTGGCAGCGGATGGAAATAGGACCAGGCCAGTTCGGATTTGTAAAAGTGGTTGTCACCACCCAGTATTCCGCCTGCGAATTCCAGTGTCAGCTGGGTTTTGGTTCCCCGGGTCGGGTCCCGCCGATTGTCGAGGGTTTCGTGGATTAAAATGCCGGTTAAACTGGAGGTTACCTGGTCGCCTTCCACATCGATGACATCCTCGGATGCATCCTCATCCACATCGTACACGGTGTTGATTTCCCATTTGTAGCCAAGGCGGGAGGAGAGATTGAATTTGAGTGCACGACCACCCATCAGGCTGCCGCCCCGGCTGCGCCGTTTGGAATAATCATAATCCCGTTCGGTATCCCATATTGACACCGACCCGAGATACGGTCGATCCAGGATCCATTCATCGATGAACGATACTGAAAATGTCTTCCGCCGCTTACCGGAAGTCAGACTGAAGTTGAATTCCTGGCCGCGGCCGAACAGGTTGTGTTCGGAAAGCCCCAGTGTGCCGTACAAACCCTCATAACCGGAATACCCGCCGGCCACCTGAATCTCGGTCTGCTTGGAATCGTTCAGGGATACGACGATATCCACCTCTGTGGGATCCGAAAGCGGTTTGATCTCCGGAACCACTTCGTCGATGTAACCCAGGTATTGAATCCGGCTGATGGATTGCTTGATCTTCGCAGTATTGAAGACATCACCCTCCTCCAACCTGAAATTCCTGCGCAGAACCCGGTCCCGGGTTCGATCATTTCCCTTGAATTCCAGCCTGTGAAGAAATGCCTGCTCCCCCTCAATGATCCTGAATGTAACATCCACAATCCGGTTTTCTTCGTCGACCTTTTTTACTGAATCGATCATGGCGTAGATATACCCGGCCGACCCGTACAGATCGCCCAGCTGGCTCATCGCCTCCTGTTCGATTGCATAGGAGTAGATCCTTCCGGTTTCAAGACGCGGACCCGCTTTGAAGAACGCGGACCCGCCAAAATACTTCTGATACTTCTCCAGACGGGTCGACCGCATCATTTTCAAAACCACCGATTTCGGGTAGATGGATTCGTCCGCAACCTCCGCATCGATGCTGCCGAACCGGTATACCTGACCTTCGATCACGGGAATCTCGATCGTCACATACCGCTTCGGCTTCCGCCATCTTTTTTTTACCGGGGGTGTGATCCGGACTTTCGGTTCACCCAAAGACACGTTCAGGTATCCGTTGCTTTTGTAATACTCCTCGATCGCTTTCAGATCATCCTGTATCAGATCCGGTTGAAACTTCCCGCTGCTGGTCAAAAAAGACATCCACCACTTCTCACGGTTCTCCTTCATTTTGGACCGCAAACCCCAGAAACGGGTCCCATCGATAAACCGTTCATTCCCGATGAATTCAATTTCCTCGATGTAGACTTTCGTTCCCTCGTCGATTGCGAAAAGCAGGGAAGCGGTATCGGTTTGAGTTTCGGTCAGCCGGGGTGTGATAAATGCGTAATTATAACCGCGCTCCAGATATTTGGCCTGGATCTTATTGATGCTTTCCCGGACTTTGACCGGATCGTAGCGTTCTCCCGTCTTGATCGTCAGTTCGTCCTGAAGCGTGGTCAGGCCGATCACCTCCATGCCGGTGATAAGTATTTCGGAGATAATCGGTCTTTCCTTCACCGTGTAGACCAGATTTACCTGGTTCCCCGTCACCGTATAGGTCACGGTGATGTCGTCGAAGAATCCCGTCCGGTACAATGCCTTGATATCTCTTTGGACTTGGTTCAAATCAAGTGGCTGACCCGATTTGGACAGGATGATATACAGGATTGTCTCCGTCTCGATCTGGCGGTTTCCCACGACCTCCAGATCTCCCACGATATAGTGATCCTGACCATAAACGGCAATATCTGTCATCAAAACGCCGACAATCGTCAGGATCAGATATGTGAGAATGCGTTGGATCAGTCGATTTTCCACCTGGTCAGCCGGCTCCGGTATAGTTTGACATCGCAAAATCGAGACTTCAGGCGCACAAGTTTATGAATAATAGGGTGGTTGCGTCAAGCTGAATCCGGAAGAAACCGGCCCGGTCACTCCGCACCGTTCTCCATTGACGTGAATGCCGCAACCGTTTCCTCTACGGATGTGAAAGCCAGCTGGCCATCTTTTACCGTCACCGTCAGGACCCCGCTGTTTTCGCGGATTTTTTGCCTGAGAAGTTCCTCGGCCAGGGGATTTTCGATATATTTGCGGATGGCGCGTTTGACCGGTCGTGCTCCGAAAGTCGGCTGATAGCTTTTTTCCAGAATCCAGTCTTTTGCATCTTTGTCCAACTGCAGGGTAATTCCGACATGCGTCAACTGCTCGTTGACCCTGTTCATTGTCAGGTCGATAATCCGGGCGATTTCATTCTTCGACAACTGGTGAAACACCACGATTTCATCGACCCGATTGAGAAATTCCGGATTGAATGTCCGTTTCATCTCCTCCAGAACCGTCTCCTTCATCCGGGTGTACGACATTCCGGAATCCAATTCCGGAGATGTAAAACCGAGGGATGTGCCTTTTTTGATAAACCGTGCACCGATGTTGGATGTCATGATCAGCACAGTGTTCTTGAAATCAACTCTGCGGCCGATGCCGTCCGTGAGATGACCCTCCTCCATGACCTGGAGCAGAATGTTGAAAATTTCCGGGCTCGCTTTCTCGATTTCATCCAGCAGAACAACCGAATAGGGTCGCCGTCTGACTTTCTCGGTAAGCTGACCGCCCTCTCCGTATCCCACATATCCCGGAGGCGATCCGACCAGCCGGGACACATTGTGTTTTTCCATGAATTCCGACATGTCGATGGAAATCATGGACTGATCGTTGCCGAACATGTATGCTGCCAGCGTACGCGCCAGTTCGGTCTTGCCCACTCCTGTCGGACCCAGAAAAATAAACGATCCGATCGGTTTCCGCGGATCTTTCAAACCCGCCCTGGATCTGCGGATGGCCCGGGTGACCACCGATATGGCTTCATCCTGTCCGACGACGCGCAGGTGCAGTTCTTCTTCCATTCGGAGCAGATTTTCCGCCTCCGATTCCTCCAGTTTGTCCAGAGGAACACCGGTCCACTGGGAGACGATGCGAACCACATCCTCGCTGGTAACAGTGGCCGGATTTTCCAGTTGCCGCTGCTGCCAGATCTCCCGGATTCGATCAGCGCTCTGCCGCAGCTTATGCTGTTTTTCTTTCAGATTCCCGATCATCGAGAAATCATGATCTGCAAAAGCCTTGGAAACCTGATGTTCCACGGTTTCGATCTGTTTTTCAATCACCCGCAGTTGTTCCGGATGCTTCGAAGCGGCCAAACGAACCTTCGAACCGGCTTCATCGATCACATCGATCGCCTTGTCGGGCAGGTTCCGGTCACTGATGTACTGATCGGACAGGCGCGCTGCCGCAACAATTGCATCGCGGGTGTACTGTGTGTTGTGATGACTTTCGTACTTGTGCTTCAATCCATCGATAATCCGGATCGTTTCATCCACGGACGGCGCATTGACGAAAATGGTCTGGAACCGGCGTTCCAGCGCGCCATCCTTCTCGATGTGCTTGCGGTATTCATCCATGGTTGTGGCACCGATGCATTGTATCTCACCCCGGGCCAGGGAAGGTTTCAACATGTTGGATGCATCGATCGACCCCTCAGCAGCTCCCGCGCCGACCAGAGTATGCAACTCATCTATGAATATGATGACCGACCTGGCTTTCTGAAGTTCCTTGATCACGGCCTGAAGTCGTTCCTCAAACTGGCCCCGGTATTTGGTGCCGGCAACCAGCGCTGCCAGATCAAGACTGATGATCCGCTTTTCACTCAGAATCTCGGGAATATCACTTGTGACGATTTTCTGTGCAAGACCCTCGACGATGGCTGTTTTCCCCACTCCCGGTTCTCCGATCAAAACCGGATTGTTTTTGGTCCGCCGGCAGAGAATCTGGATAACCCTCTCAATCTCCTTCTCCCTGCCGATGACCGGATCCAGCTGGTTTTCCTCCGCCAGCAGCGTAAGGTCCCGTCCGAAAGCATCCAGGGCGGGTGTTTTGGATTTTTCCCCCTTCTTCCCCTGCTCCGGACCCAGAAAATCCAGCAGTGTTTCACGAAGCGTATCCAGATCCATCCCGGCATCCCGAAGAAGTTTACCCGCCAGTCCGTTGCGTTCCCTGACCAGGCCCATCAGCAGATGTTCCGTTCCGATGAAATTCTGCCCCATTTCCTTCGCTTCATAAATCGCCGCTTCCAGCACTTTCTTGGCCAGATCCGAGAATGGAATATCGCCCTGAGCGCTCCGCCGCGAACCCATGATCACCCGGCGCTCTATCTGAAGCTGCAGGGTATGGGGATTGATATTGAGTTTCCGCATCATTCGCACGGCCACGCCGCCGCCTTCCTTGATCAGGCCCAGCAGCATGTGTTCGGTATCCAGCAGATCATGCTGCAAACGTTCCGCTTCGCTCTTCGCCAGCATGATTACCAGTCGGGCTCGATCCGTAAATTTTTCAAACATGAACCTTCTCCCGTCGCCACTGTTTCATGGCGTATTCGTTATCCTGGTCCCATCCATCGATTCCAGACGGCCGTCCGTCAGCCTGAGCCACCGATGAGTCGACCTGGCCAGATTCAAATTATGGGTGGCAACGACGAACGTTACACCCAGTTCCCGATTCAATTGCACGATCAGATTGAAAACATCCCTGGAAGTGTCCTCATCCAGATTGCCGGTCGGCTCGTCCGCCAGAACGATGCTTGGTTGCGTAACGACGGCCCGGGCCAGCGCAACCCGCTGCTGTTCACCCCCGGAAAGTTCCCCCGGCTTATGAAGTGCACGGAAACCCAATCCGACCCGATCCAGCATGGCCATCGCCTGATCATGGGCAATCTGATGCTGTTCCCCGCGGATCAGCAGTGGTACGGCCACATTTTCAGCTGCAGTGAATTCCGGCAGAAGATGGTGGAATTGAAAGACAAAGCCGATTTCCCGATTCCGGTACCGTTCCCGTTCCGATTCACTCATCGCATTCAACAACCGTCCCCTGTAACGGATACTTCCTCCCGTCTCCCGGTCCAGACCACCCAGGAGATGCAGCAAAGTGGATTTCCCCACGCCTGACGCTCCCGTCAATGCCAGCATTTCCCCCCGAGCGACCTGGAAGGTGACATCACGGAGAACATCGACCGTCCCGGGTCCCGTATCATAAATCTTGGCCAGGTTCCGGATATCCAGCAACATTTCATTCATACCGTATCGCCTCCACCGGATCCAGTCTGGCGGCCTGCCGGGCGGGATAAACCGTCGCAAGGAAACTGATCAGCAGTGAAGCCCCGCATATGACCGCCACATCCGTGAGCCGGACCTTGAACGGCAGATAACTGATGTAATAGACTTCCCCGTCCAATCGGATCAGGTGAAACGTGTCGGCAATCCAGCAGGACAACATTCCAATCAGGCACCCCACCGCGGTCCCCACTATTCCTATTATGACACCTTCTGTCAAAAAAATCAAACGGATGCTTTTATTTGAGGCACCCATTGCCTTTAAAATACCAATATCTTTGTGCTTTTCCATCACCATCATGGTCAGCGAACCGATGATGTTAAATGCCGCTACAAATACAATGAGCGTTAATATGATGAACATGGCGATTTTTTCCAGCTTCAGAGCCGAAAAAAATGTCCGGTTCATTTCCTTCCAGTCCCGGACCCAGAATCTGCCGCTGAACAAGGCACGCAGGCTGGGAACGATGGACGAAGTCCGGAAAATGTCTCCCACCGAAATTTCGATTCCGCTGACACCCTCCTTCAAACCCATCAGACCCTGGGCGGCCTGCAGCGAAATGTAGGCCATGGTCCGGTCGTATTCGAACATGCCGGATTGAAAATAACCCGTTACCCGGAATGCCCTGGATTTGGGCAGCAACCCCGCCGGGGTCATGGTGCTTGCGGAGGAAAGCAGCATGATGCTTTCACCGATCCGGGCACCCAGATTGGTCGCCAGTTCGATACCGAGGATGATCCTTTCGGCCGGGCCCGGCAAACCCTCCGGATTCCCCTCCCCCGAACCGGCTTCCAGATCCCCGATCGTGCCTTTCACCATATACTTTTGCAGAGTCTCCGTCCCGGGACGGGATGGATCGATACCTTTCAGGATGATGCCGTCCGAGCGTCCGTCGTGGGAGATCATGACCTTGTTGTAGACAAATGCGGAAGCGGTCTGGATACCGGGAACCGAGGAAATGCGGGAGATGATGTCCTGATGATCGGTAATCGAGTCTGCAGAATCGTAGGGCACAACCACGATATGCGCGTTCGTTCCCAGTATTTTTTCCCTCAGATCCTCCTCGAAACCGGTCATGACAGCCAGAACGATAATCAGCGCCGCCACTCCCAGGGCAACCCCGAAAATGGATATCCCGGTGATGACCGAAACCATGGTCTGCTTTCTCCGGGCTCTCAGATATCTCAATCCTATGAAATATTCATATCTCATCCGTCAACACCGCTTTCCGGACCGGAACCGATCGTCCCTGCTATCATTACACTTCCTTGCGCAGAAAAGCTTCAACAAAATCATCGATGTCCCCATCCAGGAAATCATCCACCTTCCCGGTTTCCATGCCAGTCCGATGATCCTTGATCATCTGATACGGATGCAGAACATAGGAGCGAATCTGGCTCCCCCAGGCAATCTCCTTCTTGTTCTCCTCGATCTTCCTCTTTTCCTGGTTCATCTCGGACAGTTTGATATCGTAAAGACGGGCTTTGAGAATTTTTATGGCAATATCGCGGTTCCGGTGCTGAGACCGCTCATTCTGACATGTCACGACAATTCCGGTGGGGAAATGAGTCAGACGGACCGCCGAATCGGTGGTATTCACCCCCTGCCCTCCGGGTCCGCTCGACCGGAACACATCAATCCGGATATCGCCGGGATTCACATCGATCTGGATATCCTCCGCGATGTCTGGATAAACAAAAACGGATGCAAACGACGTGTGACGTCGGGAATTGGCGTCGAACGGCGAAATCCGGACCAGCCGGTGCACCCCGATCTCCGATTTCATATACCCGTAGGCATATTCCCCCGAAATTTCAAACGTAGCGCTCTTGATCCCCGCTTCCTCCCCCGCCAGCAAATCCAGCAGCTTGAAATCAAAACCCCGCCGTTCGGCCCATCGCGTATACATCCTGAGTAAAATCTGAGCCCAGTCCTGGGATTCCGTACCCCCTGCCCCGGGATGAATGGTCACAATGGCATCGGCAGGATCAACGGGGTTGGACAGCATGGTTTCAAATTCATAACGGTCAAACCGGGACTGAAAGGCTTTCAGAGATTCTTCAAGCTCCGTCAAAAGCTGTGCATCTTCACCAGCCAGCTCGAAAAGATCGGATAAATCATCGAGTTCGGTTCGATAAGCGTGCCACTGCTGCACAACTTTTCCCAGGCCGGCTCGTTCCCGGGTAATCTGACGGGCTCTGTCCGGATTTGACCAGAAACTTTCCCGGTTGATTTCCCTGTCCAGCTTCTCTATCTCGACTGTTTTCCCGGGAACGTCAAAGACGCCTCCCGATGTCATCCAACCGTTCAGAATAATCTTCCAGCCTTCTCTCCAGACTCTTCAGTTGCTCCTCATTCATGAGTATTCCTCCCATTCACTCAATCAGGCTTCCTTCACGCGCGAATCCGCCTGAGCGACAATATGATCCCCAGTATACCCGAAAACAGAAGACAAAACCCGGCGACGAAGTCTCCCCATCGGGTATACACCGTCTGAACCGTTCCGGGACAGATATCCACGCTCAACGCCGCCGGTTCAAACAAAGGCGATCTGGCCAGGATGTTGCCATGCGTATCCACTGCTCCTGAAATTCCAGTGTTGGCTGCCCGAATCACAGGCCGGCGGTTCTCCACGGCCCGGAATACCGAGGCCGAAAAATGCTGTTCCGCAGCCGAGGTTCGCCCGAACCAGGCGTCGTTGGTCAAATTGCAGATGATATCGGCGCCTTGTTGCACAATATGCCGCACCAGGTGCGGGAATATATTTTCATAACATATGGTTATTCCAAGTGAACCCTTTTCAAATTCCAACGGTTTCAGGGAATCCCCCGTGTCAAAGGTCCCGATACCGCTCTCCACCAGCCGGTTGACGAAAAACAGGAGTTTCGGGAGTGGAACATATTCTCCGAAGGGAACCAGATGAGTTTTATGATAATACTCCGTCAATCCCCCGGGATGAATCATACAGGCGCTGTTGAAGATTCTCCGGTCAATCTTGTCCAAAGTCCCCACAACAAACGGAACTCCGGCTTTGCGGATCAGGCTGTCCATCCGTTCACCCAGGCTGCTACCTGCTTCGGACGGGTATTGCCAGGCATGCCGATAATAAAATGTCAGCGCAGCCTCCGGCCAGATAATCAAATCCGGATTCGTGCTCAGGATCGTTTCGGTCAAAGACATGTGTCGATCCAGCACCTGTTCCCGGTTATTTCCGTTCCATTTCATATGCTGATCCACATTTCCCTGGATAATCGCCACCCGGACGCTCCGGACAACATCCCGGCCCATTCTGAGATACCCATATCCGAAAGCCGCCAGAATCAAGGCGGCAGTCACCGATGCTTCAACCCACCTGGATCCGGCGGGACCGGGAGTGATGAGTCTATAGAGGGCGGCGTTCCCCGCGACCAGGATCAGCGAAATTCCGTAAAACGATCCCCAGTCGGCGTTCTGAAGAAGCGGCATGCACAGATATTGAGACTGGCCCAGCGAATTCCAGGGAAACCCGGTCAGAAGATGCGCCCGGATATATTCCGCCGCAACCCATACGATCGGCAGAACAGCCAGCCATGACCATCCCATGGCACGCCTGATTTGTAATGCGAACCATAGGGCCACCGCAGGATAAAACCCGCAGTAAAACGCCAGAAGCCCCAGAAAAACCAGACTGAGCCAGAGGGGAATCCCTCCATAATCGATCATCGTCCGGCGCACCCATGCCAGATTAAACAGAAATCCCGAAAACCCGAAAAGCCAACCCCTGAAAAATGCGGAGCGCGGTTCCGCATTCTCCACCGAAGCCAGAACCGGTACCAGCGCCATCCAGGCAAGCCAGTAGAATCCTGTATCCGGAAACGCCGCAGCCGTCAGCAATCCACCCGTCAGGGGGAGAACAAAACGCTTTGCATCCCGGTCCAGACTACCTGTTCCGCCCATGATCAACCTTATTCAAATACCGAGTGAAATCGAATTCGGGCGTCGTGGAACGCGTGTGACACAAAATACACCGCTTTCGCACTTCACATACCATACACTCCGGACGGATTGCCGAACCCGGTTCAACAGCATGCGTGCCGGCCGGACCGTGGCACGCCTCACACCCAACCGCCGCCTCAATTCCGCCGGTCATGTGGCACCGCCCGCAGTCTCCACCATGCGGCGCTTTCCCGGAATCCCGGGAAAAGCGGTTCGCATGCACCGACAACCGCCATCGATTGAATATGACCCGATGACACTCCCGGCAACATCCGCTGCCTGTGTAAAAATCCTCCCGATCATCCCCCAAGCCCGGCTGCAAAACAATTTCCCGGGATGCAGCCGGCTCCGGCTGCACACCCTCAACCCGCTTCTCCTGCTGAGTATATTTCTGATGCAAACAGGCAATGCCAGATCCTGTAACCGCCAGGATCATTAAAACGGAAAACAGCGCCCGATCAGGAAGTGACCGCATCCACCGGACAAACTTCCGCACATTTCCCGCAGGAATTGCACCGCGTGGGTATAATCCGGAAAATGTTCTCCTCTTCGTCCTCAATGATCGCCTTCTCCGGACAGATCATCTCACATATACCGCAGACAATACACTCCGACTTGATACGATACGACATGGATCACCACCTTATGCGATAAACCGGATCACCGGTTCAGAACCAGTCTCGATCAAACCGATTGAACACCCTTCACTTCCGGAATCTGCTCCTTTAAAAGCCGCTCGATACCCATCTTCAACGTCATGGTCGCACCGGGGCAACCAGCACACGCGCCTTTCAAACGGACCTTTACGATTCCATCCACCATGTCGACAAACTCAACATCACCGCCGTCCCGCTGCAAAAGCGGACGAATTTTCTTCAATGCTTCGATAACCTTCTCGCTCATATCTCAATTCCTTCCCCGATCCCGCGGGATCGAAATAACATTCGAAACAACGTCCCCGCATATAGCACAGCACCCACGGTAACGCAACTTCTCCGACCATATTATACAATACTTGTCAAGTATAACAAGACTCTTGCGTGCGGGATGTTCCCTTTCAAAAACTTTGACCTTGTATCTGCATTTACATATAATAAGAGTTTGGATGGAATTCGAGTCGCGATGTTTCATCGACCGGGAGATACCCGACGCGGATTTTCTGGGAACCGCCCGGGGAGTTGAAGCATTAGCTGACTGGAGGGTTTTCATGAAAACGAGACTGGCGTATATTCTGCCGATCATTCTTCTTCCATGGCTGACATCCGCTTCGACTCCGGATCAACCGCCGGAGTCTGTTTCGGGGTATGGTTTGGTCATGTCGAATGGAATGAAATTGAAGGTCACCGGTTATATGATTGATCTGGAACGTGAAACGATCACTTACAAGAGTAACCTGTCGGGATTAACGGCCACATTCCCACTGGAACGACTCAAGGAAGTGGTCCGTTTCAACCCGGATTTGAATGAGATTCCCGAGGATGCTCAGGTTGTATATGTCAATCCCGCTTCGCTCTCCGACGTGGTGGATGACGGTGGAATCCCCATTGTTTTCAAGGTTAAAGCCATCAATGTCGGCGGCGGAACCCAGGGATGGGGAACCGCATCCGGTGCGGGAACGTCGAGGCAGAGTTATCGGTCGAACTACACCGGAGGAACGACGCGATCGGGAAGCGGCTCGTATGGATCGAGCAGCGGTTCGACGGCGTTCGGCACAGCCGGATCTCGAGCAGGAACCAACTACCGGTCCAGTGTTAGCGGGTCCTCCGCGTCCGGTTCCGGTTCAACTGACGCGGAAGATTTTTTCACAAAAATTTTCGGTGGCAACCGTTAGATGGGTATCGGGACGGCCAGCCGAACACGATGAAATGGACGACAACCTGAAGCGGGACCGGTTCGGCGTACTGATCTCCATCCTGCTGTTCATATTTCTGGTCCTTTCGATTGATGGTTATTCCAACGACGATGCTGCAATAAGTTACAGGTATGCAAAGAACCTGGCGGAGGGGTACGGATTGGTTTACAATCCGGGCCTGTCCCCGGTGGAAGGATACACCAATTTTCTCTGGACGATTCTGTTGTCCTGGGTATACCGATTGAAACTGCCGTTACTGGAATCCGGTGCATTCCTGAGTGCTTTGTTCAGTATTTTGCTGATTCTTTTCGTCGGAGTTTGGGGACGGCGGCAGCGCCGGGTGAACCGGCGTTTTTCGATATCGTATCCGATGCTTGCAATCGCGGTGTTCCCGCCGGTGGCGTTCTGGGCTTTATCGGGAATGGAGACGGCCCTGTTTACATGGCTGCTGGTAACCGCCTCGATTCTGATTTCCCTGGAAATGCGCCGGAACCGTTCCGGATATTATTCCGGCTTCGTGTGGGGGCTGGCGGTCTTGACCCGTCCCGAAGGCATATTATTCGCTGTCATCATCATCCTGCTGTCATGGATGGAATCGAAGGAAAGCCGGCATCGAGCGTCGATACTGGTCCGGAGATTATCGGTTCCGGTTCTGTTCTTCGCACTGCATCTTCTCTTCCGCAGGCAATATTACGGCCTTTGGTTTCCGAACACTTTTTATGCCAAGACCGGCACTGCAGGCAGCCTGATTCCATTGGGGCTGACCTATCTCGTTGGGTTCATGAAATCCGGCGGAGGTGCATTGCTGTTTCTCTGCATTCTGGCTGTTGCCATCCGCCCGCGTATTCAAGGCGCTTGGACGGTTCTGGTAACCACCCTGGTATATATTTTTTATGTGGTCTATGCGGGAGGGGATTGGATGCCCGGCTATCGCTTCTTCGTTCCCATCCTTCCATTCATGATCATCTCGGCATCAGCCGTTCTTCAGAAATTCAGACTGTCTCAGCCGGCATTCGGGTTTTTCCTGTCCGTCTTGTTGCTGGTCCATCTCGGATACTCGGGATTCGGTCCGGTTCAGAAATATATGACGGGATCGACCCTGCATCGGCTCGCAGGCGGGACCGAGCCGGTAGACGTTCTCAAGGAACTCGGCCTGCATCTCCGGGAAGTTGCGGATCCTCTGGCAACCATAGCAGTCCTGCCGGCTGGCAAAGTCCCCTATTACTCCGGTTTGCGCACGATTGACATGCGAGGATTATGTGACCGGCACATCGCCGACAAACCAATCGACCGGATG
Organism: candidate division CSSED10-310 bacterium; assembly: GCA_016927905.1. Taxonomy (GTDB): domain Bacteria; phylum CSSED10-310; class CSSED10-310; order CSSED10-310; family JAFGJC01; genus JAFGLW01. Next base: position 99,552 of record JAFGLW010000011.1, on the reverse strand, counting down.
CGTCTGACTATGCCGGGTCACCATAAGCGGGATCCGGAATATGTCCTGTCCTTGAAACCGGATTACATCGTGCTGACCGGAGCGATACCGAAAAAGGATATACCGATCGGGGAACGGGCAGGTTCGGCAGGTGCGATGCTGGACCGGCTGGATATATTGGCATTACCGGAGTTTCAGGAATGTTACGAACCGGTCCGCATTCCCATGGAGCAGGGTGAGAAGGATCTGTATTATTTCCGCCGGACATGTGGCAATCCCGGACGGGACTGATACTATTTTTTTGAAAACATATTGTAAATCCAGCCGATCAGCCACCCGGTGATGAACATATGCACAAATCCCTCGACAAGCCCGATCAGTGCACCCAGCGCCGATACGCTGTAACCTGGATAAAAACGACCGAGTTTCTGCAGCAGCATTCCCTGCCCCGGACCGGCCAGAACCCATGCGGTCGCCGCAAACACCGTTAATGCCCAGACGGCACCCAGTGCGATTCCCAGTGCTTTTGAATTGAGTTTCATTGCGCATTCCTTTCCGGACGCCGTTTCCAGGGCATCCTCCGTTGAATCCAGCCAAACATTTCCCTCAAAAATGTCATCCAACCGTATCGGTGTATGATTTCACGAGTTTTCCAGAGATAATATGGCGGCAATTTCTGAACTCTGGCTGCTTTTTCCATCCTCTGTCCTGAACTTTGTGCTGTTTGCAGGCATTCCGTCATGAGCGTCTCCAGATCCCGTGCGTTTTGATCCCAGGTAAAACCGGCAGCATGCCGCTCGGCTCCCTCGGCAAGTCTCCTCCGGAATTGCGCGTCACGGATCAGTCTGCCGGCCGCCTGCAGCAGCTGATCGGGAGTGTGGACCAGGATACCGGACTCCCCGTCTTTCACCACTTCGGGATGCGCGCAGAGATTGTAAGCGATTACGGGCGTTCCCTGAAACTGGGCTTCGATCAGCGGCAGGTTGAACCCTTCCCACCGGGATGTGTTGACAAACAGATCTGCCGCGGCATATGCGCCCGGCATTTTCACCGAAGACAGGTTGAATACCGGTTCGATTCCGGCTTTCTCAAGCGGTTGCCGGGCATTTTCTTCCGCCCGTCCCACCGCAACGATCCGGCATTCGGGATGGGAGCGTTTCAAAACCGGAGCCAGTTTCATGAACTCCTTGAGACCCTTATAGGGCTGCCAGTCATGAAACGGTTCGATCCTGCCCACCCACAGAATCATGATTTCATGTGTTGATATCCCCAGAGATGTCCTGAAATCCCGGATCTGCATCGCCGAAGCTCTGCCATAATGATCTCCCCCGTTCCGGATCACCCGGGTTTTTTCCCTGACTCCATCCGGCAACCCGGATCGGATATATTCCGATATGGCAACGGTGGCATCTCCGGGACGCTGCGATTGAAAGATGACCTCGTGGCGGTATCTTACCGATCTATCGAGATCCCGGCCCATCGGATCGGGAAAGAATTTACCGTCCGGAGTGCCGTGTTCGATCATGATCACCGGCGGTCTTAGAAAAGTCAGCCAATTATAGAAAGGCGGGGTTTCGGCAATCCAGACATCGATATCGCAGGTGGCGAGATAATTCAGGCTTCCGGTCATGAAATGAGGCGAAAAGATGTCCGAGGAGCCCGCCATGTGATCCCGGAGATTCACGATTTTGAAATCGCTCCGCCCGTATATTTCCCCGACCCGGGTCGTGAAGACCGTCACCGAATGTCCTGAGGATGAAAACCGCCTGGCAACTTCCGCAACAACCAGATCCACACCGAAACCCAGGATCATCCGTTCGGTTAAAAATCCGATTCGCATTATTCTGTGCCCCGTCAGATCAGATCCGCTTTTTCGAGCATGCGGATCATATCCGGAACCTCCGCCACATTCACTCCAAAACGTGCCATATCGGTATCGATATCCGGTTCCCGGAAATGCTCCAGAAGAAAGCAGAACGCCGAATCCAGATAAAAACGGAACCCGTCCGCGCGTTCCACCAGATGGTGAATTTCTCCGCTGATCACCTGTCGTTCGCCTAGAAACTTGAATTTACTCGAGTCTGCCATGACGAAGAAGACGATAGATGCGGTACGGTAAACTCCCGTGTATGCGATCCAGGTTCGACTGCAGATTGTCCGCCCTCATCTGCAGGGCATTCCGGTCATCCTCAAGCTTCCGGATTTGCGGTTTCATACTGCTGATTTTCTCTTCTCTTTCGATGATGCGGCTTTCCAATATTTTGATGAAATCTTCCCGCTCCCGCAGAAGATTCAGATTCTGGATGATCAGATCGTCTTTCTGAAGAATGATTTTGTGACGTTCCTCCGCAAGATCCATCAATTCCATCCAGCTGGGATTCCGCTGAAAAAATTCCGATACACGCTCATTTAAACGTGTCGTTTCAATCATCAGGAGCAGATCGGCCATCTGAAAACCATATTGTTCACCGACATGGATCCGGGAACGATCGGCCGGTTTCGCAAGTTCCGCCACCGGGAGATCCAGTCCGTTCTGAACACCTGCCCATACCCGTCGATACGCCGGCTGACGCCGGTCGGTTTCACCCAGAGTCAGATTGTAGAAACGATCGAGTTGTCTTTGAACCGGAAAAGGATCTTCGAGAGTGAGAAGATAATGTTTCAGGATCATCATAAACAACCAGTTGGGAAGGAATCCGTCGGCGTAATCCACCCAGTTGAATTTCGAATTGTCGATCCATGACGCGATATCTTCCGTTCGGGGCAGTCCATACTCCAGGTGTTCCGCCAGCATGGGATGCCGAACCCGGAAGATTCTTAAAATGACCTGATCAAGCAGCTTTTCTGCCAGAACTGTCCAGGGATCGAAAACCGGTACGGCAACGAAGACACCCTTTCCGGCAACCCGGCAGACTTCCTTGACGAAACCAGGCCGGTCGGGAGGGGGAATATGCTCGAGGGTGTCCATGGCGGCCACGATATCGAACGAACTGTCCGGAAACGGAAGTTTCGAGCCGCTGGCAACCACGTAAGTGCCGGGTCCCTTGAACTTGATGTCCACGAGCGTGATCCGGTCCCGGGGAAGAAACATCGACGCCGGAATGACATCTTCCTGACCGCTTCCCTGCAGATACCCCCCCACATCCAGTATATGCAAAGTCCCGAAACGCTCCCGGAACAGTTCTGCATATTCCCACAGCGACCGGTATCGCTGATACTGGTCGAATGGGAGTTCATATACCGAATCAGGATGTGATTTTCCCATGATCGCCCTCGTACTTCCATCGGCCCGGTATGAAGCATACACCATATTCTTCATCCGTGCAGCCGGGCAACACCCTGAACGGAAACATCTGATCGTGATGGTCGTAGGGATGGTCACAACTGTAATTGTATACCACCGCTGTCAGGTTATAGGTGCCGGGCAGGAGCGGCAGAAAATCGGTTTCATACCATATTGCGCCGCTGCCGTTGATATACTCGGTGACTTCTCCGGAAAATTTTGTATTCGGGCCGTTGATATGCACGCCGTCATTCCGATGAATGGCGATTCCGAAGACCGGTTTTGACACCCGATGCCGGGCATTAAAGGAAATCTTGATCCGGAACATGTCTCCAGTCCTGAATTGATGGGTAGACTGACCGCTCCGGTCGAAAAACTCCACCCGTGTGATTTCAATTTCCCGTCCGCCCCATCGTTTTTCCATTTCGGTCTCGATTGACCGGTAATCTTCAGCCAGAACTCCGGCATCATGATCCTGAATACTTTCCCGGTACTGCTCGATCACCTTGTCCGCTGTCCCCCGGGAATCGATTCTGCCGTTGTTCAACCAGACCGCCCTGGAACACAGTTGTTTCACTGTGGCCAGATCATGGGATACGAAGATGATGGTTTTGCCGTGTCGCTTGAAATCCCGAATCTTGTCGATGCACTTGTGCTGGAAAGATTGATCCCCGACAGCCAGCACCTCATCGATCAGCAGGATGTCTGGTTCGACATGAACCGCAATCGAAAACCCCAGCCGCATGTACATGCCGGAAGAAAAATATTTGATGGGCGTGTCCAGAAATTTATCCAGTTCCGAAAATCGGACGATATTGTCAAAACGGGTGTTGATTTGAGCGCGGGTTAAACCCATGATCGATCCGTTCAGATATATGTTTTCCCGAGCCGTCAGGTCGGGTTGAAATCCCGCTCCCAGCTCGAGAAGAGCCGAAATCCGACCCTGGATGCTGACGGTTCCCTCGTCCGGAAGAATAATACCCGACAACAGCTTCAGGATTGTGGATTTTCCGGAACCGTTTTCCCCGATGATACCGAAGGTTTCCCCTGACTTGATATTGAAACTCACATCCTTCAATGCCCAGAAAAATTCCTTCTGGCGGCGTTGCCCGGCCAGATCGATCAATGTCCACCGGATCATCCGGTTGCGCTCCTGATATCTCCTGAACCTAACGCTGACATCCGTGCATTCGACGACTGGATTCATGTCATACTTCCCGGGCGAATAACGGCTCAAGTTTCTTGAACATCCAATAACCGGCGATCGTCATCGCAAAACTCCATATCCCGGCATACAGGACATGTTTCAGCGGAGGCCAGGATTCATACAGGAAGGCATGCCGGAAAAGTTCCAATATTTCCACCATGGGATTCAACTTGTAAATCCGAGCAAACCATTGATAGGATTCCGGCAGATCTTTGAGAAGACTCAGGGGATACACGACGGGAACCGACCAGAACCAAAAAAGCAGAACGACTTCCAGGATGTGAAAAATATCCCGGAAAAAAACCGCCAGACACCCGGTGATCAGGGTCAGTCCCAGCGTGAAAAGAAACAAAAAGAAAATGGCCGGCGGAAGCAATATGATATAACGCGTGATTGGAATCCGGTACCCGATCAAAAACACGGCCAGAATCAACAATGTGATTCCGAAACCGATCAGATTGGACAGAACCGTTGCAAAGGGCAGCATTTCCCGGGGGAAATAAACTTTCTTCACCAGATTGGCATGCTCGATAACGCTTCCCGCTCCCATCGTCAGGCTGCTTGAGAAAAAAATCCACGGAAGCTGGGCGGTCAGCAGAAAAACGGCAAACGGCCAATCCACCTGAACCCGGATAATCACGGAAAACACCACGGTATAAATCAACATCTGCAGCAGCGGCGTGATCAACGACCACAAGAAACCCAGGAACGAACCCTTGTATTTGATCTTCAGATTCCGAACGGTCAGATTGGTCAGCAGTTCCAGATTATGTTTCGCCATTATTCCCATCGCGCCGCTCAAAAACCCTCCAGCAGAACACTGGACAGGCTTTCGGCAAAATCCTCCGCCGCATCCTGCCAAGCCTGTTGGCGATTGTTCTGAATCGAAGACAGACCACCGGTGACTTTGTAGATCTCGTGAAAATTGAACCGTGGATTTTCCCAGTATACGGAATCCTGGATCAGATCCCTCAGTCTCACCGAGGCTGTGATGTTTATGTAATACTGGGTGACCTGTCTCTGAGAATTCAGTGTGGGAACAAATTTGTATTCGATGATCTCACCCTCGACGACGGCATCCGCCTGCTCCACCGATTTAACGATATCGATTCCCGCCCTTCGATCGAATGCGTCGATTACTTCCACGGTGATGATTGTTTCGAGCCCGTATTCATACGTCTTGTTCTGAAACATGGGGACAGTGATTTTTTTGATATGGGGCGGGAGGGAATTGCCCTGTCCGGCAAGATGATATCCACAGCCTGACCAGACGGCACAGCCGGCCAAGATGGCCAGAACCGGAAAAATGCGGTATCGCCTGGATGGTTTCATGAGATCACGATGTTGACCAGTCGATCGGGAACGATGATGATTTTCCGGATGGTCTTCCCCCGGGTCCATCTTCCAACCGATTCATCCGCTCGGGCCATCGCCTCCAGAACCTCCGGTGAAGTCCCGGCCGGAACTTCCAGCCGGGCACGCACCTTCCCCTGGATCTGAATCGGAACGATGATCATGTCCTCGAAAGCAACCGACTCATCATACTCCGGCCAGGGGCTTGCAGCCAGAAGCGATCGGTTCCCCATCATACTCCAGAGTTCCTCGGCGAAATGGGGTGCGAATGGACTCAGAAGCGGCACGAGTTTCCGAAACGCTTCGATGATTACATCACAATAAGGTTCGGGAACCTCCTGACCGGTATGCGGTCCGGGAATGGCAACCAGTTCATTGACCAGTTCCATGCAGGCGCTGATCGATGTATTAAAATGGTACCGGGATTCAAAATTGGCTGTAACCCGTTTGACCGTCTGATGCACCCGGTTCCGAATGCGGCCGGGACTGGAATCGGGTTCCGGGTCCAGATGGAGATCCCGGTTGGCGGAGTCTGCCAGTTCTTCGTGCCAGTCCTGGGCGAACCGCCATACCCGTTTCAGAAATCTGAAAGCGCCTTCAACGCCGGTGTCACTCCAGTCCAGATCTCTCTCTGGAGGCGATGCAAACAGAGAAAACAGGCGCATAGTATCCGCGCCGTAACGCGCCAGATATTCTTCTGGGTCCTTGGTGTTCCGCTTCGATTTGGACATTTTTTCCGATCGACCGACCATAACAGGCTGACCGCATTTCGCACAGACCGGCGAACCGTTTTCATCCTGTATGGTTTCATCCGGATACAGATATCCGTCCCGGGGACATTTCAGAACTTCCAGACAAACCATACCCTGGGTCAGCAGACGGGTAAAAGGTTCCCCTACCCGCGTCAGTCCGATATCCCGCATCACCTTCTGAAAAAACCGGGCGTATAGAAGATGCATGACCGCGTGTTCGATGCCGCCGATATAATGATCCACCGGCATCCAGTAATCGACTTTCACCGGATCGACAGGACTTCGAGTATTCCGGGCCGATGTATAACGGGCGAAGTACCACGACGAATCGATGAACGTGTCCATTGTATCGGTTTCCCGTCTGGCATTTTTGTTGCATCGAGGACAGCGGACATTCACGAAAGGCGGCCAGTCGGCCAGTGGATTTCCGCCTTTCTTCCAATCGAATTCGATGTCAACGGGCAGACGCACGGGCAGGTCCGTTTCGGGAACCGGGACGATGCCGCATTGCGGACAATGTATCACCGGGATGGGTGTGCCCCAGTACCGCTGGCGGGATATCCCCCAGTCCCGCAGGCGGTAGGTTACCGCACCCTCACCCATGTTTTCCATCTCCAGATAATCAATGATCCTTCGTTTCCCTTCAGCCGCCGGCATACCCGTAAATCTCCCGGAATTCACCATGATTCCCTCAGCTTCATACGCCTTTTCCATGGTATCCTCATCCGGAATCTCCCCGCCTGGCACAATGACGATTCGGATGGGCAGCTGGTATTTCCGCGCAAACTCAAAGTCACGTTGATCATGGGCCGGAACCGACATAATCGCGCCGGTTCCATACTCCATCAGGACGAAATCGCTGACCCAGATCGGGATGGACTCTTCAGTCAGCGGATTGATCGCGTAACACCCGGTAAACACCCCCTCTTTGGGGATCCCGGTCGAAGTGCGTTCAATGATGTCGACGGACCGGACCTTGTCAATGAACGCCTGAAGCCCGGCCTGCATTCCCGACCGTTCGGCCAGTTTCATGACCAGTGGGTTTTCGGGAGCCAGAACGATAAAAGTTGCGCCATATAGCGTGTCAGGCCGGGTCGTAAAAATCCGGATCGACCCGGTGTCCCGATCCAGCGGAAAATCCACGTACGCCCCTTCGCTCCGCCCGATCCAGTTCTGCTGCATGGTGATGACCCGATCCGGCCAGGATCCTCTCAGCATCTCCAGATCATTCAACAATTCTTCCGCGTAATGGGTGATCCGGAGAAACCATCCGTTCAGTTCCCGCATCCGGACCGGTTGATGACACCGCCAGCACGTTCCGTTTTCCACCTGTTCGTTCGCCAGAACGGTCCGGCAGGCTTGGCACCAGTTCACCTGTGATTTCTTCCGATAGGCCAGATCCCGTTCATACATCTTCAGGAAAAACCACTGGCACCAACGATAATACTCCGGATGACATGTGGCTACTTCCCGGGTCCAGTCAATGGCGAATCCGAACGATTTGAACTGGGCTCGCATGGTGTCGATATTCTGGCTGGTCCAGTCACCCGGATGAACATTCCGTTCTATTGCGGCATTTTCGGCAGGCAGTCCGAAGGCATCCCAACCCATCGGATGAAGCACATTGCATCCCTTCATCCGGTGATACCGGGCGAACGCATCTCCGATGGAATAATTGCGGACATGACCCATATGCAGTTTTCCCGAAGGATACGGAAACATCTCAAGACAGTAAAACTTTTCCCTGTCAGGGTCTTCTGAACACTCGAAAACCCGGGATGCCCGCCATCTCTCCTGCCATTTCCTTTCAAATTTCCGAAATGGAAATTCGTCCTTCATGATCCATCTCCCCGTGCGAATCATTTCTCCTGCCGGCATGAGCAAAACCAGATATCTCTAACACCTGCCGGAATCAGGGTCAAGCGGTTTGGGTGATTTTCGGAAGGTGCCGATGACGGCAAGACCGGCTGTTTCACCGGCCAGGACAAACACCCGCGCCAGTACGGCGGCAAGCGCTGCCGTTCCGGTACCGGTTTGATCCGCCACCAGGCAGGTCAGGACCAGTTCCCTGACACCGATACCGGCCGGGAACATGACCGCCACAAATCCCACCAGCCATGCAAATGTGTGACCTCCCGCCACGGAAACAAATTGATCCGGCTCGAGCGGATGGAAAGTATGGATACAGAAAAAGAACCCGGCACCCCATAATACCCAGGTTCCGCAGTACATCCAGGTCAGCAGTATCAACGGAACCGGACGCAGATTGGCGGCGGGTCTGGTGACATGGCAGGGAAACCTGCGGCTCAGATATTGTATGAGGGTATTCAACACCCGGGGGTGGAGAAACAGAACGAATCCGACGGTCACCACCGGGATCCAGCGCAGCCAGGACGGAAGATCACCATGCCACTGGGTCATGGCGATTCCACCCACAACTCCGGCTGATACCATCAGCAACACCGATTCCAGCATGACACCCAGAGTTACCGAACCCTCGGGCATTCCCTCCTTCCGTGAAACCATGATTCGAACCGCTGCACCCCAGATTTTTCCCGGCAGATATTTGCACAGCACAGACCAGTAATAGGAGCGAAATGCAGCTGGATATCCGGCCGGGACACCCAGCAGATTCAGTAGGGAGTGCCAGCAGATACCGATATTGGCCGTTCCCAGCCCGAAAAACAGCACTGCGGTGATCATCGATCCGGCGGAAGCAGTTGAAAACGCCGTCCGGATATCATCCCAATCCCGCGATATATAATGGAAGAGATATCCGAATATCAGCAGGATGAACAGGATTTTCAGGACGCGCCGCAAGTGCTTCCGGACCGGATCGGTTTTCAATCGTTATCGATCTCCCTGCGGTCCGGGTTCCTTATCCTCGGATAGTCTCGCCGCAGGGTCATCCGGCAGTTTTTTGAGCAGCTCGGAGATCTTTTTCTCGGCCTGATCAAGTTCTTCCGTACACCGTTTGACCAGTTCCATACCCCGTTCAAACAACAGAACGGATTCGGACAACGGCAACTGACCCTGCTCAAATGCATTGACCAGCTGCTCCAGCTCCGTAAAACACGCCTCGAAAGTCATCTTGTCAACCGGTATGTTTCGTTTGTTCCGGTTATCTGTCATAAAAACCTCCTGCCTTCAACCCTGCAATCCAGTTTGCCTTCATGAAGCTCAACTTCCAGTTTTTCGTTCCGGTCGACATCCCGGTAGGATGTTACGATCGATCCGTCCCGCCGGGCGCAGATGGCATACCCACGCGACAGAATATCCCGCGGATTGAATCCCTTGAGAGCCGCCGCGATGACAGCCAGATTTGAGCGGAACCGATTCAAATTCACCCGTTTCAATAGCATGGACACCCGCATTGTATCCTGCCGTCTTTTGTCGATTGCCCGTTCCTGGAGACGGATCAGTCTCGCCATCCAGGTATCCAGCATCCGGGAACATCGGGCAAGTTTGACCTGCGGTCCTGTTGTCATGAGACGGGAATAGGCCTCCCGCACGATGTTACGCCAGGCATGAATGTCATGTTTCACGGAATCGGTAATCCTGGATTGAATCAAATCAAGCCTGAGTCGATGATCCTGTACCAGACGCTCCGGTTGAAACAAGTTCCCAGCGCTCAATCGATTCAACTTCAGCCGGAACTTCTCCATGTCCCCCACAAGGTGAAATGACATGCGTTCCCTGCAATCCCGGATCTGATTCAACAGCGCCCGGCGATCCGGAACCGCCATCTCCGCGGCCGCCGACGGAGTCGGAGCACGTTTGTCCGCCACAAAATCGGCGATTGTGAAATCAATCTCATGGCCAACCGCTGAGATAACCGGGATTCTACAGGCTGCAATGGCCCGTGCAACTTTCTCTTCGTTGAAAGCCCACAGATCTTCCAGAGATCCGCCACCGCGCCCCACAATCAGCAGATCCGGACGGTCTGCCGGCAGCAGTGCGTCAAATTTTTCAACCGCATTCGCAATTGCATCTGCTGCTCCTTCACCCTGGACCTTGACCGGTATCAGAACCAAGCTGACAATTGGGTAACGCCTTGAAATCACATTCATAATATCCCGAATGGCCGCACCGGTTTCAGAAGTGACGATACCGATCCGGACCGGAAACGCCGGGAGCGGTTTCTTCCTGGACTCATCAAAAAGACCTTCAGCCTGCAGTCTTGATTTCAGGATTTCAAATGCCTGATGTAAAGCACCCAACCCGGCTGGTTCCATTGATTCGACATAGAGCTGATAGCTTCCCTGGGTTTCAAAAACACCCAGATTGCCGTACACCCGGACCTGCATGCCGTGCTCCGGCTGAAACATCAGCCGGGTCGAGGATGAACGGAACATGACACACCGGATCTGAGCCTGTTCATCTTTCAGAGAGAAATAAAGATGTCCGGATCCATGCCGTTTGAAATTGGAAATCTCCCCGATAACCCACATCGGGCGGAAACTGTCTTCCAGCATCCGCTTTATTATGCGCGTGATTTCACTGACGGAATATGTTTTTTCTTCCATCATGGCAGTTTAATCCGCCTATTTTATCTCGATCAAACGGTAGTCTCTCGACCCCAGACCGATTGTTTCCCCATATTCCAGCTGAACAGACGGATCGGCCTGGGAATGAACCAGTTGGAATTTCTCCATTCCCTCTCCGGCGCCATCCGGTAAGGCGGAATCCGGCAGTCCCGTGGATTCCGTCACCAGATCCAAACCGGCCTGATCCACCGCCACCGGATCCGTCGATGCCAGAATCCCGATGTTCTGAACGATCGGGTTATCCGTCCATTTCAGACAATCGCATTCCGGAGTGATGTTCAGCAGAAAGTTGAAATGCAGGACAGGATTCGGAAAAAGACTCAAGACCGCCAGCGCCACTTCCGCCATCTTTTCCTGAACCGTCCGCGATGAACCGCTCCATTGGGTGCGGATGGCTCCGTATAAACAAGCGGAAAGGCATTCTGCACAACCGATACACGTTCCATGATCGAACTCGACCCTGCCCTCCTCAAGATGTATTGCACCGACCGGGCAGACGGCAACACACTCACCGCAGCCAATACAACTCTCCACCTTGATTTCAGGCTTGAGATCCGCATGCATTCTCTGTTTGGTCGCCCTCGATCCGCATCCCATGGATAGATTCTTGATTGCGCCACCGAATCCGGTCAGCAGATGACCTTTGAAATGATTCAGTGTGATCAGATTCTCCGCCTCCCAAATGGCTCCGCCCACCTTGACCGTCTTAAAATGCCTGGGCCCCGCAGGGATTTCCCTGACACTATGGGAGCGGATCCCGTCCGCAATCACCACGGGCATGCCCACAACATCAAAAGCAAAACCGTTCCGGATTGCCAGTTCATGATGATCCACGCCGTTGGCACGAAAACCGTGATACAGGGTGTTGGTATCGGTGAGAAATGGTTTGGCCCGGCGGGCTTTAAGCAGCTTCCCCAGAATACACGGATACGAGGGATGTATGTATCCGGTGGCGCCGTCTTCACCGAAATGCATTTTGACGGCCACCGTCTGATATTCCTTTATGTGATCCAATCCAATTTTATGTATCAGACGCTCAAACCGCTGTGTTGGGCTGTCGTGAGTCCGCGCTCTGGATCGGATAATAAACACATCGCTCTTCATGCAAGCACCCTTCCATCCCGGAATTCACCGGTTCGGAAAAATCGGAATACGTTCTCCGGTCGTCCGCCTGGAATCCAAAATCAGGGTGACCGGACCGTCGTTGACCAGGGCCACTTCCATCATTTCACCAAAAATCCCCGTGTCAACCCGCATTCGGCAGTTTCGAGTGAAATGAACGAAATATTCATACAGCAGTCTGCCGGTTTCGGGAGGTGCCGCCCGCACGAAACTGGGCCGGCGCCCCTTACGACAATCTCCCAGCAGCGTGAATTGCGATACGACCAGAAGACTCCCGTCTACATCTTCCAGTGTGAGATTCATTTTTCCGTCCTCATCATTGAAAATACGGAGATCAATAATCTTCCTCGCCAGGTATTCAGCCTCCCCTTCAGTATCCCCCACCTCCACTCCCAGCAGCACCAGAAGCCCTGTTCCGATGGAGCCGGTGACCCGGGCGCCGATCTTCACATTCGCACTGGATACCCGCTGGACTACCGCAAGCATGATCAACCTCCGAAACCACACAATAAGCGCTTCATGCCGAATCTGCAACCGAATCGGACCGCTGAATACACCATCCGGTTTCCCGGTCAAATCAACCTGCCGCACTCCCGGCAGACAGCATGCCGAACAAAATAATCGGCCTTCGGCTGCTGCCGGTCTAAATCACTTGACCTGCATTATTGCTTGATTTATGCTACGATTTTGTCGGTTATCCGGAGTTCATCAAGGGAAGGATAGAACAAACGGAAAAACGGATCGACCCGATTGAGTTTTCATTCAACAAGTGAGGATTGGTACATGAGTCAGATTATCAGCGAGCACATCCGGAATATTGCGGTTGTCGGTCATGGAGACGCCGGGAAAACCTCTTTTGTCTCCGCCGCGCTTTATGCTTCGGGAAGTACAAATCGATTTTTCTCCGTCGATGAGGGGAACACGATAACCGATTTTGATGATGATGAGATCAGACGCAAGATATCCATCAGCACCGGAATATGCTACACCGCCTGGAAGAAAATCAAGATCAATATACTCGACACTCCCGGATACAGTGATTTCATATGTGACGCCTTTCCCGCGCTCCGAAGCGTCGATACGGCGGTGTTCGTGGTGAATGCGGGAGCCGGAGTGGAGTGCAATCTGGAGAAAGTCTGGGAAGCCGAGAAGGACCTGCCCGCCAGCCGGGTTATCCTGGTCAACAAACTGGACCGGGAAAACACATCGTTTGATTCCAGTATCGAGCTTCTGCAGACCGAGCTGTCCAAACGCATCGTACCGATCGCCCTGCCGGTGGGAAAAGAAGCGTCTTTCAAGGGATTGATCTGCCTGATTACCCAGAAGATGTACCGGTTCGACGAATCCGGATCCGGGAAATACACCATCGAAGACATTCCCCGGGATATGGCGGACGATGCGGAAATGGCACGGGCGGCCCTGATCGAAGCGGTTGCCGAAGCGGATGATGAGCTTCTGGAGAAATATCTGGAAGGAGAGGAAATTACATCCCGGGAAATCGCCAACGGGCTGAAACTGGCGATATTGAACGGTATCGCATATCCCGCGATCCCCATCTCGGCAAGCAAGAATATCGGCGTCACTTATTTTCTGGATTTCTCTGTCGATTACCTGCCGTCCCCCTGCGATCTTCCCCATCGCAAAATCAACGAAACCGAATTAATTTGCGATTCCGGCCGATCACTGGTCGCTCAGATTTTCAAGACCATCATCGACCCGTACACCGGGAAAATTTCCGTATTCCGTGTCTATTCCGGATCGATCCAGGCGGACAGCACCGTCCGAAATGCCACCCGAAAGGAAAACGAGAAGATCACCGGATTGTGCAATCTTTTCGGAAAAACGCAGAATCCCGCATCCAGTATCGCTGCCGGGGATATCGGTGTCGTGATAAAATTAAAGGAATCACGCACCGGCGATACCTTATGTTCTCCGGACCAGCCCGTCGTAATGGATCCCATCGAATACCCGGATCCCCTCTTTTCACAAACTTTCGTGCCCGAATCCAAAAGTGACGAAGAGAAAATTTCCACATCCCTGACCCGGTTGGCCGAGGAGGATCCGACACTTCGGTACCGGCGCAGCAGTGAAACCAACGAACTCATCGTGTTCGGGATGGGTCAGTTGCACCTGGAAGTCACACATAATCGCCTGAAACGGAAATACGGCGTCAGTGCAATCATGAAATCTCCCAAGATCCCCTACCGCGAAACGGTCAAAGGGAATGCCGATGTGCGGTATCGCCACAAGAAACAAAGCGGCGGCGCCGGCCAGTTCGGGGAGGTTGCCATCCGCTTGAAACCGCTTCCCCATGGAGAAGGATTTGTATTCGACAATATGATTGTTGGAGGTGTGATTCCGGGGCAGTATATACCCAGTGTGGAGAAAGGTGTTCGAAATACCATGGGCGAAGGTATTCTGGCCGGGTATCCGGTTACGGATATCAAGGTGGAGCTGTACGACGGGAAATCCCATCCGGTCGACTCCAAGGATATCGCATTTCAAATCGCCGGAGCGATGGCTCTGAAACAGGCTTTCATGCAGGCCAACCCCATTCTTCTGGAACCGGTGATGTCGGTCAAGATCATCGTTCCCGAAGCGAATATGGGCGACGTGATGGGTGATCTGGCCTCACGCCGCGGCCGGGTGACCGGCATGGGCAACGAAGGGAACAAACAGGTGATCAACGGTCTGGTTCCCATGGCCGAAATGCTCAAGTTCGAACCGGAATTGCGTTCCATGACGGGAGGCCGGGGAACTTTCTCAATGGAATTCGACCACTATGAGGAACTCCCGTCTCACCTTGCAGAATCAGTCGTTGCGGAAACCAAAAAATCCCGGGAATAGTATCCCGGTCAATCATTCATTCTGTTCGTTTTTCTTCTTGCGGATCATGGGTGTGAACTGAGTGCTCTCCCGGAGTTGATCAACCCCTTTGGGCAACGGTTTTCCCATCGCTTTCAATTCCTGCTTGGCGGTGATGTTCTCGGGTTCCAGCTGCAACACTTTGATAAACTGCTTTTCGGCTTCGATAAAATTGCCGTCCAGTTTATACAGTGTACCCAGTATTGAATAATGGATACTATCCTCCGGATTGAGCTGAATAGCCTTGATACACGACAAAATGCCCGCCCGGTACCACCTTGGATTTTTGGTGCAGACCTCGGCGAGTTTCCCGTAATATTTGGGTTCATAAGGATCCAGATCGATTGCCGACCGGAAATATTCCATGGCGGTTCGGTATTCCCTGCTCTGCAGTGATTTCAAACCAACTGAGAATTGCAGTTGGGCCTTGGTCCGGGTTTTCAATTTCGCCCGGTCCTCTTCACCGGACGCCATTCCAAGCTGTTCATCGTAATTCTTTCGTTTTTCCGCGTCGATCAGAGTCCTGTAGGCGGCCCGGATTTTGTTGAAAATTTCATCGAGCCGTTCCCGGATTTCCTGCGGATCGTCCTCGGAACGGGCATCGGGATGGTACTGCTTGGCCATCTTGAAATAGGCATTCTTGACTTCTGCATCGGATGCGGTCTGATCCAGACCCAGCATTTCGTAGTAACTCTGGTCCTGAATTTTCTCCCAGAGCTGCCGGACAAACTTGCGCCGCTCGGCAATCTCCTGCGGGACCGGACCTTTCTTTGGCTTCAGCTCCACAAGCTTGCCTTGAACCAGCACATAGAGTGTGATGAGCAGTTTTTCCCTGTCCACCTGAAGCAGTTGACCCAGCTCCGCAACACTCAGATTCCCATCGATACGGGAAATGAAAAATCCCAGTGCGGTGTCCTTCGGAAATTTCTGATATACCGTATTGTCGATGGTCCCGACAATGGTGGGCACCAACTGCATGGACGAAATCGTCTTTCTCAGATCTTCCTTGAAATCCAGAGTGTACTGCCGGTACAGTTTCTGAAGTTCCGGATGACTGGGCGCTTCAACCAGCGCCTTCCGAAGACGCGTCCAGGCTTCCCAGTAGCGCCCTTTCGAATAATAAATTTCAGAATCAGCCATTAATTTGCGCACATCCTGAGAGACTTCCATGGCTTCCTCGGCCATTGGTTCGATATGACCCCTCTCCAGGAACCGCAATAAAATCGAAACCGCATCGAATTCCGTTAATCCGGTTTCCTCAATGATGTCCTTGATTGTTCTCGGATCGGACAGGCAATCGAAAAGACGGCGCACTTCCGGTTGGGGATGTTCCGCGACCTGCGTCTTACGGAAATCCGCATTACGCACCCGAAAAACGGCTTTCAACGGCAATCTCGAATCGATGTCCATGCGCTGCCGGTATCGTTCCGTTCCCTTTTCGATAATCCATTTGAATGGGATTTTGAATGTGATCGACCGGGCCTCCGGAAATTTATCCTGGTAAAAAACAAAATCGCCCTTCCGCCACTCGAAAAGACTCAGCAGGATGTCTTGATTCTGCTGTTTCAACACTTCTAAAAATTCACGCTCGGTCACATACCCCTTTTCAATCAGGTGTTTCGCGAATTGGACATCCGTGGCGTCGGGTTCGAGATCCAGCTCGAGCTGCTGAGATTCCGGAAGCAACATCATCCGGCGGATGACCGACCGGAAACTGTCCTCGGTGAATTCGGAATAAGCAGAAGCCACATCTCCGTTTTCAAACAGAACGAATTTTGATTTACTCCATCGGGTGAGTCGCAGGGTACCGGATAATTTCTGGTTGTTGATCCAGGTGATCAGCTTGCCGAATTCAATTTTGGCCAGACTGCCTTTCTGAGTCATGTGAGTCACATCGGTTATTATATAATCAAATTCGCTGAATTGAA
The DNA here is from genome assembly GCA_016927905.1 of candidate division CSSED10-310 bacterium. GTDB lineage: Bacteria > CSSED10-310 > CSSED10-310 > CSSED10-310 > JAFGJC01 > JAFGLW01. The sequence goes on along the minus strand of JAFGLW010000011.1, from coordinate 82,516 downwards.
AACAGAGAAATTACCGGCTATCGGGTCGGGTTCGGCGGATATCCTTACCGGCTCAGATCAGGGAATCGAGCTTTTCTTTGATCTTGGATTTCGCCACCAGCCCGATCACCTGGCCTTTGACCTGGCCGTCCTTAAAAAACAAAATGGATGGCAGCGACATGACACCATACTGCTGGGCGATTTCAGGATCGTTCTCCACATCCACTTCAACGATACCGGCTCTGTCCAGATATTCCTCGTGCAATTCCGTCAGTATCGGTTTGATTTTCTTGCAGGGTCCGCACCATGTGGCTCCAAAATCAACGATCACCGGTACATCCTGATCAAGCACTTCTCTTTGAAATTCATTCTTCCCGATTTTTCTGATCATCTCGTCTTCTCCCCTGAATACTGATCGATTTACCGGCGGCAGCCCCACCGTCTATATTGTGTCGACTTTCTGCAGAAATTTCAAGAATTGATCGGGCGGCAGGAAACTGGTGAAACGCGACAGCTCCTCACCCTCCGGATCCAGGACAATAACCGTCGGCAATCCAATGATATCATAGCGTGACTGGATTTCCTTGATCCCGGGATCCCGGCTTTCGGTACAATCGATTCTGACCGGAATCACTGCCGCCAGTTTCTCGGCAACTGCAGCCTGACTGAAAGTCCTGTGGTCGAGTTCACGGCAGGCGGCGCACCATTTGGCGGTAAAATCCAGGATCAGATATTTCTTCTGGTCTCGGGCATCCTTGAGCGCTTGCTCCAGATCGGTTCGCCAGACACCCGGTGTCTCCGGATCGGCCGAGGGAATCGATTGCCCGGAATGAGGAATGACTCTGCCCGGAATGGGCAGCAACGCGATCACAATGTAGATTCCCGCTGCAACCATGATCAGGCCGAAAGCTCTCTTGATTTGCCCCGACACGGGTTCATTTGCTTCGGCCCGGTTGAGGGCACCCAGAAGCGCTCCAAAAAGCACCAGCCCGATCCCCACCAGCATACCGAACAAAGGCGGCGGCAGGATGGGATGTGCAATCCAGATACCCGCGGCGATCAGGATGATCCCGAATCCCTTCTTGATCCTGTCCATCCACCGGCCCGCCCGGGGCAGAGATGTCAGCAATCCGGAGAAGGTTCCCAGGGCGATAAACAGCAGTCCCATGCCAACGGCAAAACTCATCATCAGGGAGAATCCGAACAGGATGTTTCCGGATGCAGCAATGAACGCCAGAAGAACAATGACTACGGGACCCGCACATGGTGCGGCGACCAGTCCGGCAACCATTCCCATGAGAACCGCGCCGCCGAATCCCTTGCGCGGTCCCCCGCTCTGCAGACGCCCCGCAACAGCTGAAGGCAGAGTCAGATCGAAAACACCCAGCATGGAAATTCCCATGATTACAAAAATCAGTGCGACGAATCCGATAACAGCCGGGGTCTGGGTGATTGACCCGAACAGGGAACCGGTCAGTGCGGCCAGGACACCCAGGATGGAATAAATCAACGCCAGACCGAGAACATAGAAAAGAGACAGAACGAACCCTTTCGATTTCTTCCCACCCGCACTTCGGGCACCGATATATCCGATGGTGATGGGGATCATCGGATAGACACACGGCGTCAGGCTGGTGAGAAAACCACCGATAAACACGATCATAAAAGCCAGAATGGATCCTTGGGACAACGCCGATTCCAGCCGTTTGTCCAGCGTTTCGCCGGTCGCGCCTTCATCCATGCTGACGGATTCCGCCAGTTTGATCGATTCGGGATTGACCTCGGGCCGGCCACCAGGCGGCACAACTTCGATGGCCCGTTTAAACGGGATCTCAATGGGCGGAAAACAGGTTAGGTTCGGACTTTCAGTGCAAATCTGGCAACTGGCTGTTCCGCTGAACCGGTAATTTCCCGGAGCCAGCGACGGAGAAACACTCACCGGCAGCTTGAGATATGCCTTCCCCCTCCTGACCACTTCTTCCATCTCATAAACCCCCGCTGACAACTGCATCAGGCCGGTTGTGAAATGTTCGGATTCATCCAGGGAAACCCCCAGGAAGTTTTCCGTCAGATGGGTATGAGCAGGAATTGTATATTCCACCAGAATAAAAAACTCGCCGCCCGCCGGTATCGAACGGTGCGAAACATGGATGATGCCGGCAACCTCCGGAACAGTCTGGACAGCTCCCGTCGATACGGCCGCAAGGATCCAGACGACGATACACAGGTTGAGCCATCCAGTCGACCGAACGACTAAAGTGGTCTGGTCTTTTTTTACATCATTGTTCACGAGAGATCTCCTTGATCCGTGAATTCAGGGGTGGGAGTTTAGCCAATTTTAGCGAAAAAGAAAAGCGTGAATCCATCTTCGTTGTCTGAATCATGCTATTGTATAAAGCTGGCTTATCTGCTAATTGACAGTTGAAATGAGATTGCATCAATTGACCGGATCGATTGCATTGGCCGTTCTGATAATCAGCGGATCATATTCCCCTGCAGCAAATCGATGCCGGGCTGAAACCGATATCCCAGACCCGACCCGGAACCCGGTGGAATTGTCTCTTTTCAATTTTCATTTCACCGTGACCGATCCTTTGACCCGAAAACCGGTTCCGCTTGAAAAATACGAAGGCTCAAATTGCTATTTGATGTTCGTCAACCCGGATCTCGCATCTTCAAGGGCTCAGATAAGGACATCCGAACGGATTCGGGAAGTTTATGGAGTGGATCTGCTGAATATTGTTTCCATTGTCTTCTGCCGCAGGCCTGTTAAGCGCCTACCCCTCTTCCTCTCCACCCGCCCCGTATCCATTCCAATATTCATCGCCGACAAATGGCAGCAGCTGGCCATGGGCAACATCCAGATCTTCCCCACAAACCTCCTGATCGATTCCAGAAACCGGGTCATCCGGAGGATGGAGGGATATCAATCCTTTGACAATCTGGTTCCGGCCATCGAAACTTTATTGGAAATTAAGGAGAAAACAATCGCAGAAATACAGCCGGTTCAGGTTCAAGTGAGGACAACCGAATGAGCGTTATAAGCCTGATTTTATTATTGAGTGCGGTTCAGACACCGGGCGTTGTCGTCGATCCGGTGGAGGTTGACTCCCGGCCGGTGATCCGGTCAGCAGAAGACAAAACCCGCGGAAAGGAGCTTCAGACACTGGAGGAACCGCATTCAACGAACGGGTTGTCAGTCGATCACCGGATATTCGATTTCGGCCTGGTATACAGCCAGAACCCGCTCACCCACCATTTCACACTGACCAATACATCCGAACGCGAAATTCAGATCATCGAGATCAAATCGGACTGCGGCTGCACTGCATCGATACTCGATACCGATGTTCTGAAACCGGGTGAGTCCGCAACTCTTAAGACGGTGATGACTCCGGAACTCCTGGAAGGAAAGGTGAACAAGAACATCACGGTGACCTCCGATCTACCCGGACCCCGGAACTGGCTTGAAATATCTCTCCGGGCTGAATTTGCATCAGTTCTCCGCCTGGAACCGGCACATCTATATTTCAAAAATGTGAATTTCGGTGAAAGCGCCACCGAAAACGTGGTCATCCATCCGGTGGCGGGTTCCGAAATTCAGGTGACCGGTGTTGAGGTGATCGAGGGAAATCTGGATCTCTCGCTGACACCGGTTTATGCGGATTCTGACCTCGAAACCGCTGAATCCGGAAGTATTCCGAAATCGTCCAAGGTCGTCCGATGGAACCTTTCTCTCAAGCTGCCCGAAAATACACCGGCTGGTAAAGTGCATGCCTTGGTCAAAATCAAGTCCGACTCCGATCTCCAGCCTGAAATCTCTTTCCCGGTATACGGGATCGTTCGCAGCCAGGTTTCCGTCGTCCCGACTCAATGCTATTTCGGAACATTGAATCCCGGTGAAACAAAGGAAAAATCAATCCGGATTGAAAAAACCGGGGACCCCACCCTGGATACTCCCACCATCCAATGCGAAATTCCCAATCTGGAATGCGCGATCGAAACGAAAGAACCAGGCAGGCTGTACATACTGAAGGTTTCGCTGCATGTGCCGATCAATCATCAAGGCCGACTGTCCGGGGAGCTGATCGTCCTGACCAATGATCCGGCCCAACAGGAGATCAGACTGCCCGTATTCGGGTACACACCCGCCGTACGGATTGAAAATTCAGAAGATTCAGATGGCGTAAAACTTTGATTGGAAAGGTTTAAAGGAGAATTTCAATCTCGGCTTTTTCATGCAGCATGTTATACAGTTCTTCCCGCATCATGCTCTTCTGGCGGTTCTCAAGAACTGATCTGACCCGGTCCCGGGCCTCCTCAAGAGACATCTTTCCAGGTTCTTTCCTTTCCAATATCCGGAAAACGTAAATACCCGATTGTGATTCGACCGGCTTGGATATTTCTCCCGGTTTCAATGAAAAAATCACCTGCTCGACATCCGCTGGATACTTCCCCTTGGAAATCCAACCCACATCGATCTGGCTGTCCGTTTCGGTGATCCCCGCAACATATCTCCGGGAAACTTCGTGGAAATCCTCACCGGACTGGGCATCCTTGATCGCTTTCTGGGCTTTCTCCATGGCGAGAGTATACATAGACTCGTAATCGGGCGATTCTTTGGAGGGAACCGGAAAGAAAATCTGCTGGATGTTCACCTGTTCACTGGTCAGAAATCGATCTTCATTCTGCTTGTAATACGTCTCGATATCCTCATCGGTGACGGATAGTTTATCTTTTAGAACGAGATCAAAATACTTATCGATGCGGATTTGTTTCTTCACCTCTTTTCGAAACTGATCCATGTCTTTGATGCCACCGAGAAAGCGTTCCCTGGCTTCCTCCCCTTCCCCGAAAATCATCTGAAACTGCTCGATCCGCTGATCGATTTCGGTTTCGGAGATCTTGATGTCAACCGTCAGAGAAGTATTTTCAAGTATTTTGTCCCGTATGATCCGGTCCAGAAAATCCTTTCTCATTTTCGTCAGCCGTTCCTCGGAAAACTGCATCTTGGGATTGATCTCCCGGAATTTATCCGTGAATCCCTTCACCTTCTCCTCCACCGCGCTCATCATGATCGGTTCTCCATCAATCCGTGCAATGACCCGGTTCTCGAAAGTTTCTTTCTCCGGTGTTTTCTGATCCTGCTGAACGGGAACGACCTGTTCCTTCTGTTCAACACATCCGATCCAAGAGACGATCAAGCACAATACAAAAAATGATCTTTTCACGCTGACCTCCTGAAACCCGTACCCGTGTTTCATATATATTGATTTCGCCCAGGGTCCTGCTCCAATCGTTTCACGACCTCACCCACATCCTGAGAACGGTCGCGCCGGCAGACCAGAAGCGCATCGTCGGTTTCAACAACGATCACATCATCGACTCCGATGACGGCAACGAACCGCCTGTCACCATGCACCATAACGTTTTTCGAATCAATAAATAACCTCTTTCCAGCGGAACCTTCCTGAATACGGTTCCCATCTCCGGCATCGGACAGATGATCGAATAGTGCGGCCCAGCTGCCCACATCCGCCCATGGAAAATCAACAGCCAGCATCCTGATACCAGCGGCTTTTTCCATGATCCCGTAATCAATGGATATGTCCGGAAGGGACGGAAAGATCCGGTCTACAACCTGCTCGGAATTCCCCGAATCGAGAATCGAATTGATACCGGCGAATATCCGGGGCTGATGCCTCCGGATTTCCTCAACCATACGATCCGCCCGGAAAATGAACATTCCGCTGTTCCAGAAATATCCCGGTTGATCCAGATACCGCTGCGCGGTTCTCCGATCCGGTTTCTCCACAAATCTCTCGATCCGGTAGCAGGGAATTCCACAGACCGGTTCGGGCATACCCGGGGTTTTGAGATACCCGTATCCCGTCTCCGGCCGGATCGGCCGAATACCCAGGGTAACGATGGACCGGTCTTTCCAGGCCAGCTCGACTCCAGATTTCAGCTGATTCCGGAATGCGGTTTCATCGCCGATAACATGATCGGATGCCAGGACCGCCAGAACCGCATCCGGATCCGTCCGGACCAGTTGGATGCAAGGCCAGGCAATGGCAGGTGCCGTATTGCGTCCCACCGGTTCCAGGAAAATATTGGCAGAATCCAGATCAGGCATCACCTTCAACAGACTCGATCTGAGATGCCGGCCGGTCACGACCATCACCCGATGCATGGGAATCAATGGGGATATCCGGTCCGCCGTCTGCCGGATCATCGGTCGGGATCCGACGATGGGGAGATACTGCTTGGGCGTTTGCCTGCGGCTGACCGGCCAGAAACGCTTTCCCCTGCCGCCGGCCAGTATGACACAATACAGGTTCATCCGGTCAAGTCTCCATTTGATCGGATCTCTTATCCGGTATACGGCTGTAGTCATCTTCAATGCGGACAACATCGTCCAGTTCCGGCGATGAAAATTCGATGAACCGGGAATCCCGGATCGCTTCCATCCGGTGCTTTGAACCCGGCGGAACAATCTTAATACCACCCGGAACGATTACTTCATCCACCAGGTTTCCGCTGTCGTCCTCCAGAAGAAACCTGATTTTACCGTCCAGTAAATACAGCGTCTCATGTTTTTTTTGATGATATTGAAGGCTCAGGCGGTGACCCGCCCTGATCTCGAGCAGTTTCCCGGCATACCTGCCGTTATCATACGCAATCCAGATTTCGCGGCCCCAGGGTTTCTCCACTGTTTTCATCGATACCTCCCCACCCGCCACGTCCGATCAAGGCGAGTAAAGCATCAGTCGAGTCTACAGACAAGCATGAACCGTTTCAACTGCAAGCGTCAATACCCGAATTGAACCGCTCCCGGATTGCCTCCTCGTATTGAGCCTGTTCCGGGTTGCTGATACCCTTTGAGATATGGCCTTGTCTCCGGAACGAAACAAACGACTTCCCGGAAAAACGGGACGGTACCGGAAACTGGCTGCCGTTCCGCTGGTGCTTTACATGCTGCTTATCTTTCACATTTCCTCCCGCCCGCTTTCACCGGCAGCCTGCCGGGTTCCGGACTGGATTCTGCACATGCTCTGCTATTTCACATTCTTTTTCCTGGCCCGCCTGGCATTGATCGGATGGTTTCTCGACCGTGGATCCCGCCTTGACAACATCGCCCTTATCATGGCAGCTCTATATGGAATATCCGATGAATGGCACCAATCGTTCATACCCACCCGTCATGCCAGCTGGATCGACATCTTTTGGGACATCTCGAGCGCTCTGGCCGCCCGGATCGTGTTTCGCCTGATCACCCAACCTGGCCAAGCCGAGGAGACCTGATATGACAATTGATACACTGCCTGCTGTGGCGGGTGGAAAACCGGTCCGCTCCGGTTTTTTGAACTTCGCCAGAGCCTGGATCGGGGAAGAGGAAATCTCGGAAGTGGTCGAAACCCTGAAATCCGGATGGCTTACGACAGGACCCAGAACAAAGCAGTTCGAGAAGCAACTGGCGGAGTATCTGCAGGTGAAACATGTGGTATGCCTGAATTCGTGCACTTCCGCCTTGCACCTGGCGCTCATTCTGCTCGATATCGGACCGGGAGACGAAGTCATTACTTCTCCCATCACCTTCCCGGCAACCGCAAATGTCGTGTTGCACCGGGGCGCGGAAATCCGGTTCGCCGATGTCGATGCCGGTACCTTGAACCTGGATATGCGATCCGTCCGGGATCGCATCACCAAGGCAACAAAGGCGGTCATCCCCGTTCATATGGCCGGTCAACCCTGCGATATGGATGCCCTGGAATCTCTCTGCCGGCAACACGAGCTGTTCATTGTCCAGGATTCGGCCCACGCCATCGAAAGCCGGTGGAACGGAAAACCGCTGGCACAATACGGCGATCTCAGCGCTTACAGCTTCTACGCCACCAAAAATATCACCTGTGGAGAAGGGGGCGCTCTGGCAGGCAACAATCCCGAAATCATGGAACGCGCCCTCACACTCTCCATTTTCGGGATCTCCAAAGACGCCTGGAAACGATATAATATGCCGGGATACCAACATTGGGAAACAATCGAACCCGGATACAAATACAACATGTTCGACATCCAGGCGGCAATCGGACTGCGGCAACTGGAAAAAATCAACGGGTTCGCCCAGCGCCGAACCGAGATCGCCGCCCGTTATGACGCAGCCTTCAGGGATCATCCCGGATTGATTCCCGTTATCACCCTGCCCGAAGCCCATCACGCTCACTATATCTACATTCTTCAACTCAACCCGGACAACCTGAAAATCGATCGGAACCTCTTCATGCAAGCCCTGGAAAAGGAAAACATCGGGATCGGCATACACTTCCGGTCCCTGCTGGCCCAGCACTACTACCGGAACCGATATCCTGAACAGGTGCCGCTCTGCCCCAACGCGGCACGGGTCTCCGAACGGATTCTCTCCATCCCCCTCTACCCCCTGCTGAGCGATCAGGATGTGGATACCATCATTGCAGCCGTCCTGAAACTGCTCGACTACTACATCAAGTAATTCCCTTTCCAGATCAAATTCCACTTGACGCGATGCATCATTTCGTGTATGCTGGGTTTCATGAGATGGTTTAACCGGGAGGTGTTTTAATGGATCGGATCATTAAACGGTACCAGAACCGGAAACTGTACGACACCGCGACCAGCTCATACATCACCCTCAAGGATGTTGAAACCATGCTGCGGAATCAGGAGCAGGTCAAGGTGATCGATCAGAAGACGGGTGAGGATATCAGCCGGCAGGTGCTGATTCAGATTATCATGCGGACCGAAGAACGGCAGAAGCTGCCGCTGGAAGGCCTGAAAACATGGTTTTCCCAGGGTGAAAATGCATTCCGCAAAGTCTTTCAGCGGACGGTGGAGATTGGCCGGGAGGTTGCAGAGAAGGTCGAGCACGATTTATCCAGGAGTCCGCTGCGCCGCCATGGCGGGACCGACGAGGACCGGAAGAGGCTGGACTGGGAAGCTGTTCGGGAGCAGTTGGAAAGATTCGCCGACTGGATAACGGCCCTGTTCAACGAACGACTGAAAAAAGGACTTCTGAAGCTGCCGACGCTGAATGATACCGAACGGTTGAAGGGAAAACTGGAACTGCTGGATGCAAAAATCGCGGAGCTGGAACGCCGGTCGAGGAGGCAACCGGATGAAAAATGAGAGTCATGACGATGCCAAATCGGAGAGTAATGTGAATATCGCTCTGTCATTCAAGGATACGGTGGAGATTTTCAAACTGATGGTCACCAGCCGGATCAGTCTGATGGAGGCAACGGAAACAGTAATCGATCGACATATCGATCGGTTGGTTGATGGGGGAAAGATGAGCCGGACCGAAGGGGAAAAAGCCAAGAAAGAAGCCAGGGATGCGATTCGGGGAGGAGTGCGGAAGATAACCGATCGAATCGATGCGGGCATGCAGCGCACTCTGAACGCTCTGCACATCGCCACCATCAATGATCTCAAATCCGTGGAAGAGAAGCTGGACCTCATGAACAAACGTCTCGATTCGCTGCTGGCCAGCATCCGGAAGACCCGTCAGCCGCGTTCCCGGAAATCCGCGAAAAAATCTTCCCCGAAAAATGCCAGGAAATCCACTGGAAAACCAAAACCGGGTCCTTCCGGGACCTGATCAGTCCTTCCGGGACCAGCAACCATAGAATCCCGCCGGGAAAAGATTCTTCCCGTGGGACGGCCGGATCACCAGATCGCCTGTCCGGATCGAGCCTTCATGATTTTCGAACAGCATGGAAAGCATGTTCGAAAGACCCGGAGCCGATAGGTGGACCGAGTGGCAGGTGAAAAGCATGAATGCGGGCATATCACTGATCAGACCTGAAAAAATCCGGAGCAGTTCCGGCAGATCCCGCTCCATTTTCCATACCTGCCCTTTGGGTCCGCGTCCGAACGCCGGCGGATCGAGAATGATTCCGTCATACCTGCGCCGGCGGTTGACCTCCCGCCGGGCGAATTTGAGCACATCATCCGTTATCCAGCGTACTGGATGATCCTGCAGCCCGTTCGCAGCCATGTTCTCCCGGGCCCATCCGATCGCGCCGCTGGAACCGTCCACATGGCAGATTTCCGCACCCGCTTTCGCCGCTGCAACCGTCGACCCGCCGGTGTAGGCGAAAAGGTTCAGCACGCTGCACCGGCCATTTGTCAATACGGCATGATCTCGGATCCATTGCCAGCAAGCGGTCTGCTCCGGGAAAAAACCCAGATGACCGAAACCGGTCAGTTTCAAGTTAAATACCGTTCCGGCCCAGCGGATCCGCCAGGAATCCGACACTTGTTTCCGGATCTCCCACCGTCCCCCACCTGTGCCGGACCTATGATATACTGCATGAGCTCCGTTCCATTCAGACAACGGCAGGGAAATCGGCCACAGCGACTGGGGTGCCGGCCGGTCCAGAATAATTTCGCCGAACCGCTCCAGCCGGCGCCCGTTGCCGGCATCAAGCATTTCGTAATCGTCGAATCCTGTTGTTTCCATCACGGTACGATATATCCTTTGCATGTTTCAACATAACTCATTGCCATGCTAAAATGTCTATCCGGCCCAGTCAACCGATCATTGGAATGGACATGAAATCAGGAGCGGCACCAGACATGAACCGATCGCATAACCTGATCAGGCAGATCACCCTGATCTACGAGGATGATCATCTGATCGCGGTCTACAAACCGCCCGGTGTCCTGGCTCAATCCGATGCCACCGGCGACCTGGATCTTCTGACCTATACCAAAACTCGGTTCATGACCTCCGCAATCTCCAATCAACAGCCGTTTCTGGGATTGATTCACCGCCTGGATCGTCCTGTGGCCGGAATCGTCGTATTCGGAAAAACAAGACAGGCGGCGGCTGAACTGAGCCGACAGTTCCGGGAACGGACAGCGGAAAAGATTTACTGGGCTGTCGTGCATGGAATCCCCCGGGGGCAAGGCATACTGGAGAACTTCATCGCCCGGGACAAGATACGGCGCATGAGCCGGATCGCACGTCCTGGTGAAAACGGCGCGAAATCCGCACGACTGAGTTACACGGTTCTGGGCAGCCGGTCCGGTCGCAGTCTTTTGGAAATTCAGCTGCTGAGCGGCAGAAGCCATCAGATCCGTATTCAGTTGTCTCACCGGGGCTATCCCGTTCTGGCGGATCGGAAATACGGGAGTCATGAAGTCCTGAAAAATCCGGGGATGATTGCGCTCTGGGCAAAAAACATCATGATCCGCCATCCCGCGGACGGAAGGCAATTGCAGCTTGAATCTCCACGTCCCCGGCACTGGCCTTGGTTTGATCCGCGATGAATGCAGGGTACCTGTTTTTTCTCACAATAAAGCATCGTTTGCCACAAGTAATGAGGTGATGTCCGTTCCGGTTAACGACGGAATGATGCAGGCCCATGAATACCCGAAAGGGAGATATCGATCCCCTCCGGATCCACACGTCTGGATGGACAACCTGCCGGGAATTCCCGACAGGCTCCTGCCGCTGGCCGGTCTGCTCGGTTGGACTGAATGGTATACAGGTTGAATTCAGCGATAAATCTGAATTCACCATTACCCATTCTCGTTAGGCAACAGTATTTCTTCCCGAATTCTGAATACATAATCATCATCAAACCGGCGGATCAGTTCCAGATGGGGTGATGTCAGCACCCGTTGGACGGCCGCTTCTCCCGCCGGGCAGTAACAATCGGAATAATAGCGGTTGAACTCATTGATCATGTCGTTTGCGGCATCGATCTGCTCCCGGCCGGACTGCAAACCGGTAAATTGTTCCAGAAATTTTTCCTGGAAGAATTTACGGCGATGTATCACGATATAATCCACACCCAGCCGGCCCAGACCGACCAGCGCTTCATGATCGGGAAAATCAGCCAGCCATCGAGCATGTTCCGGATAATCTTCCGGGATATTCCGGGTATATCCGTTAACGACTTTTTTCTCGTGAAAAATAGAAAACAACATGTATTCCGCTGAGAAACTCCATAGTTCGGTTCCATAATACTCCGGAATCTCAGCAATGACCGTGTTTTCCGGTTCATGACTCAGCCATTGATAGACATCCGGACGGGGTGTGACTGCCGGAGTGAACCGGGTGAACGGAAACTGCTCGATCAGAACTGCACAGACCACCGCCGACGCCAATCCATTTTTAAGCTTTTTCCCGGCCAGACCGGTGCGGATTTGAAACAGCGACCAGCCGGACGCCAGGGCCAGAGTCGCGATAACGACTTGAGAAAATCGCGCGGGAGCCCGAATCTGGGACATGGTTTCCGAAAGCGCCGAAAGGTAATAAAAGGGCAGCGGCAACCGCTGTGAAGCGCCGGCAAACGGTCCCAGGCTCAACATCCATGCCGCCGCCCCTGCAATCAGAACCCCGATGAACGCACGGTGCCCGACCGGATCAGGCGACCGGACCGGACTGGAGCAGGCTATTTGGATTGCGGCGGTCAGGCACAGAGCAATAACAAGATAACCAGGAAACACGGTCCGCTCTCCCCATCCCCCCTGAATACCCAGAATGCGCGACCACAATGTTCCCGCAGGCGGCGTGAAGTAATCGGTAACACGAGCAGACGCAGCTGCCACGTTGGAATATTCCGCTGACGCCGAACCGGCATAGGGCAGCGCAAAAGGTATAACTGCCGCGGCGATCAGGGCAAGAGCAGCCATAAGCGTCAAAACCATTCTTCGGTTACGGACACCGGTAAATGAAAATGGAATGACAATACCCAGAACCAGGACTTCAAAAACAGCCAGGTACCATGAGGATAGAATCTGCAGAACCGCAGCGGCTGCAAATCCGGCGGCATGCCGCTGCCGCCCGGTCTGACGGTATCGTATCAGGAAAAACAGGGACCAGGGCAGCCACTGGAAATGGGCGATCTGGATATGCCCGACCGCCTGGACCGTTCGCGGGATGGCGACGACAAAATATGTCCCGCTCAGAACCGCAGCCCAGGTGTCTCTGAACACCAGCCTGCCCAGCATGAAAAATCCCAGACCCCCGATGGCAAATGAACAAAACAGCACGGCATGGTACGCCAGGAAAGGATTCCCGGTGACCCAGAAAAACGGCAATCCCAGCAGGACCAGACTGAAAAGATGATCCGAGCCCAGAATGGAGTTGGCTGCCGGATAGAATGCATTTGCATTCCATAGCTGTGTGGGTTGAAACGGAAGGGTTCTCCATTGCCAGGTCAGCGCCCACAGATTCAATTGACCATCCCCCGGAAAAACTCCGCAGCACCACTGCCCCGGCGGAATCAATCCGGAAAGATACAGGGGTGCCAGAACCAGGAAAAAGATCAGGATCGCGAATTGAACCGCCATGACCTGATTCTGGAAACCGCCGTCCTGTCGCTGCATATTCCGTCAGTTTATTGACTCGAGTGACTCAAGGCAACCGGTACGCGGGGCGGATTAAAAAAAGATTTAACATTTGCACCGGAAGAGGCTATATTATGTGAAAGCATGGAGGTATTTTTGTGCTTGGAATAAGTAGCTTCTGAAATTTTGCTCAAGGAGGGCTGTCGATGTTGATGATCGAAAGCATTAATCGACGCAGCGGCAGGGAACGCCACGCCCTCAAGCAAGCCTGACCCGGGAATTTCTTTTTTCATCCGAAAATATCCATCGGGCGTGCCGCTTCCCCGCCGACGAAAAATGTCACGGTAGTATGGGAGGCTGGCATGAACGAATTGGTGCGGCGCGCAGGCGCGGGAGACGAAAGAGCTCGTGAAGAGCTTCTGGTGCTGTTGACCCCTAGACTGGAAAAGATCGTGCGACGGTACGAATGGGTGAACGGACTCGACCTGGATGACCTCAAACAGGAAGCCTTCATGGCAGTCATAGAGGGATTGGACCGGGTCAATATCAACATCGGCTCCTCATCGGAATACCTTTTGAAATTCGCAAGGTGGCGATTGCTCGATTGCCTGAAAAAAATCCTGAGAAAAAAGCAGGAAGAAATGGAACAGATGGCGACCTGCATCCCCACCGACGCCGGTCTGAAAGCTGAAATCGAGCTTCTGGACCGAAGACTCAGTGAAGTGCAGAAACAGGTCCTCAGATATCTGGCTGAAGGATTCACCTGGCGCGAAATCGGCGATAAGATGGGATTCACGGCCGCCAATGTGTCTCATCACCTGAAACGGATCCGAAAACTGTACGGGATTGCCTGAAACTGAAATCAAGCATTGGAATTTGCACCGGATATCATCGGGGTACCGGGTGATAATTTTATACGTTTTACTTCAAATTCCCATCAATGCTATCATGATTCGGATGTATCTTGAAAACCAGGGAGAAACAACATGAAAACGAATCGAATGATCAACTGCGTTGCATGGCTCCTGCTGGGATGCATATTGACAGCCTGCCATCCCAAAACGAAACCGACACCTCCCATTCCGGAAGGCGCAATGGTCTACATATGCAAGGAAAACCTCGCTGAAAACTGGGAACGATTCTCATCGACCCGGCTGTTTCAGGACCTTCTCAAACTGGATCTGTGGCAGGACCCGGCGATCCGGAACCGTCTGGAAGCCATCAAAACCAGGCTGGAAACCGACGGCAGGGAATCCGGGATTCCGTTGAACAAACAGACCCTCATGACCTTTCTGGGCAATCGCGTGGATATCGCCCTGTATCCGGGATTTCCATATGTAAACGCCATCATGATCATGGATCTGGACGACAAGGCGACGGCTGTCCGGGTTCTGGATACCGTGCACAAAGAACTGAATACGTCGGAGATCAAAACACACCGTTTCAAGAATTTCGACCTCACGTTCCTGCCGATTCAGAACAGCACGAATCTTGTATATTTCTTCCGCGACAATCAGTTAATCTGCGCCACATCCCTGGATCTGGCCAAGAATGCTGCCTCGGTCATCCGGCGCGAATTGGACAACTTTTCATCCACAGAACAGTTCCAGAGAGCTCAGAACCTGGTTCAGGATTATGACGGTAGAATTCTGGTCGACATGACCCAGTTGCGATCCATCATGCAGAAAGTCATGTCCAGAAAGGGCATGGACCAGGAATACTCAACCGAATACATCGACAAGGTGATCGTCGGAGTCGATCTGACCGAAACAGGATTCGAAGCCGTATCGAACATCATGACAGTGGAAGATCTCCCGCTGACCGAAGTCCTCGAGAACGGGCTGGATGCTTCCCTGGTGAATTGGATCCCGGCGAATACAATCGGGGCTTCCGCCGCCTCCGTGAACTGGCCCGCACTGATGGAGCTCCAGAAGCGAGATGTCATTCAGGCGGGTTCGCGGGACAGCAAGACGTACTGGCTGGATTTTATTACCGCATTCAAATCGAAGACTTCCATCGATCTCGAGCAGGAACTCCAGCCGATTCTGGGCCGGGGAATATTCATCGCATTTCACAACCTCAACAGCCAGGGCATGTTCCCCTTCCCTCAACTGGTGGCAGGCATCAATATCACGGACAGGGAAACAGCATTGAAAACCATGGAAAAAATCGAGCGGATGATCGAGGCTAAACTGGCCGAAAAACACGTCGAATTCCAGACAGCCGACTTTGAAAATCTGACATACCGCCATATCCCGTTGCCATTGGGCCCCAATCTGGCCCCCGGTTACGTGATCACCGAAAATTTGATTTTGTTTTCAACCTCCCTGGATGGCGTTAAGGAGAGTTGGGATGCCTTCAATTCCCGGAGTGAAAACCTGATGCAGGCTGACCGATTCCAGTTGCGGGATTCAATTCAGCGCGGACAACTGGCCGGATTCCAATATCTGAATATCGAGGAACTCGCAGGTTCCCTCGCCAACCTGGTTAACAGCTACCGGATATTTTTCCCCAAGGATCTCAATCCGGATCATGTCAAGTCCGCTTTGAACGCGATTGGAAATATCCAGGAATATACTGCGGCAGTCAGCGTGGCGGAAAAGAAGTTTAACAATCGGTTTACATTGAAGATAAGATAAGAAGATCTCAGGACTGCTGCGCCCTGGGATCCAGAGCGTCCCGGAGGCCGTCACCGAAAAAATTCAGTCCCATGACCACGACCATGATCGCCAGTCCCGGGAAAACGGTCATGTGCGGTCCCTCCATGAAAAAATCCACACCTGAATTCAGGATACCGCCCCAGCTTGGTGTGGGCGGCTGAACGCCCAGCCCCAGAAACGACAGGCCGGCTTCCGCGACAATCACGCCGGCCATTCCCAGCGTGGCCTGCACCACAATCGGTGCGATGATGTTTGGCAGAAGATGCCGGGTGATCAAACGGGATGCCGATGAACCGAGAGCCCGTGCCGATTCCACATACTCCTCTTCGCGCGCCTTCAACACCTGGGCCCGGGCCAACCGGGCGAATCCCACCCACCCCATCAGGCACAACGCCAGGATCACATTGTTGATATCCGGTCCCAGTACCGCCACCAGCGCAATCGCCAGAAGTATGCCGGGAAACGCCAGTAAAATGTCCACAACCCGCATCACCATCTCATCAACCCAACCGCCTGCCAGACCGGATACCATTCCGATCAGTGTCCCCGCAAAAGCCGATACCAGGGTCACGATCAATCCGACCTTGACCGATATCCGGGTGCCGTCCAGAACCCGGCTCAACACATCCCTCCCGATCTCGTCCGTACCCATCCAATGCTCCGCACTCGGAGATTCCAGGCGGCGTTCCAGATTCTGATCCAGTGGATCATAAGGCGCCATCCGGGGACCAAACAGACCGACGATCAGAAAAACACAAAATATCCCCAGTCCCGCCCAGGCTGTCTGGGTCCGCGCGAACCTTCTCCAGGATCGCGGATCGGACCTGTGCCAGATCAGCATGGCAATCGGAATCAGCAGCACAATACCCATCTGCAGAATCATATCGATATGGGATTCCGTAACTGCAGGAAGCACCTGCACAGCTGACCAGATGAGTCCCGCCGCCTGAGATACCTTTATCCGGATACCGGGCGTACCGGATAGCCACGCGGCAGCCAGGAGAATACCGGATGCCGTGAGAATAAATTTGCGGTGTTTGAAGATCCGCGAAAAAAAAGACGCTTCAGCCCGGCGCGAATGGTCGAGTCTGACCGCCAGCTGGATCCGCGGATCCAGAAACCCGTAAAGCATATCGGTTGCCAGGTTCACCAGAACATAGGCAAGCGAAATCAGAAGAACACACCCCTGAACCACCGGATAGTCTCTTCCCTGAATCGCCTCGATCAGTTCCCGCCCGATCCCCGGCCAGGAAAAAATCGTTTCGGTGATGATCGATCCCCCCAGCAGGGCTCCGAACTGCAAACCGATGATGGTAACAACCGGGATGAGTGCATTTCGAAGCGCATGCTTCAGAATCACCCGGACCGGCGTCAATCCCTTGGAATAGGCCGTGGTGATGTATGGAAGCTGGATGACCTCGAGCAGACTGGACCGGATCATCCGGGTCAGTATAGCCGCCAAGGCGGTTCCCAGCGTGACCGCCGGCAATATGTACGTTGTCCAGTCACCCCGGCCGGAAACCGGCAGCAGATCGAGTTTGATCGAAAACAGTAAAATCAGCAGGGGTCCCAGCCAGAAATTGGGCATGGATACACCCAGCAATGCGAAAAACATCGATCCCGAATCGAAAATGGTTCGAGCACGGACCGCGGAGATGATCCCCAGCGGAAATGCGATCAATAAAGCCGTTATCAGGCTGACCACCGTCAACTCAATGGTCGCGGGAAAACGTTGCAGCAGTATCATCGATACCGGAACAGACCGGTGCAGCGACGTACCCAGATCAAACCGCGATATCCCGCCCAAAAATGAACCCAGCTGATGCAGAAGAGGCTCATCAAGGCCCAGTTCATGCCGCAGCCGGGCGATATCCGCCGGTTGCGCCGATTCACCCAGAATCAGAACGGCCGGATCTCCGGGAATGAAATGGATCAGAAAGAATACAAGCAGCGAGACGCCCAGAACCACCGGGATGACCAGGATAATTCGGCGGAAGACAAATTCAGCCACTTCAGTCTCCAGGTCTCATCCACCACATTACCGCCATGGAATCAAAATCGCCGGCAGGATACATCCGGTACCCCTGCAGCCTGTGATCCATCACGGCAATGTTGTGTGTATGCCAGAGATTGATGTACGGAAATTCCCGGGCTGCCAGTTCCTGCACTTCACTGTATACCTCCATCCTCAGATCCGGATCGATGATCCGCCTTCCCCGTTCCAGAAGAATATCCATCGCTTCCGACTGGAACTGACCCCGATTGCGGCCGTTGGGTGAAATGCTTCGTGAATGAAAAAGAGAATAATAGATGTCCGGATCGGTGACCCCCACCCAGGATAATATGTACGATTCGAAATTGCCTTTGAGAATATCGTCGTAAAATGTGCCCCATTCGAGAGATCGGATATCCGTCTGAACACCGATTTGCGCCCATTGCGCCTGGATAACCTCCGCCAGCCGCCGGCTCTGCTTGTTCTGGGAGCATTTGAACTGAATGGAAAACCGACTTCCGTCGCGGATCGGATAACCGGCTTCCTCCAAAAGCTCGCGCGCATGATCCGGGCGGAAAGGGACCTGTTCGACCCGGGGATTGTATGCCCAGTGATTCTCTGGAATAACAGCGGTGGCCGGGCTGGCATTGCCGCCGAGCAAATGCCGGATGATGTCCTCCCGGTTCAAAGCCAGTGCCAGCGCTTGCCGGACCCGCCGGTCCCTGGGCGGGTAGTCCAGGCGGAAGTTGAATCCCAGGTAATAAATCGAAGTTCCCGGCGCGCTCACAACTTCGAACCGGGGATTCTGTTCGATCCGGGGAATTGAATCGGGTGGAATGTTGTTCTGGAGAAAATCGATGGTTCCTTTTTCAAGCTCCATCAACCGGATGGTATCATCCGGAATGACCCGGATAATGATCCTGTCCAACCGGGGAGATCCGCTGAAACAATCCTCAAACGCCTTCAGCACCAGATATTCCTCCCCCTGTCGCTCCTCGAGCAAAAACGGACCGGTGCCCACCGGCTCGATCCGGTCCGCCTGATCCAGCTTGAACGCTTCCCGGGCGGGGAGTATTCCCTGGACGAGATTGATCAGAAACGGAGCGAACGGTTCGCTGGTTCTGAACACAAGCTGGTGATCGTTCTCAATCTCAATAGAGGCGATTTTCTCGAATGCCGCCCGTTTCAGTGAACCCAGCTCATCGCTCAGGATGGCATCGAACGTGGCCTTGACATCCCGAGCCATCAGGATTGTCCCATCGTGAAACCGCACGTTTTCCCGAAGAAAAAACCGGTATGTGACATCATCGGGCATCTCCCATCGCTCCGCCAGGTCGGGTACCAGATTGGAATGGATGTCCTTTTTAACCAGCGAATTGTACAGCAGCTGCTGAACACGCGCGGAAGCAAGGTCGGTGGACAGCCGGGGATCAAGTGATTTCGGTCGGGCGCTGAAACCGATCACCATTTCGTTGGCCTGCATGGGATCACGCCCGTTTCCGGTGCACCCGGTCATGAAAAACGCATGCGCAAACAAAACAAAAAGCAGACCTGAATGGCTCATCGGCCGGAAAATCATGATTCTCTCCCTTCTCGAAGTCCGAATTATACCAGTCGTAACCGGGTGCCGAAAGAAGAATCGACAATGTATTTGTGTCCACTCGTGCACATCGCGATCAGAAAAAAAACGAAAGATTTCCCGGATTCCAAAAGAGACGGGCTTTGACACTACCCGGATTGGATGATTTCTGATATACTTGGAGTGAAATATGCGAAAGATACTTCAACCCGGATCGGTATGACTCGTTCCACGAAATATCTCAACAGGGATTGGGGAGGTGTTCCATGCGTCTGATGGGAATCTTGCTGCCGGCACTGTTTGCCATGAGTTTTCTGCCGGGAAGAAAAGCTGCTCAATCGGCCGAGTCCGATAAATTCACGCTTGCAAGCGGCGTTTTTGCCGAGGGGGGATCCATACCGGTCAAATATTCCTGTGACGGAAAAGACCTTTCACCGCCGCTGTCCTGGTCTGAACCTCCGGACGGGACAAAAAGTTACGTGCTGATCATGGACGATCCGGACGCCCCGGTCGGTACCTGGGACCACTGGATCCTATATGGCATACCTGTCGAAACCAGAGCGCTTCCGGAAGGGGTGGCTCCGGAGGAGACGATACCGTCGGTCGGCACTCACGGACTGAACAGCTGGAAACGGATCGGATACGGCGGTCCCTGCCCTCCAAGTGGAACTCACCGGTACTTTTTCAGACTCTACGCCCTGGATACGGACCCCGGCCTGCCGGCAAGACAATCGAAATCCCAGGTCGAAACCGCCATCAAAAACCACATTCTCGCTCAGACCACGCTCATGGGCCGCTACAGCCGAAAATGACAGCCTGACAACGAAATGAACCTGATTCTTTCATCGGGTATCCGTCGGGTGATCAATGCCGATCGGCCGGCCATGGAGAATTTTCTTGTCGCGCATTGGGGATCTGCCGAAATCGTCACACGGGGCAAGATGCATCACGCAGGTAAACTGCCCGGTTTCATATGCATGCACAACCATGCCATCGTCGGGCTGATCACCTACCGCATCCTGAATGATTCCTGTGAAATCATCACTTTGAACAGCCTGATCCGCCGATGTGGAATCGGGTCCGCATTGATGGATGCGGTAAAACAGGAGGCATACCGGAAGGGATGCCGGCGCTTGTGGCTGATCACAACCAACGACAATACACCTGCAATCCGTTTTTACCAGAAATGGGGCATGCACATCACCGATATATACCCCGACGCCATGGTATATTCCCGGAAACTCAAACCCTCCATTCCCCGAACCGGTTGCGACGGCATCCCCATCCGTGATGAGATCGAGATGGAAATCGGCCTGGATGCCACCAACCCGGCTTCGTCCGGCAACGATGCTTTGGGCTATCCGCCGGATTGATCCTCCCTCGAAGATAATCTGATGTCATTCCCCCGAAGTTGTGCTATAGTGCGTCCTTTGTTTGACCCGCAGGGGGTCTCGATACTTCGATCAACTCGGCAGATGGGGGTTCAAATGGCAATCGTTACCGCTCTGCAGTTCAGTACCTCATCCGGAGCCATGCTGTGCGATGAGGAATATTGGTTCCTCCGTAGAAGAAGATCTTTTTTCCTGGATAACATCCGGAATATCTTGCCCCGGGAGATTTCGGAAGCTCTGGGAATCGAAGCGGCATACGGCGGATACGGGCATCCCGGTTTTCACGAGGAAGTGATTCGGAGAACCCGGGATAACATCCTGAAAATTTTTAAAAGCGGCGACAAGGTCCGGAACATGCCGGTGAATGATCTGGAAGCCATCGCCGAAATCATCCGGCAGACCATGCAGGATATCCGGCAGCGCAAAGTAAACGATATGCTGAAATTCCTCTACGGATTCACAATGGACGATCTGAACCGAGGCTTCTTCGAGGAGGACGGCACCCGGTACGATCTGGCTCAGGAAGCCATTAAAACAGAAGCCCGGAAAATCATTACATACGAAAAAAAAGGCAATCTCACCGATCCGATATTCAAAAACAAGGCCGTCTTGATTGGATACGATCCCCAGAGCAAATTCAGGGCCTTTCACATTAATGCTGAAAATACGGTGTATTCTTTGATTTCAGGCGGATTTGAAGCCATAGGCGCCGGTTTGTACGGAGCTGGAATCGAATTCTCTCGGATCATGAACAATCTCACTCTGGATCAACGCCGAACCGGATTCGATCCGGTATGGGGAATGCTGGCTCTCTATCAGGCCACCTTGAAAGGATATGATCACTTTCACGAAGTGGGCGGCGGTCTAAGCCTGATCTATATCGATGGAAACGGTCAAGATCATGCAAACCGCTATTTCGAGTTTTCCGGCGATACAACCCGTCTGGCAATGGAAATGGTCCGGGCTCTCCAGCACGGCCTGATAACCCAAGAAAAGATATACCCCCTGTTGGAAAAACTGTTTTTCAAACAGGCAGATAGAACGGATGTTGAACACCTGTTCTTCGACCAGATCGAAGATCAGGCAACCCTTCACAAACTCCTGCGGGGATACAAACTGCCCCCCTTTCCGGAATTACCGCCTGGATCGCCCGTCAAACCGCAAAAACCCGGCAAAGGAGGAGCAAAACGATGACATCGATCAACGCGATCCGGTTTGACGAGTATTCCGGCGCTATGGTGTGCGACGAGCAGCGGGGATGGAATCCCGAAAACATGATCATTAATTCGGCCGACAAAATTAAATCCGTGGTCGATCCCGATATCGCCCGGGAACAGGGTATCGTGGCCTGCTACGGAAACACGGGGACATCGACGATCGGAGATGAACTCAAGTTCAATATCAGAAAACGCGTGCGAACCGAATACGATCTTCTGAAAACAAAAAAGGACAAAATCCCGGAATCCTTCATTACCATCGAAGAACTGGCAAAATGGGCGTTTGAAGCCCAGATAAAACTGAAACGGGAACATATCGACCAAACGATCATCGGCCGGTACGGATTCTCGGTTAACGACCTGTGCCGCGGGTATTACATGCGCAACGGACAGAAATACGAAATCAAGGATGCCGGCACTGTCAGCGCAATCCATGACGCAATCACCTGGAAAGGCCGGACCGGCGAAATGACATCAATCTTTCTGAATGCCGGGATTATCGCGGGATATGAACCCCGGCAGGGATTCCGGATTTTTTCGCTGTCCATGATCGAACACACCTATTTCCCTGTACAGGAGATTTTCCTGGCTGATGGATCCGGCCGGGATGTGGCGACGCTTTATCTCAGTGAGTTCAGCAGCAGAAAAACAGTGCCGGAACGCCGGGGAGCCATTCCCCGATCGGAAGGACTGTTCGAGATGATCAACGCCGTCAATGCCGCCAGCCGCCACGACATCGGAGTTGAAGGATATCTGAATATCATCCTGTTCGACGGCCGGGAAACACCGGATCACCGGATGCGCACCGTCAACGACGCCCGGGCCAAGCTGGCATCGGAGATCGTCAAAGCATGGGAAGTGCGGCTGATGGCGAAAGATACGGCCATGGATTTGCTGGATGAGCTTTTCTGGAAAGGCGGCACATGGGAATCCGTGGACGGCAAATTCTGGAGCGCAGTCTCCAGTCCATGCGCAATGCTGGATATTCTCCGGGGATATCCTGAAAGACCGGCTGTTGAGTGATCAAAACAGAGACCGGATCCTTCGCGAATTCCTGAACGAAGTCTCCAGTCGCATCGGATCGGCACTCACATCAGCCCCGTTTTTGAACCGGCTTCCGGACGGATTGATCAAGGACCGAATACTCGATTACTCCTCGCGAGGCGGAAAATGCCTGCGTCCCGCCCTGACATGTGCCGCGGCAGGTTTGACCGGCGGGCATCCCTGGAAAGCCGTTCCAGCGGGTGCGGCAATCGAGATGTTCCACACCTGGACCCTGGTTCACGACGACATCATCGATCGGGACCAATACCGAAGGGGTGGACCCACCATTCACCATCGAATCTACCGGGATTTCCCGGATTGGGATCTTCAAAATCCACTGCTGCCTCAAGATCATCTGGCCAATTCAATGGCCATGCTCATCGGCGACGCCCAGCATGGATTCGTGATCGATATCCTGGCTCAATCCGCTCTGGCCGACGACCTTCCATCCCATATCGTCCTGAAACTGATCGCCATGCTGGAAGGACAGGTCCTGCCGGATCTCTTGACCGGTGAAGTCTCGGATGTTCTGCAAACTGGAATACCACTGGATCGGATCCGCATCGATGAAATCGAATTGATGCTCCGACGGAAAACAGGCACGCTGCTTTCGTTTTCAGTGGTCGCAGGGGGATTGATCGGATTGAATATAATTGATCTCGAACATCCGTGGATCCGGATACTGAGCGCTTACGGATCCAATATCGGACTGGCGTTCCAATTAAGAGACGATATCCTCGGGATTCTGGGAGACGAGGAAATGCTGGGGAAACCCATCGGATCAGATTTCAGGGAAGGCAAACGAACCCTGGCCATAAAATACGCTTACGACCTGTCCGACATAAAAACCAGGGAATTCATTCAACGGCTGCTGGGAAAATCAGATATGACGGCTGAAGAAGCCGGACTTCTGAAGAAAACCGTGATCAGCAGCGGGGCCATCGACCGGGTCGCCCGCCGCTCGGAACAGCTGATCCATGATTCGATTTCAATTCTCTCCGAACTCCCCGATTCACCGTATCTCGATATCCTGACCGGGATCGCGGAGTATTCCGTTCAGCGCCTAAAATAAGATCTGAAACAGAATTATTTACATCCGGCGTCGGACAGGGAAGCGTTCGACAGAAGAGATTCAGCCAGTTTTTTCGCTTGCCCGTCGGCGGTCTCACCGGCAATCATCCGGGCGACCTCATCGATTCTGGCTTCTTTGTCAACCCGGTGAATCGCCACCTCAGTGCTGCCACCCGAAATCCGTTTGGCCACCAAGATATGACGGTCTGCATGGACCGCGATCTGCGCCAGATGCGTCACACATAGAATCTGTTTTCGCCTGGAAAGCTTTTTGATCTGCCGGGCAACCGAATCCGCGGTCTGACCGCCAATCCCGGCATCGACTTCGTCCAGGATGACTGTGGACACATCGTCGGAAATGAAATGGTGTTTCAGCGCCAGCATGATCCGGCTCAATTCTCCACCGGAGGCAACTCGGGACAGGGGAAGCAGAGAAGTGCCCGGATTGGCGGATAACCTGAATTCAACAATGTCCAAACCCTGCGCCCGGCATAACTCCGGAAGCCTTTGATCATCCACGTTCAACTCCCGGGCAAGATCCTCGGGCAGTGCAGAGAATGCAATTTCAAACCGGGCACCGGTCATCCCGACCTCGTTCAGCAATCCGGCGATACTCCTGCATAAACCGACCGCTCCCCTGCGCCGGGCGGATGAAATCAATGCGCACTTCTTCAGATAATTCCGGTATAGATCGTCCCATTCCTGCTTCATCGACATGATTCGATGCCGCAGATTCCCGAGCTGGGAAAGCTCCTCCTCAATCGTTCCCCGATAGGCAATGATACCCGGGATATCGTTTTGATACTTCGCTTCCATGCTCTGGAGAAAATGCAGCCGTTCCGCCACTTCGTTCAACCGCTCCCGGGTCCAGTCAGTCTGGTCCCGTTTCTGACGGATCGTATCGCCCAGATCGTCCAGTATCAGAAAAACCGATTCAGCCTGAGCAGCCAAAGGCTCCAATCCGGAATCATGTTGAACCGCTTTTTGCAGCAGCCGGGACAGCCTGCCTGCCTGGGTCAATAACGACTGCTCCGCATAACGACAGTTATATACAATCTCATCCAGCAGTGTCTTCAGCTCATCCGCATGCCGCAAACGTTTCAGTTCGTCCGCCAGAGAACTCTTTTCATCGGGTAACAGGCTGGCTGCATCGATTTCAGCCATCCGGTCTTCCAGCGTTCTGGCTTGCTCCGTGCGTTTCCGGTCCGTAACTTCCATCTCCATGATTTCGCGGCTCAGAACCTGCAGCTTGTTATGAAACCTGACGATCTCCGCAACAGGAGACTCAAGATCGAGAGCCCTGTCCAGAAATTCCAAATGGTTGCGTGCATCCAGTAATTTCTGGTGTTCATGCTGGCTGTTGATGTCCAGAAGATGACGCCCGATTTCCTGAAAAATGTGCTTGGGCACCGACTGGTCGTTCACCAGATACCGGCTTCGACCACTGGCAAACATCTCCCTACGCAAAATCAGCCTCATCGTATCCGTTCCGTTCATCTCGATATCATCCAGAACGCCTCGCACCCACCCGGGATCGATGCCGGAGAAGTAACCCTCGATCAGAGCCATCTTCTCCGGAGGCCGGATCTTTTCTTTCTCCACGGGTGTCACCAGAAGTCCCGAAATCGCCTGAACCAGAATTGATTTCCCGGATCCCGTTTCGCCGGATACCACGTTCAAGCCATCCGAAAATGACAGTTCAATGTCATTCAACAACGCATAGTTCCGGATGTGAACGGAATCGAGCATATCAGATCAATCCCCATTTCAGTTTGTGACTCAGAACCTGGAAATACGTCGTATTGGGATTCTGGATAAGACGGGTTTGAACCGGAGCTCCTGTGACCAGCACTTTATCCCGATACTGCATTGCATACCTGACCTGACCGTCGATGGTCAGGGATACCTCCCCGTGAGACGATTCCAGCCGAACCTCCACAACCTGCTCGGGCCCAATCACAATCGGGCGGTGTGCGAACGAATGGGGACAGATTGGTGTCAGGATGATTGCTTTGAGGTGCGAACAGATTATGGGTCCGCCTGCGGAGAGGGAATAGCCGGTGGATCCAGTTGGCGTCGAAATGATCAGACCGTCGCCATGATAGGTCGTGATGGGAACGTCGTCAACCCATGTGCTGAGTTTGATGATTCGGGATAATGTCGACTCCTTGAAAACCACGTCGTTGAGAATCGTGTTTTCATATATCAGGGTATTGTCGCGAAAAAGCCGGGTCTGGAGCATTAAACGGTTTAAAACCTGAAATCGGTTCTGGAGAATTTTATCCAGTTCCTGGAGCATCTCTTCCGGAGTGAACGATGTCAGAAATCCCAGGCCGCCCAGATTCACTGCCATGATGGGTGTCTGATGATCCTCCAGAAGACGCGCCACCCTCAAAATCGTGCCGTCACCTCCCAAAACAATAACCAGATCTGTTTGAGGCGGAATTGTATTCTCGATGATTCTATCGGCCGGTTTTCTGATTTGAACGGAAGCCATCTCATCCATTAAGATGATTTGATCCCGCTGCTTCAGCCAATCGACCAGCGTGCCGCCAATCAGCGCAACCATAGGCGTATCGGGTTTGGCACAGATCGCTATGGTTTTCATTTTTCCGCTACCCTTCCTTGCCGTTCACCGCAGCATCGATCATCGCTGCAATCCCGGAAACAGATTCCCCCGGATTTCGTTTCATATGAAAGAAAAACTCCCGGTTTCCCTTCGGACCGGTCAGGGATGAACATATCACACCCGGTATCACCCATCCATCGTGTTGAAATGATTCCGCCAATTCCATCAGGACCCGTTTGTGAACCGATGCGTCCCGCACAACACCTCCGGATCCGACCTGATCCCTGCCCGCTTCGAATTGAGGTTTGATCAGAGCGACAACGGCACCGTCACGCATCAGAAAATCCATCATCCTTCCCATTATCAGTTTGAGAGATATGAATGAAAGATCCAAAGTGGCCAGTTCGGCGGGAGGATCGATCAGATCGGAGGACAAATAGCGGATATTCGTCCGCTCGAGTACAGACACCCTCGGGTCAGTTCTGAGTTTCCAGTGCAGCTGGCCGTATCCGACATCCACGGCATATACTTTCAGGGCACCGCGCTGAAGCAGGCAGTCGGTAAAACCGCCCGTGGAAGCTCCGCAATCGAGAGCGATCCGGCCTGCAGGACATATTCCGAATGCGTCCAGAGCGCCCGCCAGCTTGTCACCACCCCGGCTGACAAACCGCGGGCCGGGTTTCAAAAGCACGACAGCCGCATCCGCCAAAACCATGGCACCCGGTTTGACCACCGGTTTTCCGGCAATGGCTATCAAACCTCTCCGGAGCAGATCCGCTGCTTCCGAACGGCTCTCAGCCAGTTTTCTTTTCGTTACCAGTACGTCTGCCCGGATGAGAGCCATCGAGAGTCGTCTTCATCTTTTTGTCCCGGTTATGCCGGCTCGACCCCGATGCGGGCACGAGAAGTCGAATCCGGCGGATCAGTTCGTTCGCCGATAATCCCAGATCATTCCGAAGCTCCCCCTGGGAGCCCATGGGAATAAACTGATCCGGGATACCCATGCAATCGACATGACAGAAGGAGATGTCCTGACCGGTCAGTGTCTCGATCACGGCACTGCCGAAACCACCGGCAAGGGAGTTTTCCTCCAGCGTCAACAATCTCCGGGTCTTGCGGATTGATTTGAGTATGAGTGTACTATCCAGCGGTTTGATGAACCTGGCATCGATAACCTCCACGTCGATACCGCTCTGCTCCAGAATCTCGGCGGCCTTCAAAGCCTCGTAAACCATAGGCCCCGCTCCCAGAACCGTAATGTCACTCCCCTCCCGCAACAATTCCGATTCGCCCCAGTTCAATGGCCTGGGATCCGCTTCAACTACCACTCCCATTCCGGCAGCCCTCGGATAGCGTATGACAACCGGCTGGTCATGCTCCGCCGCCGCAAACAAGGCCCTGCGAAGTTCATTCTCGTCCCGGGGTGCGATGACCGAGATGTTGGGCAGATGACGGAGATAGGAAAAATCGAATACGCCATGATGGGTCGGACCGTCTGCTCCAACCAGCCCGCCCCGATCCAGAGCGAAAATAACCGGCAGGTTCTGCAGACAGACATCATGGAACACCTGATCATACGCCCGTTGTAAAAACGTGGAGTATATCGCGACAACCGGCCGGTAACCCTCCTGGGCCAATCCTCCTGCAAAGGCCACCGCATGCTGTTCGGCAATACCCACATCATAAAACCGATCCGGGAACACCTTGACAAAACCATCCAGACCCGTACCCAGGGTCATGGCAGCGGTTATGGCTACCACTCGGTCATCCGAATGCGCAAGATCGATCAGGGCCTTTCCGAATATCTCGGTGTAACTGGGAGACTCATTCTTCTGGATGAATCTGCCGGTCGAAACATCGAACGCCGAAGCTCCGTGAAACCGCTCCGGTTCAATCTCCGCCGGTTTATACCCGCAGCCTTTCCGGGTGAGAACATGAATCAGTAGCGGACCCGGAATGTGCCTGATGTTCCGGAAAATATCCACCAGCCCGTCGATCCGGTGTCCGTCAAACGGTCCCAGGTACTGAAATCCCATCTCCTCAAAAAGCAATCCCGGCTGAATCAAATCCTTGACCGACCGCTCCAGCTTGCGAACCAGTCGGATCAGGTCGTCCCCAGCTTTCGGAATTGCATGCAGAATGGCTTTGGTCGTTTTGCGGATCTGAGTGCTCCGGGGAGATGCAATTCTGCGGCTGATATACTCCGATAATGCACCCACATTGGGGGATATGGACATTTCATTGTCATTCAGAATCACGATCAGATTGGGATTGTTGACCTGGCCACCGTGATTCAACGCTTCAAATGCAACACCGGTAGTCATGGATCCATCCCCAATAACCGCGATCACTCGGTTCTGAATACCCCGGGCATGCAATGCTTCCGCCATGCCAAGAGCGAATGAAATGGAGGTGCCGCTGTGCCCCGTATCATAATGATCATACTCGCTTTCCGCTTTTTTGGGGAATCCGGACAAACCCCCGTATTGCCGCAGCCCGGTTCGGAACGCGTTCAACCGGCCCGTGAGTATCTTATGTGTGTAAACCTGATGACCCACATCCCAGATAATCCGGTCCCGGGGCGTGTCAAACACATAGTGCAGCGCCAGCGTCAACTCGACCACGCCCAGATTGGTCGCAAGATGCCCCCCCGTCCGCGATACTGTCTGAATGATCTCATCCCGGCATTCCCGCGCAAGCTCCTCCAGAACACCGATATCCAGCTTCCTCAGATCCTCCGGGTTGTGTATCACATCAAGCATGTCACACCTCCTTGCTGAATTCGGGAACTCGGCTTTCGGCTGTCATCGGGCATATTCTACCGACCGTGTTTCCCGAATGGCAGTAACCTTGATCTCCCCGGGATACTCCAACTCCCTCTCGATACGCTGGGCAATCTCCCGGGCCGTCATCGCCATTTCCTGATCCGAAACATCCTCCGGACGAAATATGATCCGGATCTCCCTTCCCGCCTGAATGGCATAGGACTTGTCGACGCCGGTGAATCCCTGAGCGATATCCTCGAGTTTCTCCAACCGCTTGAGATAGGTCGACAGGATCTCCCGTCTGGCACCCGGCCGGGCAGCCGACAGGGCATCTGCCGCCTGGATCAGCACAGCTTCAATCGTGGTCGGAGACTCATCACCATGGTGCGCCGCCATCGCCCGGACAACCTCCTTGGGTTCACCAAATTTCTTGGCGATCTCCGCACCAATCAAGGCGTGCGATCCCTCCACCTCATGATCCACCGCTTTACCGATATCGTGCAGAAGTCCCGCGCGTTTGGCCAGTTTGATATTGACGCCCAGCTCCGAAGCCATCATTCCGGCAATAAACGCCACTTCCTTGGAATGATTGAGCACATTCTGTCCGTAACTCGTGCGGAATTTCAACCGCCCGAGAAGCCGGATGATCTCCGGATGCAACCCCTGAACTCCCACCTCAAAAGCCACCTGCTCTCCGGTTTCCCGGATGTTTTTCTCGACCTCTTTCTCCACCTTCGCCACAATCTCTTCGATTCGGGCGGGATGTATCCGTCCATCGGAAATCAACCTCTTCAGCGAATTGGCTGCGATTTCCCTGCGAATGGCGTCAAAGCCGGATATAATGACGGCTTCCGGGGTGTCGTCAATGATCAGATCGACACCGGTCATAGCCTCCAGAGCCCGGATGTTTCGACCTTCACGCCCGATTATCCGCCCCTTCATTTCATCGTTCGGCAGATCAACCACACTCACGGTAGTCTCACTGACATGATCGGACGATATTCTCTGAATCGCAGCCGAAATGACCTCTTTGGCTTTTATCTCCGCTTTCTCTTTGGCTTCGTCAATGATCTTCTTGATGGTGTCAGCCGCTTCCTTGCGGGCATCGTTTTCCACCCGTTCGATCACAATCTTCCGGGCTTCCTGGTTGGACATTCCGGCAATCCGTTGAAGCGTTTTATCCTGCTCCTCAACCATCTCCCGCTTCATCTTTTCCAGATCGCCGATTTCATCTTTCTGCGTCTGGAGTTCTTTTGATTTCTGGATCAGAGTCCGTTCTTTCTTGTCCAGAAAACTCTGCTTCCTCTCCAGATTCTCCTCACGCTTGATGATCCGGTACTCGAGTTTCTTCAGCTCAGCACGCCGTTCCTTGGTGTCCTGCTCAAATTGATTTAATTTGGTGTAATATTTGTCCTTCGCCTCAACTTCCGCTTCCTTGCGGATGGCACCGGCATCCTGCAATGCTTTTTCCTCGATCTGCATGGCTTCGTTCTTGGCATTGCGCAGGATCCTGCGGCTTCTGAAAATCGTGAAAAAATAGTCCGCGGCAAACCCGGTCACAAGTCCTATCAAACCTGCGATCACCGCTATAATGATATCTTTCGGTATAATCGGACTCACCTCCTTCGAACATGACTTGATCAAGCTTTACATCAAGCCAGACAGCTCGAAACAGGAGGCGGTATCAGAAATGTGCCGGATGATATGAACAGGCAGGACGTTGAAAAAATCCCTCCCATGGAATGCCGTGTGCCACGTTCGTAATGAACCTGGCGTACCAGGTGGGTGCCCGCTCGCGCACTTCGCTCGTCCCATAAACGGGCATGAACTCCATGCGCGAAGAAAGGCTCCCTTTATTCAAGCGTTGGCTCAAATACTTGCGCAGCATCACCAACACCACAGGAGGGACAAAAATAATACAGCAAAATTTCACTTCATCCAGCAGCCATGCCGCCGCCAGTATATACATGACGGCAAACAGACTCACAAGCAATCCCGAAATCTCCGGATCAAAAACCGGAAATCGCGGTCTCAAATCCAGTTTCCCTGGTTGACCGATCTGATTAGCCTTCTGTTTCGAAGTCCAAACAACCATTTTATCCGTCAATCACTTCCGACAACAATGATATCAATTTTTCCCCCTTGAGCGCAATATTTTCATGATCCTCCTGGATACTCACCATCTCATCACAAATGTTCAGGGCTGCTAATATTGCAATCTTCAAGGGAGAAATACCCTTGGTGTAATCGGCAATTTCTCTCATCTTCATGTCAACAAGCTCGGCGAGACGCTGAACCCTCGCCGGATTGTCATTTCCGACGATATTGTAATCCTGTCCGAATATTTGAACCTCAACTCGATTCAATTGCTCATCCGATCGGAAACGCTTTTTTTGAAGTTCAGGTTTCAACCCGCGAGGTTCAGAGTCTCGATCTGCGCCAGCAGATTCTCTATTTTCCCGGCAACCATCTGCTTGATCCGGTCCAATTCCCGGGCCTGCTGTTTCCACTTTTCAACCTCTGCAGCACAGCCTTCGGCGGCTTCAAGATTGGATTCCAACTCCCGGATCCGGCTGTGCAGCGCATCCATCCCGGTTTTCAATTCCGAATTCTCATTTTTCAGGCCGGATATTATCTTGACCGCCTTCAGAACCTGTTCTTCCAAAACCTGGAATCGCTTTTCCAGGTTGAGTGCATTCCCTTTCTGATTTGATTCTAACAAAATGAGTTCTCCAAAGCAAAAATGATCATCCGTTCGATCTGGCTAGATTCACAAGCTCAGTGAACGTCTGAGGCTCGTTCATCGCCATATCTGCCAATACTTTGCGATCGAGCCGGACCCCGGCTTTCTGAAGTCCGGATATGAACTTGTTGTAAGGCAGCCCATGCAACCGGCTGGCTGCATTGATCCGCTGAATCCACAGTGCCCGAAACTCCCGCTTCTTCCTGCGGCGGTCTGCATATGCATGATGACCGGCTTTCATCACCGCTTCAATGGATGCCTTGTATCGAACTCCCTGAATACCGCGATATCCTTTTGCCTGTTGCAGCACCCGTTTGTGGCGCCGCCTGGATTGAGGTCCGGCTTTTATTCTCGGCATGACAATTCCTCCCTGTCCTAAATATACGGTACCAGTCGTTTGATGGATTTGAAATCCGCATCACTCACGGTCACGGATTTACGCAAATGCCGTTTCCGCTTCCGCGTCTTCTTGGTCAAAATATGGCTTGCAAACGCCTTGTTCCGCACCAGTTTCCCCGAACCGGTGCCCTTAAATCGCTTGGCAGCCCCCCTCAGCGTTTTGATCTTCGGCATTTTCCACCTCTTTCCCGATACCTGGCACCCGGTGATCAGTACTTCTCACAACCGGTACCATAACTATTTCGGAGATAAAATCATGAACATGTTTCTTCCTTCCAGTCTGGGCTCCCGATCCACCCGGGCCAATTCCTCGACCTCCCTGGCAACCCGCTGGAGAATCTCCATTCCCTTGTCCGTATGTGCCATCTCCCGGCCGCGAAACATGATCGTCACCTTCACTTTCGCTCCAGCCTTGAGAAACCGTTCCACATGATTCCGCTTGAAATTGTAGTCATGAACGTCCACCTTGGGTCGGAATTTGACCTCCTTGAGAGTGGCACCCTTCTGTTTCTTGGATGAGGTACGCTTGGATTTCTGATACTTGTACTTACCGTAATCCATGATCCTGCATACCGGCGGGTCGGCCCCGGGCGCCACTTCCACAAGATCCAGATTGGATTGATCCGCAAGCGCAAGCGCTTCTTCAACCGGAACGACTCCGATCTGGTTCCCGTTTCGATCAATACACCGAACCGTCCTGGATTTGATTTGATCGTTTATCCGGCAATCATCCGTAATCTGGCTGCCACGGCTGTCAGGAACTAAGTTTTTTCTCCTCAATCATCCCCCTTTATGCTTGAACTTCACCCTGTCAATAATCGATCTTCTTCGATTCAACTTCTTCCCGGGCCCGATCGATGAAATCGGCAACAGGCATCGTCCCCAGATCTCCCAGGACCCGGTGCCGCACCGATAATACACTGTTTTCCGCTTCCCGTTCACCCACAACGATCATATACGGCACTTTCTCAAGCTGGGCTTCCCGTATCTTGAATCCCAGCTTCTCATTCCGCTCATCAAGGAAAACTCTGAATCCGGCGTTGCTGAGGGCATCCCGGATCTGGTCCGCATAATGCAGCTGCTTGTCTGTTATCGGCATGATCACGGCCTGGACGGGAGCAAGCCACATGGGAAACGCTCCCCCATAATGCTCGATCAAGCCGCCGATGAAACGCTCCATCGATCCCAGAACAGCCCGGTGTATCATGATCGCTTCATGATCCGTATTGTCTTCCCCGATGTACTTGACACCAAAACGTTTGGGCAGATTGAGATCCACCTGGATGGTCGGTCCCTGCCAGTGCCGACCCAGAGCGTCGGTAAGCTTCACATCGATCTTGGGCGCATAAAATACACCGCCACCCTCGTCCATCTGATACGGCTGACCCCAACGGTCGAGAGCCTGCCGGAGCGCCTGGGTGGCCAACTCCCACTCTTCATCCGATCCCAGATACTTTTCGGGACGGGTCGCCAGGTAAATCTCATAAGTGTACCCGAACGCAGTCATCAGGACATCGACCAGCTCGATGATCTTGTAAACTTCATGGGAAAGCTGTTCCGGAGTGCAGAACACATGGGCGTCATCCTGAGTAAAACCGCGGACCCGCAACATCCCGTGAAGCGTTCCGCTGCGCTCATACCGGTAAACCGTTCCCAGTTCGCAATACCGGATCGGCAGATCCCGGTAACTTCGCAACCGGCTCTGGTAGATTTTGATGTGTCCCGGGCAGTTCATCGGCTTCAAACGGTAAGGTTGTTGATCGATGAGCAAAGGAGCATACATGCTTTCAGCATAATTTTCAAGATGACCGGATACCTCGAACACCTGTTCCCTGGCAATGTGCGGCGTATATACAAACTCATACCCTCTCGAAAGATGTTCCCGGCGCCAGAATTCCTCGATGAGATGCCGGATCATCCCACCTTTCGGATGCCAGAATACAAGACCCGCACCCACATCATCGTGAATTGAAAATATGTCCAGATCCCTGCCCAGCTTCCGATGATCCCGCAAACGGATCTTCTCCCGTAATTCCAGAAACGCATCCAGTTCTTCATGGTTTCGAAACGCGGTTCCGTAAATCCGCTGCAGAACCTCCCGGTTCTCATCACCCCGCCAGTAGGCACTGGCGCTGGACAGAAGTTTGAAAACGGGGATCTGATGCGTATTCCGGACATGCGGACCTCTGCAAAGATCGATGAAATCGCCTTGGCGGTAAAGACTTACACGGTCATCGGGTATCTCTTTCAAAAGCTCAACCTTGAATCTTTCCCCCGCTTCCTCGAAAAACCGGATCGCGTCCCCGCGGGACATCTCCTCCCGGGTGAACGGCAAATGCTGTTTCACGATGACATGCATCTCCCGTTCAATAGCTTCCAGATCCTCCGGCGAAAATGGCTTGTCCACCTCGAAATCATAATAAAATCCTTCGCTGGTGGCCGGACCTATGGCCAGTTTGGCCTCTGGAAACAACTTGCGGACAGCTTGAGCCATGATATGCGAAGCGCTGTGACGGATGACCTCCAGAGCCTGCAAGTCCTCCTCGAAAATGACCTTTAAAACCCCATCGCTGTTGATCGTGTCACGGATATCAATGATCCGGTCGTTGAACTGTGCAGCAATGACCCGCATCCGTTTCTTGTTGCTCGGGAAAAGCTGAAAAAATATTTCCGTGACGGTCAAGCCCTTCTCAGCATTGAGATACGAACCGTCCGGTAATTTCAAGGTTATATCTGCCATTTAGCCTCCGGGATGAGCAAATCCCGCTCCTTTCAAATCGCAACAAAGGGACATCGCCCGATCCAGTCCTCGATCCGGCAGTGCCCCCTGGTTGCCCGGTTATGACCCCATTAAATCCACAGTACCTGCAGATTTAATATAGGCGCGAGGGGATTTGAACCCCTGGCCCCTTCCGCGTCAAGGAAGTGCTCTCCCCCTGAGCTACGCGCCTGGATTCGACCCGTGGACATACCCCCCGGGATCATCCTTCTTCTACTTGTCTTATTTGCAAGTGTCAAGCCCTTTAAGAACTTAACCGTGCAGATTTTACAAAATCTGCTGGTTTTTGTATCCTGAACCCGGCATCCTGGAAAGGAAAATTGTTACATGGTCCAGTTGCACCATATATCACTCCCCGCCACCCAGATCATCGGAATTCTTTTCGGATCCGTCAACTGCTTCTTCGGATATCGCATTTTCCGGATATTGATCGGAATCTGGGGGTTTTTCACGGGGATCACCTCGGGCATGTGGATCAGCGACACAATGGGCTTCTACGGCATCGGGAAATGGATCATCACCCTGCTTTTGGGCATAATCGGCGCTGCTTTGGTTTCACTCCTGTACTTCGCGGGCGTGTTCCTCCTGGGCGCCCTGTTCGGCTATTTCATTCTGAATCTCACCGCCGTTCATCTCCACCTGACGCTTTCATGGATCTGGATCGCCGTCTGCAGCCTGCTGGGTGGCCTGGCCGCACTGGGCATACAGAAACCGATCCTGATCCTGGGCACGGCATACACAGGAGCCTGGCTGGCGGTCATCAGTGCCCTGAGCTATCTGCTGAACAAACCGCCCTGGATGATCGACCTGCCCGGAGACTTGCCGCAGACCACACAGCTGTTTTCATTGATCTCCTGGCTGGCAATCGGCACCCTGGGCATGGCCTTCCAGGCAAAAGGGGTCAAGTCTGCTCTTGACTCTTGATCTCCAGGATTTTTCGATCATCTGATGCGACAGAATCAGCTCGGGCCTCCAAGAGTCAAGAGCAGACTTGACCCCTTTTACTGCACATTCAGATGACGGATCCGCGTGTTTCCAACAATCAGAGTCACGGCCTCACCCGACCGGACCAGCCGGCCGGAATTCCGGAACAGGATAAAATATGTTTTTCCTTCCGCAGTTCCGCGGCGGGTCGGTCTCAGTTTTCCGGCTTTGGGCGTATTAGGAATCATTAGACGGGTGCCGGTTTTTTCGTGGATTAAGGCGATCTCATTCCGGAAATCGAACATTGCGGATGCCTTTTCAGTATCGAGCACTCGGAACCTCACATCGAGGAGGTGGTCATCCGCAGACCGGCGGATCGCTTCGATTTGAATCCCCAACTGCTCAGCGGCTTTATCGGGGTGGGTTGAACCGGATCCAGAAACCTGCTGCGGCACGCTGTGAATCGAGTCGGCGGCACTGAATATCGCATTCACTGTTCGATCCCGATCCATAAGCACTTCCAGATCGCCGCCGATTTCGCTGGATCCACTGCCCCAGCGAAGGAAACTGCTGCCGGGATCCGGAATCGCTTTCAGACGGATACCCGTTCCAGCATTAAACTCCGTAACGCAGTCATCTTGACATTCCAAGCCGCCAGGCGCACTGGCGATGATGACCGTGCCGGTTCCGCTGCCGGTGAAGTTGACCGTCAGTTCGCGGCGATCCAGGTCCTTGATATCCAGGTAGGCCAGCATTCCGCCGGGGAATTCGCCGTCGTTCGTCACCGACATCATCCGGTCATAAACGGGGATATATCCCGCCGACGCCGGATATATCATGGCATCCGCTGTTTTGGATGCCGGCAGGTAGACGGAGTTTCCAGGGCGCATGTAGGGCATCAGGCGGCCATCCTGGGCGATAATGGTCAGATCCGTGTTATGGAGCAGTGGCGCATGGGATTTCAATGATGCGTTGAAGAATCTCAGGAGAATGGCGTTGCCAGGCAGGCCGGCCGGGATCGGCGTCGTTCCCGGACCGTAGGACATGCCGTTGATCAGGTAATAGCGCGGATGATAGTTGATGGTGCTGGTCATGGCTTGACCCGGACCGTAATTGCCGGTAGCAATTGCGGTGTGGAGATCCATATCGATTTCACTCAGAAACAGGATGACCTCGCTGTCGTAAACGGATTCCGTAATACCGTAGGCCTGACCGGCTGTTTCATCCTGCACCATCGGACCGTAGAGACCCATCTGGATGTGAACGGCGGGGTGTGTTCCGCTCTGGTAAATATAAGAACCCGGTCTCAGATCGCTCCAAGTGTAAACTCCGGCTATGGTGTTCATTGACGGGGTTTCATGGGTGAAGGAGCGGACCCGTCCGTCTCCGTTGCGGACCGGCGTCATGACTGCCGACAGACCGGGTATCACAAGGGACATCGCTTCATCCAGATTATTGTCCAGATAAACGGTCAGTGTGGTATCTCCGTGCGGGATCCGGATCACGGGACCGGGCGACTGCGGGTCGCCGTCCTCGGTGCCGAACGCTGAATCTACGGCGAACCCCCACATAGTCACCGGTACGCCGTCCGGCATCGTTTTAACGAACTGCTCGGCCCGGAGATTAACATCCATCGCCGGGGATGGGGAGGTCGCTAGTAATGCAGCGATGATGCCCGTATATATCAACGTGTTGAATCGCAAAGATCTCATGGCTAGACTCCTTTTTCCCCCTCAGGGAATGAAAACATCATGATGTTCGATGATCAGCATGGTCATCATG
The DNA here is from genome assembly GCA_016927905.1 of candidate division CSSED10-310 bacterium. Lineage (GTDB taxonomy): Bacteria > CSSED10-310 > CSSED10-310 > CSSED10-310 > JAFGJC01 > JAFGLW01. The sequence goes on along the minus strand of JAFGLW010000011.1, from coordinate 44,283 downwards.
CCGCCCGGGAAGATATCGTTGTTGACCATTTCCTTCTCATTGTGGGAATGCCACATATATAAATATGCTCCGGTCAGATTGAAATGGGGATGATCCGGCGGCAGGTATCCCATCGTTCCGAGAAACGGGCTGCCGCTCCATGCGTTGCCGTAGGTGATATCGGTCGGTTCGGGCAGGGCAACCGGGAACGGTTTGCCGTGATCGTTCGGATCTTCGAACGGTTCCTCCGGTACCAGGTCCATAATCCCGTCACCGTTGTGGTCGATATCTTCCTCCCCTGGAAAATTCCCAAGCGGGAGGTTGTCGATATCGTGCTGGTGTCCGTAAATATCCCAGCCCAATCCCGCTCCGGTCCATTCGAAAACGGCGTCCGCGGTTTCCCCAGGCGGGACCGAGAATGTGAAATGCAGTTCAGAGAGATCCGTTCCGCCACCTCCCGGAACATCCAGAACAAAGGAGTTCCGGGCGATCACCTGGAAGTGGTTGCCGTGGGTATGAAACGGATGGGCGTCCCGGCCGGCCGAAATGAAACGCAGTAGAATTTTCTCGCCGGGATGCATTCTGGGCATGCAGTTGTATGGCTGGTGGGGAAGCCATTGAGCCATTGACGGTGCCAGCGTGTCCGGTGCGTTCCGACCATTGAGAAACCAGTAAACCGGGAAGAAATCATTTGTATTGCAGTTGTCGCATCCCAGTTCAACCGCCCGATGGATCTCCAGATCCATCTCGGTTTCCAAAAACAGATACTCCCGGTCGAAATATGTATCCTCATCGTTGTAAGCATACTGGACACCCAGAGCGGGTCGAACAATGATTGCGCCGACCAGACCCATTTCAACCTGCAGATCCGGATTGGTTCCGCTGTGATAGAGGAAGGTTCCCGGTTTATCCGCAACAAATGAATACCTGACGGAACTTCCGGGCATTGCTTCACGTGTCAGATACCCGCTCCCGCCGCTCGAAGCCGTCACCGGGTGCAGGCCCGGGAATACCATGGATACCGGATGGTGCAGGTTATTTTGCAGATTGATGGTGATTTCGTCACCCTGCTGCAGGATCAGGGTTGGGCCGGGATACTGCATTGGTGCGCCTTCCAGGGCATATCCCCAGGCCAGCAGAGTCATCCCGTCACCGCCGGTGATCTGACCGGATTTCGCTTCCAGGAAGAATTCCGTACCGGTCACGCCGGGAATCACTGCCTGTGCAGTGCTGGCGATAATGCTCAGGATAAACAGCACCGGCAGTATTTTTGTCTCGATTTGATTTGTGCGTTTCATGATGAATCCTTTCCGGATCAACCCGAAATTTCGATTTCGGTCATCATTCCCCCGAAATCTTCCGAATCATTGCTCAGATAATTCAGATTCGTTGTATAGATGAAGTAAGTTCCCTCGACGACATCATCGGTATAGAGCAGGACGTCCATGGTTTCACCACCGCCCAGGGTGATGGAATTCGTCTGGTAATACAGGTTGTCGCCGTTGGCCGCCCGGAGTTGTCGGGCATCCCTGCCGACAACGGTCATGGGGATGCCGAGAACCGTAACGGTGAAATGACGCACCGTCGACAGACTCGCGATCCGCAGCAGGATGACATCGCCCGCCTGAGCCCGGATCATCGAATGCATTTTCTGGGAAAAGTCGCCGTTGAAGCTGTTTGGAAGCTCCGCTTCGTTGACGGTGTCGGGATACCCCCGCCCGTTGAACATCGCGTATTTATCATCCATCAGGGCGAAAGGCAGCGGCTGCACATTCAGGCTGGCATCGTGGAAAACCGGATCGAACGCCTCCAGGAGCAGCGGCATTTCGACGTCGTAATAGGTCGATCCATCGCCGTCGTTGTAGACGTATTTGTAACCGGTGTGGTGAGTGAATCCGTTCAAATCCGTTCCATCCGGCAGGTTGTTCTGCGCCGGTGTGACATATAGATTCCCCAGCATGCCCATTTGCATGTGTTCGGTGGCTTCCACATGACAGTGGTAGATATAGGTGCCCGGTTCGGGAATGGTGTAGTAGTAAGTCAGGCTGGCGCCCATATTGATCGAAAGGGACGCTTCCGGCACACCGTCAAAAACAGATGCTGCATTGGAATATCCGTGCCAGTGGACAGTATGCGGATCGAAAAGGTCCGGACGCATCATCATGCCGACGTTGGTCAGAGTCAAATAAAGCTCCGCACCTTCCCCTTCCGCGAGGGCGATGGTTGGAGACGGCAGGTTAGCGCCGATCATTCCGTATTCCATGACCATCTCCGGATCCACACCGGTGGCATCTGAGAATCCGAAAAGGTATTGAAGATACCCATCCGCCATATTGCCGAACCCGTCTCCGGCGGCCAGATGCAGGCATGTCGCATTGGGATGTGCGGGATCGGGGAAATCCGGGACGGCATCACCGTCAACATCACCGGGACACTGCACGTAGACACCCCCCGCATTCACCCGCACAGGCCATACCATGGTTAAACCTGCAATCACTGCGGATATCATGAACAGGTATTTCGCCTTCATTGTTGTTTCTCCTTCTTTGATTCGATTTGAAAAACCCGCCTGTCACGGGTCAGTATGTCCAGACCCGTGCTGTACGGAACCAGCGAATCGGTCAAGCCTGGAATGGCATATTCATCCGCGCCGATATCCACATTCCATCCCGACGGACGCATATCTCCGTCGAAATCTGCTTTCAGCTCGGGATACAGATACAGGAACAGATCATCCCCGGCATCGATAACGGGGGAATCCTGAAGAATGTGGTAATCGCCGAACATCATCGAGAGCGGCGCGAAAACCGTTGATACGAAATTGCCACCCTCGTCGATGACGGTCGCAGTGAAATACTCGTTTGAATAGGGCCTGACAAATTCCGGGTCCATCGAGATGTTGCTGACGTGATATCCGTCAGCGTCGGTCAGATCGCAAAAGAGAGGATTCAGAGTATGCGACGAATTAGTGCTCATGACTGCCAGATCCCAGTACGGCATGATCGGATTCGGCAACAGACCTCCCATTCCGCCGTCCAGTGTCAGGTCAAAATAGAAAGACCGATTCTCCCATACGACGGTATTGTAGAGAACCGGATTGGAGTATGCTGCATATTCGGGTCCCGGGCCTGTGCCGATGGCATCCGCCAATGCGGCGGAATGCAGAAATGAAACAATTCCTGCCGGCATCGGCACCGATTCGTCGGCCCCGATACCGTTCATGAATGCACTCATGCTGGTCGACGTCGCATCGTTGGCAGCGATCGTGTTGTGAATGATCCTGATCCGCGCCGCATCCTGCAGGGCAATCCCGCCTCCCGTGAATCCGGCCATATTGTTGACGATCATATTGTCGAGTATCACGATTTCGTACCAGTCATAAGGTGGCAGAACGGAACGCGCGATTTCTTCCCCGTTGATGCCGTTCAGTCCGATCCCGCCTCCCGTTCCAGAGCCTGTGCTGTTGCCCTGGATCAGGTTGGATGTGATGTAGACGGATCCGGTTCCCGGAAATAACCGGCCGGTAACCGGGATCGGTTCCCGGGCGATCTGGATACCGCCGCCGTCACCTTGAGCCTGAGCGCCGTAGAAGGTCTCGTTGAAGACGATCCGGTTGGCATCGATCGAGCCGTTGTCGCTGACTCCGTAATGGCGGATGCCCGCACCACCTGCCAGGCTGAAATTCCCGCAGATCATGTTTGACTGGATGATGTACCCGTCGGCGCCGTTGTGAATCGACACGCCCCCCCCGCTCATTACACCCGTATTGTGAGAAATCTGGTTGTACGTGATCGTGATGTTTTCGTTATGCCCGCCACAGAACGGATCACAAGGATCCTCGATCAGCGATGGTTCACCCAGTATGATGCCGCCGCCGTAGGTTCCCTGGTTGCTGATGAGTTTCAGGTTTGAAATGGCCAGGTCGTTTCCGTTACCGTTCACGAAAATGCCACCCCCGAAAATCGAACCGGTGATGGTCAGGCCGTCGATACGGGGTGCATTCCCGTGTGAGAATAGCCCTTCCGGGACCAAGACCATGATTCCAGGACCTGCTATGGTCTGGAATAACGCGTCCGGATTCTGACCCGGTATCAAATCGACGTGACCGCCATCAACCAGGTTCTGTGCGAACTGGATCCAGGCGTCGCGGATCATCGGATCGATGATGTTCCAGGCGTTCAGCCGGACCGCCGGAGCGCCCCAGCCCTGGATGGAAACATTCTTCCACAGGATGATGTTCTCGTCGTAATTCCCTGGCCCGACGATGATCAGATCCCCATCCCGGGCCAGATTGACCGCATCCTGGATGGATCCGCCATCGTTGACGTACAGAACAGTGTCAAGATCGACTCCGATATGCAGGGTCACGCCTGTCTGGGACGATTTGCCGTTGTCACCGCGGGTGACCATGACCTGTCCGGTCTTGGCCCCGGAAGGAACCCGGCCCGAGATGGTCATGCCGTCCGGCGACCAGACCAGGTTCTCCAGCGGCAGGCCGCCCACGGTCACACTGCCCCGGAACGGGCCGAATGTGTAATCCCGCTGTATCGTCGGCTTGACGCTTCCCGGCGAAGTCCCGTATCCCGGATTCGGAATGTTCACCCGCCCGAGAGCCGTCACCGTGATCCGGTCTCCGGGTCCGGAGACCACCGGGCCGCCCGATGTTTCATTGGTGACGCTGAAGATTACCGGAGTGCCGTTTTCAAATTCACAATCCAGGTTTACCATGCTGATCTCCCGGAATGCCCCCAGTGGCAGAACCGGCGTATCCAGATAGGTCGTCCGGCCGGGTGAGAAGTTGAATGTATAGCTGAACTGGGAATAATTCGGATCGTAATTGGGATCGATGATCATCTCACCTGGATTTTCGGGGTCCGGAATCGGACCGGGATCGTTCAATGTGATGATCATCATATGCGGAACCATTCCGGCGGGTGTTCCCAGATTATTGGTGAAGTTCGATGGAATCAGAGCATTGTAAACGCCGAATTCATCGGAATAGGTCCGCACGATTTCGGTTCCTTCGAAATTCTGAAATGAGATCGGCAGCCATCTGGGCGCAGCTTTCTCACCGAAAACGGGAGAAAACGACCGGAATTCAGCGGCGAGATCATTATTTATGAATCCAACCGCGCGCGCCGCTTTCGGTACTTTGGTGTAGAAGAAAAAATCGGCGGCGGCATTGGAACCGTCCGTCAGCGGTATCTGCTTCCGGTTGCACAATGGCCGCATCTGGCCCGCAAAAGGCGATTGGATGCCCGGGAACAGCACCAGTTCCTCCGGAACCAGGTGCTCTTCGCCCACACAGATGGGTGGAAGCGCATTCGCATCGGGAATATATGCATCACCGAAATCGACATTCTTGTCTTCCTCCTTCACATGATTCATTCCAGCGGGCAGCGCTGCTTCAACGATATACATTCCCACCGGGAGACCTTCCACCTCGTCGGATCCGGATTCCATCCCACCGGGAAAATACGAAGTAAACGCATAACCGCCGTCAAAAATCCCCGGAACCGCCTGGTTCCAGTTCGCGAAACCGTCAAAACAGCCATCCACCCATTGTCCATGGATAAGCATGGGATCGATTATGCATCCCTGGGGTATGTTCTCGTCCCATGAATCCGTGTAGACGATGTTGACGGCATCACCCGGATCGAACAGTCCATTGGTATTCCAATCGGTATCCTCAGGACCCGGGAACACACCCACCGGCGGATTGTCGATATCCGCCGGCGTTTCCACGCCATCTCCGTTGAGATCGTCGATAACCATATCGCAGTCGAGATCTTCATACAGATTCATCTGCACGTTGGGTATTCCGGGCTCCCATCCCTCACCGCCCGCATACATCGGATCGTCTTCCGCGCGGGTTGTCGCATAAAACACCAGCCCCGAAATGCCGCCGTTCGTACCGGTTGCATAATCCTGCTTTCCGAAATCGACGTGCATCCCCTGACCGGCCATAAGATAAAATGCCTCGGTCAGCACAACACCCGTTTCGGTTCGCGACAAATCATTACCCGTGTTGATGTTGATCTCATTCTGCGGCTGGGGATTCAACATGCCGAATGACGGCATATCCCAACCGGTATGCGGAGGAACCGGACCGCCGTTGTCGATGACAAATGTTGCCCCGGTTGCGTTGAACCGGAGAAAGTCCACCTCCATAACCAGAAACTTGAAAAACGGAAATATTTCCGGGAATATGAATTTTCCCATCGGATTTGTTTCCGCGGCCTTGTAGATGGTACCGTCGCGGAACCGAATCAGCATACCCTGATTCCGAATCCCCGGTTCACCATCATCCCGGAAACCGTCCCCGTCGAAATCGTAAAAAACCGACCCCGCAATTTTGCCGAACCAGGCGTTCATCCGTACATCACCCAGATCGACCGGTGTACCGGCTTCATCGATGATCACCGACTGGAAACCGAAGATGTAATCCAGATCGGTATCAAAATATACCAGCTGGTAAATTCCCGGCGGGATATCCGTGATATCGAAATTACCGTCCGGTGCACATTCAGCCAGATATACTGCTTCCAGCGATGTGTTTGTATTCAGACCCACCCAGCCGAGCGGTACCGATTCGCCGGAATATCCGAGCACGACAGGGGGTCTCGAAAGGTGGTTGTTGACCAACCTGCCGCTGATACTCCCGGTAATACCTCCGGGATTCGGCAGCTCATCCAGCCGGTTCATCGGCTGCACAAATCCGATGAATACATGATAAAAGGACGGAGCAAATTCAACCATCAAGGGCGGTTCACCTGCCTTAACCCATGCATCAACAGTGGGCGTACCCTCGATCGTGGCCGTCTGAACCCAGCCTTCCCCGGCAGGTGGAATGATCTGGATGCCGTACTTGCCCTGAGGCAGATACCTGATCAACGCTTCGCCACTTATATCGGTCTTGATAATCCCGTTACCCATGGTTTCCGGAATTGGATTTCCCTCGAGATCCAGAACCGGATCACCATTTTCATCCATCCGGTAGGTGGTTCCCAGCATGTTGCCGAATGCATCCAGCATCACCTGCCCAGCCTCATCGGCGACGACCACGACAAAACCCGCCAACCCAATCTCCGCCGGTAAATCCGGTTCGTTGTTCAGAGGATTGTCGTCCTGGTAGCAGAAAACCGATATCTGGGCGGTAGGGATGGGCTGGGTGTGAACCACCACGGTCACCGTAGCCTGTCCCGCTGCAACCGGAGCGCCACCCATGGTGTGTCCGCCTGCGGTCGGCAGCACCGAGACGAAATACCGCTCCATATCCGATGTCTGGATTCCCACCGAACTTCCGACCGATTCACCCTGCGCCACCACCGGTGCATGACTGGAATGAATACGGACCGAAAGCGGATCCGGTACGGGATCTCCCGGAACGACAGCATACGTCGTGTCCTTCTCCACCAGCCAATAGAACCCCGAAACCGGCACCCCGGCTTCATCAACAACTTCCACCGTGAAATCGGCCAAGACCGGAGCAGGACCGCCCGAAATGCCCAATAACAACATCAGCATGATCCAACAACTGGTTTTGTTTGATTGATTGCCGTTCATAACCATTTCCCCATCACTTCGTTGGGACCGGTTTCAGGCTCAAAACCGGTATTTTCATTTCATTCCGAGTGCTTCACAAGTTCCCGGAATCTCCACGATTGAAACCCTCAGGATGAAATCGGACCTTATCGGAATCTCGAGTTTGACTTTCAAAATTCGGTGCGGGTCGATCCCAATCCATAAATGTTTATATAATTTGTCTGGATTATTTTGTCAACACTTATTTTTCGGGAGCTTTACAAATTGTTTATAATTTTTATAAACTTAGCTTGCCGCGCGGACTGGCGGATTGATATCGATCCGAACGGATCAGAGCGGACCGAAACCGAATTCCCAGAAACTCAGGCCGTCTTCCCCACCCCAGACGGTTATGAAGTCGGGATCGGTGACGCAACCCCAGAATTTCAACCCGTTCATGGATTGCAATTTGATATCAGGCCAGGAGAAGGATTCGATGATTGACAGACCTGAAGCGCCTTCGGGGATGCTTTCTTCCCGGTAAACAATCTCCGGGGACCATTCCGGCCAGAACCAGAACTGTCCGTAAATATCCAGGGCAACAAACACCGGCATGTTCCACAGCACGGTGCTCAGGTGGTTGTGGAAATCCAACTTGACCCAGCAGGTTTCCCCGGGTGTGAAGAAATCGTCCGGCATGGTGATCACCGTCCGGAATTCCGGAGTGGGTGTGGGTGTGATGGTTGGTGTCGTCGTCGGGGTCGCGGTTATGGTAAATGTCGGCATGATCGATGGCGTTGCGGTCGGTGTGGGAGACGGGATGACAAATGGAGTCGGTGTCGGCGTGGCGAATCCGGGCGGCGCGTAGTGAAATCCCATGTCTGCAGCGCTCCCATCGGTCTGGTGGTCCGTCCGGGTGGTCAGGTCGTCCAGGCAGACATCACCCCAGCTCCATTTCATGCATATTGTACCGGCCGGGTCGGATCCCGCATCCAGGCAGGGGCTGTCATCCGGTTGACCGGCTGAAACCTGACTCAGATAATACCCGCCCATGGAACCGGCGGTTAACAGGGGATCGGCATCCAGGTTCCCGGAACCGGGATACCCGCCCTGTACATCGGAATAGGTGACTGTCGCAGGGGACGGCCCGTTGATTTCCTCCGGTAGATTCCCCCAAAGGATGCCGTTCGAGATGGACGGATTGGCGAAATTCGAAACAAACAGCGCGCCGCCTTCCGCTCGTGCCCGGTTTCCGGAAAAGGTGCAGTTCGCGATTTCGGGGCCGGCATACAGATCGCAATGGATCGCCCCCCCGTATTCCGCGGTATTGTCTTCGAAGAGGCAGTTGAAGATGTTAGGAGATGCATCGAAAAGACAGTAAACAGCGCCGCCCATATTGGAGCTGTTGTTCTGCGAGAACACGCAGTTCTGGATGGTGGGAGACGAAGTTTTACAATAGATTGCGCCACCCCGGAAGGCGTTGCCGTAGCGGATCGTGAATCCCTGGACGATCGAATCGCCTTTTTCCCCGGAATCGAAGTGAAACCCGCACCCGGAGTTGTTGCAGTCGATGATGCAACGGAACGGGCCGTTCTCAGAACGGACGGTAATCCGTTTCCCGCTGAAATCCAGGTCTGTGTTATTCCATCCCGTGTAGACGCCGTCCCGGACCGTGACGATATCGCCGTCTTCGACCATGTCGATGGCCCCCTGGATGGTCTCGTCGTTCTCCACGAAGACTTCCCGTGCAAGGGATACAGAAGCCGAGAAAGATATCAAGATGATTCCGATGAATCCGGCAACTGAAATGTTCCGCCAGGTTATTCCCATCGCATCCCTCCTTTTCAACGGAACCACCCCGGAACGGATTTACCGGGCGGTGAGAAACCAGTCCGGAACCGGTTTCATGGCGGTCGGGGAAGCAGGTGTCGGTGTGATACTGGGTGAAGCTGTCGGTGTCGGGCTGAACGTGTTGGTCGGTGCAGCGGTCGGCGTGCTGGTCGGGATGGGTGAATTGGGGGTGCCGAAATACCTTCGGAAATGCACGCTGACGGTATCGGATACATCGCCACTGACTGCGGTGACGATTGCGGTCTGATCGTTGTTGGGATCGTAGCTGCTGACGAGGATCACGGTTGCAACGCCCTGATATGTGGTGGCACTTGTCGCGGACAATCGGCCCCAGGTACTGGTGAAATACACGGTCGTACCATCTTCAGCCGGATTTCCGGTGATGTCGTAAACGGTGGCTGTGATGATGGACGAACTGGTGCCGTCGGCCGGTATGTTGCTGCTGGGATTAGCTCTCAGATCGATCCGGCCGACTGAAGTGGAGTAGAACCGGACCCAGGTGTAGTCCGTCGCTGATCCGGAGGTCGCCGACACTTTGGCACTCTTGGGCACGGTCTCACTGGTCAGGGTGACCGATGCCCGTCCCGCTTCGGTCGTGGCCGAACCGGCGGACAGGGTGCCGCCGGAGGTGGAAAAATCGACGGCGGTTCCGTCGGGAACCGATTCGCCCCGCGCATCGGTTACCACGGCGGATATGGTGGATGTGGAATACCCATCGGCCGGTATATCGGACGGATTGGCCGACACATCCATTTCATAGGCATCGATGGCATAGCAGTTGATTTCGATGGATTTCCTGGCGTGAACGGCATCGGCGGTCACCACGGCGGTACAGGGCGAATTGGGTGCGGTCAGCGTTACACTGGACACTCCCGCATCCATGGTCTCGCTGGATTTGTCCAGTGACCCGCAGGTGGTTGTCCAGTAAATGGGACCCTCGGCGGGCTGGCCCACCTGGTTGTATACGTATGCCGTGATCAGGGATGTGGACACTCCGTCCGCCGGGATGGCGCTGTCGGTGACCGTGATGGTGATGCGGGCGGAAGCTGCGGGGCCGGTGGGATCCGGGCTGTCGCAGGACCAGAAACCCAGAGTCAGCGTGATGGTGATGACGACGACTCCTGCCAGCAGGGTCAGCGGCGCTTGGTTTCGAGGTCTCATCTATCTGCCCTCCTGCCCGTAGGAATCCAGGCCGATAAAATCCTGATAAAATGTCTGGTTGATATTGATCTTGTTGCGCAACTTTTCGGAAAGCATTTTTCCCTCTTCCGGAGAATTCACCACGTGCGGCGTGATGAATAAAAGCAGCTCGGAAGCCCGCTGATTGTATTTGTGCTTGCCGAATAAATACTTCAGGACCGGAATTTTGTAAAGCCACGGAACGCCTTCCCGGGAGGGATTGATGGAACGCTGGATCATTCCGCCGATGACCAGTGTCTGGCCGTGGGGAACCATCACCGATGTGGATACCTTGCGCTGCTCAATTACCGGCGAATTGACGTTTTCCAGGGATGTCTCCGACAGGCTGGACACTTCCTGTGAAATTTCCATGTTGACGAATTTGGCGGAATTAATGTGGGGCGTGACATTCAGGAGAATCCCGGTGCTGCGGTATTCGATTGTCTGATTGTACCGGCGGTTCCCCGATGCGTCATATCCCTCGTCGGTGACAGATGTCACGATGGGGATATCGGATCCGACATCGATGGAAGCCTCCATGTTGTTCGCGACGAGAATATGGGGATTGGACAGGATATCGAGTTTGTTTTCATTGGCTTTGGCCGAGATGGCTGCCTTGAACCGGCTGGCTTCGTAAAGATCATAAACGAATCCCGACCCGGGTCCGCCCACCGTCTGGGACATTGTGCCGTCGAAATAATATGTGTCGCCCCCAACATCCATCTCCCCCTGACCCCGGAGGTTCCAGGAGATGCCCATCTCCGTATCCTCATCCAGGGTTACATCTGCGATCAACACTTCGATCAGAACCTGTTTGGGCATGATATCGAGCATCTTGATCGTCTCGACGATGTAAGGGTAATTAACGGGCGCGGTCACGATGATCAGCGCATTCGTGCGCTCATCGGCGACAATGCTCACCTCCCCCTCAACATCCGAAACACCGCCGATGGCCGGCGCAACGCCTGCACCGCCCCCCTGGGGAGCCTGCCGGGTGGGTGCGGTACGGCGGACGGGGGATCCGGAGTCCTGCTGGCCGGTATAGACCGCCTCCAGCAGTCGCGCCAGATCGGATGCGATCGCGTTTTCCACATAGTATATATATGCTTTTTTGGTGACATAAATGTCCACATCCAGGATGGATATGATTTCCCGGATGAATTCCAGGTCTTTTCTCAGGGCAAATACTATCAAGGAGTTGGACCGGGTATCGGGGATCATGATGGGCCCCAGATCCTGGCTGGTGGTTGTGGGGGCGGGCCGGGTTCCGCCCTTGGTCTGCTTGACGCCGGTTCCTCCGGTGATGGCCGTGCCTCCGCCGATGGATGCCCGGGAAGTGATCACCCGCTCCAGAACCGATACGATGTCCTGGACATCGCCGTACTGGATCGGAAAAATCTCCAGTTCCAGCAGCGCGGTCTCCCGGTCCAGCAATTCGATGATGTCGATCAGCCTGCGGATATTGGAAGATATTTCGGTGATGATCATCATGTTTGCGCCGGGATGTGTGATGATGCTGGCATCCGGTGAGATCAAGGGGCGGATGGTGTTGAGAACCTCGTCGGGCGACAGGAAATCGGTGGTGATGATCTGGGTGACCAGCATGTCCTCCTGGGGAATAACCGATAAATCCTTGCCGAACCGGGTGGTGATGGGACTGTGTTTGGCGTCCGGCTTGGGAATGATCTTCTTGAATGCCGGTTTGCCGTCGGCGGTGACCGGCCCGTCTACAACGGCAAGATTGTTCATGTCGAAAATGGAATAGATGACTTTCTCGATATCGCTTCGCCGGAACGGCTTGGTGGTTCTGAGTGTGACCGATCCGGTCCCGACTTCCGGACTGATCAGATAGTCCCATCCCGCCAGTTCAGCCAGGTATATGAGAATTTCCCGGAGAGATGCATCTTCGAAATTGATCTGGACCCATTCCTCCTCCGATTCCGGTGAAACCGGTGTGGGTGTCGGGCTGGGGCGGGGGGTGTCGGTCGGCTCGACCATCGTGAATCCCTCGGATGAAAGCTGCTGGGTGGGCGTTCCGGTCGGGGTCGCCAGATTTTCAGCCTCTTCCGGCGGTGTCACCGCGGGAGAAATATCATCCGGGCGGTCGGAGGTCGATTTCATAAAATGCTGGCAACCGGTTGCCAGAACGATCAAGACGATACAAATTCCGAATTTAAACCGCGGCATCCATTCCTCCTTCATACGCGTTTTCCGGTCGATCGCATGTTATTTTCCGGATCAGAATCAATCGGATAATTCAGATGGGGACAGACGATCCATGATTTCATCATGCTTCTCTGGTTTCTTCGTCATCGCCGGGCTTTCCACTGTCAGCCGGTTTGGCGATATAGGCCGTGACTTCCAGTTCAACCCGCAGATTGGTGTTGTCCCTGCGGATGCTTCTGACTTCAAGCTTATCGATATGGATCAGTTTCTGGGTGCTTTCCAGCTCAAACAGAAACTGCTGGATCTGCTGAATGGTTCCCCGGAACGGAGTGCTCAGGCTGATCCCGTAATACCCGTTGAAATCCGTCGGTTTCTGAGGGCTGATGCGGGTGAAGGAAATATTGCATCTCTGGGCCAGGTTCTTGATCAAGCCCTGGAATTCAGCGCTGGCCAGTTCGGTCGTGGGACTGCTCAGCAGAATCTCCGAAATCCCCACGTCCATGGCATCGATCCGGGCCAGCTGTTCCGAGACCTTTTCCCGGTTGCGTATGAGGTGTTCATAGCGCCTCAGCATGCTTTTCTGGGCTTCCAGTTCTTGTTTGTTGGAATTGTACCGGAAATACAGCGGATCGAACACATAACTGACCAGCAGGTAAACTGCCCCGATCAGCAATCCGATGCTCAGTATTTTCCGTTCCCGGACCGAACGGCTTCTCCACCAGTTTCCAAGGATGCCCATGATATCTAGTTTCCTTCTGGGGAACCTTCAGCGTCTCTTTTTTCCGCGGCCATCTTCAGAAATTCGAGAAAATTGGCCGCGGCCTCATCGGGATCCGGTTCCTCATAATACTGCCTGTCCCGTTCAACCACATTGCCTTCTTCCTTGTGGGTCCGGATGAATTCAAGGAGATTCTGCTTCATCTCCTCCACTTCCTCTTCCGTTTTCTCATGTGGAGCCGGTTCACCGGGAATTTCCGGCGGAATCTCAGGTTCCCCGGACGGCAGTTCTTCCCCGGATGGATCCACGCGCTGTCTGGGGAATGCGGGTCCCCTGGGCAGTTCGTACGTATAATCCTCCCGCTGCGCATCCCGCCCACCGTTGGCATCTCCCGGCCGGGAAGGCTTTTCTTCCGGAGCTGCCGCCACCGGCTCCTCCATCTCCACAGAAGCCGTCTCCTCCAACGCCTCCTCTTCCCCTTCCCCCAGATCTGCCTCAATGGCCTGATACCGGGACAACTGCGCCTTGATACGGAAACTGTCACCGGATACGGTTCCGTCGAATTGAACTTTCTCGAAATACGGCGAGTCCTCGAGCAGGGTAATGAGACCCTCCGGGGAAGCGGACCGACCCCGGATGGCGATTTCGTTGCCGTTTGCCTGATATTCTTCCAGATGCACCTTCTTTTTGTCGGATGTGTCCGCCGCGGGCAGGATCCGGGTCAATTCACGCAAAATCTGAAGCTGGTTCGGGTAGTTCTGGCTCATATTCCAGAAAAAATCCCATCTTCCCCGCACTTCCGTGAGCCGGTCGTTGATGTCCAGGATCTGCTTCACCGAATCCTCCATGCCAGCGATCCTTGTTTTGGTCCGGAGCAGCTCCACATCCGTCATCCAGTATGCATTGGCCATCATCAATACCGATGAGGAAAGCAGAAGTCCGGCAAAAATCCCGGTCAGGATGGTTGCCATATGTCGCTGGACCGGACGGAGATTTTCCGGGAGAAGATTGACGGCGCGCTCATCTTCCGGATCCGCCATGGCCGCTCCCGCCGCCGATATTTCGGCCAGAGAACCCGCGGTTTTACCCGGATCGGCGGGATCGATTATCTGAATCCGCCGTGTTCCGCTCTCAACCGCATCGAACGAATCCCGCCACCATGCCGGGGGATCGCCCAGAACCCATATTTCGCCGTAATCGTCGGCTGCATCTTTCAATCCGAGACCGAAATAGCAGATCCGGATCTCGCTCAAGATATGCCGGGTCATTTCATGCATCTGCTGACCCGATTTTTCTCCGTTCTCCCGGTTCCCGGGGGGTTTCCGCCCCCAGGGATCCTCCCAGGTCACATCCCGGTAAACCACCGGTCTGCCCTGTTTCAAAATGAGGATTCCCACTGCCGGTTCGGATTCGTTGCCGCTGAAGGCGATCACCGTCCGGTACGGCTGTTGAGAGATATCCTTCCGATGCAATGACAGGTAATGCCACCAGGCAAACGGTACCGGCTCCACCGCCCGGATTCTCAACCCGCCCTCATTCACCATCTCCGCGTACCGGTCGACGACCTGCCGGCTCGAGGTAACCAGAACCACCTTGTTGACTCCGCCGGAAATGTCATCACCGGGTACGATATCGAAATATATCGTTGCCGGATCGACCGGGATGTGCAGTTCCAGTTCATACTGCATTAATTTCTTCAGATCCTGTTTGGATACGGGTGGCATCTCGATGTTCGACCACATGAAATTCCCGCGTTCCAGGCACATGACCGCATACGCCGGTTTGATATTGAAATCTCGGCAGAATGTCCGGATCGCCAGCGAAACCTCAGCAACGCGCTGATCGCTCATTAAGTCCGTCTGGATCAAGGCGTACGATTTGACGCACTCCAGCCGGGTAGACCGGAACGATCGATTCACCGCCGCGAGGGTTACGCTGCCCCTTAAAATGGATATTCCCAATCCGATTTGCGCCATCCGGTTACCTTCCCCAGCCAAAATTATTGCACAACTTGGAAAATCCTGTCACCGCTATCATATCCGCTGAACGCTTTCAAGCCGTCACCGTATCCGGTTGCATTGTCATTCCAATACAAAATTTCCGCACCGCCACCGGATTTCGATCGCTGAGTCTGCCGCACCACAGCCATGATCCGATGGTCGGTCCGGCTTCCCGCCCGATAACCCCGGACTTCGATCCGGAAAGTCTTGGATTTGCTGCTGTATTTTTTGGCCTGCTGCCGATCCTGGAGAAACTCGTCCGCCTTTTCGGGATCCATGATGCGTACCAGCAGCGGCGGTGCAGTAATCTTGTTTACTTTCCGGTGAAAACCGTAAATCGTGATATAAGGCGCGATCCCGGCATAATTCGGGGCATCCGGATCCTGCCGGGAGTATATCGAATCGGAGCCATACAATATTTCCGGTGCCATGCCCCGCACCATCAGCAATTCATCGAGGGTGTCGAACCGGTCGTTCTTGCAGGCATAGGGCTCCGAAAAACCCATTTCAGCGTAATTGTGTTCATACCAGTCCGATTCCGCTCCGTTCAAAAGATGAAGATCGTTTCGATCGATCCAGTCAATAATCGAATCCGTGATGATATCGGGATGATCGCCTTCCTCAACACCGGTCGCAAGTAAAAGTTCCCGGAAAACTCTCCGGGTATCCGAAGCGGCTCCCTGGGTGGCCTGGATATAATTGATGTTCAGCCGGCCTTCCTCGTCCGTTATGACATAGTCGAAAGCACCCTCACCGATCCGAATATTCTCCCGGTTCGGACAACTGGGCCAATCCACCGGATCCCCTTCCTCCGGTTTTTGACCTTCCGGCTCGTGAAACCAGTTCCGGTAAAATCCAATCTGTCCACCGGGAGCCAGGTATGTGAGATTGTATTGTCCGATCACTTCGGTCAAAGCATACTGAAATCCTGCCAGCGCGTAGTAGTACCCCTCGAGATTCTCCTTGAAGTTCTGGGTGACATCGACTTCCATGTGGGTGGTGAACATGAATTCGGCAGCCAGGACCATCAGCAGACTCACGACGAACAGAACCAGCAGAAGGGCGATACCCGACTCATCCCGCCATTTCAGTTCCGGTTCCCGTTTCATGTCACCGCGTCCGCTGCCGCCATCTCAGTGAAACACCGATAACCCGCGCATCCTTTAACGGGATGATGATCGGTTGCCAGTCTTCAACCTCGTCCGTCTCGGGATTCCACACCGACAGCTTCATCTCGATGGCCACGGGAATGTTCATCCGCATCTCCCGGTTTCTGACCCGGGTTCCGTCCAGGTCTTCCTCCACCGATTCATACAATTCGATATGCTCCGGGCCCCACTGATCGAGCCATTCCCCTTCGGTCGGCATATCTTCAAATTGATAACGGGAAGCGGGATAATAGAAATACCTGAATCCGATCTCCCGAACAAACGGATCGAGAATATAGGTCACACCGCGGTCCCGGTTGAAAAAATCCCGGTTGGAAAAGAGTGCTTCGCTGACGGTCAGACCATCTCCGGGTTCGACCCTGATGAAAACCTCTTTCAGCCCCAGCGGGTAACCGGCATAAGCCATGGAATCGGCGGTTGTGACGAACGACAGGGAATCGGTATCGCCGTCGAAGACCATCCGCCGGTTGTCATCATCCTCGTTCTGGCCCATCTGGTGGATTGTGCCGGACATCTCCGAAAACAAGCGCTCGTACAATATCCGTTTCCTCTGATAAGCATCCAGATCCTTCTCCCCGCGTTCCCATGCCCGGATCGCTGCGGACAGGCCGGAAGCCACACCCAGCGACACCAGAGCCAGAATGGCCATGGACATCATGACTTCCAGCAGAGTAAACCCGTTTCTCCGGATCTTCATTCTTGTGCTTCCATCAGCAATTCCGGAATCTCGACCCGGGCCTGCAGGGTTCGGAGCGTGACATGGCCGGGATATCCGGTTCCGGGCCAGGTGACATCCACGATGATTTCATACAGGCTGAGCGGGGATTCCTCTTCCAGCCACGAAAGCGGGAGAGACGGCCCGATGCTGTCAATCAATTCGTTCTTTTCAGCCTCCACGGCCGTATCCCGTTTGATGATCTGAACCTCCCACCGGAACATGTCATTGTATACCCCGCTGGAAAAGCCTTCCTGCATGTCGGGAAGAATCATCATCCGCTCGATGGCTTCCCGGGCCACCAGAACCCCCTCGGTATACAATTCCGTTTTACCGATCCCCTGAAGTGAATTGGAAAAGACAACCATGATGCCGGTCAGCGTCAGGCCGAGTATCGCAATGGCCACCATGACCTCCAGAAGCGTAAACCCGCCGCACGACCGGGGTGATATCCATCGGATCCGATTCATGAAACGGCTTCCACGTATACTCTGCCGGTGATGCGGTTCACCGACACGGCATATCCCACTCCCGACTCCATCGAAATAATAAAAACTCCCCCAGTCGAACTCCCCCGGGGAGAAAACAGCAACTGTCCGGCTTCATCCGGAATGTAATCATCCGCTTCGATCAGGAACTGACTGAAATAAATACCCTCCGGAAGATTGAAATCGCCGCTCAGAAATTCCGGGACATAATCCCCCCCGCCTCCGGATCCCTTTGATTCATCTCCGGGCATCGTCCCCGGATCGGACGGAGCTGAACCCCCCTGCCCGGATCCGGCACCGCCGCCGGATGGATAGCGGACATTGAACTGCGCTGTTCCGGTTCCCAGATCCACCTGGACGCGGACGACGGCCCTTCTGGCCACCGCAAAACTCCGGGCGGCTCTCAACGACGACGCAAACCGCTTGACTCCGGTTTTCAGATTGGCGCCCTGGAATCCGTTGTAGACACGCGGTGCGGCGATGACGACCATCAGGCCCAGAACGACGGTCACCGCGACGATCTCCACCAGCGTGAATCCGCCGGATTGTCTCCGTTTGAGACCAACCAAGATCAACCCTTCACTTGAATGGCTTCATCCCCGTCCGCAGTACAGGTCAGAACAAACGCCTTTCCGTTATTCATGACCTCATACTGGTACGGATTGTTCCAGGGATCCAGCGGTATTTCGTCACTGTCCAAATACGGTCCGGCCCACCCGTCGCCACAACTGCGAACAAGGCATTCGAGTGAATCCGGATAGCGGCCGATATCCAGGCGGTAGGTGGCCAGCGTCGTTTTCAAACTCCCCATCTGCGCTCTCGCCGTTTCCTTCTTTGCCTTGTCCAGCCGGTTGAAAATTCTGGGCGTGACCAACCCCGCCAGCAGTCCGATGATCACCACAACCACCATGATCTCCACCAGAGTGAAACCTCGATCATATTTCTTTTCTTTGAGTGCATCCAAAAACATTGTCAAACCTCCGGAAAACTTAACCCCCCAGCATACCCGCTACAACGGCATATCCGAAATGCTGAAAACGGCCAGTAACATCGATACAACGACAAACCCGATGACAACGCCCATTGTAATGATCAGAGCCGGTTCCACGAGCGCCATGGCTCGCTCCACGGAAAGCCTGACATCGTTTTCGTAAGTGTCCGCGACCTTGATCAACATGGATTCGAACGAACCGGTTTCTTCGCCGACTGCGATCATGTGGATGGCGAGGGGCGGGAAAACGCCCGTTTCCTTGAGCGGATTGGCCAGTCCGCCCCCCTCTTTCAGGCGGCTGTACACCGACAGCAGTGAGGATGCGATGATCTCGTTTGTCAGTGTTTCCTTGACGATGGACAAAGCCTGCAGAATCGGCACTCCCGATTTGACCAGGGTGCCCAGGGTTCGGGCAAACCGGGCCACCTCGATCTTCTGAATCAGTCTGCCGAACACCGGCAGGTTCAATTTCAACCGGTCCCATTGATGCCGGCCGTCTTCCGACCTGATGTACTGTCTGAACATGACCACGGCGACCGCCACGGCGCCCAGAATGAAAAACCAGCTCTTCTTGACAAACTCCGTGAACTGCACCAGCATCTTGGTGGGCAGAGGCAGATCCGCTCCCATGTTCTGGAATATCAGGGTGAATTTGGGCAGAACGAACGTCACCATCAACACGACCACGGCGGTTCCCACGACGATGAGCAGGACGGGATAAATACTTTCCGAAACGATCTTGTCGCGCAACTGCTGGGAGCTTTCAAGAAACCCGGCCAGACGCTGAAGAATGGTATCCAGAACACCTCCCGTTTCGCCCGACCGCACCATGTTCACATACAGGCGGTTGAAAATCTTGGGGTGCCGGGCCAGTGCATCGGCAAACGAACTGCCGCCCTGAACATTCCGCCTGACATCCCGGATGATCTCCTTCAACTTCTCGTTCTCGGTCAGATCCGCTGCAATCGCCAGGGACCGGTCCAACTGGATGCCGGCGTCCGACAGGACGGACAGCTTGGACGTGAAATCCATGACATCCCGCCGCCGGACCCTCTGGAACAGCCTGCCCAGATGAATATCGGTCCCGTGTATTTTGCTCCGTGCGGTATCGGTGGAAATGGACAGGGGAAGCAGCTCCTGTTCTCTCAACCTCTGAACCACCGCCGCCTCGTTGCTGGCTTCAATGATTCCGCTTCGCTGTTTTCCCGATCGATCTGTTGCCTGGTAGTTGAATCGTGCCATTGATTCTACTCGCGGATGACTCAGTAATTTTCTTCAATCTGGGTGACCCGCATGACTTCTTCAATTGTTGTCATCCCCGATTTGACCTTCTGCCATCCGTCTTCCCGCAGGGTCCGCATGCCGAATTTTCTGGCTTCCCGTTTGAGAATGTTGGCGCTGGCCTTGTCCAGGATCAACTGGCGGATCTCATCATTGATAATGAACATCTCGTATATACCGGTTCGACCCCGGTAACCGGTCTTGTTGCACCGCTTGCATCCTTCACCCTGATACACCGTGATCTGGCCGCCGTTTCCATTGTCGACCTCCAGTTCCTCCAGAGCACGGTGATCGACCTGGATCGAACGCCTGCATTCCGGGCAGATTGTCCGGACCAGCCGCTGAGCCAGAGCGCAATCCAGGCAGGATGCAATCAGATAGTTCTCCATCCCCATGTCCTGCAGTCGCGTCACCGCTCCGCATGCATCGTTGGTGTGAACCGTCGAAAAAACGAGATGCCCGGTCAGGGCGGATTGCACCGCGATCTCCGCAGTCTCCAGATCCCGGATCTCACCCACCATGACAATATCCGGATCCTGCCGGACAATCGATCTCAGACCGGATGCGAAAGTCAATCCGATCTTGGCGTTGACCTGGATCTGATTGACACCCTTGAGCTGATACTCCACCGGATCCTCGACCGTGATGATCTTTTTACCCGGCAGATTGATTTTGTCCAATGCGGCATACAGAGTGGTGGTTTTACCGGAACCGGTCGGGCCGGTGACCAGCACCATCCCGTGCGGATGCTGGATGATCTGCTCGAACAGTTTCAACTCGGTGCCGGGGAATCCGAGTGACTCCAGATCCAGGAACATGCTCGACCGGTCCAGAAGACGCATCACGACACTTTCACCGTACAGGGTGGGAACAGTGCTGACGCGCACGTCAATCCGCTGACCCATGATCCTCAGCCGGATACCGCCGTCCTGAGGCAGCCGGTGTTCCGCTATGTTCAGACCGCTCAGGATCTTAACCCGGGAGATGATGGCGGCCTGAAACCGCTTCGGCGGTGCTTCCTGATCGTGAAGCACGCCATCCACCCTGAACCGTATTTTCAAATCCCCTTCAAACGGTTCGATGTGGATATCGCTGGCCCTCATCTCCACCGCTTGCGAAAACAACAGGTTCACCAGCTTGATGACCGGCGCTTCGGACGCCATGTCCCGGAGAGCTTCCACATCCTGATCCTCTTCACCCCCCAGAATCTCAAGCTCTTCCTCCTGCATGTCATCTAAAATGAGTTTCATGCTGGAAGCGCCGCTGCCATATAATTCTTCTATCTTCCGCTCTATCTCAACGGAATCGGCCACAAAAACCTCCACCTTCCGGTTGAGAACGGTCTTAATATTTTCGATCACATTGAGTTTCAGGGGATCCGAAGTGGCGATCCGGATGATTTGGTCATCCATGTAAACCGGCAGCAACCGGTACTGTCTGAGAAATTTAACCGATATGGGAATATCCGGAACCGCTTCGATTTCATTGCTGGAAAGATCCAGAAACGGTATGTTGAAAAACTCGCCGAGATGCTCCGCATACTTCCTGGGCGACAACAACCCGAACTCCAGCAGAATTTCCTGGAATGGCTTTCCGGCCCGTTCCGCCTGTTTCATGGATACCTGAAGATCCTCGATCGATATGGATCCCTTCTGCAACAAATGATCCGTGAAGCTGAATTCAGGCAGTTTGATGGTCAATTGAACCTCCTGTGGTGATTTTTCTGCCGGGAGTCACAAACAAAGAACACATCACTTCGGATTAAGTTCCTTGGATCTCGGTCCGTGACGGCCATTCGCGGCGCTCCCCCGGACCGCTTTCCTGCATCCTCCTACATCTGATACTTGCCGAAATCCTCCGGTTTCAGCGATTTCAGCCAATCCCTGAGTTTCTCCGCAGTCTCCTGATCCCGACCATGATCCGCCGCCTTGCTCTGCTCGATGACATCCTGGTGTACAAAAATGGGTGCGTCAAAGCGGATGGCAAGCGCGATTGCATCGGAAGGACGGGCGTCAACCGAAATGGTTTTGGGTCCGATTTTCAACTCCAGAACCGCGTAATAAGTCCCGTCCCTCAGATCGGTGATCATGGTCCGGATCACCGTGATATCGGCTTTCTGGAGAATGGTACGGAACAGGTCATGCGTCAGCGGCCTGCTGGTCGGAATCTTTTCCAGTTCCATGGCGATGGCATTCGCTTCAAAAACACCGATCCAGATCGGCACAACTAAATCACCCTCATCGTTCCGCAAAATGATGATGGGCATGTTCGTCAGTGGATCCAGAGTCAGATTTCGCACTTTCATTTTGACTAACATGAGCTTTCTCCAATCGGGAACAATTCCACACCTGCCTTCTCTTTCAAGATACTATCAGCGAAAGACAAAGTAAATGCGGGACAATCAAGCCGGAGCGGATCTCGGGATCATCCCCGCTCCGGAGCTTTTCCGCCTGGCACAATCGTTACAGGCGGCATCTAAAACCGGATGAAAGATCGAAATCGAACCCTCAGGTCCTCCGGGCTTCGCTTGATTTTTCCTGAAATCGGGTCCCGGTATTTCCGGGCCGGTTTCAGCTCCTTTACAAACGATCCGAACCCCCTGAAATACACTCGTTTGCACTGTTTCACTTCCTTTTCGATTTCCTCCAGAATAAACCGCAACACGCCTTTTGAATCCCGCTGGTTCAGGGGGAAATTCAGTGAAATCCTGTGAGCCAGTTCATTAAAATTCATAAAACGCACTCCCTCAAACTCAAAATCATACCTGTACGCCATACAAGCAGTTGGGACTGGCACCTTCTATTCTGACGGGTATCAATTCACCTCTGCCACATTCGCCCTGCAGATTCACAATGCGGTTCTGTCTGGTCCGGCCGGTCAGTTTCCCCCCGCGCCGGTCCGGACCGTCTATCAATACTTCCGCCGTTCTTCCAATCCATTCCCGGTTGATCTGGAGCGATATTCCGCGTTGGATGTCAATCAGGCCGCTCAGGCGGTCCGATTTCACGCCGCCGGGTACATCATCCACCAATTCAGCCGCGGATGTTCCGGGCCGAGTGCAGTATTTGAATGCAAACACGTTGTCGAACCGGACCTGCCGAATCAGCGAGATCGTCCGGTCATAATCCGCGTCGGTCTCACCGGGAAATCCCACAATCATGTCGGAACTCAGCGCCACCCCGGGTATTCTGTCCCGGATCAACGCCACCTTTTCCAGATAATCCTCGCGGGAATACCCGCGATTCATTCGGGTCAGAACCGGTGTCGAACCCGACTGGGCGGGAAAATGGATGTATTCGCATACCCTGGGCAGGCACGATACCGCATCGACCAGAGCAGGAGAAATATCTTTCGGGTGCGATGTGGTGAACCGTATTCTGAGCAGATCCGGAATCGAATCAATCCGGGCCAGGAGTTCCGGGAACCCGCCCGGACAACCGCGGTAGGAATTGACATTCTGACCCAGCAGGGTGATCTCCCGGACTCCCCGTTTAACAAGCTGGCCGATTTCCATCATGATCTGGTCTGCCGGCTTGCTCCGTTCCCGGCCCCGGACATGCGGTACGATGCAGTAGGAACAATAATTGTCGCACCCTTCCATGATTGTCAAATAAGTAAAATGATGCCGTGGAAGCGGCAGGAGCCGGGTATCCAGAGGAAATATCGCCTCCGGTTCCGATGTGTCAGCAACCGGATCCCGATTCCGGAGAAAGCGGGTGTAATAATCCGGTAACCTGACCATCGCTCCGGGTCCCAGAACCATATCCACCGGCACGGCGCTGTCAAACAACCGGGTTCCCCATGCCTGGGCCATGCATCCCGCCAGAACAATGCACAATCCGGGATTCCGGCGGCGGATCCGATGCAATCGACCCACCCGTGACAACACCTTGTGTTCCGCCTTCTCTCTGACCGAACATGTATTGAGGATGATCACGTCCGAGAGTTCCGGATCCGCAGATTTGCACCAGCCGTGACCCACCAGATGCCCCTCCAGTTTTTCGGAGTCGTGGACATTCATCTGGCACCCGAACGTTTCAATATAAAACTTCGCCGCAGCACTCATGGCGGTACTGATCCTAGTTCGACGGCTGTGAATTTTCAATTCCCTTCCTGTTCTTTCGGGCGGTTCGATCCGAATATTCGCTGGACAACCACCGCCCCGGTCATTAGGATGATTCCCATGGAAACACTCCGCTCATTCACCGTTCCGGTCGGAGTTTCCGCCCGGCATGCACACCTGACCCAGACGCATATCCAGGTATTGTTCAACAATCCGCTGCACGTTCTGCGGGACCTGAGCCAGAAAGGCGAATATGCCGCCCGGGAGAAAGTTACAGCCGTTTCCCCGCAGGGATCCAGCCTGTCTCTCAGGGTTCTGGGCCCCGCCCGGAACCGGTCCCAGATCGAACTTGCCAGAACCGATGCGGTCCTTCTGGGAATGAACGTCCCCCTCCGGCTTTCCGGCAACCTGGACGGCAGTCCGGGAATCACCCTGGTGGGACCTGCGGGAACCGTCCTGCTCAAGGAAGGCGTCATTGTGGCGGTCCGGCATCTCCACATCACCCCCATGGAAGCGAACCGGTATGGTCTGAATCAGGATCAGACGGTTCAGGCGGTGGGGGGAGGTTCCCGCCGGATCCGATATGATGCGGTTGCGGTTCGGATTTCCGATTCCGCATGTCTCGAGCTTCATCTGGACACCGACGAGGCCAATGCGGCCGATCTCAAATCAGGCGATACCGTGCAAATCATCGTCCCGGACCCTCCGGAACCCGGGACCGGCCGGTTGACATATGTGACGGCGGAGGATATTCATGCCCTGATCCGGTCCGGCAAACCGCTCAAATTGCCACCCGGCCGCCGGATCACACCCGCAGCGCTGGAACTTGCCAAATCACGGGGTGTATTGATAACCGAATGATCCTCGGATCATGCCTTTCAGGAGGCCGTCGCGTGAAAATTCTGATCACTGGAGGCGCCGGATTCATCGGCTCGAATCTCGCCCGCAGATGCCTGGAAACGGGAGCGGAAGTCGTTATTCTGGACAATCTTTCCCGGAAGGGCACGGAGGCGAATCTGGACTGGATCAAATCCCTGGGAGGAAGACTCGTTTTCCACCATGGCGACGTCCGCAATATGGAATCGGTCCGGGCCGCCATGAAGGGAGTGGATGCCGTGTTTCATCTCGCCGCCCAGGTCGCGGTCACAACTTCCGTTCTGAAACCCCGGCATGATTTCGAAGTGAACCTGGAAGGTTCCTTCAATGTCCTGGAATCGGCGCGGCACGCGGATCCGCCGCCGCTGATCCTGTTCACATCCACCAACAAGGTTTACGGCAAGATGGACGGCATCCCCGTCGTCGAACGGAACGGGCGGTGGGAATACCGTGACCTGCCGACCGGGAATCCGGAAACGACACCGCTCGATTTCTATTCTCCCTACGGCTGTTCAAAGGGAAGCGCCGACCAGTATATCCTGGATTATGCCCGCATCTATTGTGTTCCTTCAATCGTGTTCAGGATGTCCTGCATCTACGGACCCCGACAGATGGGGTGCGAGGATCAGGGCTGGGTGGCATACTTCCTCATCCAAGCCGTTCTGAGAAAACCGATCACTCTGTACGGGGACGGGAAGCAGATACGTGACGTCCTGTATGTCGACGATCTGATCGATGCCATGATGCTGGCGGTCGAGAAAAAAGAGGTCACATCGGGTCATGCCTACAATATCGGTGGCGGTCCGGAACGGACGGTATCGCTTCTGGAGTTCATCGAGTTCATCCAGTCAGACCTGAACCTTCAGCTCCCATACAGTTTCGATGAATGGCGTCCCGGAGATCAGAAAGTATATGTCAGTGACATACGGAAAGCCGACAGGGATTTCGGTTGGAAACCACGATATTCACCCGGTCAGGGATTCAAACTGCTTCACGACTGGATCGACGCCAACCGCAATCTGTTCGGTCAGTCGGAGATTACGCGATGATATTGACCCTCACCGCCGTATTCGTTGTGCTCGGATTTCTGATTTTTATCCACGAACTCGGGCATTTCATCGCCGCCCGTTGGGTGGGCATAAGGGTGCTGACGTTTTCACTGGGATTCGGTCCCAGGATAATCGGCTGCAAGCGGGGAGATACCGATTATCGCATATCGGCCATCCCGTTCGGCGGTTATGTCAAAATGGCGGGAGAAACACCGACCGGGCCGGAAAGCCAGTCTCCGGAAGAGACTGGTTCCGATCGGGAGGGCGATGGCGGGGATCTTCAATCCAAATCCGTCCCGGCAAGGTTTTTTGTCTATATTGCCGGAGCGGCCATGAATGCCCTGGTGGCCCTGTTGTTCACCATCGGGCTGGCATATATCGGATTCTACATCCCGGCTTATACCGAAAAACCACCCCGGATCGGATGGATCGTTCCCGGATCCCCTGCGGAAACCGCCGGCCTCCAGCCGGGGGATCTGATCCAAAGCGTGGACGGGAAATCCGTTGCAGACTGGGAAGAAACAATCAATGCCATCTTCGTGAATCCCGATGCGGACCACCTGTTGCAGATCCTTCGCAATGAAGAACTCCATCAAACTCATTTCACTCCGGGCGACCAGTCCCTGGAATATCCCCTGGGCGGAATTGCCATACCCGCCCGCGTGACCGTTGGATCCATTCGCAAGGGATCCCCAGCCGACATAGGCGGTCTCCAGACCGGTGATGTTCTGACCCATGTGGCCGGTTCGAAGATTCAGACCGTTCAGGAACTGCAGTATGCCATCAGCAGGTCCGAAGGGCTCCCCGTGGAAATCAACGCTGTGCGAAACAGCGAATCCCGCTCTTTCACCCTGTCGCCGCAATATGACGAAACCGCCGGAAGATATCTGATCGGAATTAATTTTGAGATCGAACAGATTCTCAAGAAACACGGTTTTCTGGAATCCATCGGCGTCGGGTTCACGGTCAATTACAACATCGCCGCATCCATGTTTGAACTGATCGGCCAGCTGATGACGGGAAAAGCTTCCATCAAGAGTCTGGGGGGACCCATCATGATCGGCATGCTGGCCGGTGAAGCCGCCCGGAAAGGACTTATCGACCTGATATACCTGACCGCCTTCATCAGCCTGAACCTGGCGATCCTGAACATTCTTCCCATCCCAATTCTGGACGGGGGAATGATCCTGTTCCTTGTCGTGGAACTCATCAACAGAAAACCGGTGAGTGAAAAGATACAGATCGCCGTTCAGAATGTTTTTTTCTTTATGCTGATCGCCTTCGCTCTGATCATCAGTTACAACGATATCATCCGGCTTTTGAATCTCTAAGCTTCATCCAGAACGCCGAAAATGACTTCTCCGGGAATAGAGCCCTCCCTGCGGATGACCGGCAGCCGGACCGTCAGATCGACGATCGTGCTGGGTCTGTTCTCCGCAAGAACACCCATATCCCAGTAGATATCCGCTCCCGGGACACAATCTTCAATCCGGTAGGGTTCCGGGCCACCGTGCGGATTGGCGGAAGTTGCCGTGACCGGAATATCCGTGCGCTCCAGAAGATGCAGCAGCGGATCAAACCCGGGTATTCGGATTCCCAGCGTGCGACCCCGCGCTGCGAACTGTACGGGAGCGTCCGGGCGAATGTTCAAAATCAATGTCAGGGGCCCCGGCAGAAACACTCGGGCCAATTTCTCGGCCCGGTCATCCCAGACCGTCCATCTCGCTGCGCCGTCCCGGCTCCAGAATGCGACCGTAAACGAGTGCCCGGGCGGACGGATCTTCAATGCCGATGCCCGTTCAACCGCATGCCGGTTGGTCACGTCCGCCGCCAACATGTAGGACGTTTCCGTCGGAACCACGGCGACACCTCCCCGCCGAATCACATCGATCACCATCGCTGCATCGCTGCCGGAACGAATCACGGGAGTGAACCCCGGCGATCCTGCTTTGGGTCCCACCGGATTTCAGCCTCCGACCGGCGGATGTACAGTGGGGTGAGATCAAACAGCGCTTCCCCCCGGTATTCCGGATACCCGAAATCCGCGGACAGCCGGGCAACCTGCTCCGGATCCGGACACCAGATGGTTTCGGGCGTAAAACGCCCCATGCCGCCGCAGGCGGTATCGATCCGCTCCCGGTACCGCTTGATGGCGTCGCCGGTCACGGCATCGCAGCCGGAAGCGGTCAGTATCTCCTCCACCGTGCAAACCCGGGTATCGGTCAAGGATCTCACAATTTCGCCCCCGCAGTACACACTCCCGTAAACCTCCCCCTTCCGTGCATCCATGAGAACGGAGATGACCGCCCCATAAGAACGCGCCTGATACGCCAGCACATCCAGCGTCGGGATACATGTGACCGGTATATCGTTGAAATACCCCAGCGTCTTCGCCGCCGTCAACCCGACCCGCAAACCGGTGAACGATCCGGGACCGATCGACACGCCGATACGTCTGATATCCGCAATCCGGCAATTGTTTTCCCGGAGCAGCCCGGCGATGGACGGAAGAAGCAGTTCGGATGCATTCACTTCCGCAGTGAATCGGATGACCGCGCGCGTACCGGTTCCATCCACCAGGGCGACTCCGCCGAATTTTGTGGACGTTTCAAGCCCCAAGATCATGGTTTATTAGATCCGCCAGTGTCATCGTTTCGAGCATGTCGGTCCGTTTTCCCCGGTAATCCGCCAGGAATGCGTCGATACCGGATCGAATCTTCCCGGAAACGTCCTCCGGATCAAAAATATCGAAAACCGCGTTCAGCCGGATCCGATCCGGACTCCGGGCCAGAGTATAATGATCGCGCCTCCGGGTGGACAGGATCAGCCCGGCCCGCTCCAGTGCACCCAGATAATCCCCGGCGGTTTCGCCGTCCATCCCCGGAACCGCCAGAACAGCGTCTCTCGAAACCGGCCCGTCGCCCAACCTGAAAGCCCGTCCGATCAGGAACATGATCCGCAGGGCGGGTTCAGCGGACAGCGCACGCCCGGAATCCTTGTCCTGGTCGCGTACGGCGGCATGAAGACGGGTCAGATTCTGATGAGTATACCCCAGTTCCGCTCCCCCCAGAATAATGATCCAGGACAGATCGATCCAGATCAGAAAAAGCGGCAGAAGAATAAAGGAGCCGTATAGCAGCTCCATGCTGATCAAATACTCGACGTAAACATTGAATCCGAATTTGCTCATTTCCCACCAGACGGCTGCGATAAAACCGCCGATCGCCGCCGACTGCCAGGTCACCGACGCCCTGGGTACCAGCCGGTAGATCAGAAACAGAGCCAGCCACGTCAGGAGCGTGGGAGCAATCCACATCAGGGTTGCATACAGCAGATCGAGCCCGAGGACCTGGGAATCTTTCAAGTCCAGAAACTTCTTGGACAGATATATGGAATATCCCAGAAACAATGGCGTAACGGTCAGGATGAACCAGAGATTGACCATCCGGGAAAAAATCCGGGCCGGGGTGGAGACATTCCAGACGGCGTTCAATGAGGATTCAATTGACGAGAACAGTCCATATGCCGCGAACAGCAGGAACACAATGCTGACGACCGAAACCGTCCTGGAGTTGAATCCATGGATGAATCCCTGAATGTAGTCCCGGACATTGACCACGGATTCCGGAAGCATGTGGCTGAACAGAAATGTCTCCAGTTGATCTCGCAAGGTTTCCAGTCCGCCGAATGCCTGAAAAATCACGAAAATCAGGACCAGAATGGGAATGAGGGTCAGGATTGTGGTGTAAGTCAGGGCGGCGGCCCGCAGGAAACACCGGTCCCGGTTGAACTGGGAACCAGTATGGATTCCATAGCGGAGCAGCAGCGACACGACCCGGCGGTATCCCCTGTCCCAGGATGGATCCGTCCCGTTATAGGCGGCATTCAGGACCGCCCGGATATCTGACATGAACGATCGCTTCATTGAATCCTCAGTGAGTTTAGAAGCAGAAATGTAAAAATACAAGAAACCCCCGGATTCCGGTTATCCCGAATCGAAACCGATCCCGGGATGCCGTAAAAGTCAACTGGCTCTTGAAAATAGTCGGCGGCTGATGGATAGTGTTTATCCTGGTGACGCCTGGAGAGTGGGATCGGCATTGTCTGCATTTCAGGCGTATAAACCGAATTGGGGGGGAGCCTGCAGTGAAGTTTGCACAAATCATCGGAACGGTGGTCGCTACTCAGAAAGATGCCGGGATATCCAACCGGAAACTGCTGCTGATTCAGCCGCTTGATGAAAAATTCAATCCTTCGGGTGGTTATCTGGTCGCGGTTGATGCGGTGGGTGCCGGAGAGGGTGAACTGGTTCTTTTTGCCTCCGGTTCTTCCGCCAGGCAGACCGAGCTGACCAGGGACACACCCTGTGACTGCGTCATCATGGCCATTGTCGATCTGGTGGAATGCAACGGATCCACAGTATTCAATAAATCCGAGGAAACGCCGTGAAATCGGCCGTGGTGATCGGCCGGATCATGGCAACTCGCAAGGTGGAATCACTCACCGGAGTGAAACTTCTGCTGCTCAGGCGAACCGGATGGGACGGCACTCCGATGAAGGAGGTCCTGGTGGCGGCTGACGCGGTGGGAGCTGGTGCCGGTGAACATGTTTTTTTTGTCGAAGCCCGGGATGCATCCATCGCGGTCCAAACCAATCCCCCGATCGATGCCGCTATTGTCGGGATCATCGACGGTGCGGACTTTGAAAGCGGGTACTGATGTACGTTGCCAGAGTCGTCGGCCGGGTTTGGGCAACCCGGAAATCACCCGGTCTTGAAAATACCAGACTTCTGGTAGTCCGAGCCATGAACGGCAATCCACCGGTGGTTTACGGGGAACCGGTGCTGGCGGTATGCGCCGGCATCGACGCCGGTCCGGGAGATATCGTTTTGGTTCTGGATGAAGGCGGTTCTGCACGTACCGTACTGAAATCGAAAAATGCACCGGTCAGAACGATTGTTGTCGGCGTGATCGATGAGATGGAAATCCGGGATCGGCTTTACAGGATGAATGCGGATTCGAGCGAAAGGAGATCTTGATGGCAAAACAGGAAATGATGTGGGCTCTGGTTTTCGACAAGCAGATCGACGACTGGGAGCGATCAAAAGGATTCCGTAAGATGGAAGTGCCCAAACCGGTACTGGATGAACACACGGATCCCGACGATTCGGACAATGTCCTGATCAAGGTCATTTACGCCGGATTCTGCGGCTCGGATAGAGGCATCTGGTTCAGAAACTCCTTCAAAGGCGCCATTTTCGATTCTTTGAAAAAGGAGAAGAAATCCAGGCGTATCATCGGGCACGAATTGCTGGGAGAAATCGTCCAGGTGGGATCGCGCGCCCGCCGGTTGTTCGGATTCAAGCCAAAAGATATCGTCACGACCGAATCGCATATCATCTGCGGGTCCTGCTACCAGTGCCGGATCGGAGATACCCATGTCTGTGCCGATGATATCATTATCGGCATTTCCCGCGACGGCTGTTTCGCCGAATACATCAAACTCCCCGCAAAAAGCCTTTGGCGCACGGATAAAAATAAGATATCCCTGAAGGTCGGAGCCGTACAGGAACCTTTCGGGAACGCCGTGCACTGCTGCACCAAGGTGGATCTCAGAGGCAAAACCCTGGCGATATTCGGGTGCGGAACAATCGGGCTGTTCGCCGTTCTGGTGGCCCGGGCGCTGGGCGCAGGCCGGATCATCGGAATCGAACCGCTGGAAAAACACCGGGAAATGGCCCTGGCACTCGGCGCCGATGAGGTCATTGCGCTGGAGCCGGATGCCCGGAAATCCAAATCATGGCAACACGACCGGAAGGTGGTTGACGCGGTCCTGGATTGCACAAACGGCATCGGTGCGGATGTGGCGATGGAAATGTCCGGCTTCAATTCGTCTCTGAACAACGCCATTAAATCTGTTCGCAGAGGCGGAGATGTCGTTCTGTTCGGATTGAAATCCGGCAATTCCATATTACAGGATTTCGACCGGTTGATCGTAAACGGCATATCCCTGCACAGCGTGATCGGCCGGCAGATATTCCGGACATGGTTCATCACCAAAAATCTTCTGGAATCCAAACAGAACGGTATTCAGGATAAAATCCTGAATGTAATTCTCGCCGGCGGCGAAGGCACCGTTTTCCATATCGATCAGTACACTCCCGATCTGCTGGAGGAAGCCATCACTGCGCATCCCAAGGTGATCCTGCAGTTCAGCTGAAGGTCCAAGATTGACAAATCCTGCGGGATTTTGCTAAATTTCTCAGTGAAGTCAGCCGTGGGAGATATCATTTTGCCTGGATCCAATGATGGAAAAAGCCAAACCACCGGATAACATATCCGGAGATGGCCGCCGGACACCCTCCGAACAGCTCCGCGTCCGCCATGGAACACTCAGCGACCGGACTGTATGCGAATTGCTCTTTTTCGCTTATACAACGGGAATGAACGGAACCCTTGCCTGTAATCTTGGCGATACCACCAAATCCCTTCGGTTCAAATCCGGATTTCTGATCGAGGCCAAATCGAGCGATCCTCTGGATTCTTCCTATTATATCCTCCACGAAATGGGAAAATTCAAGGACAGTCAGCCCGCTTCGACGGATTCGGTTCCAGACGAAAAGGATCAAACCCTGAAGATGTTGAGTGACCGAATTCAGAAAGGCATGATGCAGCCCGGTGAGATCGATGAATTCATGCACCGGCGTGTCCGCCGGATCCTGCACGATCTGATGTCCTGGGCGGAGGGTGACTATGTTATGGAGATGTCGCGTGTCACCCGGCCGGATCCCCCCCTCAAAGTCCACCGTTCAATACCCGAGATGATAATGCGGGAAATCAAGGTGGCTCCCGATCCTGTCGGATTGCGGAAAATACTGGCTCAACCCGACACATCGGTTGAACCGGTCATGGGACACGACACCAAATTCACCATCAACCTGACCGCCGTCGAAAAACGCGTCCTCAAATCCATCCGCAAACCGGTGTCCATCCGGTCCGCCACGACTGCCGAAGGAATGGGACTGGAAGCCTTCAGCCGGATTCTTCTGGGCTTGCACGCTCTGGGTATGATCCGGATCCGCTTCGATTCCGTTGCGCCTCCCCAACCCCCACCCGGACCCACCGCAAGAAAGGCACCGGATACCCGGAGTCCGGAGCCGGAGCCGGTCAGCGACGTCCTGTCCGAGGAAGATTTCAAAGATATGCTCGAATCATCCGGTCTCGATTTGGACTCCGACGGACCCGAAATTGAAAAGGGGATCCTCAATCAGATAATCGAATCCGGATTCCAGTGGGACCCTTACGATGTGCTGGATGTGGATATCCACAGTTCGACCGAACAGATCAACCAGGCATATTACCGAAAATACAACCAGATCAACTCATACCTGTCTTCGCCGTATGCAGAAATTCAAGAATACGCCATGTCCGCCTTGAATCTCCTGGAGGAATCCAAAACGATTCTCACCAACATGACCCTGCGAAACCAATTCGATTCCATCAGGAATACCGTCGATATCCGCCAGAAACTTCAGATGGCAAACCACGAATACCGCAAGGGAATGCAGGCGTACCGGACAAAACGAGCGCCCCTGGCCATCGTTCATCTGAAATTCGCCATATATCTCGATGACCGCAATGCGGATTATCACCATCGTCTGATCTACATCATGATTCAAAACCAAAAACAATGGAAAGCCGCCCGGATGCTGATCGATCGATGCCTGACGGAGTTTGGTACCAATCCGCACATCATGGCGCTGTCGGGATTGCTCCATCACCGAAGGGGCAGCACCGCGCAGGCCCGCATAGATTATGGACGTGCCCTGCAGATGGATCCGGAACTGGCAATTGCCCGGCAAGGCATGGAAATACTCAATCGCCCCAGCAAAAAGAGATGAAACTGTCCGTTCTGGGCACCTCAGGTGCTTCCGTCACTTCAGACCGGGACAACACTTTTTTCATGCTGGAATCCGGTCCCGACAAGATACTCATCGATTGCGCCGGAGATCCAGCCCGTAAAATTCTCCGGACCGGTTCAGAACCGCTGGATCTGGATTTGATACTGATCACACATCTGCACATCGATCATTGTTACGGCCTGCCTGCCCTGCTGTTTCACTTGTACTTGAACGGCAGAACCGATCCCCTGCCTATCGCGGCACCGGAAGAGGAATTCGAGCAGCTGCTGGACCAGCTTCGTTCCTACGGTCTGGGTCCGGATATCCGGACATTTTCCATCAGGCATATCCGCGTGCCGTCCGATGACCGAACCGAGGTTTGCCGGACTGAACACAATCACATCACCGCATCTCCGGCCAATCACAGTCGCGCCGCCAGGGCATATCGGATTGAATCGCTGCAAACCGGTAAATCCATCGTTTTTTCAGGTGATTCCCGGTATTCTCCGGCCATCCGTGCGCTGGCCGAGAATGCAACCGTTCTGGTACACGAATCGACTTATCTCGACAGCCACAAAGGTAAAGCGGACGAATACGGTCACTGCACGGCCCGGGACGCTGCAATCGTCGCCCGGGAAGCGGGGGTTTCATCGCTGGTGCTGGTGCACCTGGATACAGGCGAAACCCTCGATGAGAATGAATTCCGGAATGAAGCCGCTCTTCAATATCACGGCAGCATCCTGATACCCAAAGACCTGGACATCCTGGTATTCTGAAGTTTTCGGGATGCCGGAACAGGAAAACTCGGCTATGGGAAAACTGCTGATTCAGAACATACATTCCGCGTTCTTGAATGCACCCGATGCCGTCGTTGCCCGAAATATCGATATCGCCATCGAAAACACCGATATCACGGCCGTCGGTCCAAACCTGCCAGCCGGCGGGTTCGAAATTCTCGACGCAACGGCGTGTGTCGTCATCCCGGGTCTGGTGAACACACACCATCACTTTTACCAGACCTTGACCCGGACGATCCCCCGGATGCAGAACGCCGGGCTGTTCAACTGGTTGACCCATCATTACAGGATCTGGGAGGGAATCGATGCGGAATCAGTCTATCATGGATCCCTGGCCGCAATCGCGGAACTGCTCCTGACAGGCTGCACACTCACAACGGACCATCATTATCTCTTCCCCGATTCCGCACCCGGCAACCTGCTGGATATACAGATCCAGGCCGCCCGGGAGATGGGAATCCGGTTCATCGCCACCCGCGGATCAATGTCTCTGGGTAAATCAAAGGGCGGGTTACCTCCAGACTCCCTGGTTCAGACTGAATCCGAAATCATCCGGGACAGCCGCAGAGTGATCGAGAAATTTCATGATCCCGGTCCCCGGTCCATGCAGAGAATCGCCCTGGCCCCCTGCTCCCCCTTCTCGGTCTCGGAACGCCTGATGACGGAAACGCGCGACCTGGCACGATCATACGGCGTCAGACTGCACACCCACCTCGCCGAAACACGAGACGAAGAGAAGTACTGCCTGAAACGGTTCGGTTGCCGGCCGGTCAAACTGATGCAGAATCTCGGCTGGCTGGGTCCCGATGTCTGGTTCGCCCACTGCGTGCATTTGAATCCCGATGAAATCGAACTGTTCGGCCGGACCGGAACCGGAGTCGCTCATTGCCCGTCATCCAACATGCGTCTGGGCAGCGGTGTAGCGCCCGTGGCGGAACTCCTGGCCGCCGGCGCACCGGTCGGTCTGGCTGTGGACGGGCCGGCGTCAAACGATACGTCGGACATGCTGGGCGAAATCCGGCAATGTCTGTATCTGCAGCGCGTGTTCAAAGGTCCGGCTGTTATGAATGTCTGGCAGGCGCTGACCCTGGCCACTTCCGGCGGTGCGAGGATGCTCGGGTTCGACGATTTCGGCGTGCTGGCTCCGGGATATCCCGCGGATATCGCCCTCTTCCGGATCGATTCCGTCGATTATGCCGGCGTGCACGATCCGGTCGCCGGTCTGATATTCGCCGGTTCGAGCCATCGCGCCCACGCGGTGATCGTCCAGGGCCGAATCGTCGTCCGCAACGGACGACTGGCCAACGGGCGGGAATCATCCATCCTGGAAAACGCCAACAGGCTGGGTGCCGATCTGCTCCGGAAAGCATCCACCCGGACCGGGATCGACTACCTTCGACATGTCTCAAACGATTCCGCTGAGGGATTCACGGGCGCCGGGCCTGGATTAATTCAATCAGATCGCACGGAATCACCAGGTCCGTGATCACATAATCCGCCTGCCTTTTCAAAAACTCTCTATCGGTCCGGGGATTATTCACTTCCCGTTCGACATACAGATACAAATCGGGCGGACATGAGGGGATCCGTCTGTTTTTTTCAAGAAATACCAGCCGGTTCTCACCAAGCAGAGATTCGATCCGCTCCACCAGCCTCGGTTCGAACGTTTCAGGATGGTAACCGGCTTCCGAAGCACCGTGAACAGTGAAAAGCCTGGAATCGGTCTTGACTTCATCCGAGACATGATGGGTGCCGGATTTGACGGCGGCCGCTCCAGGGAAAACATCCAGAAGACGGCAAATGACGGCCGTCTTCCCACATCCCTTACCAGCGCCGCCGACCTGCAGGAGAAATCCCCGTCGTTTCATGAAACCGATTTTATCAGGAGCTTGACATGCCGGCAAAGATAATCCTATTTTCGGGTATGAGCCTGTCTTCGGAACTGAAATGGAGGTTTGAATAGTGGATGACGATAAAATAAATGAACTGACCGAAGCGTTGCACCCACTCGTGAATGACAAAAAAATCGCCTGTGCTCAGGCCTTGAATCTCGCTTCGGAATTCAAAGTATCACCCCGCCAGGTGGGTGATCTGTTGAATGAATTGAAAATCAAGGTTTACGGGTGCCAGCTCGGCTGTTTTAAATAATTCAATCCGGAGATGAAAATTCACCCTCATTTCGCCTCCTGGGAAAAATCATACCTGTTCCAGGAACTGGAGGAAACCTACCGGAACCTGCCACCCGGGCACCGGAACCGGGTGATTCCCCTGGCCATCGGCGACCCGGATCTGCCTACACCCGCCGGTATCCGTGAAGCGATGATCAGAGCCTGTCGGGATCGATACTTCGGATACCCGTCGGTCGAGGGAAGAAAGGACCTGCGGGAAGCCATCACCCGTCATTACAGAACAAGATTCAACGTTGCCGTCCATCCGGATGAAATCCTGATCGGACCCGGAGCCAAAACGGACCTGTTCGACCTGTGTGCGGTGTTTGCCCGTCCCGGCGATATCGGGGCGGTGCTGGATCCCGCTTATCCGGTCTACAGTGATTCCCTGACTTACCGAGGTGTCCGGATCGAATGGATGACCGGCACTCCCCAAAACGGCTACATGCCTTACCCCCGTATCGCGCCTGCAGACGCCGGTCGCCTGGCCCTGATCTATCTTTGTTACCCCAACAATCCCACGGGAATAACCGCCACCCGCAGCTACGCCCGGGACATGATCGATTTCGCCGTCCGCGGAGACGCCCTGATCGTGCACGACATCGCCTATGCGGATTTCATGACCGGAACGGACTCCACGGAAGCCTTCAGTATATTCGCGCTGGACGGCGCCGAGGACATCGCCATCGAGGTGGGCAGTTTTTCCAAACCGTTCTCCATGACCGGCGACCGGATCGGCTGGGTGGTGATCCGCAACCGGAAAGCCAGAATGCAATGGCGGCGTTACCGGTCCAATCGGGATTCAGGAGTATCCGAAATTGTCCAGCTGGGAGCGCTCGCAGCGCTCTCCGACCCGGATGTGACCCGGGAGGTTCGCGATAACATGCGGATCTACCGTGAACGGGCCGATATCCTTATGGAAGGCTTGTCCGGCATGTCCGACATGGTCATGGGTCTCAGAAATTCCCCGTACGCATGGTTTAAAAGCCCGATTCCCGATTCACGGAAAGCCGCCGGGATCATCCTTGAAAAAGCCCTGGTGCAGGTTACGCCGGGTGTCGGGTTCGGACCGGCCGGCGAAGGATTTCTGAGAGCCACCCTGTTCCAGCCTGCCGACAAACTCCGGGAAGCACTGAACCGGATGCGCAGTCTGTCGTTCGAAACCGCCTGATCCGGTCATGGAGAAAATCCTGACCCGTTTTCAGACTGAACCGGCCGGGAAACACCCGTTCGGGTCGGATCGTTTCCCTGTCTATGTCCTGCTCGAGAATATCCGAAGCCTTCACAACGTCGGATCGGTTTTCCGCACGTCCGATGCGGCACGGATCGAACACCTTTTCCTTACCGGAATCACCGGGTTTCCTCCCCGCAGGGAAATCTCCAAAACCGCACTCGGAGCTGAAAAAACGGTACCCTTCACCCACGCTCCGGACCCGCTTCCGGTGATCGATGAACTGAAACGCAAAAATGTCCAGATTATCGCCGTGGAACACACCCGGGAAAGCACATCCCTGTTCGACGCCCGGATGGATTTTCCGGTGTGCTTCGTATTCGGATATGAAATCGAGGGCATCATGCAGCCGACACTGGACCGCTGTCATACCGCGCTCCAGATACCCATGTTCGGCCACAAAGGCTCAGTGAACATCGCGGTCGCATGCGGGATCGTTCTTTTCGAAGCCGTCCGTCGTCTGCTTAACAATCCGGCATATAAAATCGATCTTGACAGTGCCTGTCATGGAACATAGACTTGTGCGGTCTTAAGTTCGTTGGGAGGTTTGATAAAACATGGCGCATCACAAATCAGCGATCAAGAAAATACGACAGGATATCGTCCGGACAAACCGGAACAAGTCTTACAGAACCCGGGCACGGAATGCCATCAAGGAAGTCCGGCACGCTCTTCATGAAGGCCAGATTGAAGCCGCTCAAGATGCCTACCGGAAAATGGTTCCGATAATCGATTCCATGGTTTCAAGTCATCATCTTCATAAAAACGCCGCCGCGCGGACCAAATCGAGATTGAACCACCAGATAAAACTGCTTGTTGAATCACCGGAGAAAGAATAGATCCAAGCGTTATCCTCGATCGGGGAGGTTCGAATGACGAGAATGAATCGTTTGATTTTCACCATTATCCCATTTGGATGCCTGTTGGGTATCTCGGGATGCGGGACATCGGATATACCTTCCGCGAAACTCTGGCAGGACGGCGCTTGGGTCTTGTACAGCCAGACCCGGACAGACTCCGAATCGGATCCGGTTCAGGGAACATTGAAATTGTCTGCCGTCGGTAAGGAAATCCTGGATGGCAAACCTTATTACTGGCTCGAAATCCGTGAAGACCGGCAGGAAGGCAGTGTTATCATCACCAAGTTCCTGGCGGCGGAGAAACAGGATTTCAATCCCGATCAATCCTTCGTGTTCTGGGACGATGTCAAGCGGATCATCATCCAGGAAGGCAACAATACTCCCGAAGAAATCCCCTCCCAGCATCTGAAACGGTTTGCGCCTTCGTTCATCGAAAGCGGGAAAGCCAAGCGGTTCGGAAACGTCAAGGATATCGACGCGCCGGAGATTACATCACTGCCTGAAAAAACGTTCACCGTCGGCGGAACCAATCTGCTGTGCCGGGGAAAACGATTCAACCGGACTTTCATTTCGGAGGTCAATCTGGGATTCCTGCACCTTCAGGACACCACCGAATCAAAAACCGAATACCACGCCAGCAATTCCGTTCCTTTCGGAGGGATCGTCAAGGTCACTCATGAAAGCACTACGACGACGGTTAACAAGCTGAAACCAGAAGAAACACCCAAGGCACCCGTTCATTTTGAAAACACCATGGAGTTGCGGCAGTACGGCACTTCGGGATCGGTCAGCCAGATTATCGGTGAACCGGTCGAAAAGCAGATCCTGCCCTTCCCGTTTCTCAAGGGCGGCAAACCATCTTCCTGATCAGGCTGTTCCCCTCCGGTTTACCCGCTTTTCCGCGCGTACCCGGAGACGATTGCCGCGCCGGGACGACGATCGAGAGCATTTTATCTGATTTGTGTGATCTCCGACCATGTCGCTGAAGCGGTACATCGAGGATTATGTCAACCATCTGGTTCTGGAACGGGGAATGTCGCGGAATACTGCAGCGGCATATTCCGGAGATATCCGGTCGTTTCTGAATTCCTGCTCCGGACTGGACGAACCGGGGGACATCAGCGAACACACCGTTCAATCCCACCTGGCAAAACTGCAGAAGCGCGGTCTGAGTCACCGGACCATCGCCCGCAACCTGGCTGCCATCCGGTCTTTCTGCCGGTTTCTGGTGCTGGAAAATGCTATTGTGGATGATCCCACCGAGGATCTATCGGTCCGATACCGACCACCCCGGCTTCCCAAAGTCTTGTCGCTCGAAGTGATCGACCGGATTTTCCAGATCATTGACACTTCGAGCGTTAAAGGCATCCGGGACCGGGCGGTTCTCGAAACCCTTTATGCGACCGGCATCAGAGTCTCCGAGCTGACCAACATCCGCCTTGGCGATGTTCATGCGGAACATGGGTTCATCCGGTGTTTCGGCAAGGGCAACAAAGAACGGCTGGTACCGCTGGGCGGATCGGCCATATCCTGGATCCGCCGCTACCTCGACCGGTCGCGGACCGCATATACCAGCGAAAACGCCGTTTCAGATTATCTGTTCCTGAACCGGTTCGGCAGGCGGTTGTCCCGGGTCAGTGTCTGGAACATGATCCGACATTATGCTCGACGCGCAGGCGCTCCACCCCACGTTTCCCCGCACGTTCTCAGACACAGTTTCGCCACCCACCTGGTTTCCCGGGGCGCCGATTTGCGCGCGGTGCAGGAAATGCTGGGACATTCATCGATCACCACGACCGAGATTTACACCCATGTATCCAGGGAACGCCTGAAATCGATTGTCAAACAGCATCACCCGCGAACGGACAGAAATCCCGGAACCCCCTGACCGTCCGCATCGATATACGGATGCGATCCCGCAACCGGGTTTACCACCCGGCAAAATACAGTTAAGATAGAATGATGGGGAGTTGCCCGGGATGAATCGAGCGGTTGAAGTGGTGTTGGCCATCATCGTGGTGCTGATTTCACTGACCTTGCATGAAGCAGCCCATGCCATGGCGGCGTATTTTTTCGGAGATCCCACCGCACGGAACCGGGGAAGGCTGTCGCTCAATCCACTCGTGCATATCGATCCACTCGGCACCGTGCTCCTTCCGCTGCTTCTGGCTATTACCGGGGGAGTTGTATTCGGATGGGCCAAACCCGTTCCCATCAACCTGAACAATCTCAAAAACCCCAAACGGGACGACGGACTCATCGCGCTGGCCGGACCGGCCGCCAATCTGGTTCTGGCTGTTGCTGCCGCGGTGTTGATCCGCCTGATTCTGTTAACGATGTCCTCGCTGATCCCGGTACACGGCTTGGTTTTCATCATCCAGTTTCTGAATATTGCAATCCAGGTGAACATCTTCCTGATGCTGTTCAACATTCTACCCATCCCGCCCCTGGACGGATTCTCGATATTCCAGATGTTCCTGCCGGTTCATCTTTCCTTCAAACTGATGCAGATACAGAAGTACGGTTTTATCATCATCCTGATTCTTGTTTTCACCGGTATACTGGATCTGTTGTATTTCAGACCGGTGGGCGGAATTTTTTTCTCACTGATTCACCTGATCACCGGATTGTGATCCGGGTGACGATGCGGATCTGAATGGAAATCAAAGATACGGTCCGTGTTTCGCTGGATCTGTTCGAAGGTCCACTGGACCTGCTTCTCCATCTGATTCAGATGCAGCGAATCGATATAGCCGAGATATCCATTGCTTCGATCACCGCCGAGTATCTGAAAACAATTGAGATTATGAGGGAAATGGATCTGGACATCGCCGGTGAATATCTGGTCATGGCCGCCACTTTGATTCTGATCAAGAGCAGGACCCTGCTGCCGCCCTCCCCGCTGGACATCCAGGATGACACTATTGGCTGCGATCCCAGGGAAGGTCTCATCGAACGCCTTAAACAATACCAGATCTTCCGCGAGGCGGGGCGGTATCTGCAGACTCTCGGGGAATCGCGCAGCCTTCTGATCCCGCGCGGCGGCAAGATGCACGAACCACAGGAACAGACTGAATGGACCATCGACGCCACCTTGGTTGATCTGCTCAAATCACTGCGTGATGTGATCCGGAAACAGACGGAAGAACCGCCGCATCTTCTGGTTGCCAATTCGATATCGGTGCGGGAGAAGATGCTCGATCTCGTCCGGCGGCTGGCCGGGGAATCCTCCATTCTGGTCAGTCAGCTGTTCAAGGCGGCAACCGGCAAGTATGAGGCTGTGGTGATTTTCCTGGCAATCCTGGAACTGATTCGTATCCGTGTGATTCAGGCCCGGCAGCGGAAAATGTGGGGTGAAATCCGCCTGTTCCTCTATCCCGGAACGGATTTGGAGAGTTGGAACGATGGATGATCAGTTGTTTTTCGCCATTTGTGAAGCCTTGATATTCGCCTCCCCGGAACCGGTGAAGCTGGACACCGTCAAATCGGCTTTCGAAGATGCGCTGCCCGATGATTTCGAAATGCGGTTCGAACGGTTTCTGCGATCATACAACGCCCAGAGGTGGGGAACGCAGATCATCGAGGTAGCCGGCGGTTATCAGATCGTTACCCGATCCCAGTTCGCTCCCCATGTCAAACGACTTAAAACCGTTCAGCGTCAGACCCGGCTGACCCGTGCCGCCTGCGAGACCCTGGCCATCATCGCATACCAGCAACCCGTTACCCAACCAGAAATCGAACATATCCGGGGTGTCGACTCCGCCGGAGTTGTCCGGAACCTCCTGGAAAAAGGCCTGATAACCATCCTGGGGAAAAAACATGCTCCCGGTAACCCGATTCTCTACGGAACGACCAAGAAATTTCTTGCTGAATTCGGCTTGAAGGAATTGACCGCTCTTCCCGATCTCAAGGAGTTCGACCAGATACTGAACCCGGCACCGGATGAAGAAGCGGAAAACAGGAATCCGGATGAAGAAATCGAAAACTGAAATCCCACTCGTCAGATATCTGGCCACCTGCGGCTTCGGACCCAGAAGAGCCTGCGACCGGCTGATCCAGTCCGGACGCGTGCGGATCAACGGGAAACCCGCCGGTGCCGGGTCGCGATTGGTTCCCGGCAGGGATGAAGTCGACGTGGACGGGCAACCAGCTCAGATTCCGCCCGAAAACATCTATCTCCTACTGAATAAGCCGCGTGGGTATCTGGTCAGCGACAACGATCCTGAGGGCCGTCCCCTTGCAAAAGATCTGCTCCCCGGTCTGGGTACCCGCCTGTTCCCGGTGGGCAGGCTGGATTTTCAGACGGAAGGGGCGATTCTGTTCACCAATGACGGTGTCTGGGCCAACCGGATCGCGCATCCCAGAAACCAGATACCGAAAACCTATCTGGCCAAGGTCCGGCGGATACCCTCCCAGGAAACCCTGAAACGATGGAAAACGGGCATCCGGGACGGCAATGCCATACTGAAGACCCTGGATGTCAAGATCGAATCCAAAACCCGTTCCAACGCCTGGCTGAAGGTCACCCTGACCGGCGGCGTCAACCGGCAGGTCCGGCGCATGGGCCTGGCCACCGGACATCCGGTTGTCAAACTCATCCGGATTGCCATCGGTCCGGTCGAGTTGGGAACCCTGACCCGCGGCCGGTTCCGCCATCTGCATATCTGGGAAATCCGCAGCCTGATCGAACCCGCCCCGGAACCCGGCTGCACGGAAAGAAAAAAACCGGGAAATATCCGCAGACCCGGTCGGTCATGATATTCGCAATACCAATCGGGAAAAAGGGGTTGAAACCTGTTCCATCGACGGATAGACTGGTTGTCCGGCAATCCCGGAAGAACTGGAATTCATCATGAACGAATCCCGCAATCGCTTGGTTCGAATCGGCGAAGTCAGCAGAATACTCGATATTCCCGCTTACGTGCTGCGGTACTGGGAAACCGAATTTCCCGAACTGCAACCGACGAAAAGCGCTTCAGGGCAGCGCCTGTATTCGGACCGGGATATCGACATGATCCGCCAGATCGCCCAGCTCCGGTACGATGAAAAACTGACTCTGTCCGGCACCAAGCGGAAACTGAAGAATTCCGAACTTCCGGCTCCGTCACAGGACTTGATTAAATCTCTCCGAAACGTAAAAAACAGTTTACAAGAGATTCTGGCTGATTTACGATAAGAAACGTTGAATGCGTCGGGGCGTAGCGCAGCCTGGTAGCGCACTTGCATGGGGTGCAAGTGGTCGGAGGTTCGAATCCTCTCGCCCCGACCATTTTTTATT
>JAFGLW010000010.1 GCA_016927905.1 candidate division CSSED10-310 bacterium | reverse complement strand
GACTCTTGGAAACCCGAGCTGATTCTGTCACCTCACCCGATCGAAAAATACTGTAAATCAAGAGTCAAGAACAGACTTGACCCCTCTTGACTCTTGCTCCCGGTCTGATCACCTTTATTTCGTTCCGCCGTCCCAATTCCCGACAATATACTGCAATTCGCCGATCATGATCCAGTTTTCCGGCTCGAATGCCCGGTCATTTTGCATCAATTTTTAATTGAATATCAGAGGACTGTTCGATCAATCTTCGTTCGTATACTTTAGCTTCATGTGAACAATAACGTCAGCTTTCTCCTCCCTGTAAGTTTCAAGAAGATATCCCGATTCCGGTAGAGAACCTTCCAGTGCTTTGAGACCCACAACCGCCGCGTGTTGAACCCGTTCCGACGGACTGTCCAGGCCGGCTGTGAAGTAGGGAATCGCCCGTTCGTCACGCAGGTGGGACATTCGCCTGAGTGCTTCGACCTGGCGGGTCTCGTTGTCGGATAATGCCGGTTCCTCCAGCCATCCGAAAACGTTTTTTCCCATGTTCCGCTTCCACCAGTCCCTCCAGAA
The DNA here is from genome assembly GCA_016927905.1 of candidate division CSSED10-310 bacterium. GTDB lineage: Bacteria > CSSED10-310 > CSSED10-310 > CSSED10-310 > JAFGJC01 > JAFGLW01. The sequence continues at coordinate 68,652 of JAFGLW010000010.1, read as the reverse complement.
ATTATTCCCGAAAACAACAGGATCCTGACCGGATGGGATCCGGACATCCCATGTATACGAGTAGCCGGATACGAACGCGAGTATCTCCTTGGCATGCAGGTTGAAGTCCCTGAAATCCGGTTCGTCCCGCAGCGATTCCACCAGGTGACCCGCTCGAGATGGTTTCCGTTCGATCATCGCCTTGATTCTTTCCTTCGAAATATATTGGTGAACCTCCCCGTGGAGCAGATCGATGAGCAGGTCGATGATGTCGCTTTCATTTTCGACGGGGTATTTTTCAATGGCGGCAGCCGTTGCATATCTCTTCGTGTGCGCTTTCATGATCTGCCGGACGAAGCGGAGCGCTTCGGGAGATCCGATCTGGCACAGAGCGATCACCAGAGGTCGGCATCGGGCATCGTCGGTCTTTGTGGTGCGCTCGATCAGAAGCGGGACGGCTTCTTCACCGAATGTCACGACGGCGTCGATTCGCGGCTGCATTGAAATCTTTATAAGATCCGTGCCGGTGAGTTTGTCGATGGCCTGTTCAATCCGTTGCTGCCTGTTTCCATGTTTCACGCAACCGGGATTGGAACCGGCCACCAGTAGAACGGCGACAAGCGCGAATACAATAAAAGCCTTTGGGAATGTTATCTCGGAAACGAATCCACTCGTGTGTTTTGCAGGCATCATGACCGAATTTTCGGATTAATTGTGTCTGTTGTCAATTCAAGTAATTCCGGGAAACTCGATGTCTCTTACACGATAACCCGGCTATTGTGGCTCAATTTTTATTGCCGCACTGGCTCGTTTTCATATTGCCAAAATCACTGCTCTCTTATTCAAATCTTATTGAAAATGTAACAATCTACTCACTACTTTTCTTGGTGAAATTGAATCGTTTTGATGTTGCCGCATGCGTTTTTTCACTCATTGACATCCCCATGTCTAATCCATGTCTAACCTTTTAGAGTTAGACACGATCATTCCAGCTAACTTCCAGTAACATAGGATGAACTCTGTGACAGGCTCTAATGGCTTATCAATATTGATTTTTCAGCTTATTTTCTTATATGGAGCTGGAGGGATTCGAACCCTCGGCCCTTTGACTGCCAGTCAAATCCGAGACGCTTTTAAATCTTTCATTGTTTTTCATTGCATTTCATCAAAGCCTTGTTTTACAATGTCCGAGAGGCAGGACCCTGAATTGATTGTCAATGCTACCCCCTTTCCGTTCACTGATTTTCATTAGCCCGGCATTAGCCCAAACATTAGCCCGGGAGGTCGAGCGTGCCGAAAACGATCTTGTTTTCAAAGAAGTCCGTTGAAGCGTTACCGGTTCCGATGAAATCGCGCGACGTTTACATGGATGAGCGGAATAAGTATCTCTGGTTGCGGATCACGAAAACCGGGCACCGGTCATTTTATTATGTCCGATGGATCGATGGCAAACCACAATGGTTGAGGATCGGCACGTTTCCCGAAACGACCGTTTCCCAGGCGCGCGCGGCGTGCGATATTCTCAATGGCAAGATAGCGGCCGGATTCAACCCGGCGGAAGAAAAGCTGAAGCGGCGGCAAGCAAAGACGTTCGGGGATCTGTTCGAAATATATTTTGAAATGCACTCGAAACCGCACAAGAAATCCGCGTGGTTCGATGAAATGTGCTTCCGGAATCACCTCCCGGACCTGAACGCGCGACCGTTGCGCGGGATCACGCCGGAAACCATTTCCCGCCTTCATAAGCAGATTGGAGAGCGATCTGGACGGATTATGTCAAACCGCGTGTTTAGGGTCGTCCGGGCTGTGTTCAATTTCGCAATCAATCAACGAATCATCGAAGGACCAAACCCTTGTAATGGAATAAAGCAGTTTAGAGAGCAAAGTCGGGAACGGTTCATGAACGCCGATGAAGTCCGACGTTTCTTCAATGCACTGGAAACAGAACCGGATCCGGACATGAAGGACTTTTTCACGCTGCTATTATTTATCGCCGTCCGGCGCGGAAATCTGCAATCTATGAAATGGCGGGACGTTGATCTAGATCGGGGACTTTGGATCATTCAGAACGAAGAATCGAAATCGGGCGATATGATGCGGGTGATACTCGCACCGGAAAGCGTAGAAATCCTAAGACAGCGGTACGAAAAACAAGGCACCGGTTCGATGTTCGTCTTTCCTTCGCGCCGTAACGACAGCCGATTCGGGCACCTGGTTGATCCCAAGCGCGCTTGGAAGCGATTTTGCGAACGCGCCGGACTTGTGGATCTTCACATGCACGATTTACGGCGAACCAGGGGAAGCTTTCAGGCTGCTTGCGGTTCAAGTCTTCTAATAATCGGGAAAAGTCTTGGACACAAGAGCCAGGCGGCAACGGCGATATATGCGCGTCTCGATCTGGATCCGATTCGTGCAAGTGTAGGTGCGGCGGTTAAGGCAATGATACAGGCTGGGAATTCGCAACAGAAGGGAGATGAAGATTGAGTACATTCAACTTCAATCCAATCTTCGAAACCATTCGACCCAAGGTGTTCAATCGGGACACCGGGCAAATGATGTTCTGGTTTATGATAGGCGTGGTTCGGATGGATGTTTTTGATGACTTAGCTGAAGAACCATTGAAGCATCTTTGCTTGGAACTTATCCCAGCCGCGAACAGGTGGCGTTACGATAAAACAAATATCGGGCTTTCGAAAGAACTTGAAAATAAAACAATCGAATGGAAAATGGACGTCATTAGAAGATGGCAAGAGAAATGGAATTTAAAAGAAGATTGGTTTAATGGTCTGGCAGTAGCTCAATGCCATGTTTGGTTGAATCCTAAGAAGTTGAAAAACAGATATCTTCTCTTCCCTGGCGGATTCGTCGATCCGAATTCAGAGTTTTATATCCACAGGACAATAAACGAGACCCCCATGCGCGATATCCCGCCCGAATACTACATTATCGCCTCAATTGGCAATGCACAAATTGAAAAGTCAAAGGGCGAATCCGTCAACGATATTCCCGAACATCTTAAACTGAAATTCGAAGGGCACTGGCAATCCTATCTTGACAATGAGACCAGAACGGAAGCGAAAAAACGTCTTAAGGGCGAATTCGGTCATGCCCTTGAACAGTACCTGAACAAACTGGATATAGAAGTAAAAAATAAGAACTATTCGACTGCACGCAATGTTTCCTTCGACCTGGAGACTTTTATTTGGGCGGTGCGCCGAAAAATCCCCTCAAAGCGAACCGGTAAACCAGAATCCGTCCGAGATATCTCGGAAACAGACAAGATCAACTATGTGTCTATCACGGAAAGAACCAACAACCTCGCAAAGCTCATAGAGCTATCTTTCCAATAAAAACAGAAACTTAATCCTGTTAGCCTAGATTCTCAAAAAAAACCTAACACTTTCTTTATTTACAAGTGCTTAGAATGCCTTATGATTAATTTTGAAAGGAGGGACTTCTTTATGGAAAATCCCGAACTGTTAAACACAAAAGAGGCAGCAAAATACTTGGGCGTCGCACCCGGAACGCTGCAAAACTGGCGTTGTACCAAGTATCAGATAATCCCGGTTGTTTGTATCGGGGGTTCCCGGCGGTACAGAAAATCAGACCTGGACACCTACATCGAATCGCGCGTTAGATCGGCGGCTTAACCATGTTCGGCATGGGCGGCGGCGGTGGATTCGGAATACGATAAATGGCGAAAAGGTGAATGCAGAGTTGCTATCAGACGCCGAAATCGACCGGATCACTGCGAAATTTGAAAATCAATTTTTCGTGAATCCGCTCCGTCTCGGACGGATGCCCGGAGAGCCGGTGCGATGAAACTCAAAAGGAAGCGTTGTCGCGATGGCAACTTGATATAAAAAACAGCGCCCAACCGGGTAAGGGGGACCGGGAGGGCGCGAAAGAAAGGCGAAACAATCAATGAAAACATATCCTGAAATAAACGCAAAGTCAAGTAAATTAAAGTCATCGAACGCGTTCGACGAACGCAGCGAAATGCCGGTCGGAAGCGTACCCAAAACAGACGACACGCGCATTCGGGCAAAACTGATTCGAAAGGGATCCGATATCTTCGTTGATATCCGGGAGTATGTCGAAAACGAACGGTACACCGGACCCACAAAAAAGGGGATTCGGTTTCACTCCGAAAATTTTGACGCCTTCACCGAACTGGTTGGACGGATCGGGAAGGTTCTTTCCGGGGGGGTAGGGATAATATGAAATACGACGCCGAACAGCACAGAGCTAACCTGGAACGACTATACCGGAAACGACTGGCAGAACTGCCGAAACCGGGCGGGAATCATTTTCATAATAAGGCGTTTGGGGTGGCCGGCCTGGGAGTCATGGCCGGACTTTCGAAGAATGAAATCGTTGATGACTTGATGACATCGGCGGCCGGCGGTACACGTCCGGTAACAGACAAATACCTGGAATCCAAGATTGTCCTGCCTGCCTGGGAACAGAACCGATCAAAAGCGATCATGATTGAGGCCGGCGTGAAATACACACCCAAACGGAAGCCGAAACCCATCCTGGATGGAATGAAGACATTATCAAAGTGGATCGAACGCGGCACGGCGGCGGGGATCACCGATGAAGTGGCATTCTGGGAATGTTCACCTATTCGTGTGACGGATGAACCGGCAGCGGATATCTTCGAACTATTCCGCTACCTTTACAAACCGGATGAACTGATATTCATGGGGGATCGATATGACGACGGATCCCAAAGAATCCACACGATTGATGAATGGATTAAGATATTTGACGCTCGGAAAATAATGTTGAACTGCGGATTTCAAATCAATCCGTTCATGATACCAAACCCATTAACAGGGAAACCGGGCGAAAAAGCGGACGGCGGGAAAACATACCGGGGCGATAACTGCATTGCATCGTTTCGGTTCGCATGTGTCGAATTTGACAGCAAACCGGAACCACTATGGACGGACACCGAGCGCACGGAATATCAAGAGAAGAAAACGAAGCGCGACGCCTGGGAGGTGAACCCGGAGGGACCGGAACCGGACAGGCCGAAGCCGCCGAAGATGCCGCTAGAGTGGCAGTATGCGTTTTGGGCGGCATTCCCTGGACCGCTGGCAGCATTGATTTTTTCAGGATCGAAAAGTTTACACGCCTGGCTGCGTGTCAACCTCCCGGATGCGGTGAAATACAGGCAATTAATTATTGATGAACTCTTTCGGAAACGTCTCGAGCCGATGGGAGTCGATCGGGCAACAAAGAACCCGGCGCGCCTGTTTCGGGCACCGAGTCACATCCGGCATGAAACCCTGCAATGGCAACGGTTGATCTATTTGAATCCGAACCCACAGAATAGGGCGGCGATATCATGAGTCAGGGTAAAGAATTAGCTTGGGATGATTATATAGGCGGCGGCGATACAACCAGTGTCGTAGAGGATCCCCCGGTTGACGGTTTCATAAAAGCGATTGATGCCGAAACCGAACCACCTATTGACAATACCGAAGATCCCGCTGGATCCGATGATATCGACGGTTCAAAAGTCTGTAAAATATCAGATGAAACCATAAAGGTGATTATCGATTTCCTTCAGAAAGGCGATCCGAAAAACGCGCTTGCTACACTTGAAGCGGAAATGAAAAAAGGCAGGGGTGCAGGGATATCTTGGGCGGATCTGCAAGAATGCCGATTCGATCCGAACAACCCCCCCGAACACCTGCCCGCTACAATTCTATTGAATAAAATTCCTATTGCACACCCGGGCAACATCATCACGTTTTCCGGATTGCCGAAAAGCGGTAAAAGTCAAGGAATCGCAGCGATTCTTGCATCTTCTCTTGCGCCGGATCCGGACGCCCGCGATACGTTGGGATTCTGTTTCAGAAACCCAGAACAGAAAGCCGTGATTTACATTGACTGCGAACAAAGCCGGAGGGATTCATTCAATATGTTGACTTTGGCCATGAGGCGCGCGCGCGTTGATAAGCGTCCGGATTGGTTTCATGCCTACAATCTCAGAGGATATGAGCCAGGTTTGATTTTGGCTACACTTTGGTGCTTTCCCATTCGAATGGAACGCGAACACGGCGGGATAAGAGCAATCTTTATTGACGGATATGCAGACCTGATAAAAGACCCAAACGACGCGGAAGAGTCGTTCGAATTGATACGCAAGTTGATGGCGATGTCTGAAGAAATTAAGGCGCCGATATGCGGAGTTTTGCATTACAACCCCGGGAGTGATTCCAAAATACGGGGACACCTGGGCAGCCAAGCGGAAAGAAAAAGCGAAACAGTGCTATCGTTCAAAAAATCACCGGAGGAAATCTTTACCGTATGGACTAAAACCGCGCGCGGTAAACCTATCAGCGAAAATGACGGGGCACGGTTCGAATTCGATAAAACAGTTGGAATGTTCAAGTCAATTTCCAGCAAGAGCGCCGTCAAGCGGGGTGCGAAATTCGAAGAATTGAAACGCCTTGCCCTGGATGCAATGGGAAACCATGATGAACTTCGACATACAGACTTGCAGGATCGGATCATGAACATTGAAGCAGTATCAGAACGGACAGCCAGGACTCGAATCAAACAAATGAGAGATGCAAACCTGGTACGGATCAACCGTGAAACCGATAACTACACCCTGGGGTATGCAGCCGCCGATCCGCCGAAAGAAGACTCGAATGAACCGATTTAGGGCAAGGGGCAAGGTTAGGGCAAAATTGGGGCAATTGCCCTTCCCGTCAGATGTCTTAGGGCAAGGGGCAAAACGCCTATATATGTGTAGGCGTTTGCCCTGCCCCTTGACATGGCGAAAAATGCACCTTCAAAACGGCGATATAGGGCAACCGGTAAAATGCCAGACAGAAATACTCGACTATCCCCCGGCGTTCTGATAACCTGAAACCGAAATGGAGGGTTAAGTCATGCCATCCAGTAACACAGGAACCAAACAGGAACGAAAGCCCGGGACATTCAGGCCCGGGGATCCACGGATAAATAGAAAAGGGCGCCCCAAGTCTTTTGACCAGCTCCGGCAAATGGCGCAAAAAATCGCGCTCGAATTGATAGAGGATCCCGTCAATAAGGATGACAAGATCCGGCGTGTAAATCAGATATTGCGAGACATGGCAGAGAACCCGAAGACTCAGAAAGACTTTCTTGAAATCGCTTATGGCAAAGTACCGAATAAGGTTGAAATCTCAGAGGATCCAGACCAAGCGGCGCCGATCCCCATTCTGATAGTGGCCGAACCCGTTGGAGGGCCTTCCTGCCGGCAAGGGTGATCTTGAAGCCGAATCGATATCCATCCGGAGGTCGGCTGGTTTCCGTCGCCTGAAACCGTGAAGATGATTCCGGGATAAGTTCACCTTGCCAGAACGTAAAAGGCGTTAAAAACGATCCTACAAATTCAGAGTGTTCTTGTCGGGATTACTTGATGCCTGCCGATGTCATAAAATAGTGCATCCTGTTTTTCGCCTACCTCTCCCTGGAATCGCGCGCCGGCAACCGAATGAACACACCGTCTCTCATTGGATGACTTTTCGCCGCCGGGTCCGAATTCTCGCGCAAGCGGCACGCGCGCGCCTGGCCGTGTAAGTCGAAATCCTGGATCCGCGCGCCCGTATCCTGCGAAGGTGAAGCGCGCTCGATTCGCCCGATATAAAACTCAAGGGTGGCGCGCCGCATTCGCCACAGCCTCCCGATCTTGAACATCGGTATTTCACCGCGCGCCGCCATCTCGCGAACCGCCGACGCGCTTAGCGAGAGCGTTCTTGCAACGTCGTTTACCGTTAGAAGCGGTTCTCTCATGTTCTCAAAAACAACCCCTTCCGGTATTCTTCGAATAGCGCACGGTCGAAACGGTGCGCTTGACCGACCTTTTGAACGACGCGCCGACCGTCCGATAGCGTGAACTTGCCCAGACGTATTTGATCCCGAATCGTTCGCTCACTGACAAGAAACAGACTCGCAACCTCTTTGACGGTGAGATAATCGCGCGCGCTGGGATCCGCTTCGATCCGATCCGGTGAACCGCTCATGCAAAAACAGCGGCCGGCGCGTCCGGTTCGCTTCGAAGGATCGAATTCAATTCGCGATATGCGGAAGTGGATTCGATGCCCTGCTTTTCCATGTCTTCGATAATCTCGCGCATCATTGCGAGGCCGTGCCCGATCGATTCAGAGGCGCGCTTCTGACGTGCATTGACCGGCGCGGGATCGATCCTATCCCAGGCATCCGCGACGCTTTCAAGCAAAAACGAAAGACGCCTGACCGATAAACTTTGCACGTCTGAATGGGTCAAGATTACTTCGAACTGTTTCAGTTTTTCCGTCATGATTTCACCTCCCGATTGTGTTTTTCCCGCGACCGCTTCTTGGGGTCGCCTGCTCAGATACGAAATTATTTTCCGGAACCCGGCCCCCGGGATATGTCCGGAAGAATGTATTTTACGCCGTCCATGATGATGAAGCTTTCGTCTCCATCCGTCGCGAATAAATCGATAAACAGCGTTCCGCCTTCGACGCCCGGGATCGGCAGCGTTCCGAATGCGTTAAACGACTTGCCCGGCTCCAACACAAGCGCGCGCCTTGCGATAAATGCTTGAACCCTTCGAACGGGTCCGGCGGATCCGGACGCGCCGGTGCGCCCACGCGGTTCCGTTTCGCGCGCATCGTTCCCGAAAAGGGATCCGCCCCCGTTCCGGATATACCATTCATTCAAGTCATGTTCGGAAATGCGGTATTGACCGCCTGGCTTCGCGGCTTTCAATTCGCCCGACCGAAGCGCCCGGCGTATCTTTTCGGGACCGAATCCCGTTATTTCCTGGACATCTTTTACTGTGTAGGTCTTCATCGCAAGCCCTCCATGATGGCAATTATACAGATATTTCCGGACTTGTCAAGTGTATAGTCGCGCCGCGTTGCCAGCAAAAGCCCGTTAATGTGTGTGTGAATGTGTCTGGTTGCGCCTGTATGTCCGATTTTGTCCGCTTGACTGAAAGCCGGCATTGTCTCATGCAATTAGAGCACTAAACCTTGACGGCCAATATCGAACCATGCAGTAATAATAAAAATCGGCCAGGAGTATCACGATGCAAACTTTAATCAGATATATAATTATAGTTCTTCCCGCGTGTTTTATGTCTTGCATTTCATCTGTTCATCAAAAAAGAGAGGTTTCTTCGCCAACCCCGGACCCAAAAATAGTAGAAATCAGAATTAAATGTTTCCCGCATATGGCAGACTTTTATTTTGATGATTACTACATCAACGGAAAAGGTGAACTGTTTGATTCAGAAAAGGGATACCATAGAGTGAGGGCAAGCCTTAATGGATATGTTCAATATGATCAAATCTTTGACATTCAAAACGATTTTGAACTTGTGGTCAGATTAGAGCCCGTGCCAACCAACACGCCTTGTCCGATTTACACCTTTACGCCATATCCGAGTCCCACTGTATGCCGTGTTGTTTATCCTAACACAATAAGAATGCCGGATCACGAGATGCCTTATAAGGCGACACCAAAACCATATAGATACGAAGATCGCTCCGAAACTAGAGATGAACGTATTGCGAGAAGATTAGAGCAGGGCATTGCGAATGGATATGATTGGAGAACACTAACATACGAAGAAAAAAAGACGCTTTGTATTATTTTTTCCGGAATCGATACATCATTCAATCTGAATTGGGGAATTCTGATAATTTGTGCCGATGAATATTATTCTGACAGAAAAAATCTTAAAGAAAAAATCGGTGATGTTTTGGGATTCTGTGGATTAATAAACATCATACTTAACGAACCTCTCGAATAAGAAGTGAAATTCTAATAAAAAAACTAATCACCTTAGCCCGGCATTAGCCCGGGATCGATTCGACATTTTATAAATCTTCGCAATACCCTTTGTTTATTATATGGAGCTGGAGGGATTCGAACCCTCGGCCCTTTGACTGCCAGTCAAATGCGCTCCCACTGCGCCACAGCCCCTCGGTACATCTTCCTCCCCGCTGAGGGGGACAACGCCTGCTACTTATCGTCCGGATCGACTGGTTTGTCAAGCTTTTTACCGGATTTTTCTCCTGTTTCCGGTTTCCGGGATATATCCGGTTTTTTCTTCGTATTCGTTTCCGCATCGGGTTTTGCCGTCTTATGAATTTCCCGGATCGCCACCTTGACCGCCGTGTCCGCTCCGCTTTCCGGTTTCGCGGACTTTTTTTCCGAAACCGCCGGTTCTGGTTTGCCCTCCGCCGCGGGTGCATCCTTTTTCCCGGATTCGCCGGCTGTTTTCTCGGGAATCTGACGCGGCACATCCGCCCGAATGATGACTTCCCGGAGTTTCTCCTCCTGAACTTCGATCTTCGCTTCCAGGTCCTCGATGGTTCTCATCAACGATTCGGCTCCCGGCACCTTCAATTCCTTCCGTTTGAACAGGCGGAACACTCGGTTCCCCAGATCCTGGATCTCCGATGCGCGCTGTCTTTCCAGCGCGGAAATCTTCCATCTCAGACGCATGATCAGATAATTACGGAACACTTCATCGCTGAAATTCCGCATTTTTCCCTTGAAACCGCTACTGGTTTTCTGGTTGTTTTCCAACACTGTCCTTCTCCTTGACGACACGGGCTGATCGTTCATTTATGCTAACAGCCACGCGGCTTTGTGTCAATATCAAAGTCACGGAGTGTTCCTTGACAGCCCTGTGCAATTCCGGTAGCGTTGGGTTCGCAATGGAATACCCGGTTTTCGAACGGTCAACTTCTTCAGGCACAGCCTGTCCGTTCACCCGTCCATGACCCCCCTTCTGAGCATCCGCGGACTGACGACCCGTTTCCATACGGAAGAAGGCACCATCAAGGCGGTCGACAATCTGGATCTGGACATCCATATCCGGGAAACGGTCGGCCTGGTGGGGGAATCCGGCTGCGGAAAAAGCGTCACAAGCCTGTCCGTCATGCGTCTGATCCCTGAACCTCCGGGCAGTGTCACCGGCCGGGAAATCATCTTCAAGAACCGCAATCTTCTGAATCTCCCGGAGAAGGAAATGCGTAAAGTCCGCGGCAGGGAAATCTCCATGATCTTCCAGGAACCCATGACTTCTTTGAATCCCGTTTTCACCGTGGGCGACCAGATCGCCGAAACCATCATATTGCACAAAGGTGTCGGCAAGAAGGAAGCCTGGAAACAGGCGGTGGAGATGCTGAACGCCGTGTCCATCCCGGATCCGTTCAAGAGGATCCGGGAGTATCCCCATCAGATGTCCGGCGGGATGCGGCAGCGGGTGATGATCGCCATGGCCATTTCCTGCAACCCGGATCTCCTGATCGCCGATGAACCGACCACCGCGCTGGATGTGACCATCCAGGCACAGATCCTGGATCTGCTCCGGCATCTGAAAGACGATTTCAACCTGTCCATGCTCCTGATCACCCATGACCTGGGCGTGGTGGCGGAAGTTGCGGACCGGGTGGCCGTGATGTATGCGGGCAGGATCGTCGAATCCGCTCCGGTAGAATCCCTGTTCGCCGAGCCACTACACCCATATACCCAGGGTTTGCTGCGGTCGGTTCCCCGGATGCGCTCGGAAAACACATCCGGCCGGGGTCGCCTTCAGACCATCGACGGCGCGGTTCCGGACCTGGCAGATCTGCCGCCCGGGTGCGCGTTCGCCCCCAGATGTTCCCTGGCCAGACCGGAATGCCGGGACTCGGAACGGATGTTCCTGTCCCAACCCTCCCCCGGACACCATGTCCGCTGTGTGCTGTTCCAATGACCGCACCCGAAAACTCCAAATTCCTGCTCGATGTCCGGAATCTCAGGAAATACTTCCCGGTCCGGTCGGGTTTTTTCGCAAAGGTCGCCGCGCATGTCAAGGCCGTTGACGACGTCTCGTTTGCCATCCGTCCGGGTGAAGCATTGGGCCTGGTGGGTGAATCCGGGTGCGGGAAGACAACCATCGGCCGCTGCATTCTGAGGCTGATTGAGCCGGATGAAGGGAAGCTGCTGTTTCTGGATGAGGACCTGATGAAGTTGTCCCGGTCCCAGATGCGCATCCGGCGGCGTGATCTCCAGATTATTTTCCAGGACCCTTATGCATCTTTGAATCCGCGCATGACCGTCGGTAAGATCATCGGGGAGGGTCTGATCATTCACCGCATGGGCCGGAGCAGCGAACTGACCCGGCGGGTCCGGGAACTTCTGGAGATCGTCGGACTGAATCCTGCTTATGCCAGCCGGTATCCCCACGAATTTTCCGGAGGGCAGCGGCAGCGCATCGGCATCGCCCGGGCCCTGGCGCTCAATCCCAGACTGATTGTCTGCGACGAACCGGTCAGCGCACTGGATGTATCCATCCAGGCCCAGGTCATCAATCTTCTCCAGGATTTGCAGGACCGGATGAATCTGACCTATCTGTTCATCGCCCACGACCTGTCGGTGGTCAGACATTTCTGCCACCGGATCGCTGTGATGTATCTGGGCAGGATCGTGGAGCTGGCCACTTCCGAAGATCTCCATTCCCATACCCTTCACCCATATACAAATGCCCTGCTTTCATCCATTCCCGTCCCGGATCCGACCCATCAGAAACAACGGATTATCCTGGAGGGAGATGTTCCCACCCCAATTCACAAACCTTCCGGGTGCAGTTTTCACACACGATGCCCGGTGGGCAAGGACAAATCGATCTGCCGGGAAGTGGAGCCATCTCTTGCGGAGGAAGCGCCGGGGCACTTTTCCGCCTGCCATTTTTCCGGTCAAATATAGTTTGCTTCCCGGATTTTTTATACTATACTTCAGACCGTCCGGTGGTTCTGAGGACGGAGAGTTGTTGGGATGCTTGAACTGAGAGTCCGGTTTCAAGGAGGGAGTCGTTATGGTCTCATCGTTTGAACAGTTTGCCATTCTCACCTATTTCAACAAAGGCGGTCCGATGATGTGGCCGCTCCTGGCCATCAGCATCCTGGTGATAGCCATGGTTTTTGAGCGTTTGTATCATTATCGGAAAGTATCGATCAACACACCCGAGTTTTTAAAGAAAGTCCGAATCGCTCTTGAAGCCAGGAAGATCAAGGAAGCGATCACCATGTGCGAGAATTACAAGGGACCCATCGCCTCCATCATGAAAGCCGGACTTTTGAAAGCGGGCAAATCGAGGGAAGAAATCGAAACGGCCATCGCCGCTTCGGGCGGTGTCGAAATGTCCCGGCTGGAACGGGGGCTGACCGGACTGGCAACCTGTGCATCCATCGCACCGCTTCTCGGTTTTCTGGGAACCGTTACGGGAATGATCAAGGCCTTTGAAGCCATCGCAGCGCACGGTCTCAACAATCCCGCACTGGTCGCCGTGGGTATTTCGGAAGCCTTGATAACCACCGCCACCGGTCTGATGATCGGGATTCCGTCCCTGGCGTTTTTCAACTATTTCAACAGCAGAGTAAGCAAGCTCGTCCTGGAAATGGAAGAAAGCACCGGGTTGCTGCTGGAATACATGGACGAACTTTCCCGGCCCGTATAACACTCTGCTGAGAGCTGGGAATACGATATGAAGTTCAAACGAAAACGAGGATCGGGCACCAAAGCCGAGATACCCAATTCATCCATGTCGGATATCGCTTTTCTGCTTCTGATTTTCTTCATGGTGACCACGTCTTTCTCAATCGATAAAACACCGGTGAACCTTCCCAAGACCAAGACCCGCACGGAAATACCCAAGAACCATGAAGTCATCTCGCTCCAGAAAAACGGCATCATCCAGTTTCACGGTGAACGGGTCATGATGACGGATATCCAGCCGCTGGCCTCGATGGAGATATCGAAAGACAGGGACAAGGTATTCCTTCTGAAGATCGACAAGGATGTTCGCTGGGAAATTGCGGATGAACTGCTGGAGCAACTCCGGCAGGCGCGGGTCCGAAATTTAAGTCTTCCCACCGAACAGGAAATCGAATAGGTGAATCCATGAGATTTCGTAAAAAGAGCAAGGTAGATGCGGATATCCCCAATTCATCCATGTCGGATATCGCGTTTCTGCTTTTAATTTTCTTCATGGTGACCACTGCGTTTGCGGCGAGAAAGGGCATCGATTTCCGGCTGCCCAAGGAATCGGAAGATGTGGAGCAATTGGATCAGGTCGATGTGAAGGCCATCGAGATTGAAGTCCTGGCCTCGGGCCGGATTCTGATCAATAAAATTCCCAAGAATATACGGGACATCCAGCCGACCATCCGGCCGCAACTGGCCATCGATCCCAAGAAATTCGTCATTATCGTCGTGCACAACGAAGCCACCTACGGTGATATGATGGATGTCCTGGATGAATTGAAGGAAGCCAATGTGCAAAACATTGCATTGCCATCCAAGGAAGAAATACGTTCCTGGATGTAACCGGACCCGGGCCGGGAGGTGACTGTTGAATGACATATGACCAGATTCAGCAGAAAAAAAGGGAGCTGGCTTACCACGATCGAATCGTCATGGACTGGATGGTCATCCTGGCCATTATTTTCCACCTGTTCATTCTTTACCTGATCATTCCGGACTTCAAATCGACACGGAAATGGCAGGAAACACAGAATACATTTATCCAGATGACCCGGTACAAGCCGCCGCCACCGCCCAAGGAAGAGAAGGTCGAGGAAAAGGTCAAGCAGAAGAAGAAAAAAGTGCTGGCCAAACCGATTCCGGAACCTGAGATCGATGATTCCGAGCCGGTCATCATCGATGATACAGATGTCGAACTGGTTTTCGATGCCGACGATATCGAATTCGATGCGCCCGAACCGCCGCCTGAAGGACCGCTCCGGGTGGGCGGAGACGTCAAAGCGCCGACCCTTCTGAAACGCATCGATCCGGTCTATCCGGATATTGCCCGCCGGACCCGGATCCAGGGCATGGTCATTCTGGAAGCCATCATCACCAAAGAGGGCCGGGTTCAAGACGTCAAAGTAGTCAAATCGCTCAACTCCTTCTGCGACCAGGCGGCAATCGAAGCGGTTATGCAATGGATGTTCGAACCGGGAACCCAGAATGATATTCCGGTTGATGTCATCATGAATCTGACCGTCATTTTCAAACTGAACTGACAGCTTCGATGGGACCGGGAGATCAGCCGCGCTGGGACACACCGGATCAGACACCACCCCCTGATTACGGGCATGCCCCCGACCCCCTCCGTTCCGGACCATCCTGGGAAAACCAGAGAACCGTCGGATTCTGGAACGGACTGATCCGGACCTGGATCGATTCGGTTTTCAGACCCGATGAATTTTTCAAAAGCCTGAACATCACCCGGGGGCTGGCTTACCCTCTCGGCTACGCGATCATCATCAATATCATCACCGCCATCGGAACCACCCTGACTCAGTTTTCCATCCCGGCCCTCAATTTCTGGCAGACTTCTCCCCTGCTGGCAGAATATTCCCTCTCCAATTCAATTATTTTCATCGCCATGCTCTTCATGACTCCGGTGATCGCCGTCATCTCCATTTTCATTTTCTCCGCAATTCTCCATCTTTTTCTCTTCGTTGCGGGTGGAGCGCGGAAGGGATTCGAAGCCACTTTCAGAGTTGTATGTTATGCTTCGGGTCCCGGCGTTTTTTCCATCATTCCATTCTGCGGCAGTATTATTGGAGCCATCTGGGTGCTCATCCTGGAAATCGTCGGCCTGACCCGGACCCATGAAACGGATACCTGGCGCTCCGTTGTCGCCGTTCTTCTGCCCATATTCCTGTGCTGCTGTTCGATTCTCATGATGATATTGACCCTGGGTGGTTTCATGGCCATGCTGGGTCTGCAGGAATAACCCGACTGTGGTTTTTCGAATCCGTCTGGATAAAGGCGGAATCGATCTGGGTCTGATTTACGGCGGGATCACTATATTTCTGATTTTCGCAGCACGCGTTGTTGATCAGTTGAATCTGCCGGTTTACCCGTGCCCGTTCCATGCCCTGACAACGCTCCCCTGCCCCACCTGCGGGTCCACCCGTGCCCTGATCCATTTGTCCCGCTTCGATTTCACCGCGTCGCTGGCATCGAATCCCCTGATCTGTCTGACGGCACTGGCCGTGCTGATCTGGGGCACAGCATCCTGCATTCTTGCGTTTCGACACCAAATTATCCGGCCCGAACTGACCGGAAGATCCAGGCTGTTTCTGAAGGTATCCATTCCATCGGTTATCCTGTTGAATTGGCTCTACGTTGTCATGATCGGGAATTGAACCAAATATTCTGAACATTTCAACATGATTTGGCGTAATGATTCCAGCTGTCCCGATTTGCTTCGAACTGCCTTTCACTGATATTTTTGCTGGAATCGAACTGGTATGACAGGCTCAGCACCGGGAGGATGTTTTTTTGAAACGTTCCATATATTTCCAGATAGCGCAAACGCTCGCTTTATTCTGTCTGACTGCATCCACGCAGCCAGTGATCTGCGGAGACAGTCCGGTCCCGGAAATGCTGACCCTGGGGCAATGCATCGAACTGGCCCGGGCAGGTTCCGAAGATCTTGAGAACGCAGCCGGCAGGCTTCGGCTGGATGGCATCCGGATTCGGGATGCGCAACAGAAACGGTGGCCGTCGCCCAGCCTGTCCATTTCCGATAACCGGGTAATCGACATTGAGGAATTCAGTTATTACGATCCCCAGACAGGCCAACGGTACACTCCCGGAGAGGGATATACGGCTTCGATCAGCCTTGGGGCACCGCTGTATACCGGCGGGCGGCTCACATCCGAAATCCGTTACGAACAATCCAGGAGGGAAACCGACCGGATGACTTACGAGTCCCTGCAGCGGGACATATGGCTGGATGTGGTCAGCAACTATCTGAGCGTCCTGCAGCGCATATCGGAACGGGATATTCGCAGGGAGCAGGTTGTCGGTGCCCGTGAGGATTTGAAGACGGCGGAAAACAGGCTGGCGACCGGCAAGGGCATTCGGTACGAGGTTCTTCGGGAGAAAGCGTATCTATCGGAAGCCGAGTTGGCCCTGATGCAAGCGGAAAACAACCTGAACGATTCCATACGGCAGCTTCTCATCCTGATTCGGAAACCGCTTGATGCAAACATTCAACTTGAAGATGTCCCGCCGCCTGAGCCGCTGCAATCCGATATGGACAGCCTGGTGGAACAGGCCATTGCTCAGCGTGAGGATATCGGTCGGTTGAATGCGGAGATTGCCGGTTACCGCGATCAGATCAGGATACTGGAATCCGAACGCAAACCCGATGTATCTTTTTTTGCAAGCTATGTCAAACAGGGAGTAGCCTGGTCGGATTATCCGGACGATGATTACCGACTGACGGCGGGCATATCCATTGCCTTTTCTCCACTCGACAATTCCTCTCTGTCCCTTTCCCATTCCCGCGAGCGGGTGAATACTGAGGATTACATGCAGCGCAGCCGCCTGACCTACAGCCTTTTCGACGGGTCCTCCCGGAGGGCCGGCCGGTTCGAACTCAGCTTGCAGATCCAGCTCCTGAAATCGCAGCTGGCTTATATGGAAGTGCTGATCACCGCAGACGTCGCCCGGGCATACGAACGGCAGATGGAATCCTGGACGGCATGTGAAACGGAACGTGCAAAGCTGGAAGCCTCCGAAGAGAGTTTTCTGATCCAGACCAAACGCCTCGAGCTGGGGCTGGGTCAGTACAACGATCTGGTTGAAGCCCGGACCGATGTCATAACGGCACGCATTAATCTTGTGTACAGCCGATACAAATATACCCTGGACCGGGCGGTATTTGCCCACTCAGTCGGGTCAACACTCTGGAGATGAAGTTCATGAACCATTACCCTGTCAAATACCGTCTTGCCGCACTCGCCGTCATCTGCCTGCTGGGGATCGCGGCATGCCGGAAAAATACCGGCCATCCTGCAGCAAATTCCGGGAACACGGCCGCTCCCCAGCCGATTCCGGTCGAAACAAATGTCATCATGACCGGAGAAATGGTTCAGTCTCTGGAAGCAACCGGGAATATTCAGGCAGAAAGAGACATATCGATTTATCCCAAAATTTCCGGGCATGTCCGGTCCATATTTGTTGAAGAGGGAGATCATATCAAATCGGGTCAGCCGTTATGTCATCTGGACGACGAGGAACTCCGGCTCAGGGTTCAGCAGTCAGGCGTGACCAGGCGGCAGCTGGAGGCGAAATATGATCGCGTCAAGGCCCTGCACGATCTCAACATGGTCAGCGAGGAGGAATTTCTCGATGCCAAGTTCAATCTTGAGACGGCGGAGGTCAATCTTCAACTGGCCCGTCTGGATCTGAGCAACACCCGGATTCTCAGTCCCTTTGGCGGAATCATCACGGCACGGGCCATCACCGTCGGTGATCTGGTCGGACCGTCCACACGATTGTTCGACATGTTCGATCCCGGATCGATGGTGGTGAATATTTACCTTCCGGAAAGTGAAGCGGTTGTTCTGAGGCCGGGTATCCCTGCGGAAATAACGATCGATGCCGCACCCGGCATCATGATCGACGCCGATGTGACCCGGATCAATCCAGCAGTCGATCCTAAAACGGGAACGGTGAAAGTGACCCTGCAGATCCAGCCGGATTCAGAGTTGATAAAACCCGGTATGTTCGTCCGGGCAAGCTTGGTTATCCAGAAGAAAACCGGTGCTGTGCTGGCACCCAAGAAAGCGATTATTCGCAGCAACGGCAGAACCCAGATTTATGTGATGACTCCGGTTGGAACCGCTGAGCGCAGAGACATCTCAACGGGCCTGGAGAACAGGGAAATGGTCGAGGTCGCCGGCGGTCTCCAGGCCGGCGAGCGAATCATCGTCGTGGGCCAGCACGGGCTTGAAGACGGGGCCTCTGTCTACGATGTCCGGGATAATCGGGTGGTACCGGAATCCGATGAAAGCTCAGGATCTGGCGTTCAGATCCGTTCCGGGGAAAATGATTCATGAGTCTTCCAGGATTCTCCGTGCGTCGGCGCATCACGATCCTGATGGCGACGCTCGCTGTCGCCGTTTTCGGGTGGTTTTCGCTGAAACGTCTGGAAATCAAGCTGCTGCCTGAAATTTCATATCCCACCATAACGGTCCGCACCGAAATCCCCGGTGCCCCGCCGGAAGAAGTCGAGAATCTTGTCAGCCGGCCGATCGAGGAAGTGCTGGGCGTCATCAATGATCTTCAGACCGTCACTTCCGTGTCCATGGCCGGATTGTCCGATGTCGTTCTGGAATTGAACTGGGATTCCGATGTCGATCAGCTGATCCTGGACATCCGCGAAAAACTCAACGACCTGACTCTGCCGGAAGAAGCCGAAAAACCCCGGATTCTCCGTTACAATCCCGAAACGGAACCGATCATGAAGATCGCATTGAGCGGGGACGATCTGGTTCTTTTGCATCGACTGGCGGAAAGGGAAATCAAACCGAGACTCGAAGCGGTTGAAGGGGTAGCATCCGCCCAGATACTGGGTGGAGACAAGGAGGAGATCCGGATTGAACTGGATCTGAGGGAAATGGCGTCTTACCAGATTTCATTCGACCGGGTTTCCAGCCGGTTGAGAGAAGAGAACATCAATCTGCCCGGAGGCATCCTGGAAGATGCGGACACCAATTATCTGGTCAGGATCATGAACGAATTCCGGGATATATCCGAAATCGGGGACATTGTCGTCGGCGTTTCCGGAACCGCGGTGATCCGTCTGAGAGATATCGCCGCAATCGTCCGGATCCCGGTCGAAAAAAAATCCATCACGCATCTGGCCGGCCGGGAAAGCGTGGAAATTGATATTTACAAGGAAGGCGATGCGAACATCATCGAAGTCGCCGACAGGGTGACGGGCGAAATCGGTGCGCGCAGCCGATCCATTCTGTCCCGCGGGAAATCACTGATGGATCTCCTGCCGGAAAAAGTAGAACTCAAGATCATCTCCAATCAATCCGTCTTTATCAGGGCGGCCATTGACGAGGTCAAACAGACGGCCGTTCTGGGAAGCCTTCTGGCCGTAGTCATCCTGTTTTTGTTTTTACGCAGCCTGCCGCATACCCTGACGGTCGCCCTGGCTATCCCCATCTCCATCATCGCCACTTTTACGCTGATGTTTTTCAAGAATATCAGTCTGAACCTGATGAGTCTCGGGGGGATCGCCCTGGGCGTCGGAATGCTGGTGGATAACGCTATTGTGGTTCTGGAGAACATATTCAGGCGCAGGGAATCGGGCGAATCCGCGCCGGCAGCCGCCCACCAGGGAGGAGAAGATGTCGCCACCGCGGTCACGGCGTCTACTCTGACCACCATCGCCGTATTTTTCCCGATCGTATTCGTAAGCGGTATTGCCGGACAGATTTTCCAGGATCTGGCCTGGACGGTCGCGTTCAGTCTTCTGGCTTCACTGATTGTCGCTCTGAGCCTGATACCGATGATCACTTCCATCGAAATCGGAAGGATATCCGCACGTATTTCCCCGATATGGTTCACAGGAAAGATTCGAAAGACGCTGAATCGGTATCAACCACCCGGTCAGGGTGCCGTATCATTCTGGAAAGTGCCTGCGGCATTCCTTCGGTGCACCCGCCAAGATGCCGTGCGATGGTTCGGAACGATCTGGAAAACGACCTGGCGGTATCCGGCTATCCGCGGCAGGACATTGCGATGGTTCGGGCTTGCCCTTTTGACATTGTTGAAACTGATCGTATTCCCGGTCAATATCCTTCTTCAAATCACCGGTTTTCTGCTCCTGCATATCCTCTATTTCATCCTGTTGCCGATCCTGGCTTCATTCCGGACGTTGTGGAAATTCATCAAGCTGCTGCTGGACCCCGTCCTGAATCTGTTCGATATTCTTCTCCGAAGATCCCGAACGCTTTATATCGAATTACTTCAAACATCGTTCCGGCATTCCCGGGCAATCCTGCTGGTTTGTCTGGCCGTTCTGGCGGGGACGATCGTGCTGGTGTTTCCCCGACTGGGAATGAATCTGATCCCGTCTTTCGCCCAGGGTGAGTTCTATATCGATATCAAGATGCCGGTAGGTACGCCCCTGGAAAAAACCGAAGCGATCGTGTACCGGGTGGAGGAATACCTGACCGGGATGCCCCAGGTCGATCTGGTTTCAGCGGTGATCGGTTCATCTTCAGGGGAACTGCTGACAGTCGGAACGGAACGGGAGAATCTGGCCACCATACAGGTCGTGCTGAAACCGGAATACGCATCCTCACGACAGGAATACCGTCTCACGGAAAATCTCCGCGGAAAACTCCAGACCATCCCGGGTATTGAAAAAAGCAAATTCAGGCGGCCGTCGTTGTTCTCATTGAAAACCCCCCTGGAGATTGAAGTGCGGGGATACAATCTGGACATGCTTTTTCAAAATGCCAACCGGATCGTGGAGGATCTGAACCGCCATTCGGAGTTTGCGGATGTTTTTTCCACTCTTGAACCCGGATATCCTGAGGTTCAGATTGTGTTCGACCGGCTGAAACTGGCGCGGCTGGGTCTTTCGCCCGCCATGATCGCCGGTTTTCTCCATAACACTGTGGAAGGTGAAATACCTACGGATTTCGGGGAATACGGGAATGAAATCGATGTGCGCGTCCGGGCAAAACGGGAGCGCAGCCTGTCGTTGAATGCTCTGAAACAGATGGTAATCAATCCCGGAGCCGGGTCGCAGGTCCAGCTTTCGTCTGTGGCGGACATCCGGGAAATCGTCGGTCCCAGTGAAATCCGGCGGGTCGATCAACACCGGGTAGCGCTTGTCCGGGCGGATGTCCGGCTGCTGGATTTAAAGAGCGCTCTGAAGAAGGTGGAATCGGTATTGAATTCGATCCCTCCCGGGACAGGCGTCACATATGCGGTCGTCGGTCAGAGTTCGGAGATGGACACATCCGTCCGTTCGCTTCGTTTCGCCCTGCTGCTGGCCATTTTTCTGGTATATCTGGTGATGGCTTCGCAATTTGAATCCCTGATACATCCCCTGATTATTATCCTTTCCATTCCGATGGCGGTCATCGGGGTTCTGATCGGATTGTGGATCCTGAATATTCCCCTTTCCGTCGTCGTTTTCATGGGCATGATCGTTCTGGCCGGAATTGCCGTGAACAACGCGATTGTTCTGATCGATACGGTCAACCAGATGCGCCGAGGCGGCCAGTCGGTCCGGGAAGCGCTTCTCAATGCCGGATCTGTCCGGTTCAGACCGATTCTCATGACGGCGATGACCACGATTCTGGGATTGCTACCCATGGCGCTTCAAACCGGCCCCGGATCCGAAATCCGGACACCGCTCGCTGCAACCGTCATCCTGGGTCTGATCGCATCGACATTTCTGACCCTGATCATCATCCCGATCGTTTATCGGCTTGTCAGCCGGGAGACCCGATGAGCGATCTGCGATTTCATCATCCCCTTCCCGCATGGGCGCACAAGCGCCCTGTAACCGTGTTCATGCTTTTCGTCAGCATCGTGGTTGTGGGCATTATTTCTACGTATCAAATCCCTCTTGAATTCGCTCCGGAAACGACCAATCCCTGGTTGTGGTGCTGGGTCAGCTATCCCAATTCCACCCCGGAGGAAACCGATCACCTGATCGGTGAGGTTCTGGAAGATGAGTTGAAACAGGTCCGGTGGTTGACCCGAATGGAAATCCAATCCTCCACACAGGGTTGTTCCGCGAATCTGCAGTTTGAAACCAACACGGACATGGACGTCGCAACAGTCGATGTGCGGGACGCCTGCGAACGGGCAAAACGGAAATTCCCCCGAAACACCGACCGGATCAGTCTGCACCATAATAAGAGTTCCGACTGGCCGATCATGTGGTGCGGCCTGTCCGTGAACAACGATTCGGAATCAACACATGTTCTGCTGGAAAACCGCATCAAACCGACTCTGGAGCGGGTTCCGGGAGTGGCGCTGGTGGAAACTCACGGGTTCGAGTCCGAGAAACTGTTTATTGATCTGGATTTGAACCGGGTTCGAGCGCACAATATTGATATTTCGAGAGTTTATGGGGATCTGCTGACGACCAACCGCAATCCTTCCATCGGAACGCTGCAGGATTCTTCCGGCCGGTATATTCTAAGGACCCGGTACCGTCTGGACAGCATCGAGGAGTACCGGAATCTGCCGGTACAGAACGGTTCACTCAAACTTGAAGATATAGCTGACATCGACTCGCGCATTCCCGATCAACGCCGGGTGTTCCGGATAAATGCCAGGGAAGGCGCAACCATATCCATTCAGAAAAATGCCCTGGCCAATACGGTGGAAGTTGCGGAACGGATCAACGAAACCCTGGAGGATCTGATGAAGGACCCGGACCTCCAGGGACTGACATTCATCCATTTCTTCAATCAGGCCGAGTGGATTGTGGAATCACTGCGGAGTCTTCGCAGCGCCGGATTATGGGGTGCATTGTTCGCCTGCGTCGTCCTGTTTTTCTTCATCCGTCATTTCAACGCCATGCTGATCATTGTCATGGCCGTTCCGGTATCCATCCTGGCGGCCATGATATGCCTTTATTTTCTGAATTTCTCACTGAATGTCGCAACGATGATGGGCCTGATGCTGGCGATCGGAATGCTGGTGGACAATTCCATCGTGGTATCGGAAAACATCTTCAGGCTGCGGGGCAACGGGATGACCCCGGAGGAAGCCAGTATTCAGGGTGCCGGGCGGGTTGGAACGGCCATCACGGCATCGACGCTGACCACCATTATCGTTTTTTTGCCCATGGTGTTCGGGAGAGGTGAAATCGGTATCTGGATGAAACAGATCGGCATGCCGATCACGTTTTCCCTGCTGGCTTCTCTGCTTATCGCGCTGTCTATCGTGCCTCTGGCCATGACGCGGATCGTGAGAAGAGATCACAGTCTTTCCAGCCGGATAATACCCTGGCTGACGGGAAGGTATCTGAAAATTCTTGAGTGGGTTCTCAATCACCGGATTCACGCATTTTTAATTGTCACCGTTTTACTGGTTTCGGTCAGTTACCCATATTCACGTGTTGAAAAGAGTATGGAGGAAGGGGGCGGCGAACGCCAGCTGTTCATCCGGATTTTAATGCCCCGGAATTATATCCTGGAAGAGTCCGAAAAAATCATGACCGATCTGGAATCGATTATTCTGGATCACCGCGAAGAACTGGATGTCATGAATGTCGGCACCCGGATCGGTGAAAACGACGGGCATCTCCGGTTGTTTTTAAGGTCCGATGGAAAGGGCTTGCTGACCGATTCGGAGATCAAGGAGCGGGTGCGGGAGTTGTTCCCGCAGATACCCGGAGTACGATGGTGGTTCGGATGGCAGGGGGATCAGGGCAGCAGCGGGCGCGAAGTCGATATAACGCTCCAGGGTAACTCCAGCAGCGTTCTGGCGCAGCTTGCGGAAGATGTACGCCCATACATCGAAGCCATTCCCGGCGTTGTTGAAGTCAGAACCCGGGAGGCTAATCCGATGGATGAGATTCATCTCGTAATTCAACGTGAAACCGCTCGTCGAGTCGGTATTTCCCCGGTCCAGATAGCCCGAACCGTGGCAACGGGACTCATGGGCCAGCAGCTCCCCAGATTCAAGCAAAATGATCAGGAAATCGATGTCATTCTTCAACTGGGTGAATCGGACCGGAAAAGTTTCCAGGATCTGAAAAATCTGATTATATACAACGATAATGCTCAGGGATATGCCCTGAGGACGCTGGCCGATTTCAGCGTTGAGCCGGGACGAGGAGAAGTGACCCGGCTTGACGGAAAAATCCATCATGTGATCCAGATCGAGTTCGACACCGATGATGTTGCCGACATCCGGTCGAGGATTGAGCGGGGGCTGAATGCATTCAAACTTCCATCCGGATATACATGGAGTTACGGAAGATCATTCCGCCAGTTCGATCTGGGTATGAAGGAATTCAATCAGGCTTTCATGCTGGCCTTGATCCTGGTCATTCTTCTGCTGGGAGCGCTGTTCGAATCGCTGCTTCACCCATTCACCATCATCTTTAGTCTGCCGTTTGCCATGATCGGTGTCTACTGGACGCTGTTTTTCACCGGAACGACCCAGGACATCCGATCCAGCATCGGTCTGGTGCTGCTGATCGGGATCGTGGTCAACAACGCGATTGTTCTGGTCGACCACATCAATCAGCTCCGGACCGGCGGTTTACAAATGAACGAAGCGATCCGTCAGGGCGGCCAGGACCGATTCCGGCCTATTGTCATGACGGCCGCAACCACGGTTCTGGGTCTGGCGCCGATGGCTTTTTCCGGTGCGTCGGCCTCCGGTCACTTCTATTCCGGACTGGCCATCACAGTCATGGGCGGTCTCCTGGTTTCAACCCTGCTTACACTCCTGATCATCCCGCTGATCTATACATTCATGGACGACCTGCAGGAATCGTTGAAAAGACTGGTCGTTTCACTTGTTCCGGGCCTTCAGAAACACCAGACCGCTTCGGTAGACCTGATAGAGGATTAAATCCGGGATATCCGATGGAATTTACTTTGATTACTGCAATTTATGCTGTGTTGTATGGAATACGCCAGGCCTGGGAGACACTGCTGAACCGTCTCAATATCCGCTGGATCCGGCAACATTCGCACGAAGTGCCGGATGTTCTGGCGGAACACATGGATTCCGACCGGTTCCAGAAATGCATTGCATACGATGAAGACACGGCTGATTTCAATCTGATTCGACGGTTTTTCGGCACCATCGTGCACTGGGTATTCATCCTGGTCGGGTTCGCATGTCTTGACGCGTGGATCCGCTCTCTGGATCTGAGCGGTCTGTGGAGCGGGATATTGTTTCTGAGTGCTGTGGGGACGATCCACCTGCTCCTGGATCTCCCCTTCTCGCTTTACGAGGATTTCAAGCTTGAATCCAGGTACGGTTTCAACCGCAAAACTCCCGGTCTGTTTTTCACCGATCTTCTGAAAACGGTTCTGGTCTCGATACTGCTTGGACTGCCGTTGCTGACCGGTATGCTTCTTCTGATGGAGCATGCCGGTTTCTGGTGGTGGATCTGGGCATTTGCCGGGATCACGTTGTTCCAGTTTTTCGTGCATTGGATTTACCCGGTATGGATCGCTCCCCTGTTCAATACCTTCACACCGCTTCAGGGAGAGCTTGCCGATTCCATCGACCGGTTATCCAGAAAAGTCGGATTCGACATCCGTGGAATTTACACCATGAACGGTTCAAAACGTTCGACCCACACCAATGCCTATTTCACGGGACTGGGCAGATTCAAGCGGATCGTTTTTTACGATACGCTGCTACACAAAATGCAACCGGATCAGATTCTGGCTGTTCTGGGACATGAAATGGGTCATTTCAAACTGGGGCACGTGCGCCGGATCATGATATTATCGCAAAGCGGTCTGCTGGTCTTTCTGGCATTCATGGCATATTTGAAGCACATTCCGGTTCTGTATCCGAGTTTCGGGTTCCCCGAACCCTCACACTATGCTGCGCTGTTGATTTTCAGCATGATATTTTCCGAAACGACTTATCCGTTTCAGTTTCTGGTGACATCCCTGCTCAGACGGCATGAATTTGCCGCGGACCGGTTTTCCGTTAGAGAGACGGGTGATTCGGCACCCCTGATCCGTTCTTTGCAGGCGTTGCACGAAAACAACCTGTCGAATCCAATCGTGCATCCCTGGTATGCTGCGTATTATTTTTCCCATCCGGGATTGAAGGAACGTATCGAAGCCATCCGGAACGTGTCTTAATCCGGCTGATCGCTCTCCAGCAATCCACCCGGTTGAAATTCATCCCAGAAATGCCACAATCCGGGATCCAGCAGAACCCGGTCTTCATACCATCGGACGAGGTGTGAGGTCAGTTCGATCGGAGACGGATGAAGGGACTGGATTTTCAGCGGCGGATGAATTTCGCATCGGTACCGGGTGTCCGCCAGGCGTTGTATGGACAGGGGAAGAATGGGTGCGCATGTTTTGAGGGAAAGCTGGGCCGGCCCGAGCGGAAACGGTACCATCCGGTTTAAAAACGGCATGCGGATCATGCGCCCGATCCATTGTCCCCCGCCGGCTGGATCGATTGTCATAAAAACCACTCCGTTGTTTCTCAGGGTATGAAACAGCGGCCTGAGAAACCGGTCTGCCGGCAGTATCCTGGCCGGAATCATACCCTCATACTTCACTCGCAACCGGAATGCCACATGCCTGCCGATCCAACTGAGACCCTCAGCGGTCGGTAATCCCAGCTGGGTGATCCGGTATCGGTTCATTCCCATGGCGAACAACGGCAGCTGAATCGGTCCGAAATGTCCCAGGGCTATGATCGCCCCCTTTCCAAGCGCAAGTATCCGGTCAAGATGTTCGCTTCCCGCAAGAACCAACACTCCGTCGAGTTCCGTTTTCCGGCGCAGTCTGGGATAGGTGAATATATGCAGCCGGTCGAGATAATGATTGCGTAGATAAGTTCGCAGTATCCCGGCCATCGCTTCCGGCCGGATGGATGGCAGACCGCGCCTGAAGTTTTCTTCCAGCTGATCCAGCCGGGACCGGCTAAACCACAGATGGAGATCCCCCAGCATTGAAAACAGCCGAAACGCGGTTTGGACCGGCAGCAAGCGTATGGACCATCGAATGGGGTACCACACGACCAACCGCGCCAGATCGCGAACCGGGCTTTCCTTGACTATCATTCCCCTGACCGTTCACCCGCCGTCAAATGGCTGCCGGCTCCCGAACATCCGCCCGGAATCGCAATCCGCAGCCCAGAACCATCAATGCTGTCTTGGCCAGCGAAAACGCTTTCCGCGGAACGAATGCATACCGGAAAAACGCATAGGCGAGATATATAAGTGAACCTGCAATCATGGATGCCCGGATCTGATTTTCACCCCATCTGCCGTGGTGGGACCGGAAATAGATGATCAGACTCCTGTAAAATTCCTCACCCACATTATGCCGCTGCCGGACACTCCGGCCTCCATAATGGACAATACCTGCTTCCGGCAGATAGTATGTCAGCCAGCCGTTCCGTTTTATTCTGTAACAGACATCCACATCTTCAAAAAACATGTGATAGGATTTATCCAGTGTACCCAGGGTTTCGATCACGACCCGTTTAATCATCAGTGCCGCTCCAGCTGGTTGATCCACGGAACGAATTTCGTTGTGGTCCCATTCCGCCATCTGGGACCGTCGCGTGTGTTTGCGCATGAAAGGCACCTGATTCAGATCCGGATTTTCGGTGAATGGAGTCAGGTAAGTGGGAAACCGTCTCAGGGAATATTGCAGACTCCGGTCCTGGTTAAACAGCTTTGCAGCGACAGCTCCGGCGTTGGGTGTCTGATCCAGAAAACGGGTCATTTGTTCGAGTGCACCCGGGAGAACCAGGGTATCGGGATTGATCAGGAGAATATTCCTGCCTGACGACAGCGCGATTCCCTGATTGTTGGCACAGGCAAACCCTCTGTTTTCCGGATTGACGATCAGGACGATCCGGTCAAATTCCTTCATGATCATTTCGGCTGAACCGTCGCGTGAGGCATTGTCAATCACGAATATCTCCACCGAAAGCGATCCGCTGTTGTTGTATATGGAATGAATACAATCCCGCAGCAGGTCGCGCGTGTTCCAGTTTACCAGGCAGATGCTCAAATCGGGCACATTCTCATGCATGGCCTGAAGGGTTTCGGGCGGCAGCAGATTGCGATTGAAAGTCCGGTGCATGTTACAAAAACCGCCTTTTAAACATCCTTCTGAAAAGGTCACTCAGCTGGCTGTCCGTGGGGATATCGCGGCAGTAAATCCTGAAGGCTATGCTTCCTGTATATTTCCGGTTTCCGAAATAATATCCGGAACCGGCGGCATCATCCGCCCATACCGTAACGGCATTGCCGGGCCGGCTCGTCTTGGAATCAATCCGCAGACGAAAGGTTTTCCCCCGGGATTCCGGGATGGGTCCGAACCGGAATGAATGCCAGGCATTGTCTTCGATTTCGGCGGTGTTTAATGGAAACCGGAACAGATTGATGTCCTCAGCCGCATCATCCAGGCTGACGAATATACTGCCGGAATTCTGCCTGGCGTAGGTGGCAAATTTGACATCGATCCTGGACAGACCTTCACAGCGGCACACGAACAATTGTTCAAGCTGCCGGTTGTGCGTGATTTCACCGACGGGGATACTGGTCTTTTCGTTTCCGGCACATAACATTTCCGTTTCCAATCCCACCCATGACGCGGCCTGCTCCTTGTCCGGGGCGATTCTGGGATTGGCACAGAATGTTGCCAGAGGGGTCACCAGTTTTCCCCAGTGGAAATCCGGAGCAATTCGATTCAGATTCCGGCGGCATTCCCTATAAAAGTCCTGATCCGAATCGAGCCGTTCGAGTGCATGGGCGAGCGCATCCGGATTTTCGGGCGGCACAGTCAGCCCGAGCCGTTCTGACTCAATCAGGTCCGCCATCGAATCCCCCTCGGTGCAGATGACGGGAATCCGTGCCCAGATATAGTCCAGGATCCGGGTCCGGAAAGCGAATCTGGTTTCGAGATGGGGATGATGGGTGCTGACTCCGACCCATGCGGCGGAAAGATATTGACCCCGATTTTCGTATGGGATCCAATCGCCGAAAAATATGTTCCGGCCGCTGAGTTCCAGCTGCTCAGCCAACTCGATCGTCTCCCGGGCACGCTTCATTTCCGGAATCCCCGGATCCGGATGACGAATACCCATGAAAAACAGCTTTATCCGGGGCGACCGGTTGGAAACGCTGCCGATGGCCCGAATCAGGGTCAGCGGGTCGAACCAGTTCCATATTCCGCCGGCCCAGACAACCCAGCGATCCGCATCGGAAGCGCCGGGAAAAGGTGGAACCGGCGCGGATTCCGGGGGTGTGTTTGAGATCCCGAAAGGCAGGATGTCGATCAGCGGAATCAGGTTGGGATCGATGGAATAGCTGAACTGGTTGACACGCTTCAACCCGGCCAAAACACCCAGCCAGAAATCTCTCTGGCGTTCGCTGGCACATACGAAAAAATCACCATGTAAAAGATTCGCAATGCATATTTCAAATTCGAGATCGTACCGTTTTTCGTTCATCGATTCACGTTCAATAAGCAGGTGGAGATTCGAGAGAATGAAGGGATCATAAAGATCGACAGCAATGGGAATGGGAATTTTTCCGGGCAGCAGAAGCGAACACGGGGCGAATGCAACATCAAATGTCTGAAGAAAATGATAGGTGACGGCGTCTCCGTATTCCGCAAATCCCAGTTCCGCATCAGCCGGGTGGTCGATGATCCGGGGACAGGCCAGAGTCACCTTATGCTGTGCCGACAGGGCCCTGGCAATCTCCATCGACCGGATGGCCGGTCCTGCAAGTTTTTTCCGGATCGTATCCCCGGTCAGTATGACCACATGATTCATGAACGACCTCCACGAGCGCAACAGGATAGTGGACTTGAGAACCCGGATCGCAGTCTGAAACATGTACGGGGCTGACTGCAGGCCGGCCGTAACGGGATATTATTATATCGAAGAATAGGTCACATCTCCAATTGTGTAGGGATACTTTTCGCCGATCACAGCCGCTCTGAACGATTTGAGCGACAGAACGATACACCCGTTGTAATGATAAATATTATGCTCTTCAACCGTTCCGTAACTCCATATTTCCCGATCGGATATTTTACGATGGAGCTGGATGAAGAAGCGGCGTTTCAAAATCCAGGGAACCCGGAAAACCAATGAAACAATGATTTTACCGTACACCAGAACCTCTTTGAAACGCCCTGTTTTCCAGGCTTCTTTCATCGAAAATCCCATATATCTCATGAAGATGATCCGTCTATATTTCAAAAGATTTTTCAACTGGTAATTTTTCAGAAAAACCAGGAAATAATTCCGGACAAACCAATATCTGGACCACAGGGGATCCGATAAGTCCCGGGATGATGCCCTGTATTTATGGCGGATGACCGACGCCGGCACCGCGACGAATTTATATCCGAAAAGGGCTGCCCGGTAACACAGATCGAAATCTTCATTGTACGACCAGAACAGCGGATCGAATCTGCCGATCTCGTTGAACCGGTCCCGCCGAAGAAGAACGGCCGGGAATATGGATCCGAAAACCTGTTCGGGGGTTTTATACTGACCGAAATCAGCCAGCCCGACCCGGGTGTCGCGCCAGTGACAGGTCTCGTACCACCTGACACCGAAGGCATTGATGAATTCCGGGGCATCGTAAAAAACCACCTTCGGAAACGCCCCGATCCACGTCTTTGACCGACTTTCCATTTCACCGGCAAGATTTCCCAGGCATTCCGTATCGAGGACGATATCCTGGTTGAGAAGAAAGAGATATTCTCCTACAGCTTCCGCCACGCCCCGGTTCATTCCCCGGCAGAAACCCTGGTTCCGGCACAATTTGATCAGCCGGGCCGTCGGATAGTGGTTCGTCACCCACTGCGGGGAACCGTCCCGGGAGGCGTTATCTACGACAATCAGTTCGAAATCGGTATCAGTCTGGTCATATATGGATTCCAGGCATTCGGGCAGATGCTTCATCCCGTTATAGGACAGGACGATGATGGAGGTGCGCGGACGGGTTGATTCCAAGTGAATCCTGCCCGTCAACAGTTGTAGTAGAGCTCGAATTCCAGAGGGGTGGGATTGTTTTTCACCGGCACAACCTCCCGTTCGAATTTCGAATTCTGCCAGCCGTCGATCAGGGTCTGGGTGAAAACATTTCCTCTCTTCAGATAATCATGATCTCGTTCCAGCGCCCGCAGGGCTTCTTCGAGCGATTCAGGAAGAGATGCAATTCGTTTTCTGAACCTGACAGGCACATTTTCAATCTCGTTGTAGGGTCCCCATTCCCTGTTCCCAGCATGGATACCGCGCTGAATCCCGTCTATTCCCGCCATCAGGATGGCCGCGGCGGCGAAATAAAGGTTGCAGGTCGAATCCGGAGAACGTATTTCGAACCGTTTCGTATCCGGCTGAGTTGCATATTTGGGTATCCGAATACAGGATTTCCGGCTTCCGAGGGAAAAAAACAGGCTGGTGGGAGCTTCAAATCCCTTGACAAGTCTGCGGTACGAATTCGTGCTCGGATTGGTGAAAGCAGCCAGGGATGGTCCGTGATGGATGACACCACCGATGAACAGGTAGGCAAGCTCCGACAGGCCGATATCGTCGTCCGGATCAAAAAACAATGGCTGGTTGTTCCGGTCGACCATGCGGAAATGGATGTGCATGCCGTTTCCGGCTTCGCCGGCAATCGGCTT
This sequence comes from candidate division CSSED10-310 bacterium, assembly GCA_016927905.1. Classification (GTDB taxonomy): domain Bacteria; phylum CSSED10-310; class CSSED10-310; order CSSED10-310; family JAFGJC01; genus JAFGLW01. The sequence continues at coordinate 36,451 of JAFGLW010000010.1, read as the reverse complement.
GGGCATGAATGTGGCCGTCAATCCATGATTCAGCACCACGTTTTTCACGACGTATTTCAGCAACATACCATGATCGCATCCCTGGACCAATTCGGTCTGACTCATCTCGATTTCCTGCTGCCCGGACGATCCCACTTCGTGATGATGGTATTTGATTTTGACGTTCATATCTCTCAATATTTTTACGATTTCTGCCCGGATATTCCGGAATGCGTCTCCCGGTGCCGCCGAATGATACCCGCCCTGATGCGGTATCCAGTAACCCGAAAACGGGTTGCCGGTCGTTTCCGTATGGTGTTTGGATTCCCGGGAAATAATCTCGATGGAGTTCTTCCCGGGATTCACGTCATATGATATCGAATCGAAGATATTGAATTCGAACTCCGGTTGAACGATCGCCTGTTCTGCAATACCCTGGTCCTTCAGATATCTGCAGGCTCTGATGGCGATTGACCTGGGATCTCCGATGAACTCCTCCCGAGTATCGGCCTCAACAATGTTGCACAATACGCTGAGGGTGGGCTGATCCCAGAACGGATCTATGAACATCGTTGACAGATCGGGAATCAGACACATATCACCACTTTTGACGCTTTTAAAGCCAACGCTGGAACCGTCAAATCCGACACCGTCCGACAGGATGGATTCCGACAGGGAGGTCACCGGAACAGTCACATGCCTGAAACTGCCCTTCAAATCAACAAACTTCAAATCGATCATCTCCACGCGGTTGGCATCGATAAATGCCTTCAATCCGCTGAAATTCATGTTATCCGTCCGATTCATATCTTTCTCCTTCCCATCAGCCGTGTCCCGTCAGGGGAATGCGGAAATGGAGCGATAAAACGCTACCATCGCTGTACCTTAAAATCAAGCCGCGGAAACTGGCGGCATTGGTTAATCCCCATGACGATGCACGAGGTCTCCTATGACATTCTTGACATGGAATGGTTCTTATCGCAAACTGTGGCAGTGCAGCGAGAACGAAGGGAAAAACGAACTTGAATTACTGGCAATTCATCACTATCGGTATCGGCCTGATCATGCTGTTCTGGGGATTTAAAACTTCGTATGAAAAGGCAAAATCACTGCAGGTGATCGGGTCGATCACATCGATTGCGGGTTTGATTACGGCACTGATCGGTACTCTCCTGCTGTGCGTACCCGATTTTTTCAAATAAACTGATGCATCCCGTGAATCCGGATCGATCCGGCGAGCCTTCCCTGAACGATGCAGCATGGGAGCGTGTCAGAAGTTCTGGATATGATGATGCCATCCGGCTGCTGGAGAATCACTCCGGGTCTTTGTCTTGGATGGAATTGTCCTCTCTGGCGCATTTTTATTACATGATTGATAACACCGAAACGTCGGAGTTGTATGCCATGAAATCTCTGGAATTGAATCCCCGCAGCAGGCTGGCATTGACCACTCTGGCGGAAATCCGTTACCGGCAGGACCGGGTTCATGAATCCCTCCGTTATTTCAAGGAAGCCTTTGCCGTGCATCCCAGAGATACTTATACGGTGTTGCGACTGGCTCAGATCCTGGTGAAGATGAAGCGGTTCGAAGATGCGGTAACCACACTGGAGAAAGCCCGCGAGATCCATCCGGATGATCCCGGAATCCTGAAGGACCTTCAGGTTGCGTATGCATTCGCCGGCCGAATTGAAGATGCCGATCGATTGGACCAGATCATTTTGGAGTTGTCCCGGCAACGGCAATCGGATCAGGAGGATATGTTGTATTCCGGGCTGCAGCGTATGGAACCATCCAAAGCACTCCGGCAACTCCGAATCATCCTGGCATCACCCAGTTTCCGCTCCAACCTGCGTTTTTACGAACTGGCAGCCGACCTGGCAATCCGTGAATCCGGGTTCGAGGAAGCGGTCGGATATCTGGAGTTTCTGCAGAACCGGCAGCCGAGATCATCGTCGGTGACAGTTAAACTGGCCGAATGCTTCACCCGGACCGGCCGACCGGACAGATCCCTGGAGATTCTCCGTCAGCCGCATCTCCATCAATCCGATATCAGGATTCTCCTGGCGCGTATCGATGCATTGCACACCATGGGAAAGCTTCAGGAATCGATGGATATGGCGGTTAAAGGATTGCTCGATCATCCCCGGAACCGCCGTCTCAGGAAGTGGGTCACCCAGCTTCGGAAGAAAGGCTTCAAGCCTTCACCCGACACTCTGAACTAGAAGGAGATTCTCAAACCGCCCCACATCCCCAGGCTTTCTCCGTCCTGATCCCTCGAATAACTGAAATCGATCGCCAGATGCTCGAACAGTATCGAAGCGCCTCCGGTGAACAGGATCGGGGAATCCCCTCCCTTATCCAGGACGGCGCCACCCCGGAGAACGAAATTTTTCTTGTCGCCGAATTTGCCTTCAAACCCGATCGCGATATCTTTTCCATCCAGTTTGTTTCCCAAGGGATCCCGGGATGCGTTGGTCTCATAATCCACCGCGAAAGTGAACCGGTCGTTCGGAATGAATGCATACCCGATCCGGTATTCCTGTTTGATTTTCAGGGTTGTATCCTCGCCTGTCCTGATTTCCAGCGAATGCAGGTTTCGACCCACGAGCGCGACGCGGTTGTGGCCCAGGAAAAAGGTGAACGAGGCGTCCATTCCCCAGTCCGAATCACCGGTTGAAGCCGTGTTTTCGACGCGATCCAGCAGATTGGATGGATCAATCGACGGTTCATCCCAGATATTTCCCGTCCAGTGATACCCGTCGATATCGACAAATTTGCCGGTAACACCCATCGCAACTGATTTGGATTCAGTCAAAAACGATAAAGTCATGCCGTATTCCTTGACATGAAACCCGCCGAATTGCATCGATGTGGCGTTGTTTCCGATATAGGTCCCGCTTTCGGGATCCAGATCGATATTCAGCGTATCCACCTCCGGCTGGATATAATAAATATCGTATCCCATGATGCTGAATGCTGTTTTTTTATAGGCCACCGACAGGCCGAATCTGTCGCCGCCCCGATGGGTCCAGGCATAATCGTCCAGTTTGTCCAGCAGATCGAGGAGTCGGTCCCGGTCTTCCCCGAACTCCGGGCCATCCCAGGCTCTGGGGTCGGAGTCGAATATTTTCTCGATGACATTCTGGGCTTTGTCCGCGACAACGAGATCACTGCCGACATCCAGCGTCACGCTCCACCCGGGAATCAGGACAATGGAAGCCGGATTCCAGTATACCGCCGATGCATCATCTGCCACGGCCGAAAAGGCGTTTCCCATTCCTCCGGCACGCGCTCCATAGGAAAAATACGAGCCGACCGGATGGGCGGAAAGCAGCACCATGAACCCGATCAAGCCGGTCCTGCCAATTTGTTTCCTGTACTCCATCAATAGCCTCCCGATCTCAAGAACGGTTCACCGGTCCTGTGTTCCCGGTCCTTCCCTATAAATTACCGGATCCCGATAACCTGCATCCCGGAATCCCGACAGACGAAGCCGGCACGAATCGCATGTGCCGCATGCCAGATCTTCCGATCGATAGCATGACCACGATTTTTCCAAAGGCGCTGAAATGGCGATGCCCAATCTGACAATATCCGATTTCTTCAGGCCGGAGAGAGGGGTCTCGATCGTGATATTCGTTTGCGGCCTGGTACCGGTCTTGATCAGCTGATTGAAGGCCCGGATGAATTCAGGCCGGCAATCTGGATAACCGGGGATGTCCATCTCGTTGACTCCAATGAAAATTTTCCCCGCCCGGATGATTTCCGCCCATGAAACAGCCGCACAAAGCAGGGTTGCATTCCGGAACGGAACATAGGTCGCGGGTATATCCGTGTCTGTTGTCCCGCCTTCCGGCACCGGAATCGACGGATCGGTCAGACTCGATCCGCCGATCAGCGCAAAATGATTCATGTTCAGTTTCAGCCGCAGTTTCACGTCGAGATGATCGCAGATATCGTTGAATGCGCGCAACTCGCGCATCCATGTCCTCTGCCCGTATGACACGTGCAGCATGGCCAGTTGGTGGTTCCGGGCAGCCAGCGCCGCCACCACGCAAGAATCCATGCCGCCGGAAGATAAAACTACTGCCAGTGACCGGTCCATATCCTCCGGATTTAAACCTCCGAGCGGTTTGTTTCCCCTGGAATCGGCCGGATAGATCAGAATGTGATCCTCGCGCCGATCTGATACTGCCTGGAATTACCGGGATATTCCGCCTTCCCGAAGTTCTCCCCGGGGGGATCGTGCTCGTCGAATTCATAATGGGCGAAATTGACCGTCCAGTTGGACCAGTCGAACACATTAAAACATTCCACGATCAATTCCATCTCAATATTCCGTATCTTGAATCCATTGGTCAGGCGGAAATCAAAATTCTTGGTGTGGGGATCGCGTTTGGAATTTCTTCCGAACGTCTTCCACTCCCCATCCTCATCCCGGTAATGCGGCCGGTCGTTGGCTGAGTATCCATCCCGGTTCGCGTCGCCGCTGATTTCGGGTGTCCACGGTCTGCCGCTCTGGTATGTGAATATGCCGCTGACATCCAGATCGTACCAGTCCGGCAGGTTCAGTAGGTCCGACATCAGGTATGTTCCGCTGGCCACTACCCGGTGTTCCACGTCGAAATCGCTGGGCCCCCATTCCGCGTCGAGATCATACATGTTTTCAGGAAAATCATAGCCGTAGGTTTCAGTGCTGGCGTTGTTGGAATCGTTGTCCCGGCTCCGAGACCAGGTATAACTCGCCATGAACTGGTAATTGTTGCTGAAACGCTTGTTCAGTTCCAGAGTCACCGCATGATATTTTGATTCGGCATCATCGGTAAACTGGATGATCTTGTTGAAATCAGGGTTCCGTTTGACCCGGCTGAAAACGTAACGGCCCTTTTCTTCGTCCCATTCCGGTTTCTTGAGGTTAATATCGAATTTTCGTTCCAAGTGGGTGGTATGCGCATATACATATTCCAATCCCACCGCGAAATCCCTGAACATCTCCCGCTCCACACCGACACTGGTGCGTCTGGTCATGGGATTTTCAAAATCGGGATCGAACACATAGATGTCCGGAACGAGCGATCCGGTATCGGGAATATTCGGTACGCGGTTGGGATAAGTCGGAAAATCGGGATGATCGGATCCCATGGACGACGTAAATATGCGATACCCGTTGTTTGACAGGGCATTGGCCACCAGGATGGTGGGTGTGCGGGAATAAAACATACCCCAGCCGGCCCGGATCACGGTCCGTTTATCAGCCTGAGGAGACCAGGCGACGGCAATCCGGGGGCCCCAGTTATTGGTATCTTCCGGGATTTCAGCAGTTGGATTATACCGGTCCGAATCGTTGTCCGACCACCAAGGCAGGATCCAGGCGTCCGGATTGGGTACTTCCACATCAGGATGGTCCTGGAAATCGTACCGAAGACCCATGTTGACGGTCAGTTGATCGGTGGGCTGCCAATTGTCCTGTACGAAAAACGCGTAATCATGGCTGTCGAATTTCACCAGGCCGTCGTTGCCTGTCCGGTCCCATGCCTGTCTGTATGAGAATGGCATATGCGGAAAATCTGCGATATCCTCGAATTCGTAACTTCCTCCCCCATATCTCAGAAACTCGTTGTCGATTTCGAGTTTGTTCCAGTCGAATCCGGCTTTCAACTCGTGATCCTCCAGAATCCAGGTCAGACTGTCCATCACCTGGAGACGGTCTTCGAAGACGTTGGACGGCAGATAAGTCCGTTGTCCGAACGTAATCGGGTGGCGTCCCCGAATGATCGTTTCGGGAGTGTCGTCATCGTTGGGTTCCCTGGGTCTCTTTTCACTGGCATACTGGATCCGCAATTCATTGAACAGCGTTTCGGTGAAGATGGAATTGATTGAAGCAACCAGCGAGTTGGCATAAGTACGTTCATATCCGTTATAGGTTTCGATGCCGGAGGTCACCGTACCATTCTCCGATATATACCGGGAATAATTGTGCCGGAACGTTGCATGATGGTTGGAGTTGATGATCCAGTCGATCTTGGTCAGCAGGACATTCTCGTCGTGCGTCTGGAGATACCGGTCCGAAAACCAGTCCCAGAACGGATATCGGGCTGCGGTTTCCGGATATTCCCCGGCGTAATCGCCCGTTGGTGAGAAATAATCGTCCACATCCGGGAAAATGGGTTTATCTTTAAGCTGGCCGTCGTAAGCGATGAAAAAAAACAGCTTGTCCTGTATAATGGGTCCGCCAAGCGTCGCTCCGAACTGATGCTGTTCAAATTCATCGTATTCCCATCCCAGGGCGTTCTTTTCGACGAAGCTGTCATCGCGGAAATAATAAAAAAGACTGCCTTTGTAAGTGTTTGTGCCGGATTTGGTGACGGCATTGATGATGCCGCCCCCCGCCCGGCCGAATTCCGCACTGTAGGCATTGTTCAGGACCTCGAACTCCCGGACGGCTTCCTGGCTGAATGTAAAAGGCGGTCTGGTGCCGCCGCGCTGTTCCGAAAAAAACGCGGAGTTGTTGTCAGCGCCATCCATCATCAGATTGTTGTTGATCCCCCGCTGCCCGCCGATTTGCACATGGTAATCATAATAAATCGCTCCGGCAGTCAGCAGAACATGATCCTGAAAATTCCGACCGTTCAGCGGCAGAGTGGATATGGCCATCTCGTTGACCGTGGCTCCCGCATCCACATTTCCGGCTTCGATGATGGGAGCATCGGCCGTGACCGTGATGGTTTCCTCGAATGTGATCGGTTTCAGCCGCACATCCAGATTGACGATATCCCCGATCGTTAGCTTGACTCCGTCCTGCTGGAAAACCGTCAGACCGGTTTTCAACACGGTGACCTGGTAGACGCCCAGCGGGAGCAAACGCGCCCGAAAACGGCCGTCCTCCCGGGTGGTGATCATCTGATAATATCCCGTTTCCAGGTTGAGCAGCGTGATTTCGGCATCGGGAACGGGATTACCTGCTTCGTTCACGACCTTGCCCTGAATACTGCCCTGCGTTTCCACTGCCTGACCGGTCCCGGAATGCACCATCGCCAGGATCAGAATGACAGCCGACCAAACATGGATATATCGTGAGCCTGTCATCGTCGTTTCCTCCCAGGGTTCGGGAAACCCTTATTGATCAAATGCCTATCAGTTGTAACAGAACGTCAGCATAGCCATATCGCCGACAACCGCCCAGGAATCCGGTTCGGTCATCAGGCCATAAAAGTTCAGTCCGTAGAACGAGCCGACACCGGACGGCCATGTGAATAACGGCAGAATACTTTCTTCACGCTGTTCCTCGGCACGCAGGTGTATCCTGGCATTGTCGATCGACTGGCTCCAGGAGGGCCAGAAAAACAAGTTGCCGACCACTTCCAGGGCGATATAGAGATCGATAGTACGTTCTTGCGGACATATGTGGGTGATTCTGAACCGGGCATCGAATGTATCGCCGGCTTTGAAACACTGACCGGGATCATGACCGATGAAATAAAGTTCCAGCGACGGGTAGCAGGGGCCGCCGGGCGGTGTGGGCGTGGGCGTGACATTGGGGTCGGGAGTGGCCGTCGGTGAACCGCCGGGACACCGCCGGTCTGCTTCGTCCCGGGATCTGAGTTTGAACTCCTCGAAATAATAATGGTTCACGCCTGCCAGACAGTCATAGACAAATCCGATCGCGGGAGTTTCTTCGTTGATACTGAGCAGATAGGTGAACTCCCCGCTGCCATCGTCGATGGCGATGTTCCAATACTGGTCCGGCGCGGACATGACTTCGACATCCCGAAACCGGAGCAGGCAGGACTCATATTTTTCCTGATCGGCCTCCCCGGTGGTCCGTTCCATCGGTTCGACGGGGGTTCCGGAACCGGTCACAACCGGTGGAAATTCCGTTTCATCCGACGTGTTGATCTCGGTCATGCCATAGTATTCCTGCACGATCCCCACGGCCGTGATTTCATCTCCGACAACCGCATCCAGCCGGGAATCCCGGTCGTAGATCATGATTCCGGACCATTCCTCCCCACCCGGATCGTTGATAACGGTATTCTGATATTTCAACCGGCCGGTTTGAACGGAGCAGATGCCGATCACCCTGACCCGGTCTCCCTCGAAAACACTCCCGCCGAATTCCATCGACTGCTGGATTTCACAAATCGTGTACGTCGGGGGCTCATCAGCAACCGCAACAGAACCGACCCATAACATGGCCAAGCCCATCCACAAACATTTCTGCACGCTTTTCATGACTATCCCTGAACCTCCCCATCAACAGACCGGACAAATGAGATGATCCGTACCATCTCAAGATTTAACTCAACTGTTTTCTATTCATTTCAAGTCTGAAAGTCAAGGAATGAGAGCGCGTATTTCTTTACACGGTTCGAGTAAATATTTAAAATGATAACGGCAATGTTCAAATGCAATTTCCTTGTTGGTGCAGGGAGGAAATCGATGAGATTTTTATTGGCGGCATCGGCTGCGATGGTCTGGATTGTTCTGCCGGGTCAACCGGCGGACTGCGCGCGGTTTTTGTTTGATGCATCGTGCATCCCCATGGCCGGTGATGCCGACTGGGTTGTGGATGCGGAGGTTCCGACGCCGGCCCGGGGAGGTCAATCCCGACCGGATCGGTATCCGTCTCCGGGATGCTGCACGGTCGGCAGCGACACCGTGGAAACCCATTGGACCGGGGGATATTCCGCCTGGGGCATCGAACTGGTCAAATCAGGTCATTGGGTTGAGACCATTCCTCGTGCGTCGACATTGACCTGCGGTGATTGCGGAAATTCACAGGATCTCAGTTTTTACGATGTTCTGATCATTCCCGAACCCCAGGTTATTTATCTGCCGGGTGAGAAGGAAGCCATAGTGAAATTTGTTTGGGACGGCGGCGGGCTGTTCCTGATTTCAAATCATTGCGGATCGGACAGAACCGGCAATAATTACGACTCGGCAAGGGTTTTCGAGGAAATGGAAACCGACCTGTATTTCGGTATTGAATTCGAACGGGACCCGGACAACGAAATCCACGATTTCTGCGACTGGAACGAGTTGAACAACCGCAATTTCATCGATGATCCGCTGGATCCCCTCATTCACGGGATTTACGGAGATATCCGCGCAATCGGTTTCCATGATGCCACTGCGATGATTCTCCATCCGGAAAACAACAACACCGTTCAGGCGCATGCCTGGCGAAACGACCGTCCTCAGGGCACTACCGATGTTACGGTCGCGACCTGTGAGTACGGCCGGGGTCGTGTTGCCGCCATCGGAGACAGTGCCCCCGCCGACGATGGAACCGGAGACTGGCGGGATTCCTTATTCAACGGCTGGTCTCATTCCACGACATCGAACGATATCCTGTTCATGAACATCAGCCACTGGCTGACCGCTCCGGATGTCGACCCCCTGCCCACCCGGACACCCTGTCCGAATCACACACCCTGGCCCCGCTGCGACGGGACGGCAACCCCTTCCGTTCCCACCCATACCCCCACACCCGTTCATACCCCCTCCATCCATCCCGTCATCCGCATCTTCACCAACAGGCTGATTTATTACACCGGGGACTGGTTCGAACTGCGCCTGGACATCGAGAACCCGGGACCGTCACTGGCGGTGCACGAATACATTCTCCTTGAGGTCGTCAATCTGTTTTTCTTCTATCCTTCGTGGAGCCAGAAACCGGATTACCAGCTGCTTTACCTGAGTGCCGATCATGCCACATCGGAAATGATTTTCGGATTCGAATGGCCGGATACCGATAGGCTTGACAATGTTATTTTCTGGGCAGCCCTGCTGGATCCCGATACGGGTGAACTGCTGGGAAATTACGATTTCACGTCTTTCAGCGCTTTCTGATTCAGACAATCCCGGCCCGGTATTCCTCGATAATCGGGAGAATTGCTCTGAGATCCGAACCGGGTACGACGTGATCGGCCACGCATGCCAGTTCGTCGCTTTTGCAGTTGAACGCAATCGATAATCCGGCGATTTTCGACACTTCGACATCGTTGAAATTGTCGCCTACGAATACAGTCCTGTTAAGGGGAAAAGCTGTTTCCAATGCGATTGATTTCAGACCCGTAGCCTTGTGCTCGATATCGAAGGGCGTCGGAGTCACACCTGTCAGATATCCCTGTTCATCGAATAACAGCCGGTTCAGCATGATATAATCGAAATACCGGCGGACATTACCCAGGGCCAATTCCAGGGCGATGTCCAGCGATCCCGAGATAACGCTCAGAATATCGGCCTGCCGTTTGAGGGTTGTCAGGGTTTCAACGGCACCTGCCATGGGTCTCAGATGTCGTATTATATCCAGCATCTGATCTCGCCGGATGTTCTTTTTCCTCCACATCTCGACATCCCGGGTCGCCCATTCCGCGTAGGTGATCTTCCCTTTCCAGTACTCATCCGCCCAGTGCTTCCGCTCCGCCGGATCGGTTCGAATCCGCTGGTGAAGCGTTTCCCAGATAAACACCGTATCGTCGATCAGCGTGCCATCGACATCGAAACAGATCAGCAGGTTCTGCATGAGATTATTATTCCCCCCTTGAAAGCAGAATTTGACCGGATGAATTGTAGAGGTAATTCCGGGCAGTTGACAACCGGGTTCAGAAAACCGGATGCGGTGTCGATGAAACGATATATTCAATCGTTGAAAACCGGTTGGTACCCGAGTAATATCAGCTCGTCATATTCTCGGTGATCACCGGGAACCGGAGAGAGAAATTTGATAAAGAAAACTTTTGACAGCTTCAAAAAAAGTTTCCAGCCGATTTTTGATATTGACACTCTGAAAACCGACAGGGACCGATCGGACATGATCGATAAAATCATCGGGATGAAGCGGTTTCCACTGAAGGAAATCGTTGAACTTCTCGGTTCCACCTACACGATTTCCAACAGGAAAAAGAAGGCGGATCTGATCCGGATGATCGAGGAGATTTTCAAGCGCTCCGAAAAGAATGCAAAATCCGGTGAATCGCTGTTGATGCTCTTCCGGAACACCGCGGATCCGGAGATACGCGATTCTGCTTTGCGGATTCTGGAACAGACGGCGATTCTCTCCCATATTCCATCGATCATTCTGTTGTTCAGACATCCCAAGCAGCTGTTCCGGCAGGGCGCTCGGAAGCTTCTGGACAACTATCCGTCCGAACAGGTCGGCCGGACATTGTCGGCTGAACTGCTCAAGGGGAACTGGGCAAACCGCAGCGAGCCGCTGGAATATCTTTATAAAATCCACCCGGAAGGCGTCATGCAACCGTGCCGGAAAGCCCTGGAGATCGGTGATGAAGAAGATAAAATACAGGCTCTGAAAATTCTTTCCGAGCTGCAAACGCCTGAAGCAATTCGTTCGATGGAGTATGTCATCGAGGATGAATCGGTGCGGATACGCCGGCAGGTCGCCAAGGCTTTCGGCAGGCTGAATGGACCTGTGGCGTTGCGCAACCTGGTTAAACTGGCCAACGATCCCAAGCCGGATGTCATCCTGACCGCTCTGGACGGATTGCGTTCCATGAAATCGCCGGCCGGGATCTCGGCGGCGCTGAAATGTCTTAAACATGAGAACATCTCCATCCGGAAGCAGGCGATATTGACTCTGGGCGAAATCGGCACTGCGGACGAGGTTGAGTATTTAACGAGCGCCTTGAAGGACAAGGACATCCGGATCCGTCAGGGGGCTTTGGAAGCCCTGATCTCACTGAGTCAGAACGCCGAAACGGACATCCCGAAATTCGTGACCATCCTGATGTCCGATCCGGATGTGAATGTTCGGCGTGCCGCTGCACAGATCCTGGGTCAGGTGGATGCGCCCGGGCTTTTCGATAAACTGTTCGACTATCTCCGGGATGAAGACTGGTGGGTGCGGGAAACCATTGCCGAAACCCTCTCAAAAATCAAGGATGACCGGATTTTTCCGGCTGCGGTCAACTTGTTGTCGAATCAGGATGCTTCGCTGCGGCGGTATGCCATTGAAATCCTGATGGGACTGGAAAACAAGAAAGCGCTTGTTCCCCTGATCAAAATGCTGAAGGACCCGGACTGGTGGGTCCGGGAACGTGCAGTATCTGCGCTGGGCGTACTGGGTGACGGCAAGATTGTTCCGATTGTATCGAATCTGCTGTCCATAAAGGAACTGGCTTATGTCGCCGCTGAGGCATTGGGGAATATCCGGGACAAATCGGCTGTTCCACCTCTTTTGAAAGCTTTGGAATCACCGGAAATCGAGATCAGACTGGCGGTGATGTCATCGCTTGAAAAACTGCAGGCAAAGGAAGCCATCCCGCAGATCGAGAAACTGGTTTCGGATCCGGATCGAGAAGTTCGATCTCATGCCAAAGAAGTTCTCATGCGGTTGAAAGTCGACGTGAAAAAGCTGGATTCAATCGCCAACAGGTGGTGGGAACAACATGAATTCTCGCTTCTGGACAACCTGTTGCTCGAAGTCAGGTACCGGAAGGCATCGGATCTTTTCCTGATCTCAAACCATCCGCCCATGGCCAAGATCCGAGGGGATATGACCCAGCTGACCAATGAACAACTGACCGAAGAACACATTCTGACCATGGCTTCCCAGATTCTCACTCCGGACCAGGAAACAGTTTTCTTCAATACAAACGATCTGGATTTTTCCTATGAGATCGCCGGGGAGGGTCGTTTCAGGGGAAACATGTTCCGGCATGCCGACGGCGTCAACCTGGTGTTCCGTCTTCTTCCGGACGACATTCCGGTGTTGGAGAATCTGGGAATGCCGGCTCTGGTCCATTCTCTGGTCAAACTCAGTCACGGCTTGATTCTGGTGACCGGACCGGCGTCCTGCGGCAAATCGACCACACTCGCCGCCATGATCCGGGAAATCAATGATAACCGAAGCGATCATGTCATCACCATTGAAGACCCAATTGAATATGTGCATCCGCGGGTGAACTGCCTGATCACGCAGCGGGAGGTTGGGCGTCACACCTCATCGTTCGCCAAAGCACTTCGGGCGGCCCTGCGTGAAGATCCCGACGTGATTCTGGTCGGTGAACTGCGGGATCTCGAAACCATCTCCATGGCCCTGACCGCTGCGGAAACCGGGCATCTGGTGCTCGCAACACTTCATTCCATTTCCGCCACCAAAACGATCGACCGCATCATCGATGTCTTCCCCACCGGCAAACAGGGGCAGATCCGGACCATGCTGGCGGAATCCCTCAAGGCCATTTTGTCCCAGCAGCTGCTGACCCGAAAAGACAGTTCGGGGCATGCGCTGGCTCTCGAAATTCTGGTCAATACATCCGCCATCGCCTCGCTGATCCGCGAAAATAAACTCCATCAGATCCCTTCACTGATAACCGCTGGTCAACAGCACGGGATGATCACCATGGATCAATCGCTTCTCGACCTTCTGCGGAAGGATTTGATCACACCGGAAGACGCGTATCTGCGTGCCGAGGACAAGAGCAATTTCGAATCGTACATAAAAGATGTACAGGTAACCCTGAATGGCTCGAATTGACGCATTCCTGAAACTGGTTGTGGAACAGAAGGCTTCGGATCTCCATTTTGTGGCCGGTAACGTTCCCATTCTGAGAGTCAACGGCGAGCTTCTTCCGGTTAAATACCGGAAGATCAGTTCTCCGGATTGCATGTCCTTCATCAACGAGATCATACCGCATCATCTGAAAGAGCTGTTTGAGTCGGAAAACGATGTGGATTTCGGATATCAGCTCAATGATGTCGCCCGGTTCCGGGTCAATCTCTACCGGCACCGCGAAGGTGTCGGAGCCACGTTCCGGATGATTCCCATGGACATCCCATCGGTGGAAGAGATTCATCTTCCCCAGGTAATTCTGAAGTTTGCGGACATCCCCAAGGGCCTGGTCCTGATAACCGGACCGACCGGAAGCGGCAAATCGACCACCCTGGCCACGATCATCGAGGAGATCAACCGGAAATACCGACGGCATATCCTGACCATCGAAGATCCCATTGAATTCATGTACCGGCGTGATAACAGCCTGATTTCCCAGCGGGAGGTGCATGTTCACACTCAGAGTTTTCATGCTGCACTCAGAGCCGCCACCCGCGGTTCCGCGGATGTGATACTGGTGGGAGAGATGCGGGACACGGAAACGATATCCCTTGCCCTGACCGCCGCGGAGACCGGTTCGCTGGTTTTCGGAACGCTTCATACACAGTCCTGTGCGCAGGCGATTACCCGGATAGTGGATGTGTTCACGGCGGAGCGGCAGCCGCAGGTTCGGAACATGCTTTCGGCATCCCTGCGGGGAGTCGTATCACAGTTGCTGCTCAAACGAGCGGATGCCCGGGGACGCGTACCGGTTCTGGAAATCGTCTTCGGTTCCCCGGCGCTTGCGCATATGATCCGGGAGGGCAAGACACATCAGATCCATTCGTATATCGAGACCTCCGAAGGCGAAACGACCCTGAACATCTCGCGGGATAATTCGCTGTATCAGCTGATGATGCAGGATTTGATTACACCCGAACAGGCATATCAGTTGGCCCGGGACAAGAACAAGTTCATGCATTTTCTCGACTGACCGAAGCTATTTTTTCGTTTCGTCCAGCCTTCGGAATCCTTCCAGCAGCAGCATGTCGTTCTTGATGGATATGTTCTCATTGGGTGGTGAGACGTTCATATGAATCGTGAATTCCCCCTCGTCCCAGCCGATAAACCTGTAAAATGATTCCTCCCCCTGCTGCTCCCCGAGTTTTGCATAAATGATCCGTCCATCGGACAGCGCTACACGGCCTTCCTCCTGCCCGTTGTTCAGTATGAGCATGGCGCTTTTACTGCCCGCAGCCAGTATCTGAATGATCTCCAGAATTCCCAGATCCCGCAATGAACCCGTCACCCCGCGTCGTTCCGCCAACCCGGCGCTCCGGCCCCTGGCTCTGCTGATGGTACGGGCAATCTTGGCCAGGAGAACTTCCGACGAGATGGGCCGCGGAAGATAATCGTCCGCTCCAGCCCGGAGTGCTTTTGAGATGAAACTGGAATCCGATCGTGATGACAGGAAAATAAAAGGCGTTTCTTTGGTTTCAGTTTTTTTGCGGATGGTATCCAGCAGTTGATAACCGGTTCCTTCGATCAGATCGATTTCGGAGATGACCATGAACGGCTTTTCTTTTTCGATGGTGGTCAGAGCCGTCTGGATTGTATCCGCGGAATGAACCCGATAACCTTCCTCCCGCAACTGGATCTTGATCAGATCTTCGTCTCCGTACGAATCGACAAACAGAATCACTTCCCGGTATTCCGTTCCCTCCCGTTCGGCAAGTTCGGTTTTAAGAAGTCCGACCAGAATTTCGATCACGGTGGGATCGAAAGAAGAGCCGGAATCGATGATGAGCTGGTCGATTGCTTCCCCCCGGGATACGGCTGGCCCCATATCTCCGGATATCATGTTCAGATAGATATCGATCGGAGAGATAATCCGTGCGCCGATGGGTATGGCCTCACCCTGGAGCCCGTCGGGATATCCCTTGCCGTCGTAACGTTCCTGGAGATGTTTGATTGTTTCCGCAATGGGAAACGGATATCGGATGTTGCTGGTCAAATCCGATACGGACCAATCCGGAAATTTCAGTTCAAGATTGCCGAAAATTGATTCCGATTTATCCCAGAAAGGCTTGTATCGTTCGTGCAATTCGGTCAGTTCATGCATATAGGCCGCCACGGTCACGCCGTCGGTCATTTCCGGAAGCAGTTCCATCCGGATAGCAACTTCCCTCGATAACCGGGCGACCTCTTTGGCATGGCCCACCATAGGCGGATGAAACGATTCCAGGAACCGGACCAGAAATTCCAGGAGGTGGTGAAACGCGCGGCGGGTATCCTTCAGCGATGCGCTTTCCTCGTGACCCAGAATCGCGGTACCGAAATCCTTCACGACCCGCAGATTGACCTGTATACCCTTGTCTTTCAGCGTATCCCGGACAAGCAGCCCTTCGGCGGAAAAACCCTCGCTAACGATCAGGGTGGTGAATTCCTCGTTCTGCAGTATTTCGATGGCGGCCTGACGTTCGGTCTCCCATTCAGCGTTGTAACCTTCCGCCTTCAGAAGTCTGAATGCAGCCTCCCCGGCGGCTTCATTGGGTTCGAGAATCAGAACGCGGTCGTAGTGCTGCAGGATGAAACTGGACATCTCCGGTTCGAGATCGGGTGATTTCTTTTTTTCAACATCCTTTTTCGCTTCGGCTTGCCGGTACTGACGGATCAGATCATCCAGATTTCGGCTTGCCGATTGCGGATCATTTTGTGTTGACATATAGTCATTCTCCTGAAAACAAGCCTAAAACATTCCCGGATGCGAGGCAACTCTTTTCATGGATTCATCCCCAATTTCGATCCCGCACTTGGTTTCGGAACCCCGGCGAAAATCCCCGGATGGAGGTTGTGATGAACCGCAATGATCCCGCTGAACCCGAACTGACCCTGCTGGCCCTGATCCTGGGATCCGTCCTGGCGGTTATCATGTGTGCCGCGAACGCCTATCTGGGGCTGTATGCAGGGATGACCGTATCCGCATCGATCCCGGCGGCGGTCATTTCCGCTGGAATCATCGGCGGTATCTTGAAACGCAGAAACATACTGGAAAGCAATATTGTTCAGACCATGGCCAGTGCCGGTGAATCCCTGGCGGCCGGAATAATATTCACTGTTCCGGCACTGGTGATCGTGGGCATCTGGAATGATTTCAATTTCTGGCAGACCACACTGATCGCCGTTGCGGGCGGGTTGATCGGTGTTCTGTTCATGATTCCGCTCAGAAGAAGTCTGATCGTCGAATCGGCGGATCTGAGATATCCCGAGGGGGTTGCCTGTGCGGAAGTGCTGAAAAGCAGTGAATACGGCGGTACCGGGTTGCGAACCATTCTCGGGGGAATTTTGGCTGGTGGGATATTCAAACTGTTCACAACCGGCATTCCGATTCTGAGACCGGTCATCGAAGCGGCTGCCCGGACAGGCAACCGGTTATTCTTTTTTGGCATGGACGCATCTCCTGCATTGATCGCGGTCGGATACATCATCCGGCTGAACATCGCGTCGCTTGTTTTTCTGGGAGGCTTCATCGGCTGGGTCGTTGTTCTTCCCTTTCTGGATATTCCCGCCGGCATTGAATATCCGGGTTCTCCTGCACAAATCTGCTGGGAGCTCTGGTCGTCCCGGATCCGATACCTTGGGGTTGGGGCGATGATTGTGGGGGGTCTCTGGTCGATTCTGTCGGTCCGATCCGGAATTAAACAGAGTATCCGAATGGTTTTGAGGGGAAAATCCCGGAGCGGTGCCGCATCGTCGTCCGGTGATGAAGATCTGACCGGCCGGTTCATTCGCCTGGTGTTTCTGGTCGCAGTTCTGATAACCGCCGGTTTGTATTTCAGTTTCACCGGTTCGACCGTCCTGACCTTGCTCACAACCGGGATCATGATCGTTGCGGCATTCTTTTTCGTCGCTGTTTCGAGTTACATTGTGGGACTGGTCGGCAGCTCAAACAATCCCGTTTCGGGTATGACTATCTGTGCTCTTCTGGGTACGGGGATCCTGCTTTTCATGCTGGGCATCAGAGGGGACAACGCCATCTATGCAACCCTGGGAGTGGCCGGAGTGGTCTGCTGCGCAGCCTGCTCCGCCGGAGATATCTCTCAGGATCTCAAGACGGGATACCTTGTGGGCGCGAAACCAAAACACCAGCAGTTCGCTCAAATTCTGGCGGTCATCATTCCCACCGTCACCATCGCTCCGGTTCTGTCGCTGTTGCATAATGCCTATGGAATCGGAATCGGACTGAAAGCGCCCCAGGCTTCGCTTTTCGCCAGTATCACTCAGGGAATGTTCGGAGATGGTACCCTCCCCTATGATATGATCGGTGCCGGAATCGTGCTGGGAATCTCAATCATCGGACTGGATATGCTTCTGTCCCGGCGTAAAAGCCGGTTCCGGCTGCATATCATGCCGGTTGCGGTGGGCATATATCTTCCGCTTTCGCTCTCCGTGCCAATCTTCATCGGCGGTCTGCTGAGCCTGGATCGATCCGGCGTCGAAAGAGTTTCTCCATCCGCAGACACCGGGAACGGCGGAATACTGGTATCGTCCGGGCTGATTGCCGGCGAAGCGATCATGGGTATCGTACTGGCGGTCTTCATATATTTCGATTGGATTCTCAAGGTGACGCCGGCGGAATCGGGATTCACACGAATACTCCAGATCTCCGCAACAACCCTTGCCATGGCCGGGATATGTCTATTGATCCGGTTCGCCGGCACGAGACCGGACCGCAGCGGGCGGGAAACCCCCGAATGATTCAATCTCGAACTTCGCCGGATTTTAAACTATAATTCAACACGTGGAGTCATTATGCTGTTTCGCGGTCATGCTGTTTGTTCTGGGCCTGGCGATCGGATCATTTCTGAATGTGGTGATCTGCCGGGTACCGGAAAACCGGTCCATAATCCGCCCGTCATCGCACTGCCCGTCATGCCGGCATCAGCTTAAAGCGTGGGAAAATATCCCTCTGCTGAGCTATGCGGTTCTGAGAGGAAAATGTCACGGTTGCGGTACCCGGATATCGCTTCAGTACCCTTTGGTTGAACTGGCGACTGGATTGATGTTTGCGGCCGTGGCCTGTCGGTATGGATTCACTTTCTCCACAATGGTTTATTCGGTGTTCACCGCGTTTCTGATCGCTCTGTCCGTGATCGATTACCATACCAAACTGCTTCCCGACGCCATCACGCTTCCGGGAGTTCTTTTCGCGGTTTTTATATCGATCCTGTCGCTGCACCCTTTTCTCAGGCCTCATTGGGACGTTCATCCTTGGAGAGCCTTTCTGGGGGTTGTTGCGGGAGCCGGCCCGCTGCTTCTGATCGCATGGGTTTATCTGAGAATAACCGGCCGCGAGGGCATGGGCATGGGCGACATCAAACTGATGATTTTTGCAGGCGCTCTGCTGGGTCCTGGGAAAGCCGTGCTGAGTCTGTTTCTGGGGGCATTGACCGGAACGCTGGTGGGAATTCCGGTTTCGCTGGTCAAGGGCGGAACCCGGCATACGGAAATCCCGTTCGGACCTTTCCTGTCCCTGGGTGCGTGGATTTCGGCGATGTGGGGAGGCGATCTGGTGGCCTGGTATTTGCGTTTTTCTCATTTGACCTGAAACCGCTGCTTATGAGGGGATAAAACCGTGCACATCCTGCTTGTCGAAGACAATCAAGGCATGCGCAAAATGCTGGAACGAACTCTTTCCAAAGAAGGGTATTCGGTCCAGTGTGCCGCTTCGGCCGAGGAAGCGCTGGAAATGCTGGCATCGAAACTCTTTTCCGCCGTGATCACCGATCTGAAACTCCCGGGAAAGGACGGCCTGGCGGTTTTGAATGCGGCCAAGAGTGCCGATCCCCGGACCATCGTCATCATCATCACCGCATTCGGAAGCATCGAAACGGCGGTCCGGGCGATGAAAGAGGGCGCGGACGATTTCATCACCAAACCGTTTGACATCGGGCTGTTGCTGCTGCAATTGAGCCGGGCCATCGAACAGACTCGACTGCGGAACGAGAATGTATTGCTGCGGGAAACCTTTGCCTCCAAACTCAGCGCACCCCGGATCATCGGCAGAAGCGATAAATTCAACGATGTGATCCGGCAGGCTGAA
The DNA here is from genome assembly GCA_016927905.1 of candidate division CSSED10-310 bacterium. Taxonomy (GTDB): domain Bacteria; phylum CSSED10-310; class CSSED10-310; order CSSED10-310; family JAFGJC01; genus JAFGLW01. Next base: position 16,813 of record JAFGLW010000010.1, on the reverse strand, counting down.
CAGGTCGGTCCGATGGATGCAACCGTTCTTCTCATGGGCGAAAGCGGGACCGGCAAGGAGCTGGTCGCCCAGGCGATCCATCATTTATCCAACCGGAAACAGGCACCGTTTGTCGCCATCAACTGCGCCGCCATTCCCGGAACCCTGCTGGAAAACGAGCTGTTCGGGCACGAACGGGGCGCATATACCGGGGCCGACAGCAGAAAACTGGGAAAACTCGAGCTTGCGGATCAGGGAACGATCTTTCTTGACGAAGTCGGCGACATGGAACCGATGCTGCAGGCCAAGCTGCTACGCTTTCTCCAGGAACGTCAGTTCGAGAGGGTGGGTGGAAACAAGACAATCCATGTCAATATCAGGGTCATCGCCGCCACCAACCGGGATCTGCACGCTGAGGTCCGGACTGGAAAATTTCGGGAGGATCTTTTTTACAGGATCAGTGTTTTTCCCATTCAAATACCTCCACTCAGAGATCGTCCGGACGATATTCCCGTGCTGGTGGATTATTTCCTGGACCGATTCGGTCGGGAATTCGGTAAAGGACCGTTCAAGCTGACTTCCAAAGCCAAGGAACTTCTTCGATCGTACGGATGGCCCGGTAATGTCCGGGAGTTGCAGAATTGCATGGAACGTGCCGCCATCCTGACTCCCGATGCGATCATCCGACCGGAACACATAGCGGTGCATTCCATCCGGGATTACGAACCGTTCGATCTGAGCGAAATACATCTCGAAGGCGCGCTCCACACCGTGGTGGAACGATCCCGGAGGCTCGTGGAACGCCGGATGATCCGGACGGCTCTGGAACGGAACGGATGGAACAAGACTCTGGCCGCCAAGGAATTGGGAATAAACTACAAAACCCTGCTGACCAAGATCAAAGAACTCAATATCGAATAAAGGATTACGGTGTCCGCCAAAGCCGCTTTAACATTGATGATGCCGGGCCGTGCAGTCGTACCGGGTACAGATCCGATACGATGGTTTTTTCCTGGTTGATCTCGACGCACGGCACCCCCCTCCGGATGGCAACAATCGGCAGCTGGGCTGCAGGATAGACCATTCCCGATGTTCCGATTGAAACCAGGATATCGCACCGGGACATAACCTCAAGTGCCTTAAAAATGGCATCCTGATTCAGGGGATCTTCGAACCATACGATATCGGGTCTCAAATAGGCACCGCAGGAACATTTCCTGGACAGAACGGGAATCTCGTGATTTTCAAAAACGATGTTTTCCGCACTGCACCGGACACGCCACAGACTCCCGTGCAGTTCAATGACATTCCTGGAACCGGCACGCTGGTGCAGACCATCGATGTTTTGAGTTACAACGGACACCTCTGGTCTGATTCTACCGATCTCGGCAATCAATTCATGGCCTTCCGAAGGTTGGCACCTGGAAACGAATTGACGCCTGGCGTCATGGAAATCCCATACTTTCTCAGGTTGCCGATCGAACGCCCGCTGGCAGGCAAACTCCTCGTAATTGTATTCCTGCCAGATCCCGCCCTTCCCGCGGTATGTCGGGATTCCACTCTCAGCCGACAGCCCCGCACCGGTGAAAAAAACGATTCGTTCGCAATCAGCCAGGTTAGGCAGCATGTTATCTTCGTTCAAACCGGATTCCCATCCATGTTGTTGCCCGATGTCGTATCCTTCAATCCGGTGCATTTTAAGACGCAGCGGAAATCCTCAGGCAGTGGAGCGATGAGATCCAGACGATTTAGGCGGACCGGGTGATTGAAAACGATTCGGTAGGCATGCAGGCTCAATCCAGACATCTCGCTCACAACCTGTTTTACCGGTGCATTCTCGATCCGACCCCATTGTCCCGAACCGTACAGCTCATCTCCCAATAGGCTCAATCCGGCGTGTTTCAAATGTACGCGGATCTGGTGTGTCCGTCCGGTTTTGGGAAACGCCGCAATATACGTAAACCTCCGGTTCGAATCGAGTCGATGAAAAATGGTTTCAGCTTCCCGGCCGCCCGGCACCACGGCCATTTGTTTCCGGTTTTTTGGATGTCTTCCGATGGGATCCCTGATCGTGATTTCGCTCCAATCGACATAACCCGATGTGACAGCACGGTATTCTTTCATCACCGACCGGGATGAAAACTGGCTGGACAGACCCAGATGCGCCTGGTCTGTTTTGGCCGCCAGAATCACTCCCGAAGTGCCTTTGTCCAGCCGGTGCACGATCCCCGGCCTTTGTTGTCCGCCGATTCCGGACAGGTCAGGACAGTGGAACAGCAGGGCATGGACCAGAGTTCCAGTAAACCGGCCCGCACCCGGATGGACGACCATTCCTCTGGGTTTGGAAACCGCCACAAGATGTTCATCCTCGAACAATATCTGCAGCGGAACAGCCTCGGGCTGGATGGAAATCGGGACGGGAGGCGGAATTCGGATCCGGACAATATCCATTCCGCGTATTCTATAGGACGGTTTGACCTGTTCCTGACCGATCAGGACCTGACCAGATTTGATCAGCCGGCCGATTCGGGATCTTGACAGCCCGGGGCATCTGCGATGAATAAAAATATCCAGCCTTTCCCCCGCATCGGCCTGGTCGGCATCCAGGATGATCGGCGATTCCGGAACACCCGGATCATGACCGTTTTCCGGTGCCATTTTCCCGTTTCTTCCTGCCCGGTTTACCGCTGCGGGCGATCATGAAAAAAGCAACAACGCTCGCCAGGAATCCAAGGATCGCGATGAATTGGGTCACAGTCATGATTCCGTTGAACAGGATCCCGCGGGGATCATCTCTCAAAAATTCGATGTAAAATCTCCAGGTCGAATACGAAATCACATACCCGAAAAACAGTCTTCCCGGGATTCGGGTCAGCCTGTCTTCAAGCAGCAGAATCACGGATACCAGTGCAAATAAAAACAGCGACTCGTATATCTGCACGGGATGAAGCGGAATATCCTGAGGAGCCAGTGAATGGGGATGATGAAAAGTGACCGACCAGGGCAGGTCACAGGTTTTCCCGTAACAACACCCAGCCAGAAAACAACCCACACGACCGAAAGCGTGACCCACAATGAGGGACGGAGTCAGGAAATCGATGACGGGCAACACGGCCATCTGTTTTTTCCAGCTGTAAAGCAGCAAAAATCCGATTCCTCCAATCACCGCACCGAAAAACACGAAACCCGCACCCAGCGACTTCAGAAATTCGAAAGGATCTGCGAACAGGAGTCTCACCTCATAAACCAACTGCCCGGGGAAAATGATCCAGAACAGAAGTTTTCCACCCACGATTCCCGCCAGCAACAGGTAGAATGAGAGATCCAGAATGGTCTCGAAGGATACCGGGCACTTTCGGATCCTGACTCTGGCCAGTGCCAGGGCGAACAGAAAACCCATCACGATCATCGTTCCATACGAACGTATGGTCAGCGGACCGACGGATATCAAATCAGGATGCATGATGTTTCCGATCTTCCAGGATCATGTTCAGAAGCAGCAGACCGACTCCAATTGTGATACAGCTGTCGGCGATATTGAATGTCGGCCAGTGATACGAGCCGACATGCCAATCGATGAAATCGACAACATATCCGAACCGTATTCTGTCGATCCAGTTTCCGACCGCACCGCCAGAAACCAATCCGACGGCAGCCGGAATAGTGAAACTGCCTGCCGACCTGGAGCGGAATAGATAGATCAGCAGAGCCAGTGCTCCCAGCGATACGATCGAAAAAACGATCATCCGGACCGGCAGGTTCAAACCGGACATGATCCCGAAAGCTGCACCCCTGTTTTTGACCAGAACAAGATCTAACACCGGTGGAATGACCTGGATGGGATCGAGTGAGCTGAGATGGCGGAGCGCAAGGTATTTCGATGCCTGATCGGCAAAAACAACACCCATGGCAATGCCGATGCTGAACCAGATCACAGCGCTCTGACCACCTCAACACACCTGGAACAGAGGTTCGGATGATCCTCGGCCTGACCGACATTCGTCTGGATCTGCCAGCACCGCTCGCATTTGGATCCATCCGCCCGATCGACTTCGACCGATACATCTTCGATGCGGTCGGAATCGATATGATTGTCTTCCAGGACGACCTGGGAAACGATCAGGATTTCCGCCAGCAGGTTCTCCCCAGCCGATTTCAATACCGGAAACATCAGGACCGGTACCCGAACCGTCACTTTGGCATCCAGCGAATGCCCGATGAGTTTTTCTTTCCGCTTGCGTTCCAGATCGAGAGCTGCTTTTTCACGGACAGCCAGCAGGATCTCCCATTTCCGGTTCAATTCCGGATCCGTCCATTCCGGTTTCAGGATGAAAAATTTCTGCATATGAATGCTGTCACGGCTGCCCGGAACATGCTCCCAGGCCTCTTCCATAGTGAAAGCCAGAATGGGGGCCATGTATCGCACCAGGTCGATCAAAATCAGATAGATCACCGTCTGAGCAGATCGGCGCTTGGTATCTTCTGGACGCGAACAGTACAGCCGGTCTTTGGAGACATCCAGAAACAGGGAGGATAATTCCACCACGCAGAACTGATGCAGCTGCCTGACCACCTGGTAAAAGGCCAGCTCATGAAAGGATTTCCGGGTAATCTTGACGGTTTCCGCCCATCGATGCAGAATGAACCGATCCATTTCCTCCAGCCGCTCAACCGGAAGAATATCCGTTTCAGGATTGAAATCAAACAGGTTCCCGAGCATGAACCGGCAAGTGTTCCGGATCCGTCGGTAGGTTTCCACCAGCCGGTCCAGAATTTCCGTGGAGATGCGGATGTCTTCCGTGTAATCCTCGGCGGCGACCCACAGTCTCAGAATATCCGCGCCGTATTTTTGAATGATATCTTCCGGAACAATCACATTGCCTTCCGATTTGGACATTTTCTTGCCGTCGCCGTCCACCACGAACCCGTGTGTCAGGACGGTTTCGAACGGTGCTCTGCCATGGTTGGCCACCGAAATGATCAGGGAGGATTGAAACCAACCCCGATGCTGATCACTGCCTTCCAGGTAAAGATTCGACGGCCAGGTCAAGCCGTTGTCGGAGGTCAGGACAGCCCGATGGCTGACCCCGGACTCAAACCAGACATCGATGATATCCTGTTCTCTCTTGAATTCCCTGTGGCCGCATTTTTCACAGAGGGTGCCGGCGGGAATGAACTGGGTGTTGCTCCCCGTAAACCAGATATCAATCCCATACCGCCGGACCGCTTCGATCACCTGACTGCTGACGGTCTCATTGCGCAGCACGGCATGGCATTTTTCACAGGTGAAAATAGTAAGGGGCACACCCCAGACGCGCTGTCTGGAAATGCACCAGTCCGGCCGGTTCTCCACCATCCCGTAGATGCGTTCCTTGCCCCATCGGGGGTACCAGTCAACGGTATCAATCGCTTTCAGTGCGGCATTCCGCAGGTTGTCGTGGTCGATTGAGATGAACCATTGGCGGGTGGCCCGGAATACGACCGGCTGTTTACAGCGCCAGCAGTGCGGATAGCTGTGAACAATCTCCCGCTCAGCCAGCAGGGTTCGATCATCCCGCATGACCTTGTTGACCTCGGCATTCGCTTCGAACACATTCATCCCGCCGAACAGCGGCAGACCTTTGTCGAAACAACCTGTATCGTCCACGGGATTGTATATATCCAACCCGTATTTAAGGCCGGTCTCAAAATCCTCCTGACCGTGGCCGGGCGCCGTGTGAACACAGCCGGTACCGGTCTCAAAAGTGACATAATCGGCCAGGACCAGTTTCGAGACCCGATCATAAAAAGGATGCCGGCAATTGAATCCCTCCAGAACCGATCCGGGGAATCTGGCAATGATCCTCGGGAAGTCAAACTGGCATACTTCCACAGTCTCCCGGAACAGGGCATCGGCTACGATATAGATTTCACCACGATCTTCAAAAGCCACGTAATCCAGGGTCGGATTAAACGCAATGGCCAGGTTGGCCGGAAGCGTCCAGGGCGTAGTGGTCCAGATTATGACGAACACGTTGGTTTTGCCTGCGAGTTCGGGGATGCGGGAACCCAGATCGGAAATCACCTGGAATTTGACCCATACCGACGGGGATACATGATCGGCATACTCCACTTCCGCTTCCGCCAGGGCCGTCCTGCATGAAATACACCAGTGCACCGGTTTCTGACCGGGATATATGCGACCGGACAGAAGCATGTTTTGGAATTCGCTCACCACGGTCGCCTCATACTGGTGCGACATGGTCAAATACGGCCGCTCCCATTCACCCAGTCCCCCCAGCCTCTTGAACTCCTCCCTCATGATCGAAACATATCGTTCCGCATATGCCGCGCATTCCGCACGGATTTCGATCTGACTCATCGACTTGGCGGAATTGCCCAGTTCCTTCATGACATTGTGTTCGATGGGCAGACCATGGCAGTCCCATCCCGGCTTGAACGGCACTCTGAATCCCTCCATGGTCTTGTATTTCATCACGATATCTTTCAAGACCTTGTTCAGGGCGGTTCCGATATGGATGTGACCGTTGGCGTAGGGCGGACCGTCATGCAGCACATAAATCTCCGCATCCTTCCGGGACTCGCATATCCTGTCGTACAGATCGTCTGCATACCATTTTTCCAGGATCCTGGGCTCGTTCACTGCAAGACTGGCCTTCATCGGAAACTGTGTCTTCGGCAAATTGAGCGTGTCTCGGTAGTTCATGGTCTGTCTCCATCAAAAGAGTCAAAACTCCGCCGGGCATCCCGGCAATTGGATGAATCTATCAGCAAGTTGTTTTCAACGTCAACCTCGCAAGGCATAATACCCGTTCCGGGAAGACTGGTATCTGACCATTCCATCCCGGCAGGGAAAACCTTAAATAATTATATCTGAAATACGTTCGTGAATCCGATTCGCCGGATCGAAATTATATCGGGAAAAAATTGATTTGAACGCCATATTTTTATTATCTTTCAACAAAATTAGAAAATCAATCCAAACATTTTTACCGGCGCGGCCCGGAACCATCGCACAGGGCGATTCCAAACCGACCCGTCCAGAATTTCCGGTCCTCATCCATATATATCGATCGAAATTAACCGAACGGATTGGCATAAAATAAACTGCAGGAGTATTATTATGAACGTGAAACCTGAATCGGAACGGTAGGGGATTATGAAGCGAACGGAAATCTGGCTTGCATTAACGATCTGCCTGATTCTGGCGGGCACCATCAATTATTCATCCGCTCAGAATGAGGTGGATACCGCTGTCAAACTCCAGTATACGGATCCATTCGGCCGGCTGCCGATCAGCCGGATGGATTATCTGATCCGGACCGGTCAACCGGAACCGATCCGGATTCACCGTTCGGTTTTTCATCCTGCTCCGGATTCGGCCTGCCGGACGCGACAAGATACCTACCCCTATGTCGCCCTGTTCGTGAACCAGAATATATCCGGAAGTCTCCAGGATTCCCTCGACGGCTATATTGCCGACCTGACCGGGGACGGGTACGACACCGACCTGATCGAATTCAGCGGATTGACCGCCGCAGGATTGAAAACTGCTCTGCAGGGTTTGACCGGCGAAGGGCTGGTGGGAGCGGTTCTGATCGGGGAATCACCGGTGGCATGGTACGAGATGGACGACGAGGAGTTTCCGATCGATCTCTATTTTATGGATCTGGACGGCACCTGGAGCGATTCGGATGGCGATGGACTCTGGGACGCTCATTCCGGCAACGTTTCCCCCGAAATATGGATTGGGCGGATCGACGCATCATCTTATCTCAGATCGAGTGAAATCACGCTGCTACAGAATTATTTCCAGAAAAATCATGCTTACCGGACCGGCGCATTGTCGGTGCCGAAACGCGGGCTGGCATTCGTCGACGACGATTGGTCCGGTTACGGCAGCTCCAGTCTGACCTTGGTTTACGACAATGTAACCACCATCAACTCCAGCAATGAAACAACCGCACCCAACTACCGGAATCAGCTTCAGACCGGTTACGAATTCATACATCTGATGGCGCATTCCTGCCCGTGGGCTCACACTTTCCGGATAGGCAGCGGTTATGGCGGCTGCTTTTTCAACTACGATCTGGACATGATGGAACCCCATGCCTTTTTCTATAATCTGTTCGCCTGTTCCAACACACGGTTCGTCGAACTGGACAACATCGGCAACTACTATATTTTCCAGGACGATTACGGATTGGCAGTGGTGGGCAGCACCAAGACCGGCAGTATGCTTGAGTTTCAGGATTTCTACGGACCTCTCGGATCCGGTGATTGTTTCGGCCGGGCTTTTCTGGAATGGTTCCAGGCACAGGCTTCGGGCGGATTCAGCTATTCGGAAAGGTCATGGTTTTACGGAATGTCGGTCCTGGGCGACCCGACACTCCAGGTCAATCAATCCGATCGATCCATCGGAGAGCGTCACCCGGAAAATCCGGATAACGCTCGAACGGATCCGGGTCGGGGTGCGTCAATATCTTCATGTGCCTACTCCGACGGTAATCCAGTGCTGCTTGGCACGCAATCCGAAACAGTCATGTGCGCCTGGATGAGTGGTATTGACGGCCGATCGAGCATCTGTACGAATTTCCACGACGGTTCCGGCTGGAGCGGCCAGGTTCAGGTGTATCCTTACGAATATTGGGAAGTCAATCCCGCCCTGCTATACCGGAGCAACGGCGACATCTGGATATTTTTCGCCCGGTTTACCTATGCCATATACAATTACGATATCTATTGCGCACGCTGGACCGGCACGTCCTGGACCACACCCCAGGTCATCCAGTCCGAGATCGGGTACGACGTTCAGCCCGCCGCGGCGGAACGAGATGGAACCATGCACGTGGTGTGGCAGAGTTGGCGGGATCTGGATGCCGATCTGTACTGGTCTCAGGGAACCGGCTCCACCTGGTCCACTCCGCAGTCCATCACGGTGACAGACTGTGATGACGTTGATCCGCAGCTGATTTGTAATGATGACGGCAACCTGCTCCTGACATATACCTCCCGGGAGCGGGGTAAATGGGATGTCGTCTTCAGGCGATTCGACGGATCCTGGAGTTCTCCCGAATATGTCTCCTCCCAGGACACTAACGATACCGATTCTTCCATCGCGGCAATCGGAGACCGGCGATGGATTGCATATCTGACCGACCTGTCCGGCAACAGCGATCTGGCGGCAGTTCATTTTGACGGTACCGGATGGGGCACCCCCGAACTCATCACCGAAACGCCGGACCTGGAACTGCATCCGCGGATTTTAGTGAATTCCGATTCGCCGGTGATCGGTTTTTACACGCGTGGAAACGATCAGATTCTGAAGCTTGCGGTTCGCCAGCCTGAGGGAACCTGGTCGATTCAAATCCTGGAAAACTCCAGCGGCCGGGACCAATACATGGACTTGATCCAGTCCGGTTCCGACACTGCACGAACGGTCTGGTGTACGGACCGTGAAGGCGATTCGGATATTTATTCGGATCTGATCACGCTGCCGACCACACCGGATCCCACTCCGACTGCCGGAACATCGCCCACGGTCACACAACCACCGCCCACCGATACGCCCGTATCACCGTCCTCGACACCCACCGGACCCACCCACACTCCTGCATCGCCTACTTCCACTTCACCACCTGGATCACCCACAGTGCCGCCGACCAATACGCCGCCGACCACCTACACTGTTTTACCTTCCATCACACCAACTCCGGACAACACGGCAATTCCAACTGTCACACCGACTTCCGGCAGTCAATCTCCGACCCCCGAATCCACCGATACACCCGGTTATCCCACCTCCACCGCCACACCCCCGGGACCACCTCATCTGGTTCTCACCATCCAAACGAATCAGGACCTGTACCGCACAGGCGATTTGTTCCGGTTGACGAATACAATCCAAAACGGCGGTCCAACCATTCTGCTGGATGAGTACATTTTGTTGGACGTGTTCGGCCAGTACTGGTTCTGGCCCGGCTGGAGCGAAGGGATTGACTGGCAGCCGGTAAACATCCCTGGATCTGAAACCATGGTGCAGACCATCCTGGAATTCATCTGGCCAGGGAACACGGGTTCGGCTTCCGGACTGATTTTCTGGGCTGCCCTGTTGAAACCGGAAACAGCCGAACTGGCATGTGATTATTCGTTCTGCAGTTTCGCCTACGACGCAAAATAATAAAAAAACCGGGCGGATTTACCGATCCACCCGGTGGATTCAATCGATCCGGTTATCCGGAGACAACCGGACGGTGTCAGTATCCCCAGCCGAATTCGAACATGCCCATCGCGCCGATGAGTTCACTCATTTCCTGATTCAGCATGGCGGCGTAGAACAGGATACCGGAAGCTTGCTGCTGATAGTAGGGCCAATTAAATTCCGTTATGGCGTGAATAACTGTCAATCCCGATTGAATATCCAATACGGCCCAATCCGGCAGGACTGACCAGGAAGGCCAGAACCAGTAATTACCATATATGTCTAGGGCAAGGAACACGGGGATATCCGTCATCATGGAATCCTCCGTGTTGCACAGATGCAGATCGACCAGGCAAATGTCTCCAGGCATGAAGTAGTTGGACGGCATATGGATGTCCGCACCCATTTCATCGCATCCGGGAGTTTCGGTGGGTGGAACGGGCGTATCAGTCGGCGGGGGCGGCGGCGTTTCAGTCGGCAGCATCGGTGTATTGGTAGGCAATGGAGACGGAGTGGTGGTGGGTGGAACCTCGGTCGGAGTGGTGGTGGGCGGAACCGGAGTATTGGTGGGTGGAACCTCGGTCGGAGTGGTGGTGGGCGGAACTTCGGTCGGAGTGGTGGTGGGCGGAACCTCGGTCGGAGTGGGTGTCACTTCCAAAACGCGAAGCATGACCTGGACAAACAGATCGGGTTCGTCGCCGTCATCGCTCAAAATATGGAGTTCGGCCATATATTCGCCAATTTCCAGCCCGTTAGAATTATAGATCAGATCCAGCATCTGGGTTTCCCCGCCTTGAACGATACCCTCCGACGGGTTCGTGGATAACCAGCCATCCTGGGAACCGGACAAGTAGAGAATTGCGTTGTGAAGCAGCGTATCGACATCTCCCCCGAAATCCGCATTGTGGAACAACTCCTGATTGATCCCGACACAATGGGGCGAGACTGCAATCATGTTTTCGCCGGTGATGTTCCAGCTGGCTACCCAAGTGCCATTGGAGCTTAATGCCATGTCCTGTTGCCCGAAGTTGTCGGTGATATCGGTGATGCCCTGCATCAGCGGATGCGTCGGATCGTTTGCTCCGAGTGAATCCGGATCCCAGTAATCGGTGGATGCTATTTCAAACGGGCTGTAATCCTCGGTCATAAACCGACCGCTCAGCAATCCCCAGCTGTCGTAACTCCAGACAAAGTTCGATGCGATCACCCCACCCCCCGAATCGATGTAATCGGCCAGGTTGTTGGATAGCGTGACTGGATCGATGGCCGAGGAACTCCATAAAATGTCATTGCCAACAAATACGATATCGTACATCTGCATATCGGTTAGAGTGGGGGTGCCCGACATCCCGTCCCACAACGTCCATGTTACATCGGTGAAACCATCCAGTATATCGGTCAGAAGGGAAATGTCTCCGGAACCCGCCACATCCGGCGTAACCAGCAGCAGCGTGGCATTCCGGTTGTCATCCCCCAAAGCCTCCAGGTACGTGACGCTGGAACTCCACGTGAGTGGTCCGGTGCCAAGATTGGTGATGGTTACTGCATCATCATCGGTTTCCACTGTATCGGGAGACTGGGTATTGCCGGTAAATGGCGGCATGACACCGATTTCAGGGTAGGTCAGGTGAAAATCCAGGACAGTCTGTTCATTGACGGCGACGGTGACAAATTCCGGATCGGCGTCGTTGTATCCGTCTGCCGTGCAGGTCACGTGGTAATCACCCGGAAAGATCTGCCGGAATTCGTATTGCCCCTCATCGTTTGTTGTCCGGGACATCGCCAGCTCCACGACGGTGACCTCGGCACCTGAAACAACCCCGCGTCCGTCGTCATACACCGTGCCCAGAAGGTCTCCCCCGCCGGTGACCAGCATGGTGACCGGAACCGGCAGCGGATTTTCGTCACCGTCATTACTCTCGATTATGATATTACCATGGTATTCACCCGGCATTTCGACCTCATTCGAATCGAAAGTGACGGTGATTTCGATCATGTTCTGATCGGGAGGCGGCGGGACGACACCCTCGACGGGCTGGAACCTGCACCAGGTAGCCCAATCCGCCCACTCCAGACCGAACACCCGATCGTTTGTTCCCTGGACCATTCCGCCGATCACGATCTTGCCGGGAACCCAGTTTGTTGAAATAAACAAGCCACCCGCCAGCTGGTCGCCGGTATTCGAACCCATGTAAGGAACATTGTAATTGACACCGGTCAGTATTTCCGATCCCGGAATGGAGATATCCGCCTGGTATAGATGGCACGCCGGGGTCGAACTGATTGTCTGATCGTGAATCCACAGGAACGGACCGCCGGAGGAAAAAGTGTCATAGGCCATGCCGTACTGACCTTCCAGTCCGAAATTGAACCTTCTGATTTCGGACACGGTGGAACCGTTAAACGAAAACTCGATGATGTCGCTGTCGAAATCGGCAGTGATGAATGTGTCACTATCCGGAATGTATGCCAGAGCCCGGATGACGATTCCCAGAGAATGCACCACTTCCGCCTGTACCGAACCGTCGGTTGGATCGATCTGGTAAAAGCTGCTTCCGCAACCCGTGTAAAGGTATGTGCCGTCGGATGCCAGATCCCGGTAACCCCAGTCGCTGGCGGCCGAAGCCGCCTGTTCAAAAGTGTTGATCAGAGTCGATCCGTCCAGGGATATTTCGTAAAGGTAATTGGGCGGAGCACTCTGGCTGCCAGCCGCACCGGTCACCCACAGGCTCCCGAATGCGGCTTCCACAGCAAGTAACCGGTCATCGGCTGTGAGGTTTTGAATATCGAGATCATACAGGATATCCCAGGTGTCGTTCGCCCCCGGTATCAGACCGGGTGGAAACACACCGGCGAAGGGCGACACATCCGCTGTATCAACCGCCGGAACCGCCGGGCGGATCCGAGCGCTATCCACCTGTGCGACTTCGATCTTCTTGATGAAATCAGCCGGCAGATCGAATCCGGTCGTATCCTGAAAAGTCAGTGAAAACTCCAGATCTCCGGTGCCGACATTGCCGACAACCAAGGTTTCCTGCGTGGTTTCGCCATATTCCAGTTCGACTGAGAAAGCATGCGGGTGAACTTCAATATCGGGATAGGTCAGATCGAAATCGACGGTGGTGATCAGGGATTCCTGGACCACCACACCCGCCGCATGTCCGTCGTTGAACCCGGTCGCCGTGACGGTCATGTCATACGTTCCCGGCAGAACGGTCAGGTTGTAGGTTCCGTCCGCGAGCGTATGGGTCGAATACGCCGTGCCGTCCACACTGACTGCGGCGCTTTCGATGGGATTCGTCCCGTCCCAGGTGACCGTTCCGTCGATATACCCCGGAATGCCGCCGGTAAATCCGAACGCATCCAGGTTCCAGCCGCAGTAGATGACCGATGAATCGGTCGGGCCCATCCCGTACCGTATCTGGACCGCCGGTTCATCGTCGGCGTACATCGATATGTCGAAATCCTGGTCCAGCCAGGCATCGTCATAGATGCTGGTCGAACCGTTCTCCCACAAGATCGTCCAGTTAACACCGTCGGTGCTGATTTCGACATAGGTGTGATCCCAGGAGTTGTTCTCAACACCCAGCCACCGGTCAAAGACCAGATGGATGTCCACCATCCCGGTGAAATCCAGAACCGGGCTGGTCGCCCATTCCGTGGATGGCATGCTGTTGGTGTAGCAGTCGCCGATCATGTAACCCAGGATATTGCCTTCCCCGGTTGAATCGTAATCGGGATCCTGACCTCCGGAACAGCCGGCGCTGGCCGTGGCGGCACCCCATTCCCAGCCGCCTTCGATGACCCAGCCGGGCGCGGGATCGTCTTCGAAAGGCTCGAAATACAAAAGAGAAGTCGTTGTCAGGGTAACCGAATCCTCGATATCGTCCGCGAGATAGATCCCGATCTCGACGCTGTCATGCCCGGACCAGTCGGGAGTCGTTACCTTGGCCAGGAACGATTCGGTGTCTCCCGAATTCACAACGATGCTGCTGATCGGGTTTCCGGCCAGGTCGGTCAGTTCGACCGGCCAGTTATTGAGGTCATAATCCAGCAGCCATGTCGCGTCCTCGTACCCGCAGTTGGTCGCTTCGAGAACATATTCAACGACGCTGTTCAGTCCGCCCTTCTTGGCGGTATAGAGGGTGTCCAGCTCGATGCAATACGCATCCCGCTCCCGGAACCCGATATCGTCGATGGCCATGTCGCCTGTATAGCTGGATCCATGAACACCGATGAACCGAACCGCGACGGTTCCGGAGTAGTATCGCAGATCGACTTCCGCATACCGCCACTCATTCCCCTGATCACCCTCCAGCTGCCATTCCGTGGCCCAGCTCTGGCAGTTGTCATCCGACACCTGAACGCCGAGTCCGCCCATGGTAGCGCCGTACATGTGGAACCAGAAAGAAAACACCGGATAGGACATTGTGGATAGGTCAAAACAGATCCCGTCCAGAATGGCGATATCGCCGGGTGAATATTCACTGGTCTCGAGATACAGGTAATACCCCGATCCGGTTGTATGGTCGCCATCCGGCCCCGTATCGGAGGACGGGGTCGAACCGGAATACCGGGTCCAGTCCATATCATCCTGGTAATTGTTCAGCCAAGCGCCCATACCGGTATCCAGGTTTTCGAAATACGGATAGATGTCGATTGTTGTCTCACAGCAATATGCTGGAGTTGGCGTGGGCGGAATTTCACATTCCGTGATGGTCAGATCGAAATCCGGAATGCAGTCCGGAGACGGCCAGGTGTCGATCATGATGTAATAGGTTCCCGGATCCAGCCGCATGCATTCCAGCCCGTGCGGGGACGCCCCCGAGTTTGTGCTCACCGAGATGCAGGAAGCACCCGGCGGGCAGGTGTCGTCCAGAGCGATGCCGGTCCAGGCTGAATCCTTTGGATCCAGGGATATTTCGATATCGGTCTGATCGGTTACGACCAGCTTGTAGATGATGTCTTCCCCGCCGTCGTAATAACCCAGGCAGGTATCGTAATAGTCATCCAGGAGCCCGCAGTTGGTCTGGTTCAGATCGCTGTATGGCAGATCCGCCGGAATACTGACGGTGATCGGCACGCTGCAATCCTGGCCGGGTGTGCCATACGGCGTGGGCGTTTCAGTTGGAATCTCGGTCGGTGTATCAGTGGGAATTTCCGTAGGTGTTTCAGAGGGTCCTTCCGTCGGTGTCTCTGAGGGAAACTCCGTCGGTGTCTCAGTCGGAATATCTGTGGCGGTTTCCGTGGGAGTCCAGGTGGGTGGTATCGGTGTCGGTGTGAGGGTGGGCGTTCCTGGCGTGGGTGTTTCCAGTGCCAGCGCTTCACAGCGTACGCACTGATTATCAAACGGATTCACCACCCAGATTTCCGGGGGAGCGGATCCTTCAATATAGGTCACACCGGTATTGAAACCTGCGGGGCCCGACGAGCAGTTGAATGATCCGATGAAACTGCCTGACAGGTCTGTCACAGTGATTGTCGTCGAGCTTCTATCTGAGATGTACAGCACATTGTTTATCGAATCATAATCGATGCCTTCGGGTGCCGATATGCCCGGGACAGACCACGATGTTATCGTACTCCACGTGTCATCGACCCACATGCCCGCCCGGACCAGTGAAATCTCCACAACGCCTGCCGTGCTGAGACTGGAAACGAAATAACGGTTCGGAACTCCGGGAACCACCGTGATATCCAATACCTCATCGACCGCCGATCCGTCGGAACTGTCATTGCCGGCACCGTCGGTTTCCCAGGCATTGATTATCAAACCGGTCGTGTCATACTCAATGATATAGTCGTCCCTATTGGAGAGGTCCCCGTTATAATCGGCACCGAAGAACGTGTCAGTCATGTAGTCGTAATCGACGCCGGTTTTACTATCCAGCTCTATCGGCCACCCCGGATTGACGACCGAAAACTGGATGCTGTTCAAAACAGCATGCGGGATGTCACGGTCGACATTGAACAGTGAAGGGGTATTGATTGTGTCTTCATGAGCGAACTGAACATAATTGCCAAGTGGATAAAAACACATCGCGATTGGAAAATTCGCCCAATTTATGGAGAATGTCTCGATCGGATCCCCCGGCGCATCCTGCCCCGGTTTTGCCTTCAGAGCATCAGCGCCCGGATTCGCCGACTGTGCCGCCGGATTCACACTCCCGGCTCTGACGGTCAGTGTGGCGTGAGATCCCGCCCAGGCCGGACCCGATATCATCAGTATCAAGGCTGCAAACGTTATAACTGCCCATACGGATTTCGATTTCATTACTCTTCCTCCCCATTCAAGCACAAAAAACACTTCCGCGTTTTATGGCAATAAATCAAATATTCCGCAAGTTCCTCAAAACCCCGCTATTTTCATTCATAAATCAATTTTAATATAGTATATTTGATCCTTTAAGTCAAAAGAATTCGTTCCCGGAAGAAATCCAATGGATATTTGTTTGTTGGAATTATAGACTCAACTTCCGCACCCCAGGTCAACCAGTTGAGGGTAAAGGGATTCCGGGCGTTTCGATTCCGGACAAAAACGATCTTAGTGCCGCCGGACAGGCCGGAAAACCAAACTGTATACGGAGATATGGTATGCAGCAGAGACCTGGAAATATAAGCGATGCATCATTG
>JAFGLW010000004.1 GCA_016927905.1 candidate division CSSED10-310 bacterium | reverse complement strand
GGGGGTATCGGTCGGCGGGACGGGGGTATCGGTCGGCGGCGGTTGTGTTGCGGTGGGTGGAACAGGAGTATCGGTCGGCGGCGGTTGTGTTGCGGTGGGTGGAACGGGAGTATGAGTGGGCGGCATTGTGGGTGTTGCCTGGCCGCATTCGGTTTCATACTGGACCAGGACATCGTCGATATTCCATCCGCAGTAGTTGATGATGCTGTCCGAAGTGCCCATGACCCATCTCAGCCGGACATCGCTGTAACCGTCCGCCCAGGTGGAGAGATCGGTTTCGACGAAGACCCAAGCGCCGTCGGATATGGAACTGCTTCCGTTGGCCCAGACCTCCTCCCAGTTCGAGCCGCCGTCGTTGGAGATCCGTATCCGTGCGTGATCCCAGCTGCTGCTTTCCACGCCCAGCCACCTCCAGAATGACAGGGTCACTGAAACGCCCTGGGAGCAGTCCATGGACGGGGTGGTGAGATAGTATTCCGGGATGTTGCTGGCATAGTCACCGTTTAGATTGTATCCATATACATTCGATCCGGTGTAACCGGATGTGGGATCGGGATCCCCGTATGAACCGCCGCCCCCGATGGGCTGGCCGAACGCCCACTGGCCGCCGGAGATGCTCCATCCGGGATCGGTGTCCATGGGTTCATCCAGCAGGATGACCTGTTCGTATGTCAGAAAGTTGTAATAAACGCCCCCGTTGTTGTCGGTGGTGCTGTTGCCGGCGGCATCGACGGATTCAACTTCGAAATAATACGGGGTGCAGTCATCCAGACCCTCCAGGACGATAATATGATCCAAAACAAGGCCGGCTGCCCCGGCTGTGATATCGGGGGGAGTGGTCATGCCGTAGCGGACGGTGGATGAAGCCGGTTCGTCGGTTGCCCAGTGAATCGTTGCGCCGGTGGCGGACAGTGCCGTCACGGCCACATCAAAGATGACCGGTCCCGCCAGGTCCGCCAAAGCGGTGGTGATCTTGTCTTCCGGGACACCTCCGCCGTTATCCTCGTCATGGTAAACACCCCGGATCTCATCGCCGTGGGCGATTGTGAGCTGCCCGGTCACGCCGGGCGTTTCCGTGGTGAAAATGGATCCCTGGAATATTCCGGACATCGGTTCCACCTCGTCCAGAATGAGAATTTCCCCCGCCGGTTCGGAATCACTTTCCACGGTGACTTCCTGAGTGCCGGCGCCCCACAGATCCATATCCGACACCCGGACGATGATTTCATCGCCGGATGCGTACTTGTTTTTGTTCAGGGTGATGACCCCGTCGGAACTCTGATCGATGGCATTGATCACAACGAGGGCGAAATCCTGGTCCGTAATGTCACCGTAATTGGGGATGCCGTCCGAATCGATATTGCTGGCGATAACTCGGATGGTCACAGCTCCGGAAGCCGTCGGGCCGACGAACACGCCCTCTGTGTTGTTCATGGTGTCCGCGGATCCGCCCGGATCCGACCAGCCGTCCGATCCAAAATAGTTGCCCGGATAGGTTTCGCCGCCCATATCCACTTCCAGGTCGAGATCGTTGTTCCAGGCGGGCGTACTGCCACCCAGACCGTGCCCGTAGGCGTCCGTCCAGACCAGCATCACCCGCAGGGGCTGATTGGAATCGGACACGAACACCGTCCGTTCCCAGACTTCCCCGGTGTCGTCGAAAATGACCGGGTTGTCGAGATACAGGTTCTCGGTCTGAGGATCAACTACGCATTCGGTCGCCATCCGGCCCCATCCCTGCTTGCTGTCGAAGGGATGTCCCAGGACGTTCCCGTCCGCATCGAGATGGCCTTCCAGGTCGTGGCATACCGGAAGGAACGCCGCCTTGATGAGTGCCGGGCTGGGATCGGTTCGGGTGATGGTGCGATAATATTCAATGAAGAGCGCTACCGCGCCGCTGACATGGGGTGAAGCCATGCTGGTTCCGCACATCAGGCCGTATCCGCCCGGAACGGTCGAATCGACGTCGCAGCCGGGAGCGACCATGTGGGGTATCGTTCGCCCGTCCAGGGCAGGGCCGTGCGCCGTATTGGAGGAAAGGTCGTCGATCTCGAGAATCTGAGCGCCGCCGCTGGTCTGCATCTTGGTGCTGCCGATATTAAAAATATTCTTGGCTTCGTCGGGAGTTCCCTGAGAGGACGTCCCGCCGTTTCCGTTCATGAACGACAGGACGTAACTGAGGGGCTGGTTGCCGGGAGCGTCCGGATCGGCGTCCCGGACTCCGATGTCGACCTGCATCGTGTCATCGTCGTACCCCTGCGGGTATCCCGAGGGTCCCCAGCTGTTCCCGGACAGGGAAGCGCTGTTATTATATGAATCGGTCATCAGGAGCAGCATGCCGTCGGGCTCCGTATACCAGGGGCTGTAAACCTGCTCCACGATGCTGGCTCCCGGAGCCATCCCCAGTCCCCGGAGAAACCCATAGCTGTCGGTCACGCCGGAGGTGCCGTCGGCAGCCATGATGCCCGCGGTATGCGTTCCGTGCGAACTGGATGCGCTGCCGCCGCAGGTCTGACCGGTACAGGATGTGATCCGGTTAGCCAGGTCGATATGGGTCTGGTCGATCCCGCTGTCGACATTAGCGATGATGACTCCGGATCCGTCCAGGCCGATTTCACCCAGCCATGTCGGATAGCCGGGGAATGCGATGTTGTCTTCATCATAGTTGCCGGCACACACCTGATCGCTCATCTCCCCCCGCAACCCGCCGTCGAGCGGCCGGAGTTGAACACTGTATACACCCGGGATATCCGCGATTTCACGGATTCTGGTTCCGGGTATCTCAAATCCGGCAATTTCAAAAACAGCGTTGAGGGGAGAGCCACCACGATCCGTTCCCCCAAGAGAGGTGATCGTCCGTACAATTGCCCTGGTATCGGCGACCCGCACCATCAAAACGTCCAGTTCCACCTCGGTTCCAGACAGATTCCGCCATTTTGGCAGAACCCGGTAGGCGGGAGCGAACGGGCCGGTCCAGTGCACAAAATCAAAGGCGGTGGTGGCGTCCACCATCTGTGGGTTTCCCCAGACAACGTATGTGAACGGGTGAATGTACTGGATGATCCGCAGCCCGACCGATTCCAGATTCTTTAACCATTCGGAGCGTGTCGGTCCGATGCACTGGATCAGAAACAGGTCGTTTCCGGTTGTTGTGGACCCAGCCCATCCGTCGGGCAACTCAACCTGACCGGAACGCGTATCGATATTCTGTTCCCCCAGCCGGAGCATATAAGGATTGGCAATAATCTGCGCCCTCAACCCGGACCGTTCCAGAACCGCTGCATCTGCCCTGGACAACTCCAGCCAGACAAAGCCGCCGTAGTCGACCGCGCGAACCGGATTCAATCCCGATGCGGTGAAATCGACGGCGGGCAATTTTGCGAAGACCGTTGTTTCCATGTCGGCGGTCGCCTTGCATGTACCAGGAAGAAAACTGACAACCAAAACCATCCCCAGAAAAATGTTGAAACCGTTTTTCATCGATCATCCTCTCCAGAAAAATGAACGGACACACACCAAAACATGAGAAAGTTCTGCATGAATTATGCCCGTCATCCAGAACCGGAAGGAAAAATGTCACTTGACAGGGTCCGAATCTTCAGCCATGTAATAAGTACTGGTTATTGGAGATTCCCATCATGAAACGGATTCTTATTTTCTGGGGAACGGTCATATTAGTTGCCGGCTTTGTGCTGTTCTGGGCGGCAGGTGTCCGGGCGGATCAATCGGTTGATCCCGATCATCCCGTTGTGCTAACGGGCTGGGAGTGGTGCCCGGAGGGGTATTGGTTTGACGGCGGGCCCTATCCGCCGAGTCCCGGCGAGATGTGCATAATCACCCTCGAGGGGACATCGATGCATCTGACGCATGTCGATGCCGTTTACAACTGCTGCATCGATGATATCGTCATTGACGTGACCATCAACTCCGGGCTGATCCGGATAATAGAATACGAAGTCTGGACCAATCCATGCTGGTGTTTCTGTTATTTTGAGGCTTCGGTGCAGATCAAACATCTTAAACCGGGTGCGTACACCGTTGAGGTCTGGAGTCACTGGATGAACGGCGAGGAAGATCTCCGGTGTATCGAGGAGATTTCAGTTCCCGGACATTGCATATCGAGCCTGATGCAGCGGTAGGTGGATTGATCTCTTAGGCCTTGAAGGATCGGTCTCGAGGTGGCCGGTATCCTCTGTCCGCTCCATGTCTTCAGACAAAACCATGTAACTCCGCGGAATCCATGACTGCATGCGAAAATCCTGCAGGCGGGGTGATGGACCGGATATAAGAACAGATCCGGGTCGGGGTGGATATCGAGTTTGTGAATCCATATAAAGTATTCAAATCATTTGTTCGATCATGATATTTCTGCATTTATCAACGGAGGATATAACACCTATATAAAGATCTGGAAGTTTGAGGAGGCGCGTGATGAAACGGCAGCGGCGAAAGGACAATCAGAGGCGACTCACGATCCCGGGAAATTGACCCGAATTCCCGGGGGACAAGTGTGCCCGGTCGGTATGCCGCAGTTTGAACGCTTGCCATCCAGTCCCTGATCCACTCCACCAATCAGAATATAGCGAATTGATCCGGCCGGCACTTCATCCGGCACCCCGGGATTCAAGTCCAGTGCTGCGATGTATCGGAAAAAGAGTGATGCTGGGAGAAAAGCCGTGAACGGAATTTTAGCAGATCTTTGCACATTGATGGGAAAATACCGGAAGACCTATGTCCTTTCCGGAGTGGCTCTGGTCGCGGCCACCGGATTTCAACTGGTGTTTCCTTGGGTACTGCGGTGTGCCATCGACGGTTTGAACAGCGATCCGGGGTGGCGGCGGCGTCTTTTTATCTTCTGTCTGCTGCTTTGTGGATCGGCGTCCGGGGAAGCCCTGTTCACCTATCTGAAGGGCCGCTGGGCTTCCGCCGCATCCGCCGGCACGATCCGGGATCTGAGAAACCACATCTTCCGCCATCTGATGCATCTGCCGGTTCCGGTGCTGAGTGATCTTCAGACCGGTGACGTGATCCAGCGGTCGACATCGGATGTCCAGACCATCGAGCGGTTCCTGTCCAACCAGGTGACGGAAGTGGCCCGGACACTGTGCCTGCTGTTCGGCGTGGGCGGGCTGATGTTCGTGATGGATGCCCGCCTGGCAACCTATGCATTATCGGTCATCCCGCCCATTTTTCTGTTTTCGCTTCAGTTTTTCGGGAGAATCCGGAGACGGTTCGAGCATTATGACGAAGCCGAAGCAGCCCTGTCCACCCGGGTTCAGGAATTTTTATCCGGCGTCCGAGTGGTCAAGGCGTTCGCCCGGGAATCTTACGAACGGGACAAGTTCAACAACATCGATACGGAGCTGTTGAATCAGGATCTGAGGCTGACCGGTCTGCATGCGTTTTTCTGGCCGGTATCGGATATGCTGTGCATGCTGCAGGTTGTGATCGTGCTGATTGCCGGCGGCTTGAGAACGATATCGGGCGACATTTCGATGGGAGTATTCGTGGCTTTCAACAGTTATGTCATGTTCCTGGTGTGGCCGGTTCGGCATGTCGGGCGGCTTCTGGGAGAAATGGGCCGGGCTTCTGTTTCGATCATGAGAATCCGGGAAATTCTGGATCTGCCTTCAGAATCCCTGGTCCGCGATGTGACCGGAATCACCCGGTTTAAAGGTTCGATCGAATTCCGGGATGTCGGTTTTGCATATAAAGGCTTTCCCATCCTGAAAAATATTTCGTTCCGGGTTGAACCGGGACAGACCGTTGCGATACTGGGTGCAACCGGCAGCGGCAAGACCACGCTCGTGCAGTTGATGACCCGCTTTTTCGACGATTACCGGGGTTTGATAATGCTGGACGGCAGGGATATCCGGGAAATTCCCAAATCCGTGCTCCGTGCGCAGGTCGGGATGGTCATGCAGGAATCGTTTCTTTTTTCCCGGACGATCTTTCAGAATATCGCCTTCGGATTGAACGATGTGGATGAACACAGGGTTCGCGATGCAGCTGCAACTGCCGAGGTCGACCGTTTTGTGAACGATCTGCCGGACGGATATGCTTCGATTGTCGGAGAACGCGGGGTCACTCTGTCCGGTGGTCAGAAGCAGCGGGTGGCGCTGGCCCGTGTTCTTCTGAATGACCCGTCGGTGCTGATCCTGGACGATACAACCTCCGCACTGGATACCGAGACCGAGATGCGGGTTTGTGAAGCCTTGAAACGCAGGCAGTCGGGGAGAACGGCATTCATCGTGACCCACCGTCTCAGTGCGGCGGCATCGGCAGACCTGATCATCGCGATGGAAGACGGCCGGATCGTCCAGAAAGGTTCACCGATGGAATTGGAAAGTCAGGACGGTTATTACCGCCGTCTTCATACCCGGGCCCGACTGGCCTGTCTGAACAAGGAAACACCTCATGCTGGCGCAAAGAAACGTCGAAACAGAATTTCACAAACGATTTGACGCGGGAGTCTGGCGCAAGGTTTTCCGCCTGCTGCATCCCTATCGCGGCAGGTATCTTCTGCTTGTTTGCGTGATCGGATTGCTGGCCGGCGTTGAAGTGTCGTTTCCTCTCGTTGTCCGGTACGCCATCGATCGCGGTATCACGCCCTGCAATACCGGTCAGCTCTGCATCGCCACTGCGGAGTATCTCGGACTGATCATTCTGCAGACGGCACTGGTGTGCGCATTCATTGCGGGTTGCGGCCGGATCGGTACCCGGGTGATGTCCGACCTGAGACGCAGAACGTTTCACCATCTGCAGGAACTTTCCATATCCTACTTCGACAGAACGCCCGTCGGATGGATCATGTCCAGGATCCTGAGCGATTCCCAGCGGATCGGTGAGACCATCACCTGGGGCGCGGTCGATTTTGCCTGGGGAATCATCATGATGGTCCTGATTGCCGGCGCGATGCTGGTTGTGCACTGGCAACTGGGCTGCACCGTGCTGGTTCTTCTGCCGGTCATTCTGCTGATTTCCGTCAGGTTCCAAAAGTGGATTCTGCAGATGTACCGCAGGATACGCCGGTTAAACTCCGAAATTACCGCGGGTTTCAATGAGGGGCTGACCGGACTCCGGGTGATCAAATCCCTCTGCCGGGAATCCCCGGTGATCGGCGAATTCGAAGAACTGACCGGGAACATGTACCGGGCTTCATTCCACTCTGCGCTCCTGTCATCCATCTACCTGCCCGTCGTTCATGTCATCGGCGCGCTGGGAAGCGCTATGGTGCTCGGGCTGGGAGGCGGCGGCGTGATTGCCGGGAGTATCTCGCTGGGAACCCTGGTGGCATTCGTGTCCTATACTCGACGGTTCTTCGATCCGGCCAACGAAATCGCCCGGGTATTCGGTCAACTTCAGGAAACACAGGCTTCGGCGGAACGACTCTTCTCGCTTCTCGAAACCCGCCCGGAAGTCACGAACCGAATCGATGCAAGGCCCGCCGGGGAATTGGCGGATCGTGTCGCGTTTTTAAATGTATCGTTTTCATACTGCGGGCGGCATCACGTCCTGGAGAATTTTTCGCTTGAAGTCCAACCGGGAGAGACAATCGCGCTGGTCGGACCCACCGGAGGCGGGAAAACAACCATCGTCAATCTCCTGATGCGGTTTCACGATCCGGATTCCGGGTCGGTGCGCATCGGCGGAACAGATATCCGGGATTTCACGATTCAATCGCTCCGGTCCCGCATGGGTATCGTTCTCCAGGCACCCTACCTGTTCAGTGGCTCCATCCGGGAAAATATCCGTTACGGAAATCTCGAGGCATCGGATGAGGCGATCATGAAGGCTGCAGGGCGGGTGGGCGCGCATGGTTTCATCATGGCGTTTCCGGAAGGTTACGACACCCGGATCCGGGAAAACGGCGAACCGCTTTCGACCGGGCAGAAACAGCTCGTTTCGTTTGCCCGTGCGGTGCTCGCCGACCCGGTGATATTCATCATGGACGAGGCGACATCATCGGTGGATACGGAAACGGAATACCAGATCCAGACAGCCATGGAAACACTCCTCCGGGGACGGACCAGTTTCATCATCGCCCACCGACTCACCACCATCCGCCGCGCAGACCGGATCGTTGTCATTGAAAAGGGCCGGATCGCCGAATGCGGAACCCACCTGGCCCTGCTCAGATTGCGCGGGCAGTACGCACGTCTGGTGCACCAGCAGTTCGCAGACGCTCCGGCAACCGGTTAACCGGCGGTTCCGCCCGGAAACGAATTCTCGCTTTTCAGTTCCCAGGTATGGTAGCATATTGCCCGTTTCGTTTCCGTTCGCCGGAGCGAAACCGAGGGGCGCGCTGGTTCAACCTTCCGGAGATCAAGGAGTGGATACATGGCGGAGCGGATTATCTATCTCGACAACGCGGCAACGAGTTTTCCCAAACCGGAGATCGTTCATGAAACCGTGAGGGATTTTTACAGTCAAAACGGTGTCAATCCCGGTCGTACCGGTTGCGATCTGGCCATCAACGCCGAACAGATGATCCATGAAACCCGGAAACAGTTTTCGGCATTTTTCAACCGCAGTCTGATTGAATCCGGAAAGGAAAAGGATCCCAACCGCCTGGTTTTCACCATGAATGCCACCATGAGTCTGAACCTGATCATCAACGGGATGATCGGGCCGGGAGATCATGTGGTTACATCCATGCTGGAACACAATTCCGTGATCCGGCCGGTGAATCACAAGGTTCGCGAGGGCGCTGAAGCCACCTACGTCGTGCCGGACGCCGAGGGATATCTGGATCCGGAAGATATCCGGAAGGCGATCAAACGAAACACAAGACTGGTGATCATCAACCATGCCTCCAACGTCACCGGAGTCGTCCAGGATTTGAACAGTATCGGTGCCATCTGCCGCGAGGAAGGCGTGCCGTTTGCCGTGGACACGGCGCAGTCCGCAGGGGTTCTACCCATCGACATGACGGAATGCCACATCGATTTTCTGTCTTTCACCGGCCACAAGGGTTTGTTCGGTCCGACGGGAACCGGAGGGATCTGTGTGGCGGACGATGCGGAGATCCGGGGGACGATTTACGGGGGTACCGGTGTCCGGAGTGCGGTGCCGTATCATCTCGAGGAGTATCCCTACCGACTGGAAGCTGGCACCCAGAATCTGGCCGGGATCGCCGGTTTGAATGCGGGTCTGACTTGGGTAGAAAACAAGGGTTTGAATACAATTTACGCTCATGAAATGTCGCTTTTCGAGATCCTTCAGAATGGTCTGTCGGATATTCCCGGTGTCACATTGTGGGGCACTCAAAACCTGGACAGGCGCGTGGCGACGCTGTCCATGACGGTTAACCATTACGATGCTTCGGATGTGGGTACCATCCTGGACGTCGATTACGGCATCCAGACCCGCACCGGCCTGCATTGTGCCCCGTTGATCCACCAGCATCTCGGCTCCGTGCCCAGGGGAACCGTCCGGTTTTCGGTCGGCCCGTTCAATACTGTCGAGCAGATCCGGACAGCCATCCGCGCAGTCGCGGAGATCGCTTCGGACCGGCCGTAAAACGAGTCGGGAGTGAGAAGGAGAAGAGGATGAAGATCGGGGATAAATCGATCGATTTTGACAAGGATGGATTCATGGTCAATCCCGGATTATGGGATGAGCAAATTGCCAGGGCGATCGCGGGCGACGAGGGAATCGAGGAGATGACCGAGCAGCACTGGGCGATCGTGAATTTTATACGGAACTACTGGCTGGAACACGACCTGGCGCCTGCAGTGCGGCTCATCTGCAGCGATGTCGGTGTAGGCGTCCGACAGATTTACAAGCTGTTTACCTCCGGTCCGGCACGCGGCGCGTGTCGGGTGGCCGGACTTCCCAAACCCGATGGATGCGTCTGAACCTGTGACATCCTGACACCTATGGCAGCGGTCGTTTACTTCGTTTTGATTCCCATGACCTACGCCTGTACGGCGATTTTTATTTTCAGCTTGTCATGGCATATCGTCCGCGTCGTGAGCGGATTGAGGATTTCGCTGGCCGGATCGGTGGGTCCGGAAAAAAGACCCAAATTTTGGGGTTCGCTTGTTGAATCCCTGCTCTTTTTGAAAATAATCAAAACGCATCCGGTACAGTGGTTTCTGTTGATTCTGTTTCACATCACATTCCTGTTTCTTATAGCCGGGCACATCGAACTGATCGGACACTCAGAATGTCTTCAGATTGTGCCGCACGAAATCTTCCTGGGCGCTGGTTTTATCGGATTGGTTCTTCTCGTGAATCTTTCGTTTTTTCTGTTCCGGCGATTTCACTCCCCCATTCGCGAAATGTCCGAACCGTCCGATTACTATATATTGATCCTGCTCATTCTGACCGTCTTATCCGGAAGCCAGATGAATCTGGCCAGAAGTCTGTACGGATATTCCACGATGAGTGTAGCCGATTATCGAATATTTCTTTCCGGACTGACAACCTTTCACCCGGTTGTTCCGGATGTCATACAGAGCGGTGATGCGGGTCATTCGATTCTTTTGATCATACATGTGCTTTGTGCAAATCTGGTTTTCGCCTTGTTTCCGAGCAGTAACCTGGTCCACACAATACTGACCGTGCCGTTATCAAGATTACAGAGGCACTGAATTGACAACGGGAAGCCGATATATGTCATACAAGCCGGTCAAGATGAAAAAGCGCAATCCGGATCCCGGGCCCGGTCGATCCGGGGATTCCCCAAGTTTAACCGGAGCAGAGGACGTGGTGGCGCGTGCGATTCAGGGACTTGGGATCATGCATGCAACAGCATGCATGCATTGCGGTTTTTGTGCCGATACCTGTCACATCTATCTTGCCGAACCGAAGCTGGAAAACATTCCAGCGCAGAAATTCTCCGAAATCACCCGATATATTCGCCGTCGGCACACGTTGTCGGGTCGGCTGTTTTCGCGTTTTGTCAAGAACGGGGAACTGACGCAGGATGTCTTGCGAAAAATTTCGGATGCCGTTTACGGGCGGTGTACGGCATGCGGTCGTTGTACGCTTCAATGCCCGGTGGGTATCGACTTGCGAGAAATCATCCGGATCGGGAGAAAGATGTGCGCCGCGGTTCGGCAGGTCCCGGAAGGACTCCAGAGAACAGTCGACAACCAGATTCAAACCGGCAATCAGATGGCGATTCCGCGGGAGGAAATCCTGTCCACACTGGATTGGCTGGCGGAAGATCTGAAAATGGAAATGAAAGATCCATCGATCGAAATTCCGATCGATCAACCGGGCAAGGATTTTCTCTATTTGATCAATCCCCGGGAGATCAAATTTTTTCCGCTTTCTCTGCTGTCCGCAGCCGGAGTATTTCACGCTGCCGGTGCCAGCTGGACGCTGTCGAGTCGCTGGTTTGATGTGACAAACTACGGGTTCTATGCGGGCGATACACCCGCCGCCACTGAATTGACCCGGCGTGTGATCGAAGAAGCCGTTTCTCTGAATGTGAAGGAAATCATACTGTCCGAGTGTGGACATGGGTATCGATCGTTTCGTTGGGAAGGCCCGCATTGGATCGGACAGGAATATCCCGTTTCCATCCGCAGTGTGATAGAGCTTTTGGATGAATTCATCCGGGCCGGGCGTATTCGAGTGGATCCGACCATGAATCCCGAACGCACAACCCTTCACGATCCCTGCAATCTTGTACGACTGGGCGGAATCGTCGATCCGCAGCGAAGAATTCTCCGGCGCACCGTAGGGGATTTTGTTGAAATGACCCCCAACCGGGAAAACAATTTCTGTTGCGGGGGAGGCGGCGGGATGCTTTCCATGAGCGAATTCGGTGATGTCCGGGTAGCCTCCGGCAAAATCAAGGCGGATCAGATCCGCGCCACGGGTGCGAAAATAGTGGCGACACCCTGCCACAATTGCGCAGATCAATTGATTGAATTGTCAAAAAAATACAAGCTGGGTGTGGAGATACAGGCGGTTGTGGAACTCGTTTACAACGCGCTGATCCGGTAGTGCAAAACCGATCCGGCGACCCGGAAAACCACCGGCGGCTCACCTGCGGTTTTATTTATTTCAGGAGACTTCCCAGGGACAGTTTGACCCAGTTGATCGATTGTGCCACCTCGATATTCCGGGTGCGTTTATATTCCAGCTGCAGCAGCATCATCCCTTCCTTTGCGTCCCGCCGGGCATTCTGGAGATTCCCGGTTTTCATCCATGCTTCCGCCCGGCGGCATACCGCGTTCGCATACTCCAGCAGAAGGTCCCTGCGGTTTTCCTGGTATACCAGATGTTTCAGAATATCGATCGCCGGATCGAACATCTGAATGACATCTGCGAATTCTTCCTGATCCCGATAGAGTGCCGCCAGGTGCAGATATGCCTTTGAAAGGTATTCCCGAAGCTGGATCTGCCCGTTTTGTTCGATCAACCATTTCAGCATCTGGATGGATTTGTCGAAAAATCGGACCGCCTCCGGGATTTCACCTTTATTGATATAAATGAATGCCTTGCTCTGGTACATTTTGGACAGGTCATCCGCCTGTTCCTCCCGGCCCTCCTGCCCCAGGAGCCGTTCCCGGATCCGGATGGCTTCGTTCACGTGGGTCATTGCGTCCTGGAACCTGCCCAGCCCCGAAAAAGTCTGAGCTTTGCCGGCATACGCGGATGCCAGTTCGCTCAACAGTCCCCGGTTTTCCTCCTGGTATATCCCATATTCCAGCATCTGGATCGCCTTGTCGAAATACCGGATGGATTCCTGATCCCCGCCGAAATCGCGTGCGATCTCGGCCCGGTTCAAATAATAGGTGCTGATGAAATGGATATCCCGCGATTGATAATCAAATCCCTCCATGTTCCGAGCGATTTCACCGGCTTTCTCGAACCATTTCAGAATTTCCTTCGGTCGAGCCAGTTTTTTCGAAGCGACAGCCCGGTTCATATAGAAAATCGCCAGAGTTCTATAATGATCGGGGATCCCGCACTGGTGGATTAAAAATTTAAGTATGTATTCCGCCCGGTCGAAGTTTTCCTGTGCGAGTTTGGAGTTTTTCTGCCTGCACCGCGCGAAACCCTTGTTCATGTATACCTTGGCAAGATCAAAATAAATTTCCGGATCTTCATGCCGCTCGGTAAGGTGTTCCCGGATACTCAAAGCCTTGTCATACCATTTGATCCCGTTCTCGATTTCTCCTGTCCGGATCAGCGCCCATCCCTGGTTGAGATAGATTCCGGCGAGATAATTGATCAGATCCGGATGAGCGCCGCCGTAAACCTGTGATTCAAGGATTTTCACCGCACGATTGCGTGTCTCGATCGCACCTTTCCAGTCGGACAGGCTTTCCTGAATCAGGGCCTTGTTTAAAAGCAGCCGGGCGAAATCCACTTCAATATCCCGGTTCCCGTCCCGGATCACCCGCTGGAAGAGTTCCTGTGCGGTTTCATACATCTGCAGATCGGCCAGCGCTCGGGAAGTCCGGGATACCGGGCGCTGATTTGCGAAGTCATCGGCCACGGACAGGGTTTCACCTGAGATGGACTCCGCCTGATTCAACCATTCCATGGGATCGTCCCAGTTCACCCCGGTAATCGTCTTGCGGATCATAAAAGGCTTGCTGTCGGAGACCGCCTGCCGGATCTCATAAACAGGCTGGTTGTATTCCTTGCCGATTTCATAATAATAAACGTACCGCAGGGATTCTCCCAGTTCATTAAAACTGTTCCATCTCTGGGTGGGATCTTTTTTCAGGCACATGTTCAGTACCTGTTTCATGGGATCCGGAATACCGGGAAACGATTGATCCGCATCTTCGGTCAAATCGTACTGGAGCGCTTCGCCGGCCAAGTAACCGTGCGGCGTGATAGGCTTGCCCGTCAGCATCTCCATCATCACCACCCCGAAACTCCAGATATCCGTCCGATGGTCCAGTTCCCGGTGATTGAACTGCTCGGGAGAACAATACTCCAGTGTATAACCCAGCGCTGCGCTCTGGCGTATTTCGCCGTCGGATTCTCCCGCCACACCCCTCCCGGAACCCATGATGCTGGCGATACCGAAATCGGTGATCTTGGGAACGCCTTTGGAAGTCATCAAAATATTGGTGGGCTTGACATCCTGATGGATCACTCCGGCATCGTGCGCAACCTGCAATCCGCCGGCGCATTGAATCATCACATCCAGAATACGTTCCAGATCGGTCAGTTTCCGTGTGTCAATCCAAAGCCGCAGTGTCCCTCCATCAACGTATTCGGCGAAAATACCCAGGCTTTTGTCGATGGTTTTAAAGAAGCGGCATTGGGTGATATTCGGGTATTCCGGCAGATCGATCCAGGTCCGGAGTTCCCGGAAAAAGTCCTGCCGGGTTCCATCGAGATTCAGATAGTCCGTCTGCACAGCCTTCAGGGAAAACAGCGCATCATCCGACAGTCGCCGGACAAGGTAGACCGTGGACATCCCGCCGATACCCAGAACCTTCTCAACGGTGAAACTGTTGAGAATTATTCTGCCGGGTTCCCAGGGTTCCTTCGAATTCCGTCTCACCTGTTCATCGTTCATCCGTCAAATGCCGAAACACCTCAATGATGTTCTCACTGAGATTTATTATAGAAAAATCCAATATCGAGATCAAAAAAGATGGTATGCTACGGATTCCGCAAGGGCCGGATCGCCGGGGAAGGGGGAATGAACATTTTATCGTTTCGGGGCGTATGACCTGATATTGGCACGACTCCGAGTCGATCGCAACTGTTTGGGGAACCGAATGGAAAAGGGGGGCCATTATGCTCGAAATACGGAATCTGGTGAAAGTATATCCCGGTCCTGTGGCGGCATTGCAGGGTATTGACCTGCAGATCGAAAACGGAATGTTCGGACTTCTGGGTCCCAACGGCGCCGGAAAGACCACCCTGATGCGCATTATCGCCGGCCTGCTGGAACCGACGTCCGGACAGGTATTTTTCGACGGTGCCGACATCGTCCGGAACCCGGATTCCATCCGGCACCGTCTGGGATATCTCCCCCAGGAATTCGGGTTCTATCCGAATCTGACCGGAGAGGCGATGCTGGTCTTTCTGCTGAAACTCAAAGGCATCAGCGCTCCCGGCGGGATCGAGGAGTTGACCCGGGATCTCCTGGGCCGCGTCAATCTGACATTCGCCGCCCGGCGCAGGATCAAGGGTTATTCCGGCGGGATGCGGCAGCGGCTGGGAGTCGCCCAGGCGATTGCCGGCGATCCGAGCATCATCGTTGTGGATGAACCCACCGCCGGCCTGGATCCGGAGGAGAGGCTGCGATTTTACCGCATTCTTGCGGAACTCGCGGAAGACCGAATCGTTCTTCTCTCCACCCACATCGTCGAAGATGTCGCCGTATTATGTTCAAAATTCGCCGTGATCCGGAACGGGCGGCTGATTGCATTGACGACGCCTTCCGAAGCCCGGGAAACCCTGAAGGGCCGGATATTCGAGGGAACCGCCGACAACGGCCGGCTCCGGGACATCGAAACAACCCACTGCGTCACCAAGGCCATGCTGATCCAGGGAACAAACCACCTCCGGGTCTACAGTCCCGCAATGGATCCGCCGGCGGGTTTTCAGGAAACCACTCCGACACTGGAGGACGCCTACCTGGCCCTGATGGCCCGCGCTGCCGCTGAACGACCCGTTTCAGGGAAGACATCCCGATGAACCGAATCCGGTTTTTCAGCGTGTTCCGGCGCGAGCTGTCCCAAAATGTCCGGCGTCCGTTCTTCTGGATCATGATTCTGCTGGTCCTGTTCATCGGATTCGGTATTTCCAAAGGAAATGTCCGTGTGGTGGCATCCGGAGATGCTGAAATCGGCGGAACAAAAGCCTGGATTACATCGGAGTTTTCCAATGCATTCTTCGATGCCGTCCTGATTTTCATCCTTTACATCTTTTTCATTTCCGTTACAGCCGGTCTGTCGGTCATCCGGGACGATGAACAAAAAATAACCGAGCTGCTTCATTCAACACCGCTTAAACCCTCGGAATATGTCTGGGGCAAAGCTCTGGCGGTCGTGGCGGTGTTCCTGATTGTTCTGTCGGTCCAGGTTTCGGCCTCGATGTTTTTCAATCATGCCGTTCCCCATACCGAAAACATTGAATTTTTCGGCCCGTTCCAGGCCGCTCATTACATTCGCCCGGCAGTCATTTTCGGGCTGCCGGTCATCTTTTTCATAACCGGGTTGACCTTCCTGATGGGGGAGTGGACTCGGAACTCCCGCCTCCTGTTCTTCCTTCCGGTTATCATTCTCTCCGTCACCCTCTTTTTTCTGTGGGAGTGGTCCCCGTCATGGTTGGATATCCGGATTGACCGAATGTTGATGCTCAGCGATCCGGCTGGTCTGCGGTGGTTGTCTCAAACCTGGATCAAGGTCGATCAGGGCACTCAATTTTACAACCATTCCCGGGTGCCGATGGACGGCATCATCATTGGCAATCGGATCCTGTTCACGGTTCTGGGATTCGCCGCCATCGGTCTCAGCCAGTTTCATTTCGGCCGGGTGTTGAGGCGATCGAAATCATGGAGTCTGAAAAGGCGCAACCCGCCGGGATATAACGGCTCCGAGACGATCCGGACCACTCAGCCGGCCGCGGCGTACCGCCCCCTGGGCGAACTGGGAATGACCGGCCGTACGCCTTCATTTTTTGAGACTTTCCCCGCTATCGTCCGGGTCGAACTCCGGGAGCTGCTATTCAGTGCCGGTCTGTATCTGTTCGTGCCGATCATCCTATTGAACGCGTTTTCCGATGCCATGACGTCGGTCGGCCCGATGGATACCCCGCTTCTGACCACATCCGGATTGTTCGCAGTCAATTCCATGGAACCCCTGACCCTGACCGTCTGCCTGCTTCTGATGTTCTACATGGTCGAATCCGCCCGCAGGGAAAAAGCCACCGGGCTGGCTCCGGTATACCGAGCTTCTCCCGTGGGCAACTTCGCCGTTCTGTCCGGGAAAGCCGCCGCCAACGGCCTGGTCGGTGTCCTGATCGTCCTGGTATTTCTGGTTGTCGGTATCACTGCGATCCTGGTTCAGGGTCGGGTGCCGGTTGAGATCAAACCGTTCGCGGTTGTCTGGGGCCTGCTGCTGTTTCCCACCTTCGTCGCATGGTCCGCATTCGCCATGGTGGTGTATTCCGCAACACGCAACCGCTATTCGACTTACGCCGTCTGCCTGTCGGTTCTGATCTTCACCGGGTACCGGCAGGCGACGGGACATATGAACTGGGTCGGCAACTGGAATCTGTGGAAGGTGCTGCAATGGAGCGACATGGGAGTGCTGGAGATGGACCGGTACGCTCTGGTCCTGAACCGCATAATGATTCTGGGGCTCGCGGTTCTGTTCACCGTCCTGGCCGTCAAGCTGTTCGAGCGTCGAACACCGGATGCCTCCGGACGGTTGAACCGGCTGCAATTCCCGGTTCTGCTGCGGCTGGCTGCAACGCTGATCCCGTTCATGATTATCCCGCTCGCTGCCGGGATCGTCCTGTTCCACGAAGTCGGGACCGGATTTCAGGGCAGCGTCCGGGAAAAGGCGGAAAAAGACTACTGGCGGCATAACCTGGCGACCTGGAAAGATACCCCTGTTCCGGACATCGCCCACGTCGATCTGGACGTGGAGCTGTATCCTGAAACGAGAGGCTTTGCAGTCAGCGGAACTTATCGCCTGATCAATCCCAGCGATAAACCGCTCCGCCGGTTTCCGGTGACCGGCGGACCGGACTGGAGCAATCTGGCGTGGACGCTGGCCGGGAAACCGTATGAACCGGAGAACCGGTCAAACCTATATGTATTCACTCCGGTGCAGGCGATGGCGTCCGGCGAAACGATCCTGCTGGGGTTCACTTATGAGGGAATCATGCCCGGGGGAATCACCCGAAACGGAGGGGGATCGCGTGAATTCATTCTGCCGTCGGGAGTCGTCCTGACATCGTTCAATCCGGAATTTGTCCCGGATCTGGGATTTCATGAGGAAGTCGGGATCGATGAAGACAACCGTTATGATGCGAAGGTATACCCGGACGATTATTATGAGGGGATTACCGGACCGTTCATCGGGCCGAACCGGCCGTTCACAACTGATATCCGGGTCGAGTTGCCCGTTGAATACACAGCCAATTCCGTGGGAATGTTGAAGAACCGCCGTATTGAAAACGACCGGGCCGTGTATCATTGGATAACCGATTGCCCGGTCCGGTTTTTCAACATTGTCGCCGGCCGTTGGGATGTCCGGAAAGGCGACGGCACGGCGCTGTATTATCATCCCGGTCACGGTTATAATGTCGAGGTGATCGGCCAGGCGATGGACGCGGCGCGAAAATATTATTCCGACTGGTTCATGCCGTATCCCTGGGGTGAATTGAAGATCAGCGAGTTTCCCGGTCTGGCTTATTATGCCCAGGGATTTCCCACCAACATCACGTTTTCAGAAGCGCTGGGATTCCTGGCCAAAGACGATCCCAGAACTCAGGTGGCGTTTTTCGTGGCCGCCCACGAAATCGCGCACCAATGGTGGGCCAACATCCTGATGTCGGGCAAGGGTCCCGGCGGGAACGTCTTTCTGGAGGGGATGGCCAATTTCTCGTCGATACTGCTGTTTGATCAGGTGAAAGGCGATTACGCCCGGATGGAATTCTGCCGGCGGCTGGAACACGATTACGGCGAAAACCGGCAGAAGGATTCCGAGCGGCCTCTGGTGAAGGTGGACGGGAGCCGGCCTGGGGACAACACCGTGACCTACAACCGATCCGCATGGATTTACTGGATGATGTTGAATCTGATGGGTCGGGAGAACGCTCTGACGGGGATCCGGGATTTCATCCTGGCCTACCGGGATGGACCGGACCACCCCGCTCTTCAGGATTTCGTCGAATTTTTAAAAAGGTATGCGCCCGATTCCGGCGAATTCGACCGGTTTGTCGCGCAGTTTTTCTTCGATACAGCCCTGCCGGAATACCGGATCGACGCGGTGGAATCGAACCGGGGCGATGATAAATGGTGGATTCGATTCCGACTGACCAACGCCGGCACCGGGGAGATATCGGTGGATATCGCCGCAACGGCAGGCAAACGGTTCAGTGACGACACCGGCGAATCCGTTCCGGGGTACCGGGAATCCCGCATCACCGCCCGGCCGGGTGCCGGGGAATCCTTGGAGCTTTTAATCGCGTGTGATTTCGAGCCGGAACGGCTCATGGTCGATCCGGACGTCACGGTGCTGCAGCTCAAACGCCACCTGGCTGCCGCGTCCATAAAGTAATCCCGCGGACACTGTAAATTGTAGATTGTCGAAACCCGCACGGCTATACTGTGGCAGGTGAGATGTTTTTGATGGATCTGGTCATTTTGAATAATCCGGGACTGACCATTGCGCTGGCGTTGGCCCTGGGTATGATTTCCCAATCCCTGGCTTATCATCTTCGGATTCCGGGCATCGTCATTCTGCTGGCTGCCGGAGTTGTTTTCGGGCCGGACGGTGCAGGATTGATTCGGCCGGAAACTCTCGGTCCCGGGCTGCAGATCCTGACCGGGTTCGCCGTGGCCGTCATTCTTTTTGAAGGCGGGATCAATCTGAAATTCGGCCGACTGAAACGAACACAGCGTTCAATCCGCCAGCTGATTCTCCTGGGCGGATTCGTGACGGTGATCGGAGCTGCAACCGCAGTGTATCAGATCATGCACTGGTCATGGAAAAGCGCGTTTCTTTTCGGCACATTGGTGATGGTGACCGGACCTACGGTGATCAATCCGCTTTTAAAACGGTTGAAAATAAAAAGTTCGGTGGCTGATGTGCTGGAAGCTGAAGGTGTCCTGATTGACGCTCTCGGGGCGGTTGTCGCCACGGTAGCCCTGGAAGCCGCACTCAACCCAGCCCAAGACACTCTGCTGGTCTGGACATGGTATGTCATTTCCCGTCTTGGTTTCGGTGCCCTGATCGGCGGAATTGTCGGAACGGTGCTGCTCTTTCTTTTTAAACTCCGGCGGTTGATTCCGAAAGGAACTGAAAATGTATTTACGCTGGCCGTCATACTAGCGCTTTTTCAGTGCAGCAATCTGATGTTTCCGGAAAGCGGCATCGCCGCCGTCGTCATGGCCGGCATCGTCATCGGCAACTTCTGCAAGGATGCCTTGCGGCAACTGGTGGAATTCAAGGAAGAGTTGACCGTTTTATTGATCGGCATGCTTTTCGTGCTGCTGGCAGCCGATGTGCGTATGGACCACATCATCGGTCTGGGCTGGCCGGCGGTGGCCGTCGTGCTGATCCTGATGTTCCTGGTCCGTCCGGCGGCCGTGCTGGCCGGAACGGGATTCTCGAGTCTGGGCTGGAAAGAGCGGGTTTTCATCGCCTGGATCGGCCCCCGGGGGATTGTGGCGGCGGCTGTGGCTTCATTTTTTGCCGCCGCTTTTACCGAGAAGGGGATGTCCGGGGGTTACGAGCTGCGAGCGCTGGTTTTTTTGGTGATCGCCGTGACCGTCGTGTTCGCAGGCCTGACAGGCGGCTTCGTGGCCGGGATCCTGGGCCTGAGACGCCCCAGCCAGACCGGATGGGTTTTTCTGGGGGCAAACTCCCTGGCTCGCGGGCTGGCCAAATTGTTCAAGGAAGATGGTCAGGAAGTCGTCTTTATCGATTCCAATGCGGATAATTGCAGGGCTGCGGAAACCGATTGCACTCGCGTTATTTATGGCAACGGCCTCCAGGCTACGAATCTGCTTCGGGCTGAAATTGACACCCGGCGGGGTGCCCTTGCTCTGACCGCAAATGACGAAGTGAATTACCTTTTTATCCAAAAAGTCAAGGAGGAAACCAAAACGGTCTCCCTGTGGACCGCCCTGAAAAGCGTTTCGGCATCTCTGACCGTCGATATGCTGCACAAAGCCGGCGCCGAACTCGCCTTCGGAAGGCCGGTTGATGTGGACTTGTGGAACCGCCGTTTCAACCTGAAACAGGTTCACATGCAAAGATGGCAATACGGGACCGAGTCTTCCGGGGAAATCGAAAGCGGTGCTTTGACGGCCGATTACAAGGGAACCGGATTGGTCGCAGCCGCCGTCCGCAGGCATAAACGGCTCTCGCTGGTCGGTGACCGCATACGGATCAAAAAAGATGATGAAGTCTATTGTTTCGTATTCGAATCCGAAATTGAAGCGGTTGAAAAATTTTTGAAGCGGGCGGGCTGGCGGTGCCTGGAACGCATTGACAAGGACGTTTTCACGACATCAATCTGCAATCCTGACCTGGGCGAAAACACGATTCGATCCCGGTAGAAACCGTTTCCGGTGAACCTCGCATTGTCAACCGGATGGTTCGCATCGAAATTCCCGGAGAAGATACTCATCTCGGGATTGATTTGGGCTTAGCGGATCAGGCGTTGTCGCCAGAGAAAGTAAACAGCCGGGAGAATCACCAAGGTCAGGATCGTCGACGAGATCAATCCGCCGACCATCGGAGCAGCAATCCGCTGCATGATCCGCGTCCCGGTCCCGGTTCCGAACATGATGGGCAGTAATCCAATCACGGTGGTGGCCACGGTCATTAGTTTCGGGCGGACCCGGTCCACGGCACCTTCCACGATCACCTGTTTCAAATCCTGCACGGTGCGCAGCCGGTTCTCCCTGCGCCACCTCGTATATACTTCGTCCAGGAATACCAACATCACTACGCCGGTTTCCGCGGCCAAACCCGCCAGTGCGATGAAACCGACTGCAACGGCTACGGACAGGTTGTACCCGCTGACAAACATAATCCAGACACCGCCCACGAGAGCGAATGGCAGGGTGGTCATCACAATGAAACTCTCGGTAATGTCCCGGAAATGGACATACAGCAGCAGGAATATGACTGCCAGGGTCAACGGAACGATGATGCGCAGGCGCCGGGCGGCCCGTTCCATATACTCATACTGGCCGGACCAGATCAGCGACATGCCTTCCGGCAGGTCCACCCGGTCCATGACCGCCTGTTTCGCCCGTGCGACATACCCGCCCACATCCTGAGTTTTGAGATCGATATAGATCCAGGCGGTCCGCCGGGCATTCTCACTCCTGATCATCGGTGCACCCTTGACGATCCGGACATCGGCCACATGGGCCAACGGCACCGCATGACCCATGGGAGTCTGAATGGCGATATGCCTGAACTGTTCGATATCGGACCGCAGTTCCCGCGGATACCGGACATTAATCGGATACCGTTCCAGGGCTTCCACCGCCCAACTCACGTTCATCCCGCCGATAGCGCTCCGCACCACCTCCTGAACATCTTCGACCGTCAACCCGAAGCGCGCCGCGTCCTCGCGGCGGATCTCAATGTCGATGAAATTCCCACCCGTGACTCGTTCCGCATAGACCGATTGCGTGTCCGGCAGCTCCCGGATCACCGCTTCGATCCGCTGTCCCAGTTCCGACAACTGCTCCAGATTGTCGCCCATCAGCTTGATACCCACGGGTGTTTTGATGCCGGTAGCCAGCATATCGGTTCTGGTTTTGATTGGCATGGTCCAGGCGTTGGTCAGGCCCGGAAACTGGATCCTTGCATCGAGTTCCCGGATGATGTCTTCGATCGTTTTGCCGTCCGGCCAGTTTTTCTCCGGCGTCAGGATAATGGTCGTCTCGATCATCGACAGTGGAGCCGGATCGGTCGCCGTATCCGCCCGGCCGATCTTCCCCAGCACATGGGTGACCTGGGGATGATCGGCGATCAACTTGTCGGTCTGTTGAAGCAGTTCCCTGGCCTTGGTGACGCTGATTCCCGGCGGAGTGGTTGGCATGTAAAGCAAATCCCCTTCATTCAGGGGCGGCATGAACTCCGACCCCAGCCGACTGAATGGAATCCAGGTGGCCAGCATGACCACAAGAGCCAGGACAACGGTCAGGACCGGGAACCTCAGAACAAAATGGATCACCGGTTGATAAATCCGTATGAAGAATCGGCTCAGCGGATTCCGCGATTCACGCAACACCTTCCCCCGCACGAAATAGAACATCAGGACCGGAATGACGGTGATGGCCAGAACCGCGGACGCGGCCATGGCGAAGGTTTTGGTAAAAGCCAGCGGTTTGAATAATCTCCCCTCCTGCTGTTCCAGTGTGAATACCGGCAGGAAGCTGACCGTTATGATCAGGAGCGAAAAAAACAAAGCCGGTCCAACCTCCCGGGCGGACCGTATCACCAGGTCAATCTGGGAGCTGTCGGGCTCGCGTTCCCGGTGTTTGTGGAGGTTTTCCACCATGACCACGGACGCGTCCACCATGACGCCGATGGCAATGGCGATCCCTCCAATGCTCATGATGTTGGCGTTGATCCCCATCCATTTCATGATCAGGAAACTGATCAGAACTCCCACCGGTAGAGTGAAAATAACCACAAGGGAAGAGCGAAAATGGAGCAGGAAGATGAGGATGATCAGTGCAACCACGGCCATCTCCAGCATCAGTTTTTCGACCAGTGTATCAATGGATCTCAGGATCAGATTCGAGCGGTCGTAGGATGTGTGAACGGTGACGCCTTCCGGCAAGCCGGCTTTCAGGTCTTCCAAACGGTCCCTGACCCCCCGGATGACTTCCAGGGCGTTTTCCCCGGACCGGATGACCACGATCCCGGATACCGCTTCGCCCCGGCCGTTCATCTCGATGATGCCCCGGCGGATTTCCGGGCCGGTCTGGATGTTCGCCACCTGGGACAGCATGATGGGTGTGTGCGTCTCCATCTCCACTCCGATCGGAATGGTTTCCAGGTCTCGGATTGAGGTGATGTATCCCTTGCCCCGCACCATGTATTCCGTTTCACCCATTTCCAGCAGCCGTCCGCCGGTGTCGATGTTGGATCGTTTGATCGCCGTGTTGACCATTTTGAGACTCAAACCGTAAGCCCTCAGTTTTTCCGGATCTACTTCCACCTGATACTGCTTGACGAATCCACCGGCTGAGGCGACCTCAGCAACTCCCTGAAGACTCATGAGTTCGTACCGCAGGTACCAGTCCTGGATGGACCTGAGCTGCGCCAGGTCGTGCCGGTCGGATGTCAGCGTATAGATGTAAACCCAGCCGACCCCGGTCGCGTCCGGACCCAGTTGAGGCACGGCGTCCTTGGGTAGCCGCGTCTGGACGAAATTCAAATATTCCAGCACCCGGGACCGGGCCCAGTACAGGTCGGTTCCATCCTCGAAGATGATGTACACCATTGAAAATCCAAAGAAGGAATATCCCCGCACGGTCCGGGCGTACGGCACGGAGAGCATGGCGGTGGTCAATGGATACGTCACCTGATCCTCCACGACCTGCGGTGCCTGACCCGGATATTCCGTGAACAGAATCACCTGCACGTCGGACAGGTCGGGAATGGCGTCCACCGGCGTATCCAACATGGCCCAGACACCTGCTGCGATGACGATTGCGGTGACGATCAGCACAAAGAACCGGTTCCGGACACAGATTTCGATGATCCAGTTTATCATGACGGATCCCTCATTCGGCGGGTTTCATGACGCTTCAGCGGGTTCTTTCGACCAGCTCCATCCTGCAGATGGGGCAGTTTCCCGGTTCGGATTGAACGATCTGAGAATGCATCGGGCAGGTGTAAACTGCTTCTGGAGCATCCATTGCCGCATACTCAAGTTGCATCTGTTCGTGTGAAGCCTTCTCCGGGACAGGCCTCCCGACCTGCAGGCCTGAAGCGGTGAATTTCCGGATGGCTTCCTGCAACTGTGATTCGGAATCGAGCAGAAACTGGCCGGAAATCACCACCGCTTCACCCTCGGTCAATCCGGAAAGGACTTCGCTGATGTGACCGCTGCCGGTCAGACCCGTAATGATCTCCCGCGGTTCATACCGGCCCAGTTCCTTTGCAACGAAGACGATCTGGCGTTCCCCGGAACGAATGATGGCTTCAGTCGGAATCACCAGAGCATTGTCTTTTTCCTGTGCATGGATTCGGACGGTCGCGAACATCCCCGGTTTCAATTCCACACCCGGATTCTGATATTCAAGCCGCACGGTCAGAGTTCGGCTGATCTTGTTCAGCGTCGGGTAGATGGTGCTGACCACGCCGTCCCAATGCCGGCCCTGCTGAAACGGCAGTTCCATGTCGGCTTTCTGGCCGATCCGGATCCACGGCGCATCGAATTCGTAAACCTCCGCCGCAACCCAGATCTTCTTCAAATTACCGATCCGGTACAGATCCCTTCCCTCGTTCACTTTCGTGCCTTCAACCACATCCTTGTGCAGGATATAACCGCTGCCCGGGGAGATAATGGTCAGGGTTCGGTCAACCGTCTGGTTCTTGATGACTCGTTTCAGCACCGATTCCGGGATGTTCCAGAAATTCAACCGGCCGGCGGCCGATCTGGCAAATTCACTGTCCGCACCGCGGGTGTTCACGGCCAGAAGATATTCCTTCAAGGTCGCAACCAGATCCGGAGAATATATGCTGAACAGCGGATCACCCTTCTTTACTTCCTGACCGGTCTCATCCACATATATTTTCTCGATCCACCCGGAATAACGCAGATTGACCACGGAGATCTCATCTTCAGCTACCTCGACTTCACCCAGAGCCCGGACATCCCGGTGGATTGAGCCGCGTTTCACGTGTTCGAGCCGGACACCCATGTTCTGCACCACCACCGGATCGATCAAAACGTCAAAGTCCGGGGTGTGCAGCTCTCGATCCGCAGCCTCAACCAGATCCATTCCACAAATGGGACAGGAACCCGGCTGCTCCCGTAATATCTCCGGATGCATGGGACAGGTATACACTGCATCCCCGTCCATCAGACCGGCGGTGCCGGACGGCAGGATAATTCCGACGGTCAGAAACAGGAAAACCATGCATATCCGGATGGTTTCAGGATAAATGGTATCTTTTTTCCAGTTCATATTGAATGCTCCTTATCGCATCTGCGGATCCCGTCCGATCAACGCCGCAACGGTGACCCGCTGGATCCGGGTCTGAATCCCGGCCTCGGTGACCGACCGGTCGAACTCCAGCAACTGGAGTTCCGACTGGTACAGGGAGGAAAAATCCGCGAGATCCGACTGGTACGCCGTCATCGCGGCCTTGAGAGTTTTTTCCGCTTCCGGAATCAGAATCGATCTGTATAATTCCGTCTTCTGATAAGCGCGTTCCCAGGCCGCAAGCGCAACCTCAAGCTCCGTAGCAATCCGGTCGACCGCCGCATCATATTCCATTTGAGCCGCAGCCGCCTGAGTCGCATGATCTTCACGCATCGCGGCATATCGATGCTTAAAATCAAAGGGTATCGGAATGGAAACGCCCACCGTGATGAAATCCGTACCGGGATCCATTCCGCTTTCGGTCCGTACCCGATAACCACCCATGACCGTCAGATCCGGCCAGCGATCCATTTCAGCCAAATCAGCCGATTTCCGGTGAATGTCCACGTTCGTTTGAAGCTGCGCCAGCAAAGGTCGATTTTTCCGGAAAACCT
This sequence comes from candidate division CSSED10-310 bacterium, assembly GCA_016927905.1. Taxonomy (GTDB): domain Bacteria; phylum CSSED10-310; class CSSED10-310; order CSSED10-310; family JAFGJC01; genus JAFGLW01. Next base: position 47,269 of record JAFGLW010000004.1, on the reverse strand, counting down.
CATGCATCCGGGAGGGATCGGACAGCGGCGCAACCGGGGCGGCATCGGCGGGAGTTCCGATATTGACGTCTGCAGCACGGTGCAGCACTCCGTTGATCTCCGCCGTCAACTGCCGCTCCCGGAGATCATAATCGGCAAGATCGTCGCGGAGCATCTTGCGGAGCAGTTCCATCCGTAACAACTCGTGTTGCTCGACTTTCCCGATCTGGTACTTGAACCTGACGGTGTCGATCAGCTGCCCGACAAGCTCGACATGCCGCTCCGTAATGGCTCGCAGCTGCCGCGTCAGCGTCAGGTTCCAATAAGCTTTCTCCACGGCAGCCCGGAGCATGTTCTGCTGCTCATCCAGTTGATATCCCCATGCCTCTGTCTTGACTGCTGCCACATCCCGCCTGCGGTCGTTCTTCCCGGGGAAAGGGAGCGTCTGCCGGATCGAAAACTGAATCCCGGTCATGGGCGAATCGCCCATCGCGAACGAATCGACCGGCACATTGCTGTACTCCAGCGAAATGACCGGATCCCTGAATATCTCGACCGAATCCGCCTCATATTCCAACGCCCGAATTCGTTCCCGGACCGAATGCAGCGAAGGGTTGACATCCACCGCCCGTTCCGCCAGAAACCGGGGATCATCAATCACTTCCCCGGCAAAACCCGGTCCCGTCAGAACCGAAATCTGAAGCATGACCGCAACATAAAATATCCCGATTTTCCCGCGTTTCTTCACTTTCATTTCTCCCCGTCGGAAAAACCCGACAATTTTAATATACATTATTTTCTGTTAATTATCAACCCTAAAGACGAACTTTGATTCGAAATTCTGATATTTAAATTATATAGTATCGCATCACGATAACGCCGAGAGCATAACCCAGCGACAGGATCGAGATGATTTCAGCCGCCGGCGACACCCATTTCGAGTCCGTAGCGATACCGACCCTGCTGCTGGAAAACAGCATGAAGAACAGCGGGGCCAGTGGAATGAAATACCGACCCTGCAGGCCGGAGATGATCGGCAGTTTCGGGGGTGTCCACCGGATATACAGCACGACGAATATCATAAAAGTGCTGGCGCACAGCACCGTTGCCATGAGCGCTTTGTGCCGGAATCTCAGCCCGGATGATGTCCCTGGTTTGATCAGAGAGGCCAGTATTAGAATCGCGAGGTAGAAATAGATAAAGGACGTATTGAGATGGGTATCCAGCCAGCCGAGTGTCCCGACGAAGCTCTTGACATATGGGAGGAAATGGCGGTCCAGTGTATTTAGGAAAACTTCGGGAAGGATATTCCAGCCGGAGAGGATATGGCGTATCTGCTCGGGCGGGAAGACATCCTCGGGCGGCGGGGAGATATCGCGGATCTGGACGGACCAGGTCTTGACCACGGCGAATGAACCCGCCAGATAGGAACCGGTGAAGACGAGATATTTCCGAATCGACCCGAACCGGCCGGCCGGTATCATGAAAATCAGTCCGGTCAGAAGTATATATCCCTGTTTGACCAGCAGCTGTATCAGTGTCAGCGGTATCAGAACCGCAAACCATTTCCACCGCACCGGTGTATCCTCCAGGCTGCTCCTGAGAAGAAATGCGGTGTAAATAAAGGAGCTGCCGATGGTCAGGCTGTCGGCGGAGACGGAGGCCGCCTCGAACAGGGTCATGGGCATCAGCCCCAGGAAGAAGAACACCCATTTCCCGACGGGTGTGATCCGGATTGCAGTGGCAACCAGAATCATCCAAACGGTGAGATTGAGCAGGCGTGCCAGGTACATCAGAATCAGTGGAGACAGCGAACAACAGCGCCCGATCAGGATCCCGGCGGCCTGGGGCAGGTAGACCAGGGGCGTGTAAACGGCGGTATTGGGAAAGCAGCAGAACATCCTGATGCCGGGATCGAGCGGGGTGTTCAGGCTTTCAAAAATCCTTCCGGGGTGTATCTTGGCCGACGGCTTGAAAGCCAGCGCTTCGTGGAACTCGTCCGAAACGGCGATCACGGATCTCGGAAGGTCATGACCGACGCATCCCCGATCCCGGTATTCGAAGATTTTGAGTTCGGAAGTAATATAGCTTCTCCGGAAATGTGCCCCTTCGTCCGGGACCTGGAAAGGGGGCGTGATCAGGGCAAACAGCACACCGAACAGCGCTGCCAGTTGGACAAACAGTTTTTCACATTTCATGTCGGGATCGCCGGGAATCGAGTCATCTGACGGAATGGTAAACCCGGACCGGCCGGCCGATCAACATTGGTTTTGATGGTTGCTGTGATACGATGCAAAATTACATGATCAAAAGGCGGATGAACAGGGCACGGAGATCCGGGATCGTTCGTCCGGTTTTCAGTGATCGGCGAATTTCACCGCAAACCATATGGGTCGGCAGCCGGCGGTGGTGTCCCGGATCAGATCGCAGGCGAAGTCGTAGAACCATTCGTTCCAGGAGTATGCTTCAGCCCGGTCCGTTCGAATATGTGTTGTATAACCGGGATCACTGTACATTTCGATATCCACTCGAACCATTGACTGGCTCAGGATGAATTTGCCGTCGAGAATGAAATAGATGGGATCTCCGTCATAGTCTTTTCCGGCGCCCGACCCGTGGAACGGATATTCGTTGGAATCCGGGTTGATCTCCAGAGGGATCCCGCTGAAGAAAAGCGCGGGATCCTTGTCCTGGCACCCCATCATTCCCTGGGCATAGATGTTGGGCCGCAGAACAAAACTGTGTGCGTTGCTGATAAATGCCGTCATCCCGACATTGCTGGGCGGTGTCCTGGGAATCTGGGTGTTCCATCCCATGACGTACCAGTAGTACCGGGTTGAGTTGGTAGCGCCATGCGTGATGGCTTCCCATTCATCCTTTGTGGGAGTCCAGCTGGTCGTTTTAAGATCGAATTTGGCAAAAACGATATTGGTATATGAGAGTCCACCCTTAAAAATTCCCAGTATAAACTCATCATTGAAATAACCCGGAGTGGAATCGCCATAGGGTGCCCATGTAAAGGTGGGACACTGGGAGCGGCTGAGCATGTCGCCTTCTCTGGGATCGTAGGCCATGGGAGCGATGTGGTTCATGGCGAACGGGCAGGAAAACATCGGAACGAGATTGGCGTCGGCTCCCATTAAAATACTGCTCACATAGGCATAAAATTTGCTGACGTCATCCCAGTCCCCGGTATTCCACAGTTTCCAGATACTGTGAAGCGAAAGCTGGATATAATCCTTGCAGTTGACACCCTGCAGATCGGTACCGTCTCTGTCTCCGTCCCACAGATCATATAACGTTCCCAGCACCGAGAATTCACTCCCGTAACCCTCGCTGTAAGGATGTGTCTGACCCACCGTTTCCAGGTCGATCGACCAGGCCGTCCCTTCGATCTCTTCATACTTCCGGTCTCCCAGACATGGCATGGACGGGCATGGAATACCCCAGTCCTTCCGGGAACGATCCTCCAGCTGCGTCGTAATGGACATGAACGTCGCGATGCCCTCGTCCCAGGCCAGCCGGATACCTGTGTCCTTGCCATAATCCGGAATGGCGCTGGATCCGTCATGCGCGCCGCCCGGTCCGTTATTGAACTTGGTCTTGGCGGCTTCTCTCGAGAAGAAATGGTAGAATTCGTGATAAACAAGGTCCCATTCCTGGGAGTCGAGATGGGCGATCTGGATACAATCCTCCCCTGTATTGTAACAGGAGCTCGCCGGGAACACGGTATCAATATACCGCACCGGATCCATGTACCCGTCAGCGACCCGGATGGCATAGCTTTCCAGGTATGCCTGAAGCATCCCGTCCAGGACCGCGAACGCCCGGGCGATCACGTCGTCATTGGTCTGATTCAACTGGGGCTGGCCGGTTTTCACGTTGATGGTGATGTTTCCCGCCGGGCAGTCGACCCGGATATCGGACAACAGGGTGTAAAACGGATCCGTTTTGGACGGGCAGACCATGGTGAACAAATTGTCCGGGTGGGAGGAATACACTCTGAGCTGGACATCCGGGATCATTCCTTCTTCCTGGCAGACGGCCTGGATGGTGAATGTGCCGTCAAAACCCGTGTTGCTGCTTCCCAGAACGGCATACTGCGCATCGGGATCCTCATTGGAAACCTGGATCTTGGCCAGGCGGATGGGGTGACTGTTCCCCATCACATCCACGTATTCCGCCTTGCCGGTGATGGTGGCGGTCCATTTGGCGGGAGCAGATCTCCCGGCGGCCGGCTGCACGATGATCTCGGTGTGCGCCGCCTTGAACCGCGTGACAGCCTGTCGTTCCTCCGGAGTTGCGGCGGCATCCAGATCCATCCGGATAAAGGGTTCTCCGGACACCTGGTTCCGCCCGTTTTCGAGTATGAAATTCAGATGCTCCCAGGTTTCCCTCACCCGGTTTTCCGGTGTGCTGATCCGGACGCGGATGGAAAACCGGCCTTCGGATACGATCCGGATTCCCGGTTTCAATTCGATTGAATTCCCCGCAGCCAGCGAACCGGACCATTTTACCGAATCCGATACAAGTTCAATCTGTTGCGGAAGTTCCACAACCACAGTCAGGTCCGGAATATCTTCCTGCGCCCGGATCCGGACATTCGCGGCGTATTCGCCGTTCAGCGCCGGATGCAGGGTCGACAGCTCCATGGCAACATCAACAACCTTCGGCTTGAGCGCTGCGCCGGAATCTGCCGGAAACATCAGAGACACAATTGCACCGAAAACGATCATTATATTCCAGGGGGACATCATCTTCTTCACATACACCTCCTCCGAACGGGGTTAACCGCACTATTTTTCATTATACGGAAACAATCCGGAAAGGCAACCGGCACGCAGCGCCTTGAGACACTGCGTGCCGGCAATCAAATTCTGCCTGTTCTATTCGAATCCCCACTCGATCATCTGGAAATCACCGAAGATATCGAATGTTCCCGCATCGAACACAGCCCCATAGAAGAACAACTCATGATAATCCCCGGCGTTGTAGTCGCCCCAGGTGAAACTGAACACGTCCTCATGCATGGTTGCCCCGGCACTCATGTGCACGTTGGGAAGGTAATCCAGTCCCATGCTGATGTGATTCCATCCGGGATAACACCAGTACGCTCCGTAGACATCCAGCAGGATATAGGCATCCAGGGTGCGCATTTCCACCCCGGGATTGTAAAGATAATAATGCAGATGGAATATGTCGCCGGGCTCCAGGTAATCATCGTCGATGATCAGTGTCATGCCGGGATCGGGCGTCGGCGTGGAGGTCGGCGGTACCGGCGTCGCGGTGGGCGGCACCGGCGTGTGAGTCGGCGGAACGGGAGTATCGGTCGGCGGAACGGGAGTATCGGTCGGCGGAATGGGTGTATCGGTCGGCGGAATGGGTGTATCGGTCGGCGGAATGGGTGTATCCGTGGGCGGTGCCGATGTCGCGGTGGGAATGACCGGCGTTGCGGTGGGCGGCATGGATGTCGCGGTGGGAATGACCGGCGTTGCGGTGGGCGGCATGGATGTCGCCGTGGGCGGCACCGGCGTGTGTGTCGGCACCGGATTGCCGCTTTCCGCCCAGATTTCGATATCGTCCAGGTTCCAGCCGAAATATTCAACATAGGAATCCGATTCACCCATGACCCATCTCAGGTACACGGCGGATTGTCCGTCGGCATAATCCGAAATGTCGTACGACATGTTCTGCCACGAGGTGTCGAGCAGTGTTTCGCCCGTATGAGACCAGATGGTGTACCAGGTCGACCCGTCGTTGGAAACCCGGAAACAGGCATGATCCCACTGTGCGCTTTCCACCCCCAGCCAGCGCATGAACCGCACCTCCACGCTGCTCAGCATGGAACAGTCGATGGCCTCCGACGTGAGAAATGTTTCCGGAAGGAAGGGTGGGTAGTTCCCGGCCAGATTGTATCCGTAGACGTTGGCGCCGGTGTATCCCGACGTGGGATCGCCGCTCTGTCCGAGCGGCACGCCCCATGCCCACTGATTCTCACAGGTCCAGCCCGGATCGGTGTCCAGGTCCCAGGCATACCGGCAGATGAAATCCGATACGGTCACTTCCAGAACAAAAGTATCCTCCGTGGCATAATTCTGTCCCGTGATGGCCAGAGTGAACGTCACGATGGTGTGATCGGGTGTGGCGGGATCGGCGGTAACCGTAAAATGGGGTGCAATGCTGGTCCCATAGCGTTCACCTTCCATATCCGGGAAATCCGCGGAGCCGTCATCGATGGTGACGTACTGCGGGTGGCTGGATGTCAGATCGGCAATTACATCGTGAGCGGTTCCATGTCCCCGGTTGAACAATGTCACCATGATCTGGGCGGTTTCACCCGGGTCCAGGACGCCGTCTCCGTCACCTTCGACGGGATCGAGAACAACCGAGGAATACCATTCCAGTCCCGGAGCGACGATCAGATCGTTAAACCCGGTCTGGCCGGAAGCGCCCGTGCAGGTCCAGGACAGCTCGAACGGGATCACTTCGCCGTCCGAAACGTCTTCGCTCACCTCGAACACGTAATCGGTCAGGGAAGTTCCAACGCCGCTCTGGGGAATATCCGGAAATTCGGCGTGACTCACCGTGATGGTCACGTGTGGATTGGTGGTACTGAGCACCGCTTCCACCCCGGTGGCCTCCAGGCCGATATTCTGCAGCGTCACCGACAGGGCGATGGTTTCACCCCCGTTGATCTCCCCGTCACCGTTTCCGGCGGAGTCGTCGATGACGTGGCTCTGGTAGGTCAGAATCGACTGGTTGCAGGGAACGGCATTGGATATGACCACATCATCGATGTTCCATCCGCAGTATTCGATGTACCCGTCGGCCGGACCCATGCCCCATCGCAGTTTGACGTCGGCATGTCCGGCCGCCCAGTCCGAGATGTCATACTCCACAAAGGTCCAGTCCGGATCGTTGATGCTCGATCCCGGATTTTCCCAGACGGTCGACCAGCTCGATCCGCCATCATTCGAAACCTGGATGCTGGCATGATCCCAGGTGTTGCTTTCAACGCCGAGCCACCGCCAGAATCCCAGATATACTGCACTCATCCCGGTGCAGTCGAACGATCCGGTGGTTGCGTACCGCACCGGCATATTCCCCGAATATTCACCGTTCAGGTTGTATCCGACGACATTCGTTCCCGTGTATCCGGACGGGGGATCACCCTGCAATCCGGCTGGCTGACCCCATGCCCACTGACCTTCGTAGGTCCATCCGGGATCGGCGTCCATGTCCGCAGTCAGGGAAACAAACAGAATATAAGTCTCGAGCGAATAGTATGAACCCCCGTTGTCGTCCACCGCCGCATTCCCGGCACGATCCCTGGATTCGACATAGAAGTAATAAACCGTGCACTGTTCCAGATCCGTGACGGCAATCGAATGGTTGGTGGTCATGGTTCCGGAGCTGACGGTCGTATCCGGGGAGACCTCGCCGTAGGTCACCCCGCTGTCGGATTCCTCGTCCGTCGTCCATTCCACCGTGAAGGAATCCTCGGTGATATTCGTCACCGTTACTCCGGAGATCACCGGGGGTACGCCGTCGACATCCGCTTCGGCCGTCTTGGGAACATTCACACCGCCATGCCCGTCATCGGCGTCGATATAAATAACCTGGATATCATCACCATGACTCACCTCGATCATGCCATTGCCGGTCACCGGTGATCCCGGTTGAACGGTGATGCTGTTTTCGAACACATAGGTGGACCCGCCGGTTTCGGTCAGGGTCAGGGTTTCCAGATCGCCGCCGGTCGTACTCACTTCCACGTCGATGGTATCCGGGACACCCGGATTTTCATCCAGATCCAGATCCCGGACGGTGATCACCGCCGAGTCGTTCAGCATGTACACCATCCTATCGAACATCACCGTACCGTCGCTGGACAGGGCAAACGCCACACCCAGATCCGGATTCCCCCACAGGCTCCATTCGCACATTTCCAGCGCCGGATAATTCCAACCGTTCATCTGATATACTTCCTGCAGGCCGCGCTGGAGTGCTGCGCCCTGGCTGTATTCCCCCGACGTGACACTGGTCGTGAAATAGTAATCCAGAGACTGGCTGGATCCGTCTTCCGGACCGCTCCATCCAGGACAGCCGTAGGCGATCCGGGTCGATCCAACGAAACCCACCGCACCCTGTTTCAGCATTTCTCTTCCAATGCTGGTCGAGGTGGTGGTTTCGCTGTTGCTGCATGCGTCGGCAAACACGATAGAAGGGTAGTCATCGTTCAACTGGGAGCAATCGACGTGTTCGATGAATGCGGGCTGACCGATGCCCAGGATATGGCATGAAACCGACGATCCGTGTCCGGCATAGTTCACGAAGGCATAGGTCCCGGTGGACCATTCCGGCACAGCATTTTCATGAAGCAGCTCCATGTCGCATGGATAGGGAGAGAAATAATCGGTGTTTTTCTCGTACATCCGGAACATGGTCCAGTCCGACATCCATTCCTGATCCACCTTGGCTTCCATCAGAACCGCATTGTCGGTGTCCGACCAGAAATAGGATCCCAGGAGCAGAATGTTCTTTTTGAAAGCGGGATCGTCGGTCATCTCGTAGGCTACGGATTTCTGGCAGATGTGCTGCATGATCGCCGGCTCGCTCCACGGTATCCGCCCGACATTGATCTCCGCGTAAAAATCACAGCTATCCCCGCTGTCCAGATACTGGCCGTTGGAGTTGGCGTCCCAGGATTGATTGTCCGGGAGCGACAGTTCGGCAAAATACAGGTCCGTATCCGGATCATCGGCGATCCTGCGCATGGGCACATCATCGTAATGACCCGCCATGCAGACATCTTCGATCCCCCATTCTCCGGAAGGATATTTCTCCAGCAGGAAATTCCGCATCTTCTGCGCCAGATCCACTCCGGCATAAGTCGAGGAAATCCATTCCACCGTCACCACATTGGATGGTTTCCCCTTGATGATTTCCCAGTTTGCCAGATCCGAAACGGAGCTTTCCAGATCTTCGGTGGTGATGATCACGAATTCATACAACCCTCGCTGCGGGGCAACCTCGGGATACCACTGCTGCGCCTGTTGATAATTCAGGATCATCTGCTCCGCCCGGCGCTCCATTCTCTGCTGCCAATCCGTCAGGACCGACGGATTCACCGGGAAGATGCCCGGAGTGTAGTGCACGTCCATGATGATCCCGGTGTGACGGATCAGAACGCCCGACTGCGGTCGGTACTGAACCGGAGAAATCCGGACATCCACCAGGTTGTATTTCCGGAATCCGGCCGTCCTGACGATGGCACCGATCCGCCCGGGGAACAGCTCATCCTGGCTGTATATCTCCTTCTGACGTGCGATGAACGTCTGTTTCGCTTCCAGCTCGCGCTTCGATTCTTCCCCGCTCAACGGCCGGGGAACCGGTTTCGGAGCGATAATGAAAGTGCCCGGAAGCACCTCGGTCTCAGAAGAACGGACATCGACGGAATCAACCCGCGCACCTGGAGGGATGGCAACCGCGAAAATTCTGGCGGGGAGCTGAGGTTCTCCGGGGATGTTCCCGCGGCCATAGCCGGGCAAAGTCAGAACCTGACCTCCATCAAAATCCTCCAGACAATACCCGCTCACCTCGGGAACCGCCACCCGTACTGTTTCGGAATAAACCGGAAAAGCGGTCCACAGCAATACCACCGGGATCAGCAATCCCGTCAAAGCAGTATGTTTCAAACCGTTGCGATCCATAATCCACCTCCTGAACAGATCAAAATACACACGATACCACTGTTTGAAGCAAAAACGCTGCCAAACACTCTGTCAGGAGATGGACTTTTCCGCTATTTCGATTAATCCGGTGATGCAAAAACGAGCAAATGAATTATCCATGCTTTTGAATGAACTGATCCATGAACGAAACCAGTGCCTGAACGCCTTCCAGGGGCACGGCATTGTAAATGGACGCACGGATGCCGCCCACTGAGCGGTGGCCTTTCAAGCCGACCAGTCCGGCCGCAGCGGCTTCGGAAACAAACTGTTTCTCAAGTGCTTCATCATCACGGATCCGCCACACCACGTTCATGACCGACCGGCTGTCCCTGCGGACCCGGGTCCGCCAGAATTCCGGTTCGGCGTCGATCGTCCGGTACAGCATTCCGGCCTTTTCCAGGTTTCTCCGCTCCATTTCATCCAGCCCGCCGATTGATTCGAGCCATTTCAAAACCTTGCCGGCGATGTACACCGCAAAGGTCGGCGGGGTGTTGTACAGCGAGTCGTTATCCGCATGAATCCTGTAGCTGACCATGGCGGGCACATCGTCCCGGCACCGCTGCAGGAATTCTTTCCGGACGGCCACCACGGTCACACCGGACGGCCCCAGATTCTTCTGAGCGCTGGCATAGAAAATCCCGAACGGTTCCGGATCGAATTTACGCCACAGCAGATCGGAGCACATGTCCGCGGCCAGGAATACACCCGGCGGGGCCTGGGGAAATGTCCGGAACTGGGTGCCGGCGATGGTGTTGTTGGATGTGAAATGAAGGTAGGCGGCATCCGGATTGAGATTCAACCGGGACTGCCCGGGAATATAGTAATATTTCCCGTCGGCATCGGCGGCGTCGTGAGCGATATGCACGGCTCCAAACTGTTTCGCCTCCTTCACGGCTTTTTTCGACCAGGATCCCGTCACGATGTAATCCGCTGTTTTGTTTTTTTCCAGGATGTTATAAGGCAATGCAAAAAACTGGGTGGATGACCCGCCGGACAGGAACAGGACTTTCCAGTCGTCGTTCAATCCGAGCAGTTCCCGGAACAGAACCTGCGCTTCGGAGTGGATCCCGGAATAATCCGGACCCCGATGACTCAGCTCCATCACGCTCATTCCGGTTCCATTGTAATCCAGAAGCTCCGCCTGAACCTCCTCCAAAACGGGCAGGGGCAGCGCCGCCGGCCCGGCGTTGAAACAGTAAACCCGGTGTGTCATACGGTTACTCCTCTCGGGCAAAATCGGCGATGATCCTGTCGATGACCTCGCCGATGCGAAGCAGGTTTTCCTTTGTCGAAGCGCCGATATGGGGTGTCATGAAGACATTGGGAGCCTTTACCAGCGGGCAGGTATCCCATTCGGGTGGATCGGAATGCCAGACGTCGGTTCCAAAAGCCCGCATGCGCCCGGAGTTGAGTGCATTCGCAATATCGGACTCCACCACGCATTTACTCCGGCCGGTGTTGACCAGAACGATACCCGGTTTCATCCGGGCGATGGTTTTTGCATTGATCATTCCCTCGGTTTCGGGAGTCAGGGGAACGTGCAGGGAGATGAAGTCGGACCGGGTCAGCAATTCCTCGAAGGTCACCATTTCGGCATGGGGAGATTCCGGGATGAATTTGTCGTAGGCGATCACCGTCATCCCGAACGCCCGGGCCCGGACAGCCACCTCGGTGGCGATGCGGCCGATCCCCACCAGCCCCAGGATCTTGCCGTACAACTCTGTCCGTTTCAACTCCTTCTTGGCCCATTCCCCCCGAACCATGGTCATGTGCCCCGAAATCAACAGGCTGGGAATGGACACCAGAAACGCCATGGCCAGCTCCGCCACGGCGATGCTGGACGCCTCCGGCGTGTTCCGAACGGTGATCCCCTTCAACTTCGCATAGTCCACATCCACATTGTCCAGACCGACCCCGCCTCGGATGATCAACTTCAGATTGGGTGCCCGGTCGATATACTCCCGGGTACACTTCGTTTTCGACCGCACCAGAACCACGTCCGCTTCGGGCAGGCGGGACTGATCGTCGAACACTTCGCCGTACCGGCCGAGTTTTCCCGGCAGAGATGCATCGAACGAATCGGATATCAGGATTTTCATGTCAAACCCTCCCTGGAAGTTCTATGTAATCAAAATGCTTTCTTCATGCAACCTGTCCCATGGCTCAAACACTGCGATTATATGACGCTCCGATCGTCCGGACGTTTCAGATAAAAATCTGGCATTACTTTTGCCCAACAGACGGATGCCCGGATCGTTTCCAAGAAATAAACCGTGTTTGAAGAAAGCCATCCGGGAATTGAAAGGAGTTAAAATGTGGCGGTGCTTCATGTTGGCCGTTATCGTCAAAACTCTCCGTCATTGCAGGATTCGCGAAGTAAAATTTGCGTTGTAAGTTGAAATTGCGCGGCGTAGGATTCACCGCATGAAATCGGCTGAATCCGCTCTCAGAAAAACCCTCCGGCTGTCAATCGGTGAAGGTGTGTTCGCCCAGATATACGCCTCCATGGCCGCTCCGGGCAGCATGTTCATCACCAAATTCGCCGTTCTTCTGGGAGCGACGCCGTTTCAGTTCGCCATCCTGTCGGCGATCGGTCAGATCTCCCAGATATTCCAGCCTCTGGGCGCCCTGTTCACCAAGAAGATGACATCCCGGCGCCGATTCGTTGTGAAACTGACGGCCTGGGGCCGGTTTCTGGCCGTCTGCTATGGTATTCCCGCACTGGTGATGTCGCATGACAAGGCCATGGAATTGTTCCTTTTTCTGTTTTTTATTGCCACAACATTCCAGGCGATCAGCGGGAATGCCTGGATCGCCTGGATATCCGACATCGTGCCGTTTAAAATTCGCGGCCGGTTTTTCTCTTGGCGGTCCAGGTATCTTCTCGTCGCCGGACTCGTCACCGGGTATCTCCTGGGAGGAATCGTGGATCTGTTTGATTCCGGAAGGTCGGGGATAACCGGATATCTTAAGGATCTTGCTGGACTGGCGGATCGTTTCCCTGCGCAGTTCCCGCCCGTGGGATTTCTGGGTATTTTTGCACTCGCCGCGCTCGCAGGCGTGATCGGGCTAATTTTGCTGAACCGGCAGCCTGAAATGCCCAAGAGCGTCGAAAATATCAGCTCATGGCAAATGCTGAGCGAGCCGTTCAAAGATAAAAATTTCAGATGGCTCCTGGTCTATGGTTCCTGGTGGATGCTGGCAGTGGGAGTCGGGTCGCCGTTCTGGCAGCCGTTTATGATCCAGAAGCTGCATATGTCACTCATCGACATGCAGATCTACGGCACCATCAGCACCATCGCATCGTTTACCGTTTTAAAAGCCTGGGGCTCCCTGATCGACCGGGTCGGGAACAAGACCGCCATGAAGATCGCGATTCTTCTGAGCGGGATGAATGCCATCATCTGGGTCTTCGCCACGCCCGAGACATACTGGCTGATTTATCTTGAAGCGGCATCATCCGGCGTCATGTGGTCGGGTGCGGGAATCATCGCGATGAATTTCGTCCTGGCGGTGGCGCCGGACGGCAAACGGCAGATCTATTCCGGAATATTCGGCGCGGTTTCGGGCGTGGCCATGATGATCACCATGCTTCTTTCGGGAGCGTATCTGCCGGATCCGGTGAAAATGGGACACTTTTCGCTTGAGTCCGAACAGGTCCTGTTCGGAATATCTGGTTTACTCCGGTGGACAACCCTGATCCCGCTGGCCTGGATATCCGAACCGAAATCATCGCCGCTCGGACTGGCTTTTGCCTATCTGTTCCACTACGCCAAGGTGAAAGTGGTGCAGTTGACCACCCGGATCATCGCCCCGAGATTTTAATCCCGGCAGATCTGCCGGTGTCCGTTCATCGGCTGCGTCTTGATTTTCAGTTTATATATCCCAGTCGTTTCAACTGCTGCTCGATATATTCATCGTTCCGGCAGGATTCCCTCGGCAGGTTCCGCTCCGCATCCAATCGAGCCCCAAGCTCCTGTGCCAGCGCGTGGAAACCGGCCGGATCGCCCGAAACGGCCGACAACTCGCCCGGATCACTGTCCAGTCGATAATATTGGAAGGGCGCGCTCCCGATCTGGAGGACCTTCAAGTTTCCCCGGATCGCCGCACGCCAGCTAATTATCGGCCGGTCCAGGTCATGAAGCTGAGCGAACAGGGTTCTCTCCGGTGGAACAATCTCCGGCTTTCCGATGTCCACTCCGTCGATTCCCTCCGGAATGTCCAGGTTTGCAGCGGACATCAGGGTCGGGACCAGATCGATCAATGACACCGGTCCCCTCACGAGATCGCAACTCCGGAACCGATCCCGTTTCCAGATCAGGAGTGGAATCCGGATGGATTCTTCATACAGGGTTCGGGCGTGCTGAAGTCTGCCGTGATCCATGAATTCCTCACCGTGGTCGGAGGTCACGATCAGGTTCAGTTCCCTGTGCATGCCCAGATCCTGCATTTTTCTTAATATCCATTCGACAATGGCATCCATACACCGGATCTCACCCGAATACAGTGCGTTCAGATAGGATGTTTGCTCCCGATCTGGCGGAATCTCCCCGGCGGATTCGATCCGGGACATGAGCTGTCCGGAATCCCCCTGAATGATCAGATCCCGGGCCACTCCGGCAGGCAGATCGAACATGTGGCGGAAGGGACCGGGCGGCGCATAATGATCATGGGGATCCATGCAGTGCACATATAAAAACAGAGGAAGATCCCGGTATGTTTTCAGGAGTTCCACGGTACGGGAGTACATGAGTGTTGCCGAATTTTTCTGCCCGTAGCGGACACTGGTGTCGTCGAACACGTCGAAACCCCGGTCGAATCCATGTTCCGGAACGATCAGCGAGTTGCTGCTGATGCCGATGGCAAAATAACCGTTGCGGGACAACACCTGCGCAAGGGATTCCATCGAGTCCGGCAATTCCTTCATGGGATCGCCGATATACTGGTACCGTGAAGGATAGATGCCGGTGAACAGCGCGTTCACCGACGGCATTGTCCAGGAACATGGCGATCTGGCAGCCATGTATTGAACGCTTCCCCGGCTGAGCCGGTCGATAAACGGGGAGACCGGTTCCGGATAACCGTAGCACCCCAGGTGATCCGCACGGAGGGAATCCAGCAGGATCATGACGATACTGGTTTTCCTGGAATCGGGATCCCCCGATATCATGACCGGGGAGCCTATGAATACCGGGAGGTTGGATTTGTTGATTCCGGACCCTTCAAGTGTTATGCAAAGGGTCTTTTCGCCCGGACCCAGTCCGGACAGGTCGAAATCCACCGGAATCCATCCGGAACCGGCATCCCGCGGCATTATAACCCAGCGCTCCGCAGCGGTTCCCGGTTGAGCGGATGATTCCGTGCGGATTCGGACCCGGAGATCGGTGGTTAAATTGGAGCTGTCGACCGGAGCGACCAGGCTGGCCCGGAAACGGGCGTCATGGAGGGTATCCGCCGTTATTTCCAGTGGTTGATCGGGTCTCAGAACCATGGCGTTCCTGGTTATGCCGCCCGCTTTGATCCGGGCAATAACCCATTCGGAATCCGGGAAATCCGGTTCGCCGTCTTTTTCGCTCGGAGATTGATCGAGAGATCTGAAGGGACATTCATCGGATGATGGAACAAGGTGGGTCAAGCGATACCCGGACGGTCCGGGTTCCGGGGAGGAACATCCGGCCGCCCAGATGAGGATCCAGATGATCGGGATTCGTAAAAAAGCGTGTTTATGCCTTTCGGTCATGATCCTCGCGGTTTTCCCAGAACCCGGATGCCAGATGCAATGTTTTGCCGGTCCATCGAAGAGTTTTATTTGTTTTCAACCGTTTCAGCATTCGCGAAAACGTTTCCGGAATTGTGCCGATGGCTGACGCCATATCTTGTTTGGATACGTCGATACGATAGGTTTGATGCGCTCCGTATCGCTCCCGTAAAAACATGAAAAAACGTTCTTCCACGTCATATGCCGTCAGAACCAGAATCCGGTTTACAAGATATCGCTGCCTGCGGATGAGCAGCGCGATGAATTCATTCCGGAAACCGGTGTCGTCGAGCAGCGTCAGGAAATGTTTTCTGGATATTTCAAGGACTTTCGAAGGCCCTGCGGATTCGGCGGTGACCGGATAGCCGCTTTTTTCAAACAGAATGATCTCGGCGAATACTTCACCCGGCCGGACCAGTTTGACCAGTGTTTCCTGGCCGTCTGCGGAGGATTTTGCCAGCTTTACCGAACCCTCCACCAGAAGATAGAATGCGCTGCCTTCATCGCCTTCGAAAAAAATGAAGTCGTTCTTTTCATAATGTCTCATCCGGCTGCCGCTCAAAATCGCCTTCAGATGGGAATCTCCCACATCCGCGAACAGATCCGACCTTTTCAATACCATTACGAGATTCATCGAAGGCATTATAGAATCCGGGTCTGTGGATTTCCATCCGAATTGACTTAAGTCAATGTCACCCGCATGAGCGCGTCAATATAATTGAAAAGTGGCGTGAATCGAATTGGGAAGGTAAACTGATGCCACGTTAAAGGAGGATGAATCATGAGCATGTTCTGTTATCAATGCCAGGAAACAGCCGGGAACCGGGGTTGCACCCGGAGGGGTGTTTGCGGGAAGACGGAAGAAACCGCCAATCTGCAGGATCTTCTGATCCATACACTGAAGGGAATCGCCCTGGTGGGGGAACGGGTTGCCGAGGACCCCGTCCGGCTGGGGGAGATCGGGGAGTTTATTTCGGGAGCCTTGTTTGCAACCATTACCAATGCGAATTTCGATGAAACCAGAATTTCGGCGTTGATTCAGCAGGGTCTGGATCTTCGGAACCGCCTGAAATCCGGGCTGACGATGGGTGGGGATATTCTTCACGATTCCGTGACCTGGAATCCCCGGGATATTTCTAATTACCCGGCAAAGGCGGCCGATATCGGTGTCCTGTCCACTCCGGATGAAGATATCCGGTCGCTGCGGGAGCTTTTGATCTATGGAATGAAAGGAATTGCGGCCTATGCACACCATGCATCGGTTCTGGGATACCGGGATCCGGACATCCACCGGTTTCTGATCCGGGGTCTGGCTTCCACAACCAGGGATCTGCCGGTCGATGAAATGGTCCGGATGGTCATGGATGCCGGGGAGATCGCTGTCAAGACCATGGCGCTTCTGGATAAGGCCAACACGTCCACCTACGGGAATCCGGAAATCACCCGCGTCAATATCGGAGTCGGCACCAATCCGGGAATTCTGGTGTCCGGACACGATCTGAAGGATCTGGAGGAACTGCTGCGGCAGACCGAGGGTGCCGGAGTGGATATTTACACTCACGGCGAAATGCTCCCGGGACACTATTATCCCGCCTTCAAGAAATATTCCCATTTCTTCGGGAACTACGGCGGATCGTGGTGGAGACAGCAGAAGGAGTTCGAAACCTTCAACGGTCCGATACTCATGACCACCAACTGCATCGTTCCCGTCAAGGATTCTTACAGGGACCGTATCTTCACGACAGGCCAGACGGGGTATCCCGGAGTCCGGCATATCCCGGATCGAAGCGACGGTGAACCCAAGGATTTCTCTGGAATCATCGCGCTGGCGAAAAAATCTCCTCCCCCACAAAAGATCGAATCGGGAACAATCACCGGTGGATTCGCCCACAACCAGATCCTGGCGCTGGCCGACAAGATTCTGGCCGCGGTTCAATCCGGGGCGATCAAGCGGTTCGTGGTCATGGCCGGTTGTGATGGGCGCCATACCACCCGGAATTACTACACGGATGTGGCCGAATCGCTGCCCGAGGACACCGTTATCCTGACCGCGGGATGCGCCAAATACCGGTACAACAAGCTGAACCTGGGCGCGATCGACGGGATTCCGCGAGTTCTGGATGCCGGGCAGTGCAACGATTCCTATTCACTGGCACTGGTGGCTTTGAAGCTGAAGGAGATTCTGGGTTTGGACGACATCAACGATCTGCCGATCTCCTACGACATCGCATGGTACGAGCAGAAAGCCGTCACCGTCCTTCTGGCGCTGCTTTATCTGGGAGTCAAGGGAATCCGCCTGGGCCCGACCCTGCCGGGATTTCTTTCACCGAATGTGGCCAAGGTCCTGGTCGAAAAATTCGATATCAAGCCCATCGGCGAAGTCAAAGCCGATGTTCAGGCAATTGTTGCCGGAGAATAAAGCGGTTCTCGAATTCAGGAAATGTATCCAAGACTTTCGAGTTGTTGCCGGTTCTTTTCGAACACGTCCTTATTCGGGGCCAATGACAGGATCTCCAGGTACTTATCGTAGATTTCCCGGGGTGTCGCCGTTTCGAATTCTTCTGAAGCAGGCAGAATCAGCAAATCGCCGATCCCCGATTCCGGCTGATCGATCCGGTAGGTCATATCCCGCCTGCGGTTCAAAAACCGGTTGAGACGCGCCATCAGGTCATTCGGATCCCGGCCTGGATCGTACTGGTGACCCCATTGCTGATCTTCATCCGAGCTCAGCCGGATCATCCGGTCAAGGCTGCCCGGCTTCAAATGAAGCACCGTTCCGTTCTCATCGGTGACAAGGCATTGAAACCATGAAGATACATATGCGGCATCTCCGCTCGATTCAAACATCCATAACGAATATTTGACGGAGGAAGTCGGAATCATCGAAACGTAATCGCACGGAATGGAATCCGATACCGGATGGGGAACTTGGTATCGAGGAAATTCATAGGAAAAGGAAAATGCGGACTCCCTGGGAATCATCGATATCATGTCGACCGACAGGTTTCCGGCCGGATTCCGGCGTACAATCATAATCATCACGCGGGTGACCGGACGATCCATTTTGATTTCTCCTGAAAAGGAAAAACTGAGGAGATTTTTCTTTTTGACGATACGCCATCGAAACCGGTTCTTCTGAATCGAATCGATAAATTCACCGGCATGGCTCTGTTTCGAGATCATATCTTCATCCGGATATGGAAAGTCAATGAGCGGTTTTTTAATGATTTTGAGATTCGAGCTCGTATCGATAATCGATGCGGAGCTGTACCCGGAATTTATCACAAAGACCGGACGGTGGAGATCCTCCGGATGTCGACCCAGGATCAGGGGCATTAAATCCATTCCCTCGAAATCATCCGGTTTGTATTCTATCTTCAGCAGATTCAGTATCGTTGGAACCAGATCGGTCTGTTGCACGGGTGTTCGAACGGATTTGGCGGGGAGCCGGTCCGGATGCCATGCAATCAGGGGAATTCGAATCACCGGCTGGTTCAAATCCACATGCCCGTAAATGCCGTTTTCACCGATGTTTTCACCGTGATCGGAAGTATAAATCAGAAATGTATCCGCCAGGTTTCCGGATTCATGCATGACCTCGAAAATCTTCTGGAAATTGCTGTCCCAGTATCGGATTTCCCCCAAGTATTGCGATTCCATGTAAGGCCTGGGGAATTCCGGTCGATAGCCATTCAGGTTTTCCAGGAGTCCCTGCATGAGCAGAAAAATGTCCACAGTGGGTAAATCCGGGTTCACATACATCGATCCGAAGGGTTCGGGCGGCATGTAGGGCGCATGCGCATCGAAGGAATGAACCCATAGAAAAAAAGGTTCTTTCCGGCGTTTCATCTGCTTCAAAAAAGCGATGACCTGATCGATATAATCACCGGAACGGCGCATCGCATTCAGGGGTGACGGCCGGTCGGTTTCACTCCAGTCGATATATTGAAATCCCCTTGCGATACCTTCTGGTTCGTTCAGAATCCAGATTCCGAGAAACGCTGCGGTTGTATATCCTTCCCGGGAAAGGATCTCGGCCAAGGTCGGAATATTCCGTTTTAATCGACGATAATTTGTGATGACGCCGTGCCGGTCGGGAAACAATCCCGTGAAAATGGAAGCGTGTCCCGGCATCGTGCATATCGATGTGGAATATGCATTTTCGAACAACACGCCCCGGGAAGCCGCCAGATCGGCGCAGGGGGACGTAAGCCGGGGGTGACCATAACACGACATGCTTTGGGCTCGGACCGTGTCCGCGGTGATCAGTACGAGATTCGATCGTTTTTTGAGAAGCCCCGGCGTGCAACCCAAGGCACCGGCAGCGCCCGTCGCCAGGATACCTCCCAGAAACGCCCGTCGTCCGAGTTTCACTGGCGGTTCGTTTCCAATGCCGCGGATCGGCGGAACCGGTATCTTCTCTTCATCTCGGACCCAAAGTAATCGCATGTCCCTTGATTTGTCAATTCCCGGTGAGGGGGAAATCCACCCGGGACAGGCAAAACATACCATTTCCGGCAGTTCCGGTATCGGTCGGTTTACTGAGCGTTCCCGATGTGATCGAAATCTTCCAGACAGCGGGTGCACAATTCGACCCTGCTGCCCCCTTCGATGGTGAGAACCCGTGTGCCGGGTCCGGGCGGTCCGGGCGGTCCCAGATAGGCAAGGAACAATCCGCTGTGGACGCCGTCGAACATCGACAGGTAATCCCCCATCTGAATCGTGTAATCGCCACTGTATACGTCTTCGATGGCGAACAGCCTGTCATATCCTAAGAAGAAATCTCTCATATGCCGGCTTCCGATCGATCCGGCGGGGGTATCCCAGCCGTGGTGGCGGAGGACCCAGGCGGCGAATTCGCTGCACCAGCCTCCCGGGGATTCATCGGCATATTTCGTGCCATCATCCTTGCCCAGTTCCTGGAGCGCGCGGAATGCGATCCCATTCGGTGTCTCGGGGCACTGAGACAGTTTTGAAGACAGGATCGAAATACCCATGTCGAGTCGAGAAATTCCGGACCCTGTGAGTGTCGCGGTTCCGTTCCAGTCCAGGATGGTCTGATTGTTGTGTTTCACCGTTATCGCCGACAGGGTCAGGTCATCCGGATTTTCCAAGGCGAAAACCAGGCTGTCCCAGACATCGATCGGCAAAAGACGCAGATATTCTGAGATACCGGACAGATCGTACAGCAATACCGCTCCCGGATTGAATTCCCCGGAAGGACTCATCAGCCACACCGGATGGTGCTGAAAATACAATACCAGGTGATCTGCGGCGGAGCCGGATTCCGGGTTCGAGTCGATGGAAATACGGACTGTACTGACTCCCCTGAAATCCTCCTTCAGCATGCTCAGAATGCCGGGTCCCATTTCCAGCCAGTCCGGTTGAACCGGGACGGCCTGTTTCGGAACCGATTCCGCGCTGCAGGGAATCAGGCTGGGCGGATCGGTTGAACCGGCATCGGCGGAAGCGATCCAGATGGCAAACAGCAATATGTTCCATTTCATGACCTTCGCCTTCCCTTCATGGTCTGATCGAAACGGCGATATATCCTTTCCACTTGTTTTCATAAGGCTCGTCCAGGATATAGGCAAACCCCGCACGGACGCTTGTAGACGGGATTTTCAAAAGAGATATCGGCGGGATTTCACCATTAAGTTCCAGTCCGATCGCCCGGATCGGGTCCGGTTTTGCCGTATTGCACCATACCCGGGCGCATTCCGCGAAGAGCATGAACGGGATTCCGGCATCCGGTGCCAGCTCCAGTCGCAGCTGCTCGAAGTTCCGGCCGATCAGGATGCCCGCCGGCAGATAGGCAACCGGTATCCGCCCATGCAGATCCATCGGTGATTCCACGGAAGATATCCATCCGCCCAGGTGAAAAACGTCCGTCGGAGAGAAATCCCCGTAGGTTTTTCCCTTTCCGGCTTGCGCCGTGAACATGAAATGGCGGTAACGCAGAGCCGTTCTGCCGGTCAGCCTGGCTTGACTCCAATATTCCCCGTCAGTCATCCCCGAAAGATAATCACCTTTCAAGGCGGCTGAAAACCCGGCATGGCCGTATGAAAACCGGGATACCGTATCGAAACTCAAGCCGATCAGGCTTTTGGATATATCATCGGTGCCGGATTCCGGCCGGATCCGTTCCGTCAACACGCGGGCATTGGCCGCAAACGATCCCAGCCGGAATATCCGCGACCAGTCGGATCCCAGGCTGATTCCGTACGTTTTCCGGTCAGCCAGCAGGGGTGTCACCCGGTGATAATCATCCTGTTCGCTGGGTTCCGACCGGGTCCAGAACAGGTCAGCCGAAAAACCGATGGGCCACCGTTTTAAACTCGCCTCCATCGATCCTCCGGTTGTTCCGCCTGAGTATCCGTAAGCGGCCATGAGTGAATAACCCAGCCGGCCCAGAACATCTCCGCCGTTCATTCCCAGTTCGATACTGTCTCCGGAAGGTGTCAACCCGCCGCTGAAAGCGAATGCGAATTCCGGGCGCGGGCCCAGGCGGTACGGCAGTCCGGGGGATATTTCCTGCGTTTCGTAAATCGGGATTTCAACGGGATCCATCGGCGGCATCACCGGACAGAATCCGTTAAGATGAAGATCCGGAACGGCGGAATCGCCCGGGGAGAAATAATAGATGTCGAATCCCTTTGAATCGGGTGCGATATAATAGAGATTACCCGGGTGTCCCGGATCGGGTTCGGGGCTGAATATGCCGCTTGTGGTCAAGGTCAACTGCCTTTTCAGGTTGTTTTCGCAGTCGTAATACTCCAGATTGTAAATGCCGGTGTTATCCGTCGAATATACAAGCCCGTTCCCCCCGGTCCAGGCCGGGAACGCGAGGATATCCCGTTCAAATCCGGATATTCGGGAACCTGCACCGGTGTCCAGATCGAGAATCCGGATCTCGCTGAACCCCCTGCCCCAGCAGGCTGCGGCTAATTTCCGGCCGTCCGGAGAGATGCGGGGGGCACCCCAGGATATGTCCGGAGCGGGTTCGATCAGTTCGGATACCCGGCGCGTCCGCAGATCCAATCGGACCAGCGACGACATGCCCGACCGCCTGCGGACGGCGGCCAGCCAGCTGCCGTCCGGCGATACATCCGCCGAATGCAGATCTTCGCTTCGCGTCAAACGCTCCAGATTTCCGGTATCGATATTCCATCTGTACAGGTCGTAATGAAACATGCTGTCCGGCCCGACAGCCGCAGCATCGAAAACGATCGACCGGTTGTCCGGAAACCACCTGGGATCGTTCGGATAAATGCCGTTCCGTGCAGTGAATTCGGCAATTTGCTTTCTTTCGGGAGGTTTCCACATTTTATCCGGGATATCCTCCGGATCCGGTGCTTTTTTCTTTTCTTTTTTCTTTGGATCGGTTTCCGATGTGCTGAGGATTTCCAGCCGGAGCGGTTTGGGGGGATCCCTGCGGATCACCGCGAGTTTCGATCCGTCCAAAGAAACCGCCGGCCGGCCGGTCATGCCCTCGAAATCGGCCCATTTGTCACCTTCGATCCGTCCTACCGTTTCAACCGACTGCTCGATCTTGAATGCTTCGGCGATCGTTTCGGCTTTGAACCGGTCATACAGGTCTTCCGGCATCCCTTCAAACAAGCCGCTGAACGCCTCCACGAAACTCCGTTTTTGCCGCGCGGACATGCGCTTGAACAGATGCAGGCAGGCGTCCGGATTGCCGCTTTCCGTTTTCAGCCATTCCAGGAATGCCGATCCGACCAGGTACGGGATTCGACGGCCGGTCCAGGGATCCCCGCCGTTCAACCCGGAATATTCCGGAAGTTTGCCTTCCAGGGCCAGCTGCCTGAGAAACATCGCCCTCAGGCTGCTCCGGCACCGGCCCCGCCCGGTCAGCTCGCTTTCGTTCAATACGGCAAATCCTTCCACCAGCCACAGGGGGGATTTCAGCGCCAGGGGACCGATCGGCAGTAAAAAACTCACTATCTTTTCCATGGCATTGCGTGCCCGGCGGCTTAAATGAACGATATGCACATCTTCGTGTGCGAAAACCAGTTCACCCCAGTCACTTAGACCGCCGAACAGCATTTCCGGGTCCGGGGATGTCGCCCACAGGATGATCCGGGGGAAATCGAGAAACGGCATGGCCATTCCGTTCGGCTGCCCAGCCGGATCCATGACCAGCACATCCACTTTCCGCTCTATTCCATAACCGACCAGGACCGTAACCTCCCGGTGAATGGCTTCCATCTTCGAGACCGTCCGCAGCGTCCAGAATTCCAGATTGACCGGGTAATGAATCCTGAAATGTTCCGTTTCAACCGATCGCCAGTTCCATGCCGGATCGAACAAAAACTGTCCGGATGCGGGCAAAATCGAAATCAGCATAAACGCCGCGGCAAGAATCATGATCACCGGGTAACGCAACCTGGCCATGCCGTCACATCCTTTCGTGTCCGCTTCGAGTTCAATAATACAATACCGGCCGACGAACGACATCTTCTTCGCTAAAAAAAAGCGCGCCGGCGGCGCGCTTCAATCAGTTCATTTGCATTCCCATCCGCTGAAATGCCCGATTAAGTCCTCAATGGTACGACCAGTTGATGTACTGAACCGAGCCGATCATATTCCAGCTTCCGGGCCGGAACAGGCAGCCGATGAATTCGAGATTGCCCGCCTGTCCCACATTGCCGGGCCATGTGAAGTCGAGAAGATCTTTGGGTGTGGTTCCGGAGGGGATGCTGTACGTTTGTGAATCCAATCCCTGGCTCATATGTATCCAGCTGGGCCAGAACCAGTAATCACCCCATATACCCAGCAGCACGTACGCATCAGCCTGGTACGCTTCCGGTTCGGGATTATTCAGGTTCATGTGCAGATAAAACCGGTCTCCCGCTGTCAGGTCCGTATCATCCAGCATGAGCACCATCCCCTTTTCAAAGGAAGGCGTCTCCGTGGGCGGCACCGGTGTGTCGGTCGGCGGGGCCGGGGTGTCGGTCGGCGGCATGGACGTGTATGTGGGAATCTGGGTGTTGGTCGGAATCATCGTGTTGGTTGGCGGTACCGGGGTGTCGGTGGGGGGAGCCGGTGTGTCGGTGGGGGGAGCCGGTGTATGGGTGGGGGGAGCCGGTGTATGGGTGGCCGGCGGCGGTGTGCCGGTGGGGACCGTGGTCGGTGTGCAGGTTGCCGGCGGTGTCGACGTCGGTTCTCCGCAGGGATTGGAGTAGTACACGATGACATCGTCGATATTCCAGCCGCAATAGGTCCATCCGCCATCGGTCGTTCCCATCACCCACCGAAAATAGACGGTGCTCTGGTGATCGGCATAGGCCGACACGTCGAATTCCTGATAGACCCAGGCGGTATCGGCCGTTTCCGCATCCGGGTTCGCCCAGATCGTCGTCCAGGTGGATCCGTCGGTGGAAATCCTGACAGCGGCGTGATCGTAAAAATTACGTTCCACGCCCAGCCACCGCCGGAATCCAAAGATGACGCCTTCGGCGTCGGAACAGTCGATGACGGTGGTGGTCAGGTTGTATTCGGGTATGTTGTTGGCGTAATCGCCGTTGAGGTTGTAGCCATAAACGTTGGTGCCGGTATATCCTCCGGTGGGATCCGGACCGCCGTAGGCCCCGCCGCCGCCCGTCGGCTGGCCGAACGCCCACTGACCTCCCGATATGGTCCATCCGGGATTGGAGTCCAAGGTTTCGTTCAACTGGTAGACGACTTCCCAGGTCTGGAAGGAATACATGAGACCGCCGTTATCGTCTTCGGCCTGGTTACCGGCCTGGTCGGTGGACAGCACTTTGAAGTAATAGGTTGTGCAGTCATCCAGCCCGGTGATCAGGACGGCATGGTCGGTCACCGGTTCGGTCGATTCCACCACGGTCCCCAGCCCCATGTCGATTCCGTATTCCACGCGGGACGTTGCGGGTTCGTCGGTGGTCCAGTAAACCGTAGCGGATTGATAGGTCATATCGTCGGTATGGACATTGGAAATGACGGGAGCCAGGCAGTCGACGGTCGACTGATCGGTAAGTGTCATGGGGCCCTGGCCGCCGTAATTGTCGTCTTCATAGGTTGCGGTGACGAAATCCCCGTGATCGACCTGGAGAATGCCGTCGGGTGAAGAGGTCCCGGTGCCCGTGGCGATCGTTCCTTCAAAATGCGCGGTATCCGTTTCGGTCAAAATCACGGATTCACCGCCGGGTTCGGTAGTCGAATCGATGGTGATGGTCAGCGTACCTTGGCCTTCCAGATCGAGATCTTCCACGGTGATTTCGATGGTATCGTCACAGTTGTAAAGCGTTCGGTCGAGCTTGACTTCACCCTCTGAATTCGGTCCCGATCCCCACAGACTGGTTGTGGAACCGTACCCCTCCGGCCAGTCGTCATACTGGGGATGCTCGTCATCGTCATCCATGAACTCGGCGTAAACATACGCTTCATACATGTCCACGATGCCGTCCATGTTGGTATCGGCGTCTACGGGATTCCCGAAAGCGTCTTCTCCCGTTACCGCCGCCGTCCAGTGAAACACATAGGTGTCGTAAATATAATCGGGACCCATGGCCCATGAATATTCATGATCATTCGCCGCGGATGACACCGACCGGGGAACAGACGAGTTCATCTCGATGATGTCATTGACGAATCCACCGGAAAAACAGGGTTCCAGCACCACATTGAATTCCCGGCATTGAATGGGCTCCATCAGGGCGGCGAATTCATAATCCCAGATTTCTTCCCCGTTCCACAGGTTCATCGAGGTCGGTTGACCCGGTACGCCAAGCTGGCCGTTTCCGTGATCGGTGGTGAAAATGAACAGCGAATCCTGAGATGTCAGGTTGGTTGCCAGATCGGCGAAAATAATGTCCAGATTGGTCTTGATACAGGAGAACATAATGTCGTCATCGCCGTCGCCGTCCAGATCCGGATTGGAATTTCCCCCGTTACTCTGGTCCGGGGCCGGATCGGTTCCGTCGGAAATAGCCACGATAATGTTTTCGTCCAGGTACCCGTATACGTTCACCAGCGTCGTATAGATGCTGGAGCAGTCGTTCCAGTACCGGGGATAGTTGGAGTACTGGGATGCTCCCCCCGAAAGAATCACCGCCCAGAGATGCTCGACCGACCGGCCGGCGGGTGCAGCCGGGGACCGGGCGGATTTCAGAGTGGGCCGCACGTTTTCTCCTCCGAGAATATCGGGACCGGACATGTGAATCATGTCTCCCAGACATTCCGGCGGCCGGGTACCCCGGGTCATCCGGACCACTCCCGTTCCGGGATCCACCAGGACAAACCGGCAGGAATGTTCCCAGTTGGCGCCGGGATGTTCATCGATAAAAACCAGCCATTGCGCCGTATCCAGAGTCAGGAATATTCCCTTCCAGGTTTTGATTTCCTCTCCCGCAGGCAGAGGATCGCCGGATACGTATATCGCCAATCCGTCCGTCCTGCCCTGGCAGGCTTCGTCTACAGCCCGTTGATAAGCCGCGCGATGATCCCCGACCTGACCGGCCAGAACCGGTCCTGCGGTCAGGCAACAGACCGTCAACGCAATCCATCGAATCCAAATATGACCCATCATGTCACCTCCTGGTGAAAATACCTTGGAAGATATCAAGCAAGTTTGCTGCCAAGGGAGGTTCTTTCCGCACCTGAAAAACCGGTGCCCCGATTTTCCGGATGGTCATTTCATTCTACCGGTGAACATGATAGATAATACGGGAGTAAATTTCCAGGAGGACTGGCATGAGATCGGATATCAACGAACCGGAGAATCGGCCCAGGGAGCGAATCGAGAAACTCATTTCCTCAAAGAAAAAACCCGGCAATCGCAGGATTCACGAACGGATACCGGTTGAACCCGGAATGGAAGTGTTTTTCCCGATCGTCTGCAGAGGTGAGATTGTGGATGTTTCACGGGAGGGGATTTCCATCCGGTTCAAGCCGGTGGAAGCGCCGTCGCTGGAAAGCGGCGAAACCTTGAACATGACCATGACCCTTGACAACCATTCGCTGACTATTCCGGCGACGATCCGGCGCATGGAGGCAAGATTCGGAGTGGTTGTGCTGGGCATGGAATTCGATTCGGAAGGCATTGAAATCGACGCCTGAATTGATGTATTGATCTGGTGCGCAAGAGGAGAATGCCATGAGCTCTAAAAAGGGAACGATCGGAATCTTGACCGGCGGCGGCGATGTCCCCGGTCTGAATCCCGCTATCCGGGCGGTCACCATCCGGGCCAACAAGGAAGGGTACAGCGTCATCGGCATCCGGCGCGGATGGGAAGGTCTGGTGTCGATGGTGCGGGACAAGCATGCGGACAACGGCGATTGCTATGTCAAGTTGAACCGGGACACCGTCAACAAGATCGGTCGGACCGGCGGAACATTTCTGCACACTTCCAGAACCAGGCCCAGTCATGTGCCGAAGTGCAACGTGCCGGAACATTTGACAGAGAAATACAACCGGGAAATGAACGATTTGACTCCGGAAGTTCTCGAGAACCTGGATTTTCTCGATATCAACTATTTGATTCCTATCGGGGGAGACGACACGCTGAGTTATGCGGCGCATCTGGCCGGCAAAGGCGTGAATGTCATCTGCATCCCCAAAACCATGGATAACGACGTTCCGGGAACGGATTACTGTCTCGGATTCTCAACCGCGGTTACCCGGACCATCCAGATGACCCATACACTGCGCACTACCGCCGGTTCTCACGAACGATTCCTGGTGATCGAAGTTTTCGGACGGTATGCCGGATTCACCGCCCTGCTGCCCACGCTGGCCGGTGCCGCCAACCGGTGTGTCATCCCGGAATCCCCGTTCGATATTCACCTGCTCACCGAGCTGCTCATAAAGGATCGTTCCAGCAACCCCAGCCGGTATTCGGTGGTCATTGTATCCGAGGGAGCGACATTTTCGGGGGGAGACATGGTCTTCTCCAGCGACGAGATCGACAGTTACGGTCACAAGAAACTGGGTGGAATCGGAGACATCATTTCGCAGAAACTGAAGGAGTTGTCCCCGACATACAATAACAACCGACCCATCAACGTGGTAAACCAGCGATTGGGCTATCTGGTCAGATGCGGCGATCCGGATGCACTGGATTCGATCGTGCCCATCGCATTCGGCAATCTGGCGCTGGATCTGGTTCTGAGGGGGCGGAGCGGGCGGCTGGTCAGCATCCGGAAAGGCATGTACGACGATGTACCGCTGGATCTCATCACCAGTCATAAAAAAGTCGTCGATGTGGAAAAATACTACAATCCCAAGCGCCTGCGACCGAACTACAAAAGCTTTGAGTCCAAACCGCTCCTGATCATGACCAGCGATCTGTAGATCTTTCCGGGGACCGGAACCTGCGAAATCCGTGTCCTGCGCAGGATTTACAATTTGAGGTGTTGAAATGAACAAGATGTTGAAATGCAAAATACATCGCGCGATCGTGACCGATGCCGATCTTCACTACGAAGGAAGCATCACCATCGACCGCAGTCTGATGGATATGGCGGGAATCCAGCCTTTCGAGATGGTCAGTGTATTGAATATCAACAACGGCGAACGTATCGAGACCTATGCCATGCCGGGCGAAACCGGTTCCGGGGAGATCTGCATGAACGGAGCGGCGGCGCGCAGGTTCATGCCGGGTGATCTCGTAATCATTCTGGCCACCGTCTGGCTGCCGGAGGAAGAATCAGGGGAGCATCACCCCAGAATCATCCGCGTGGATGAGCGCAACCGTCCGATGACCTCCTGAAAGGAACGCCATCATGCTGGATATCAGAATACTGCGTAAAGATCCCGACCGGATCCGCAGAGCGCTCGACCGCCTGCACACGGATGCTCCCCTGGATGACATTCTGGCCGCGGATGAACACCGCAGAAAGCTGCTGGTTCAGGTCGAAGAGTTGAAAGCCCGCCGGAACCGGGTATCCAAAGAAATATCCATGGAGAAAGATCCGGAAGTGCGCAACGAAAAGATTATTCAAATGCGCCGGGTGGGCGATGAAATCAGCGCCCTGGATCTGGAAGTCAAAAAAACCGACTGCATGCTTTACGATCTGATGCTTCAGATCCCGAATATGCCGCATGAGTCCGTTCCGGAAGGCGCATCGGAGGAAGAGAACATCGTGGTGCGGATCGAAGGGGACACGCCTGTTTTCGACTTTGAACCGAAACCGCACTGGGAGATCTGCGAGAAGCTGGGAATCATCGATTTCGAGCGGGGTGTCAAGATCTCCGGCTCGCGGTTTTATATTCTGAGGGGTCCGGGCGCTCAACTTCAACGCGCCGTCACCGCCTTCATGCTCGATCTGCACGTTCAAAAACACGGTTATACCGAAATCTATCCACCGTTCATGGTCAAGCGCGAATGCATGGTGGGAACCGGCCAGCTTCCCAAGTTCGGCGAGAACATCTACCGTGACGATGAGGATGATTTTTATTTCATTCCCACGGCTGAGGTGCCCGTTACGAACATGCATGCGGACGAAATCTTTGAGCCGGGAATACTGCCTTTATACTATACGGCTTTCACCGCCTGTTTCCGCCGCGAGAAAATGTCCGCCGGGCGGGATGTGCGCGGAATCAAACGGGGTCACCAGTTCGACAAGGTCGAAATGGTCAAGTTTGTCGATCCCCGGACCAGCTATGACGAGCTTGAGCGTCTTCTTTCCGATGCGGAAGATGTATGCCGGAACCTGAAGATCTGCCACCGGGTTGTCGAGATGTGTGCCGGGGATCTGTCGTTTGTCGCATCGAAAAAGTACGATGTCGAAATGTGGGCGCCCGGCTGCAGTGAATGGCTCGAAGTCAGCTCGTGTTCCAATTTCGAGGATTTCCAGGCCAGAAGAGCGAACATCAGATTTCGAAGGGAAAAAGGCGGGAAACCCGAATTCGTTCATACGCTGAACGGTTCGGGACTGGCTTTGCCGCGCACCCTGATCGCCATCTTTGAAACTTATCAACAGGCGGACGGCTCGGTGCGGATACCGGATGTTCTGGTTCCCTATATGGGCGGTCGAACCTCGATCGCTGCCTGACAGCGCCGAAATACAGCTCCAACCCACCCAACCGGACAATCCGTCATCTTTCGATTTCCTTTTCCGGTTCGATCCTGACCCTGGCAGGCCGGGTGGTTCACCCTAATTGTTTTTCCAATGCCTGACACGCTATCATTGTCATCAGTTTCCCGAACGGATAGAATACTGAGATCGGCTGTAAGGTCATCGGTTTGAAGAGGATATTGTCCCGTGCCTGATTATATCAAAAAAGCCAGGAAACTGGAGCGAAGGAAGGAATATCTCCGGGCGGCGGAATATTATGTCCTGGCAGGTGATCATGAAAAAGCGATCGAATTGTTTGTCAGGGAAAACCTGTTTCTGAAGGCTGCCAAACTGTGCGAACGCGTCGGGTTGATCGATCAGGCGGCGGAGCATTACGGGAAAATCGGCGATTTCAAGCATGCCGCGGATCTGCTCAGACAGGCCGGCGATACCTTCCAGGCGGCCATGATGTATAAACGGGCCAAACGGTTCCGGGATGCTGCTGAAATGTTCGAGCAGAGTGGTGTGGTTTCGGAAGCTGCCCGGATGATGGAAAAGGAGATGGAATATCGGAGGGCGGCGGAACTGTACATGAGTGCGGGGATGTATCGCAGTGCGGCGGTGTGTTTCGAACAGGCTTCGGAGCTTGAGAGTCCGCTCGCCCATTCATTCGGAGGTCCCCGGATCGACGACAAGGAGCACCGGATTCTTTTGTTCCGTGCTGCGGAAGCCTGGCGGCTGGTTCCGAACCTGGTCAGGGCGGCGGAAATCCATGAAATGTTCCGGGATTGGAACCGGGCCGGGGAATTGTACGAGCAGGCCGGGCAAGCCGAAGCCGCGTTGAAATGCTACGACCAGGCGGAAAACACGGACGCGTCCATCCGGCTGTTGAAAGCGCTGAACCGTTATGGCCAGGCCATCCGGATGGAAGCGAAAAGATCGGGAGAATCGGGCGATCATCTGAAGGCGGCCGAAATGGCAGATAAGCAGTGCGACTGGTCTCTGGCGGCTGAAAACTATGAGCAGGCAGGGAAATACGATCTGGCTGCCGAAAGATATGAGAAGGTCAGTGATTTCATGCTGGCGGCGGAGATGTATTTCCGAGCTGGTGACTATGAAAAGGCCGCGCGGATGTATGAACTTGCCGGAAATATCGAAACGGCGGCGAATCTATACGATGAGCTGGGATTTGTCGGGAAGGCCATCCAGCTTCACATCCGTAATCAAAACTTCACACGGGCGGCCCAATTGCATCTGAACAGCCGAGAGAACGACGAAGCGCTCCGTCTGCTCCTGAGGGTCCCGGACGATCATCCATCCGCCGGAACGGTTCGGAAACTGCTGGCGATATGTTATTTCCGCCTGGGGAAAATCGAGACCGGGAAAAAATACGTGGACAGCGTCCTGAATCTTCCCGTATCCAATGAAAATATCGACCTAATCTATGAATATGCCTGCGCTCTCTATGACCAGGGCATCATCGATGAATCTCTCCAGGCTTTCCAGAAAATCGTCAATCTCCGGCTGGATTACAAGGAAGCCCGGCAGTATCTGAACTGGCTGGCGGCTATGAGCGAAGAGATCAATGCGGAGAAAAGCGACACCGTAGTGGGGGAATTACCCATCGGGATGGTCATCAACAATCGATATGAACTGCTTGAATTGCTGGGCAAGGGCGGAATGGGGATCGTTTACCGGGCTGCGGACCGGGAATTGAATCTGGCCGTCGCGCTGAAGATTCTCCGCCCCAAGTATTCCTACGATCCGGATCTGATCGAGATGGTCAAGCGGGAGGTCACCCTGGCTCGGTTGCTGGCGCATCCGAACATCATCAAAATATATGATCTGAACCGTGCCGGTAATCTATGGTTTGTCTCCATGGAATACCTTTACGGCCGCGATTTGAAGAGCATTTTACGGGAGTCCGGGCGGTTATCCTTTCCATCCATCAATAAAATTTTTGCACAGGTGTTGTCGGCGCTTTCCCACAGCCACCAGAAAAAACTCGTCCATTCGGACATCAAACCGCAGAATATTTTTATCGATGAAAACGAACGGGTGACCATTGTGGATTTCGGTATCGCCAGGATATCCGGTGACGTCGAACGGGACAAAACGGTCCGGGGAACACCCGAGTATATCGCTCCGGAACAGATTCACGGAGATCCCGCGACCGTGCAGTCCGATCTGTATTCACTGGGTATCACCCTGTATGAGATGATCACGGGCCAGATGCCTTTCCAGGGATCGGACATCAACGAAGTTCTGGAGCAGCAGCTGGAGAAAATCCCGCCGACTCCCCGGGAAATCCGTCCGGAAGTCCCAAAATGGCTGAACACCGTCACCATGAAAATGATTGCCAAAAATCCCGCCGATCGGTATCGGAACGCTCAGGAAGTTCTGACTGCCATCCCTGAAAAATTCTGATTTATTCTCCGGGATCCAGGTTCCCGGAAGCTCTTTTCCGGGGATTGCGGGATCGATTGGGTTTGTACCGAGGCCGGGATCGAGCGGCCTGATGCTGCCCGGGCCGGTCTCTTCCCTCAGGTTGAGACGGCGCATTTTTGTCCGGTTTGGGCGTAAACCGCCGGATCCTGCTCGGATCCGGTTGTCCATCCTTGAGAA
Source organism: candidate division CSSED10-310 bacterium (assembly GCA_016927905.1). GTDB lineage: Bacteria > CSSED10-310 > CSSED10-310 > CSSED10-310 > JAFGJC01 > JAFGLW01. Next base: position 14,134 of record JAFGLW010000004.1, on the reverse strand, counting down.
TGGATGCGGGAGCGATCGGGTCGGCCGGGCTTTCCACATGCCTGCGGAATGTCTGCCGGGTCGGCTGAGACGGCTTGTATTCCGGGTTGCGGGCGATCACGAGCATATTGCCGGCGAACGGGCGCCAGGGAAGATGCAGATAGATTCGGGTGAGAAAAGCGGATTTGGGAAGTCTCGATTTGAAAGTATAGGGGATGAAACGACCCTGCACTTCGGTCGGTTCGAATCCCCGGGAAGAAAGATAATCGGTGAAACTGATATGGGAAAACACCTGGAGATGCGTGTAATCGTCGAAATAGTGCCGGCTGATATATTTGTAGTTGGGTAACATCGTGATCAGGACACCCCCGGTCCGGATGATCCGCCTCAACTGGTTCATCACCCGGTCCAGATCTTCGCGGGAGAGATGTTCGAAAAGGAAACTGGAGAAAACGGCGTCGAACATGTTCGACCGGTAGGAACCCAGATTCGTGCAGTTTTGAATGGAGACTTTGACATCGGTTCCGGCATGTTTCCGGGTGATGGCGGAGATGTCAAGGGCGTGTTTTTCGGAAGCCTTGATCTGGTTGATGAAGGAGCAGTAACCGGCACCCAGCTCAAGAATCCGGGCGTCGTTCGGGACAAACCGTTGCAGGTATTCAACGATCGCTTTCCAGACAACGTCCCGCCTGGGTTCATAACTCAGTCTGGTGTTAAAATAACCGTCGTCCTGTTTCATGCCCTAGCTCCACAAGCGGTTTTTTAAATATACCATGAAGAACTTCGCCTGCCTGAAAAAAGTTGAAAAATCCCGGTCTTTCAACCGGCCGGCGATATATCGCGGGCGCATGTAGTACGATCGGAAAGCCCGGCGGGTTATCTTCTCCAGTGTCTCGTATGAAACCATCCCGGTGTATGCGGGAGGAAGCAGTTCGGTTCCCAGTTCATCCTGCACCATGTCGTAAAACTCCGTTCCCGGATAGGGAAGGGCGATATGAAATGATGCATAGGTGGGATTCAGAACCTTGGCAAACCGGATGGTCTCCTCCATCTCCTCTCTGGTTTCCGTGGGCAGACCGAACAGGAAGAAACAGACGGTCTGTATTCCGGCTTCCCGGGCGGCTTTCATGCCTTCGATGACCTGGCGAGCGGTGATGCCCTTTTTAAGGGTCTGCCGGATCCGCTCCGATCCCGTTTCCACGCCGAAATGAACGATCTGGCATCCTGCTTTCTTCATGTGTTTCAAAAGTTCGGTATCCACGGAATCGGTTCGGGTCTGACAACACCATTTCACTGGAGATCCCCGTTTGATGAGATGATCGCACACATTTTCGACCAGTTTCCGGTTCACCGTGAATTCCAGGTCGATAAAATAAATATTCCTGGCGCGGAACTCATCGATCAGGGCGTCGATCTCCTGAATGAACCGGGCAGCCGGTTTGACCCGGAATCCATTGCCGTACATGGATTTGACGCAGAAGATACATTGGAACGGACAGCCGCGGGAGGCTTCCAGGAGCGCGAACCGGTCACCCATGACTTCATAGCAGTATTGGCCGATGTCGACGAGATCGTATGCTGGAACCGGCAGTTGCGCCAGATCGAGCGGTTCACGGGGCGGATTCCGGATGAAGGATCCATTCCGGTAAAATACGATTCCCGGGATATCCTCCAGGTCAAGACCCCGGGTGATATCCAGAACCGTGTCCTCGGGTTCCCCGCAGATGACCGTCTGAGCGCCCGTGATATCCAGGATCTGCCGGGAGCGTACGGTTCCGTGAGTACCCATGACATGCAGGGAGACATTCTTTTTCCGGATGGCATGAACCGTCTTGAGAAAGGAGTCGATCCTGAGATTCGGGCATTGCCACCGGTCCAGACTGGCGGACGTGACGAATACCCTGTCGTATCCCTCCGTTCGGTTCGCGGTTTCATCCGGGCTCAATCGTTCGGCATTGGCGTCCAGAACATCCGCGTCCAATCCTTCCCGGCGCATCAGGGCGGCGCAGTTCAGCAGGGAAAGCGGCGGCCAGTTCCGGTTGTATGTGGAATCTCCCGGATCGACCGGATAAGACCAGCAGGGCTTGATCAGGATCGTTTTCATGATGGGTCGATATATCCCAATGCGCGCAGCCGGTCAACCGTTTCCGGGGAAGGCAGGTGCAGGGGATGCCGGCCGGGAAGTTCCCGGCGGCGGACATAATCCGCCAGATCGGCTGACATCCGGCAGGCAACCGCATCACCGGCGGGATGAATCGGGTGATTTTCACCCGGATCGATCCCGAGATGATATAGTTTTCCACGGCCGTCCGGATCCAGGATGTATTTTGCCGGGCCGGCCCGAACACCGCGGGTCTTTCTCCGGATACCGGCATCCGGCGCAGCATGAGCCCGAATGTAGACGCCGGAACCGGTTTCAAGATAGATGTTGCGTTCCGGAAATCGACCTCCCGCTAACAGGCTGCCGGTAAGATCCATGCCGTTCCAGGGATGGGCCTCATCGATCATGCCTGTCAGGTTCAGCAGGGTCGGCGTGATATCCGCGAGTGATACATCACCCGTAAGGATCCGCCCTGCGGGGATCCGGTCTCTTTTAAAGAAAACCAGTGGAATCCTGAGCGAAACGTCATAAAGATGATCCCCGTGGGAAAAGAAATAGTCATGTTCCACAAGGCTCTCACCGTGATCGGCGGTTATGATGATCCATGTCCTGTCTGCTTCACCCCGGCGTTGAATCTCTCCCAGCAGCCGGCCGATTGCCCGATCCGCAAACGCGATTTCTCCGTCATAACACTCGATATAACGCTTCGCCGTCAAGTCATCCGGCGGATTCGGACCGCTGTTCATCGCCAGGATGTCTTCAACCCGCATGTCCGGCGCATTCGGGAAATCGGAAAACATCCGCCGGTACAATTCGGGCGGTTCATAGGGCGCGTGCGGATCGTACAGATGTATCCAGGTGAACCGGGACCGGTTGCCGCCGGAGCTCCACCAGGCCAGCGCGGCATCGACCGCCTGATCGGCCGGTCGTTCCGCCGGCCGGAACGGGCCGGATTTCAGAAAAGGTTTCATGAGGGTCGTGCGATAAAACAGGGGATCCAGTTTCCTTGGGCAGAGCAATTGTTCATAGACCGTGAACCCTTTTTGTAAACCCGAGACATCTGCCATCAGCGGGAAAGCACTGATGAAAGCGCCCGTCAGCAATCCATGCCCGGAAAGAACCCCGGCCAGGGTCGGGAACGGCAGTTCGAACGGAACGGCATTAAACCGGCTTCCGTGAACCGGGGGATCCAGTCCGGTCATGAGGGTTACATGGGATGGGGTGGTTACCGGGATGGCGGTTACGGCGTCCCGGAAGACACTGCCCCACAGGGCGAGCCGGGCCAGTGAGGGCGTATTGGCCAGGGGGTATCCGTACATGGGTAGATGATCCGCCCGGCAGGTGTCCAGCGTGATGAGAACGATATTGTCACCGGCGAAACCGTCCGAAACCGGTGCCGGCCCGGTCAGGAGATCCGGCGAAACCGGTGCGGAGATCCAGCCGGCCACATCAATCGCCACGATCGCCACGAGGAATGCGACAGGCAGGAGATATCTCCAGGGATGACCGGGCCGGATCACCCGCGACATCAGCCAGGCCAGAACCGTGCCGGATATGCCCACCGCCAGTCCATAGGCAACCGCGCACTCAATCATCAATTCAATGAATCGATCTCCGCCTGGACGAAAGGGATACCGGGCCACGATCAACCAAGCCTCGATGCATCCCCTCAACACACCCGTACCGATACCCATACCGACGAATGCAGCCATTCGCAGTCCGGAAGGTTTTTCTGCTGGGTTCACGAATCGATCCATTTTCCCGTCACCGGCTCAAAGCGCATTATGCCGCACCTTTTCCCTTGACTCAAAGTATGACAGGTCTTAACCTGCATGGGAACTCCCTGCAGGCATGAGAGGAGGCTGAAACATGTGGACGGCGGTTATTTTGATCATTTCGGTTGTGGCCCTGGTAATGGCACTGGTGAACCGAACGGCTCGAATCCGGAATGGGGAGGATATCGATGAAATCCGGAATTCTCTGTATGAATTGAGGATCACCCTGAAATCGCTCCGGGCGGAATGGAATTTCAAACTGGCAAAAATCCAGGTGAATCTCCTGAAATATCAAGAGAAAATACCCCGGGACCGCATTCCCTACTTCATCACAGGGGAATGTATCGCCTGTGGATCATGCCTGCCGGAATGTCCCACCAACGCGATTACCGAAAACCTTCTTTTCGAAATTGATCCCGCCCTGTGCATCGCCTGCAGAAAATGCGCCGAAATCTGTCCTGTGGGGGCGTGCCGGCCACTGGAAGAACCCGCCGGCGCTTTTTCCGCTTAATCCCGACAGGTTATTTCGCCAGTTTTTTCTGTGCCTGAATCAGGATCAGCTCGGAGTTGCCGATCTGCAGGGAGTCTCCGGGCCGGAGACAGGTCAAGGTCGTCGGATAGTTGTTGCGATATGTGCCCCCGTCGCTTTGCAGATCCCGGAGAACGATCATCTGATTGCCGTAAATTTCTATCTGGCAGTGCTTGTTGGATACTCTCCCGTCGGCCAGGTTTATGTCGCATCCGGATTTGCCGATCGAGACGCTCGGTTTGGTCAGGGTAAACGTCGTTCCCTGATCGGGACCCTTGACGATACCAAGCCTGAATTCCGTGTCGTAAGGCAACTCGGGGTACATGCCGCGCAGCCGGGATTCCAGTTCCTCCGGGGCTACCGCGTCTTCGACCGCGGACTGATAGGAATCGGCCAGTTCCATGGTGGCGCTCTGCTCAAGCTCGTCCGAATTCTCCGATCCAATACAGAACACCACCTTGCCGCGTTTCAGGAGCCGGCTGTTTTTACCGCATTTGGCGCATTTGAATTCCGCCCCCTCATCCGGAATGGGCAAAATTTCAAAGCTGTATGACTTTCCGCAATATCTGCATTTGAAGGCAATCATATTCGGCCCTTTCCGCAACAGACAGAGTATACTGCTAAACCAGACTTTTTTCAAACATAATCGTCTCCGGATCGATACCGGATGCAAGGGAAAACAGTCAATCCCGCGAGGTCCCGGCTTCGATTGCACGTATTTCAGCCAGGTCGTCGACTGCGATACACCGGAATTCGTCACCGCTGACGGCATCCTTCAGCCGGCTGTCCAGCTCGTAGTAGGGGTATCCCAGGAGCAGCAGCTGGTCTGTATGTATCTCAAGCGTCAGCCCGGTTACATCAACCGTCCTGTCGATTGCAGCCAGAAGGATATAATCCACCAGGCTTTGCGCTGCCAGGCCGGTTCGCCTGCATCCCACCAGCGGCCGGGAAACACCCTCCGCATATTTCAGGTCGACCCGCCGGTTTGCATACAGAAGATTCAGGTTGCCGAACACCGACCAGCCGTGCATCTTGAAGGCGATGACCAGCAGGCTTTCCGGCAAAACGGTTTTTGCTTTTTCCAACCGGGAGGAATCATTTCCGTGAATTTCCGCCCGAATGAGAAACTGCCAGATCGGCAGATAGATCAGGGGAGCTGGTTCCCGGAGCACCGGTTCGACAAACCGGATCGGATGGATACGGAAGGGTTCGGTGAATACGTCGAACCCGATTGAACATCGCCGGCAGGTGAAAATCCGGTCGTTATCCAATCCATCCAGTTCGGCGCCGCACCGGGAGCATGTACAGGCTGCTATCCGGACCGCGCGGTCAGCCATGTTTTTCAAGACCTCTCGTTATCCGCTCACCCGTCCAACGGGCAAATTTTTCAAACAATCGCTCGGGCAGCGTACTCCCGGTTTTTCCGACAAACCGGATATCTCTGCGATCGCCCCGAATGATGATCTCCGCGGAATATCGCAGGTGGACCCAGGCAAAAGCCATAATTCCGAAAATAAGGAAACCGAATGCCATCGTGGACAGGCCGATCAATACAAACAGGTTTATCATGATCTCGGATGGTTTCCACAAACTGGCAGCCAAGGCCAGGAAGACGCCCAGGCCGAACCCGAGCGATCCGGTTGCACCCAGAAACGCCAGTATCCTGAAGGTCTCACTCATTGGCAGCCGTGCGTGCAGAATGGACCCGGTGAATCCGTCCACCATGACCGGTAAGGCGGCATTTCGAAAAGAGTAAAGAACCCGCCAGACAGGATAATAAACCAGACTGATTTCCTGTTCCAGGATGCGGCTGTCCTGCAATGTCCTGGCGGTCATGACGTATGTGTGGGCCTGTGCGAATTTCTGCGGAGACTGGTCCGGTTGAAGAACCGTTCCCGCGCGCTGCAGTCTGCGGAAACTGAACGGCTGGAGCGGACAGTCTCTGTTTTCCCGAAGGGTTCTGGACAGTTTGATTTGGTTCAGATTCCACTCCGGGAGATTTACCGCAGGGTCATCCAGGGCGAAATCGCCCAGGATCACACGGGTGTCCCGGATGGTCTTATGGGGAGAAGCCCGGGAAAGCTGTTCCCGGAATGTGGGCTGTATCGTTCTTCCGGGAGCCCAATCGCGGGTGGGCGGGCGCATGCGGAGATTCGAAAATGGGATTTCGTCCTGTTTCAACTTGTCCGTTAGAAACCGCGACAGTCTCGTTCCGCTGATTTCGTAGAAAGGTACCCAGAAAAGATGCGGCTGCATCAGGCGGATTTTCCCGGCCGGTCCGGCGGGTTGTTCCCGTGTTCGGGCGATTGTCGTCCGGACCCTGTCCAGCACGTCTTCGGCGGTCAGCCGGTTCGAGACGCAGTATCTGGCTAAATCCGAATCATGCAGCAAAAGGTTTTTTCCCCGGCAGTATGAGCACCGGATGATCTTCTGTCCCGGGGCCGGCGCCAGCGCGCCGCCGCAATGAATGCAACTCAGTTTCTGCACCGGAATCATCGCCTGATTACCGTTTTCATCAGAAGCCTGTAAAGTCCGGCTGTAAGCACCAGGTTTGTCAGCAGTACCATCAGGAAGTTCCCGGTATACCGGATCGACAGATACGTGACCAGAGTATATGAAAAAAACACGATACCCGCCGTGAATGCAAGATTACGGTTCATCATCATGGCCGGGGCGAGCGGCAGGTTGTCAAAAAAAATTCTACCGGAGTGACCCGAAACATAAACGGCGACCGCCGTTCGCCCATAGCTGGTCTCAATCCGGTAAAACGGGATGAAAACAAGCGACGGCTCCATGTCCGCCTGACCGGCGATCTCGGGATCCGACAGTTTTGCCAGTGCGGATTCCAGGTAGATGTCCGGATCGATCAACTGGGCATGACCGATCGCGGTCGGATCGAAATACTGAAGTTCTCCGGACCGGGGCACATAGTTGTCCCAGAACGGCTCCACAAGGGTTGCAGCCGGCCGGTAAAGGATCTCTCGATCCGTTTTGAATCTCCAGAAAGGAATATAAGTGAGACGGATCGAGCGAATTGATACCGGTTCATGCAGTTCGTGTTCTTTCAATTCCCTGACGATCAAACCGCGCAGATGATCCTCCGGAACGGTCAATTTGAATGTGGTATGCCTCAGGGATTCGCCGAGTTCGACGTGGATCGTTGAATCGCAGTGTTCGCATCGAAGATACCGGTCATCCGGCAGGATGTTCACGGGACCGGCGCATGCCGGGCATTCGATTTTCATGCCGCTCAGTCTCGGTCGTCGTATTTCGTGCCGCACTGCGGGCAGAACCGGTCACCCGGCCGCCGGGCTGCGCCACATTTGCCGCAGAATCCCTCCGAGGTTTGCGGTCCGGGAGATCCTTTCTGCGGCTGCATCGCACCCCGGATCATCCCGGGAATCATCATCCCCAGACCGGCACCGACACCCAGTCCCATTCCGGCTGCCGCACCTTCACCGGCACCGTCGCCACCCTTTCCGGATGCGGCATCACCCATTGCCTTCGCCGCTTTGAAACGCGTAAAATCGTCCAGATTTCCAACCGCGGCCATGCCGGACCGCTCGTCGATCATCCGCTCCACTTCGGGCGGTGGCGTGATGGCGCTGATGAAGAAATCCAGGAGTTCCAGGCCAAACTTCGAAAAATCGTCCATCAGGCGGGTCCGGACGGCCGCTCCCAGTTCATCGTAATTACGGGGCAGGTCCAGTATCGACACCAGAGTCTCCCCCAGAAGATCGTTCAGGCGCGCGACGATGATATCCTTGAGATACGATTCGATGGATTCGGTCGCGAACAGGCCCTGGGTTCCGACCAGGGTGTTCACCATGAGCATCGGATTCTTGATCCGGGTCGTGAACCGCCCGAAAGCTCGCAGACGGACCATTCCAAGCTGGGAATCCCGGAAGGTCACCGGATCCTTCGTCCCCCATTTCATGTCGGTGAATATCTTGCAGTTGACGAAAACGACTTCGATCCGGAATGGACTCTTGAAGCCGAACGGCAACGCCAGCGCTTTGGTCAGGAGCGGGATGTTCTGCGTCGTCAGGGTATGCCGACCCGGTCCGAACGTGTCCAGAGCTGTACCGTCGCGGAAAAAGACTGCGGCCTGGTTTTCACGCACCACCAGCTGCGCTCCGAACTTGATTTCCGCCGAACCCTCCTGCGGAACCCGAACCACCATCTGTTTGCCGGTATCGTCAAACCATTCGAGTACTTCCATAAATTGAGACATTTTCGTGCCCCCTTCCATCACTCAAAATGTTCCAGAACCTGCCGGCGCTGCCCGATTGCATGAATCAACTCCTCCAGCATGTCTTCCATCGATTGCACGCCGGACCGGACATCGCCGAATGCACCGGTCCCGGCAATCAGTTTTCCCGACGCAATGTGTATCGATGATATCAATCCGGCCAGCATATGATCATACCCTTCCAGCCGCTTCAATTCCGGCTCCCGCACCTTCACCCCGTCGAACATTCCGGAATATCCCCGGGCAGCGTACCGGAGCGAATCCATCGCACGATCCAGCTTCCGGCAGAGTCGTTCCAGCCGGTCCAGACCTTCCAGAACGGATTCGTCCACCCGGCTCCGTTTTAATGTTTCGAGAGATGTTTTAATTCCGGCCAGCCGATCCGTCAGAAACATCCGGTACCGCTGATCGCTGTCCCGGGCTTTCTCCTTCTTCAAATACCCTGCGACTCCGGGCACCGCACAGGCGATCGTCTCCAGAATTGTGAATTCCCTACCCGGTGTTCTCGGTTCGATTTCCTGACTCATACTGCAACCTCCCGAATTTTTTTCAGACTAAAAAATCCATCATGATCGGTCAAACCCCCTGATTTGAATACGCGCTCCGTTGACGTTTCATTCGCTTTGTTCAAGACACCGGCTGATCATCGAAACGCCAGGCCGTGAATTTCCCAGACGACCGGATATCCGCGGAATGCGATCTCCAGTGTACGCACTGAAACGGATGTCTTCCAATCGAACGTCACGCGATAATCGGCGGTATTGTTTGTCGTCATCCGGTTCACGGCAGGATAGTCCCGAACCAACCGGTCGGTTGTGGATGAACGCATGCTGTCAATACCGGAACCGGTTTCATATCCGGCCCGTACGGGGAATGCATGACGGCGATCGGTCGAATCGGTCACGGAGATTTCGGCGATCTCCGTTCCGGCGGGAACCGGCCCGGATGGGATCCTGGAGATGAGTATCAGGCTGCGGGCGTCGAATTGTCCAGCAAATTCGCATCGCCAGAGAGCTTCGTTCCGGCAGGGTCGGTGCGGTTCGACAGCGAGACGTCCCAGCGCCAGGAACTGGTCCCGGACATACTCCGCCCGGACATCCATCACGCACAACCGCGGCCCGGGGCCGAACACCAGGCCGCCGGGGAATCCCAGATATCCCGAAGCGTCATTCAACCTCAGCAGCCGCGGCCTTCCGAAATGTGGTCCCGGCAGCAATTCAATCGCATGAAACATCGTCGCCGATCCGGCACTCAGAAGCAGCCACCCGTCGAGAACCGCGATCCACAGCACGGCGACGGACAGAAGACGCCGAAATAACCGGTCGAGAGCCGGTTCAGCCGGTCGCAAACGGACGAAAACGGCGATAATCAGGGTGGTTAGCAGTAACCCGGCGACCGCGAGAATCAGATGGGCGGCATCGCCGTGCAGACCCGATGCGAACAGGCCGGATCCGACCAGTTTTGCCAGCAGGGCGGGAGCTTCCGTGAACTGGTTCCGGATCATGGCGGACGGCGGGAACGTCGTCCAGGGCGCGCCCAGTTCGGAATAATAGTATTGCGCCATCAACAGAAGGTTCCAGACGATCGCGGCAATCCCGGCGGTCCAGCATAAACCGATGACAAATTTCCGCCTCCGGGTCCGGAGCCAATCGAAACCCGCCGTCAGACCCAGGGCGAACACCGGCACGAGATTCAAAAAGCGGCGCATGCCGAATCCCACGCCGGCCCAGTCCCGCCGGACGGCGTTGATATAAAGCTGGATGACAAACAGAACGGTCAATCCCCATCCCAGCCGGAGATTTTTCCGGAAAATCAGCGGGATCAGCAATGTGGCGACCAGCAGGATCGGGTTGACGGTGAACAATCCCTTGATTCCCTCGAACAGGATCAACCGGATCCGGGGGGACATCCAGAGCATGCCGCCTTCACCCTGCGGATCGGTGACGGGCGTGCCATACAGGATCCATGTGGCGATCAACTGGGGGGATACAGTCAGTAATAGGGCTGCACTGAAGATGGTCCAGCGAAAAAAGCGCCGGAAAAACGAGCGCCGGTCTGGAGAAAACACGAGGGAGGTTGCGGCATCCAGAAGCGGCAGAACCAGGCAGAACAGGTTCTGCCATCTGGCCAGAACGGCCAGACCGCCCAGCACGCCGTACAGGGCATACCCCTTCCCGTTCCAGCCGGCGTCGCGAGACCGGTACCAGGCCAGAAGAAATATCGAAACCGTCAGCACGCTCAGGGAATGGGAAAACGCCGGCGTGACGAAAATGAATGCGGGCCAGTGGGACGCCCCGAGCATCAGAAAAAGTCCTGCCGCCCGGTCCGGCGGCCGGTAGCCGGCATCCCGCCCCAGCCGGTCGATCGCGAACAGGGCCGCCAGGCCGCACAACAGCGACATAAGCAGGGGGAAAAACCGGTACAACAGGCTGTAGCCGTTCGTCGAAAACGAAGCCCCGAGATGGTTCGCCAGCAGCACGAACCAGTGAACAAGAAGGTAGACCGGCAGCCAGGCGGCGGCGGGACCGAAGGAAAAGATGTTGGGCGGATATCCGGTATTGTCCCAGTCGCCCGGCAGATAGTTGCGGAATACGGGCACCCATTCCCAGGTGAAAAACTCCCGTTCGTCATCGAAATTCAGGTCGTTCTGGATGACCAGGGAACGAACGAATTCGAAATAGTAGGCGCCGTCGGAATTCAGCCGCGGCGCAAACAGCAGGATCTGCAGGACGCAGAAGAACACAATTACGGGAACCAGATGCCGGTATGACGTGCGGAAACGGTCCATGCGGCGGATATTATCCGATTTTTATCCGCTCTGCACGGTGCCCCCTGACACCAGTCATTGCGAGCACTTCGGCTGTGCTCAGTGCAGGCGTCAGCGAAGAATCCATTCGGACTGCCTGATTCAAAGCCTCACCGATGATTTCAAACTGGTGTTCCACGCCGGACCGTAGGAGCGCGTTGTCCAGATAATCATCCAGGGTTCCGCCTTCGGTAAATGCAACTATATTCTCCGCTGCCCGGTGGATATCATACAGCAGTTTTTTGATTTCAGGCCGCATACAGGGTTGTTCGGGATTGTTCGGCAATTTTTGAAAAATAAGGATTTTTCACCGCGGTGGTTTCCACCAGATCGATGGAACGGGAAAACATGTCTTCCAGGGCTTCCAGCATCCTGAAATAGCAATCGGCGTGTTCCGACGGCGGCATCGAGTTGAATTCGACAAAGAAGTCCAGATCGCTTTGTTCCAGGCTGAACCCCCCCCGGCTGGCGGATCCGAACAGGTCCAGCTGTCTCACGTTGAACCGTTTGCAGAGATCGACGATCTTGTCGACGTGTTTTTCCATCATTTCAATCGTCTTCATTGCTTTTGATTGTATCCTTCCCGTACTCGTTATGTAAAGAAAATGAATTTCCCGGACGGAGAAGGGTAATGACCGGTTCGAGGATGCGACCGCTGATTGTCAGTCGGCTAGGTGCCGGGTGCTGGTAAACCCACCAGCCACTCCATAGTCACCGGCGGGGACATGTTCCGGAAGTCGCAGGGCCGGGAGTCACCCGGCCCGAGAAGCGGAACGTGTCCCCGGACAGTCCCCGGGAGCGCGCAGGTTCGACTCCATTATGGTGCAAACATTTCCTGCAAAATTCCCAATACCGTTTCGCACTGGCCGGGATTGAGTCTCCCCAAATGTTTTGCCAGTCTTGATTTATCGACGGTTCGAATCTGGTCAAGCACAACCTGCCCGGTTTTTCCGGAAAAACGGATTTTGACACGAGTCGGATAATTTCGACCTTTCGTCGTCATGGGTGCGATGATCACCGTTCTGATATTCCGGTTCATTTCATCGGGTGAGATAATGACGCATGGTCTTGATTTCCGTATCTCACTCCCGACGGTCGGATCAAGATTCACCAGAAACACATCGAAACGATTTACTTCCATTCCCAATCTTTCTCATCGAATTCATTATCCAGTTCATCCATCGAATCCAGCATGTTGTCATCTCCGCACTCCCGCATTTCAGCGAAGATTTGATCCCATCCGGATCGCGCCCTGGTGAGAGAACGGATGACCAGGGCATCATTCTCGATCGAAATCTCAACTTCCTCTTTTAAACCGGTTTGGTCCAAAATAGGTTTCGGGATCCGAATGCCCTGTGAATTACCTATCTTGACAATCCGAGTCTTCATGTCAAAACCCTCCATGTAATTATAATGTAATCACACCCCGGATTTCTGTCAAGCGTTGTTCCTGCAAAAAGAGGTCAGACCCTTGCTTACGCTTGGTTCGCCGATTGCATTCCCGGCACCCGATCCTGTCCTGACTTACGCAGAGATATGTAAGGTGTCTCTATATTTTTTCGCAAAGCCTCCCCCACCCAAACCCTCCCCGGGCGAAAGCGGCCGCTTTCGGGGGGAGGGTTTTCAGGTGTCTTTCCGAGTTGAAAAATGCCTATGTAGAGCATGATCGGGAAGGTTCCCCCGGCTCCGATGAGTTGTGCTTCTTCGTTTAAGAAACCCAAAGAATGCGAAGGCAGGCGTCTCTGCCGGCATTTTCCCTTTGAAAGAGCACATTCTTGTGACCCGGCCCTCCGTGACCGGGTCGGTACTGTGGGAATCTTCCAGCCAAGGCAGTCTGATGAAAGAAAATGGATTTCCCGGACGGAGAAGGGTAATGACGGACCGGTTTTCAGAGAAAGGGGTCAGACCTTCGATTGACGAATGTTTAGTCAATCCTGTTTTTTTCAGTTGTTTTTAGAAGATACCGGGGGCAAATCGAAAACACCGTGGGTGGCGCCGACCGCTGCGCCTGCGATAAAAAAAACTCATTTATAAGTAAGGTTTCCCCATAATTAGGAACGCCCGCAGGGAATGGCTGGCTTTGATATCCACCAGGATCAACTTGCCCGATGAAGAGATTTTCCGTATCTACGGATACCGGACACTTTTTGTTGAATGAATCTGCCACCCCTTTTCCAATAGGCGCTTAACTTCTGGATGGCCCATGTGGGTATCTAGCCCGTACTCACGGGTTCCACCAACATAGCGCTTCAAACGTCCCCACCAAAACCATTTGAAGAATTTCCAACCAACTACACCTCCCATAATCGTGGGAATCACGGAAATTAAAATAAAATGTAAGGGCTATCTGTTTTCATCGGTATGTGTGATCGTTAAAATGTCATTTCGAGTAGCCTGCGACGAGAAATCTTGCCGGGTACCTGTCCCCCGTGTCATTTCGACGAGTTCCGTCAATAGCGGAACGAGGAGAAATCTTACCGGGTTCAGATATGGAAAGATTTCTCGCATCCGCTCGAAATGACAGTCGATGCAGTGTAATAGGGAAAGATTTCTCGCATCCGCTCAAAATGACAGTCGATGCAGTGTAATAGGGAAAGATTTCTCGCATCCGCTCAAAATGACAGTCGATGCAGTGCAATAGGGAAAGATTTCTCACATCCGCTCAAAATGACAGTCGATGCAGTGCAATAGG
>JAFGLW010000003.1 GCA_016927905.1 candidate division CSSED10-310 bacterium | reverse complement strand
GGTATCTCACGTTGTTGATAAACGATGCGCAGGAATCATGATCAGAAAGGTTCCCCCTTCGGATGAGTTGTGATACTGCGTTGAAAAATCACTTTCTGTCCGGGAATCCCGGCTGCATAACTTGGGAATCGAACTATACCGGAATCGACGGAAAACGGAGAGGGTTCTCAAATGTCTGATCACCGATTAACAAAACGGAGGGTTGCTGTGAATCGTATATTCTCCGCCATTTTTCTGCTTTTCATCGCATCGGAAATCCACGCCCTGGACCTACCGAAATCACCGACCGGGTTCGAATGGAAAAAAATACTGGATGGTAAATCGGCCCTGCTGGTCCCCGAAGGCTGGCACTTCAAGCATGAAACCCAGGCTGATACGGAAGCCTTCTTCGTGACAAAGGAAGATATCTCCGCAAACGGAACTTTCAAAACCGGCCTGACACTTAATGTTCTGAAAAATATCGACGGCAAAACCGGCGCATCTCCCAGCATTTATGCCATGAAACTCATGAGTGAAATCAGATCCAGAAAAACCGTGATCCGATCATCCGCCAGCAACTACGGACCGTTCAAGACATTCCTGTTCAGAATCAGAGATCCGGACCATCCCGAAACAACCATCATTCATCATGTATTTGCGGCAAATGACGACACAGGAACACTTTGGTTGTTCATCTTCGAAGCTCCGGAAGATCACTGGGATGAGGAATGGAAAAAGGGTGAAACCATGTTGAACATTCTCCCGCTTGAAACGGAAATCTAATCTGTTTTCGAGGGATGCGGGGAATGGGATTAAGTCTGCTTGAACTTTACTGTGTTTTAAGGGTAAATATATTTCATAATGTGGCCATTGCAGATTGAAGCCAGAGAGGCCTGGTACCATATTTTGAATCGCGGCAGACGAGTAATTCCTCACTCGCAAGAGTCAAGAGCAGACTTGACCCCTTATTCGCTCCAGCCGAATTCCCAGGTGTCCATCTCCCCAAAAAGCCGGGTGATCGCAGGATCCGTCATGGCCGCATACCAGAGGATACCGGAAGCCGTTCCGGACCCCTCCGGCCAGGTAAATGCCGGAATGACCTCCACAACAGTCTCCCCCTCCGGAAATTCAAAAAAATCAGTCAGGTAATTATCGTAATCGCTGAAAGACGGTGCAAAGAAAAAGCTGCCGTAAATATCGAGAATCACGAACAGAGGGTGATCCGAAATGACACTCCCGGTCCGGTTGCATACCGTAACACGACAATAACATAGGTCACCGCGGTGATACATATCGGACGGCATGACGATGGTGACGCCTGTCGCCTGGTAATCTGCCGTGGGAGATTCCGTCGGGGTTTGGGCGGGAGTAGACGAGGGTTCTGCCGGCGTGTTTGTCGGCGGTTTTGGTGTGTCCTCCGGCGTGTTTGTCGGCGGTATCGGAGTGCCGGTGGGCAAAACTGGCGTGTTCGTCGCGGTTTGTGTTGATCCAACGGTGGGCGTCATGGTCGGTGTGCCGGTGGGAGTAGCTGTCGGGGGCTGCAATGACATCCATTCAAGGATGGCCTCGATCCAGTCTTCCGGTTCACGCATCATCGCTTTCTGCTCGATGTGGATAAACCTGCCGGTGTAAGATGACGCATACGTTGAACAGGCCAGTTCGTGAGGAACACCGTTGCATGTCCGGGCCTGGATATTCTTCGAACCGAACACATCACACGGAGGCGATTCACCTGGCACACGGATAGTCCAATCCGGGTGCCGTGCTTCCATCGACAGTTTTAAATTGTACACCGGATCGGTCAAAATCGGCGGCGTCGCAACACCATGCGTCATGAATACGTCCACATCGGGACAGATCAGATCCGACATGCCGTGAAACTGAATCACCACATAGTCGGAACCTGTATTCTGATAGAAATCCATTATCTGCATAAAGGATACCTGAAAAATAATATCAAGGTTGTGACAAACATCCGACAGACGGTATTCCGGCTGACAGCCGCTAAACAAGGTGCTTGCACCGCGTGAGGTCCCGGCCATCGCGAACACCCGCGCTCCGGTTTCCCTGAATACTTGAATCCCTTCCTGCTCGGTATCGAGATCGTCCCAGGGATGCGGAACCTGAATGATCAGGTCGTAATCGTAATCCGGATTCACAATGTATGTGCCCCAGCCATAATCCACCAGGTTATCCCCGTTCACGTCGCCTGTTTCCATCAGCACACAATATGTCCGGCCATTCTCGCTATCCGTGAATGACAGGATCTCATAAAACGCTTCAAATTCAGGCGGTATCTGAATCTCACTGCATTCACCAGATAGCATCTGCCCGATCACCTGGATCCAACTTCCGAACACTAACGGATCCGGTTCAATATATATGTCTGTATCAAGCTTGGGAATGTATGTCCGGATGCAATTGATGAGTTCTCCGAGTGTCTGGGCATTTTCACAGTCGACCGATCGAGATGCGCCATCGCACACCGGGCCTAAAGAAGCATTGCTGCACAAATGATACAAAAAAACGACCGGGATCACTCCTGCTCGGATTATCTGTGAACACCATCTGTGCGCCGCCATATTTCCAGATCTCCACCCCGTGAATTATTATACGGATAGGGTCGGATTGATTCAAGCGTTCGACCCGGATGGTCTGCTCCCCCTATATGGGACTATTTCCGTAGAGCAGGCAATCTGAACGAACCTGTATGTCCGAAAGTGTGTCCTGATGGAATCTGTGAAAAAACTGGAAGATACGATCAAACAAATGCGGAAAATATCTTTGAAAATCCTTGAGTTAACAACGGAAAGCGTTCCCAAAAGAATACGGAAATAACATCCCCATATTCTTAGTGCCATTCTGTGCATGAAAGATCTTCATGTCGCCGGATTGCTCTTTTCCCGACCAAACTGCTATAAGGAAATCAAGATGAAAATATCACGGTTCGGTTTTCATGCCATGAAATCAAACCGGATGCCATAATGCGGTTTCAAATTCTATGTCTCCCGGCCGTTCCAGCGTTCGCCATGCCCCTGAATGAAGCGGTGATCCGGGTCCCGGCAACCGGGATCTCGATTTCCTCGGCAAGGCGATCACTGTACGGTCGGAAAAAAGGCCTGCTCAATGTGAAATCCGGTGCGGCGGATCGGAGACTGAACGGAACCGGGCGGTGATCGTTCAATCGGTTGAAACCGGTACCGCTTGCCTGGAAGGATGCACCCCGGGTCGGCGTCCGGCATTATCTGGTATGCGGCCATGACCGATCCGGGGATAACCCGATTATTTGGGGAGATGGATACCTGGGAATTTGGGTGGAGCGAATCATTATAGAGCGACAGACTGGCGTGAGGAGTCAACTTGTGGAGAAGAACATTTGGATATGCATGATTTGTTTAGCGGTGCTGGGGTGGAATGGTGCTGCAGCGGTCACACTGGTCTCCCGGTCCCAGGGTCTGGAGCTTCCGTCCAAGGAGGAGGGAAACACGGAGTTTGAAGTTGCCGATGTGAACGGCGATGGATATCCGGATATCGTATCGGTCGGTGATCACGGATCGCCGTACGTCAATTCGGACCAGCATGGAATCATGACGTGGACCGGCAGCCGGAATACCGTATGGACCGTTTACCAGTACGGAGATTTCGGGTACGGCGGCTGCGGTATCGGCGATCTGGACGGGGATGGATTTTCCGATGTGGCATGGGGAATCCATCACAACATGGGCAGCGGCATGGGCAGCCGGCTCATGGGTGCGGCCCGGGGCAACGGCACGGCCCAGGTCTGGACGGATTGGGGAAGCGGGCTGGGGCAGAACGGCGAGGAGTGGGGGATGTTTGCGACGGATCTGGCGGATTTCAATTGCGACGGCAATCTGGACATCGTGTCGCAGTCATTCGGTGGCAGCAACGGCGTCCGTGTTTACCGCAACAACGGCGACGGGACCTGGACTATGGTGTGGAACACCAGTGGCGGTGTGGGATCCACCCTGGAAACGGGGGATATCAACAACGATGGGTATCTCGACATCGTATCCACCCGTTCGAGCGGCAATGTCTTCCTGGGGAACGGAGCTTTCGGTTTTCAGCTGTTTACAACCGGTTTACCGGGAGACAGCATCCGGGGCATCGACTGCCGCGATATCAACGGAGATGGTCATGACGATTTTTCCTGCGCTCTGGGATCCATCGGTATCCGGTGTTTCACATATAATCCGTCTACACCCGCATGGGAGGATGCATCCTCCGGTCTGCCCGAATCCGGCACCTATGAACTGACCCAGCTGGGAGATCTGAACGGCGACGGTCACCCGGATCTGATAACCTACAAACCGATGCAGGGGGCGGTATATCTGGGGGACGGAACCGGTACCTGGACCGCCGATGCAACCTGGACCATGCCGTCACCCGGCGACGGATCCGCTCTGCGGGTGGATGGCGATATCGATTTTGACGGGCGGGAAGACATTGTCGTATCCGCAGTTCAATCGGGATTTCCTTTTTCCCGAAATCAGCTGAGAGTCTATTCGCCCTGGCAGGCACCGGACAACCTGGGTGTCAGGGTAATCTCCCCCGATGGGATGGAATTGCTACGGAACGGCTCAACCCGATGGATCCGGTGGATTTCGACCGTTCCGGAATCCTCCGGGATCGGAACTGTAAAAATCGAGTTGTCGCTGAACGGGGAAACCGGACCCTGGCAGCGCGTGGCCGCTAATGCTCCGAACAGCGGCAGGTTCCAGTGGCATGTTGCAGCGGAAACGGCATCCACCGCCTGCAGGCTGAAAATCACCGTTACAACGGATACCGGAAGCGCTTTCAGTCTATCTCCGGTCGACTTCATCATCACGGGATCACCCCCGCCGTCCACTGCGACACCCGCATCCCCAACATCGACGCCGACCCCTCCGGACACTCCCCCGCCGACTCCCACACTCACACCTGAACCCACATCCATGCAGACATCCACGCCAACCCACATTTTCACCCAGACGCCCATCCCATCTTATACGCCGCCGCCTTCGCAATCTCCGACACCCACATTCCCGGATCTGACCTCGACGCCGTTCCCGTCCCCGACATCACCCTGCAGCGAAACCGGAGTTGCCCTGGACCTGCCCCTGGCCATCTACCATGCCGGTGATGTGTTTTACCTTCGGGCATGGATCTGCAACGCAACGGATGGCATTCTGGATGGATATCCGCTGTTTGTGCTCCTGGATGTATATGGCGACTATTGGTTCGCACCGGAATGGATCTATTTCCGGGACGGGATGGATTACTATTCCTTGCCGTTTCCACAGGGTCTGTCCGAAGTCACAGTTCTGGAGCCGTTTGCCTGGCCGGACATCCATGGAGAGGCGCAGGGAATCCGTTTCTGTGGTGCCCTCACCAATCCGGAAATGACGGAACTGTTCGGCGCGATGGATTTCGTGGAATTCGGCTGGGAATAACCCTCGGTCAATCCATCGCGCGGAGCGGGGCCATTCGGGGGAGTAACCGTGACGGAGGATTCAGAATCCGGGGGGCCATTTCCGGGTCACATCGTACGCTTTCCGTTGCCTTTCGTCGGCCAGGAGCGGCGGTGTCGTGATCAATATGACTTTGATTCCACCGGAAAGTCGAAACTCAACCTGCCATTCGATCAATCCATATTCATAGAATAAGATGATCTCATCCTCATCCTGACTCCGCCAGTAAGGTCCACCGAACAACCCCTTGAACATCTGTTCCGTTCCGATCTGTTCGGACCGGTATCCGGCTCCCTTGAACCGGACAGCTCCCTGAAAACACCGGTAATCAGGATTGGTTTCGTCGTTGAAATAGACTACAAAAGATTCGATCAGCCTGTTCTTGTTAAAATCAATCTGCAGACCTTTCGAATAATAACAGAGCATCCCGCCGGCAACCCGCTTTTTATCCTCCGCCGGACCGAGCCTTTCCAGAAAATGAACAGGATCATTCAGCCCGATTCCGCAGAGCCTGTTTTTACTCAGATCCAGCTCAATAACCTGATCCGGCTGTGGAACCCAATCCCGCGTAAAATCCCTGTTCTTGAAAATCATGGGGTCAAGTCTGCTCTTGGCTCTTGGTTTCATTGATTTTCGCAATCAGTTTATTCACCTTCCTCCTCAAACCGGCATTCTCCCTGACCTGCCGGTTCATTCTGTCATATACACTGCTCACCGAACTGTACCTGGATATGCCGAACCGGGAACCGATCCGGGCCAGTGTATCCGGTCGAAATCGGCGCATCAGGTAGATCGCCACGTTCCGGGGTTCATTGAAAACACCCCGGAGCGATTTCATCAGGTCCCGGGGATCAACTCCATAGAAATCGCAGACAGCAGATTCTATTTGATCGGCAGATGGGGCCAGTTCCCTGGACTGGGGAATCTCCGCATCTTTCGGAACCAGATAATACCGTTCCTTTACGGTATCGATGAATTTCCGGCTCCCCAGAATCGACGGCATCCGCCCTTCTTCCAGCTTCCCCAGATCATCCTCCGATTGATCCTCCGCCATGAACTCCCGGTACCGCTCAATCTGTTCCCGTTTGTCTTTCGAGAATTTGGATAAGACATACTCCTTGTAAATCCAGTCCCATCGGGCATCCGATGAAATATAACCTGTGTGACTGCTCCAGGTATACCGGTCGATTTCCTCGACCAGTCCGGCTTTCACCGGATTCCCGTGGATATACCGGATCAGTCGAAGCAGGTAATTATCCTCGTCGATCAGAATCGATTTATACCTTCCCCTGAACAGAGCTCCATCCAGGTCATGGACATGGTTAAACCATTGCGTATATACCCCGTCAATGTGTCGCATGCACCGGGACAGATTGGCTTCCGGGGTTTGAACGAGAAGATGGTAATGATTGGGCATCAGGCAGTAGGCCGCCACACGGAGATTCCATCTTTCGGCGGTTTCCTGAAGAAGACGGATGAATTTGGGGTGATCGTTTTTTGATCGGAAAACCGCTTCGCGGTTCCGGCCACGATTCAGAACATGATACCAGGCATCCCGGGCTTCGATCCGCAATGGCCGTGACATAAAATAATGCTATCATCGAGAAGAGCAAGAGTCAAGAGCAGACTTGACCCCTTTTGTTGGTTGATCCGAATTCGAGTTGCGGATACCATGACTTTCAGTGGAGGTTGTCAAGATGGGAAAACTCGGCATGATCATCTTCATTCTGTTTATATCCTGCATTTCAAATGTATCGGGATCATACCTTCGCCACGAACTCATCATTATTCTCGACCCCGAAACATATTCCATTGATGTAACGGATACGATCACGGTCCCGGAGAGTGCTGTAAAATCTGAAATCCATTTTCTTCTGCACGGCGATCTTGAAATCTCAATCTCCGGTAATCAAACCGAACCGGAATTGACCTCAAGAGAACCCTCTGCATCCGATTTCGGTTTCGAGGAATCGGAATTCCAGCTTCCGGAATATCTTCCGATCCGGCAATATTCCCTGAAACCTCCGGATGGATTGAGCGGGGAATACCGTTTCACGGTTCACTACGGTGGGAAGATCCATCATGCGGTTGAAGAGACGGCCGAGGAATATGCCCGCAGTTTCCGCCAAACACCGGGAATCATTTCCGAAGAAGGCGTTTATCTGTCCGGCGCATCTTTCTGGGTACCCTGGTTCGATACGAAATTGGTCACCTTCGACATGACCTGCAGTCTGCCTGAAACCTGGAAAGCGGTGAGCCAGGGAACCCGGATGGTTAATGAAACCGAAAACGCCCGACATACCGTTCGCTGGCTTTGTGAAGAACCCATGGACGACATCTATCTCATCGCCGGACAATTCTCGGAAACCGGCAGGCAGTCCGGCAAGGTCACCGTTTATGCATTTTTAAGAACACTGGACGAAGCGCTGGCTGGAAAGTACCTGGAAACCACAATTCAGTATCTAAACATGTACGAAGAGTTGATCGGCCCATATCCCTACACCAAATTCGCTCTGGTGGAAAACTTCTGGGAAACGGGATATGGAATGCCCTCTTTCACTCTGCTCGGGCCCAGAATCATCCGGTTCCCGTTCATTCTGCATTCGTCCTACCCGCATGAACTTCTGCACAACTGGTGGGGCAACAGTGTATTTGTCGATTACGATACCGGGAACTGGTGCGAAGGATTGACAGTGTATCTGGCGGACCATTTGATCAAGGAACAGCAGAATCTGGGGGTCGATTACCGGCGATCCACTCTCCAGAAATACACCGACTATGTCAATACCGGCAATGATTTCCCGCTGACGGAATTCCGCTCCCGTCACCATGCGCCCTCCGAAGCGGTGGGATACGGCAAATCCATGATGGTCAACCATATGCTCCGCCTGCATCTGGGAGACGAAGTCTTCAAAGCCGGTCTCCGGAAATTTTACCGGGATAACCGTTTCAGAAGGGCGGCTTACGCGGATCTGCAAAAATCGTTCGAACAGGTCTCCGGGCAGGATCTGGAGTGGTTCTTCAACCAGTGGATCACCCGTACCGGCGCGCCTCAGCTGGCCCTTGGAGACATTTCCTGCGAATCGGCCAGTCCGGAATTCCATCTGACGATAACCCTGAATCAGGTCCAGCCGGGAGATGTCTATAGTCTGAAAATTCCATTCGCCGTCCATTTCGCCGATGGAGGACAGGCGGTTGTTGAAATGGTGGAAATGAATGGAAAAGTACTTACTGTCAACCTAAATTACGCTTCCCGGCCGGTATGGGTTGAGGTCGATCCGGAGTTCGACGTATTCCGGAAACTTCACCGCAACGAAATCCCGCCGGCATTGTCCCAGGCATTCGGCGCTGAAAATATCCTGATCGTTCTCCCCTCTCAGACGGACACCGGGTTACTGGAAGCATACCGGAATTTGGCCGAAACCTGGACGGATCAGGAATCCGATCGGTGCCGGATCTGCCTGGACAATGAACTTGACGATCTCCCCGGGGACAGGGTCGTATGGCTGTTCGGGGATACCAACCGGCATATCGGGCAGGTACAGAAGGGATTGGCCGGTTATGATGTAGCGCTTAACCTGGAATCCATCCGATTCGGCCGGACGATCATCGAACGCGCCGATCACAGCTTCATGACCGCGGTTCGGAATCCCCAAAATCCGGATCGGGCCTTGGTGTGGCTGTCGACGGATCGCCCCGCAGCATTGGCCGGTCTGGGACGGAAACTCCCGCACTACGGCAAATACAGCTATCTGGCGTTTGAAGGAGATGAACCGGTCAACATCGCGAAAGGACAGTGGCCGGCAGTGGATTCACCCATGAAAGCCGCGGTTCGAAGCAGCGATGGGACGACCCCCGTGACGGGACCAGCCAAACTACCTGTTCGTAAGGCGCTGGCCTATCCAGCTCCAGTATTTTCCGAAAAACGAATGATGGAAGATATCCGGTATCTGGCCGGAGAGGAATTGAAGGGGCGGGGATACGGGTCCGAAGGTCTGGACAAGGCAGCTGAGTATCTGGCGAACCGGTTCGCCGAAATTGGCCTGCAGCCCGGAGGAGATGACGGCGGCTATTTCCAGGTCTGGAATGAAACAGGCGGTGAAAAACCGGCAACTCTGCGGAATGTGATCGGGTTTATTCCCGGAAACAGGCCGGAATGGGAAGCGGAGTCGGTTGTTGTCTGTGCTCATTACGATCATCTGGGTCTGGGATGGCCGGATGTGCATGTCGGAAACGAGGGGAAAATACATCCGGGCGCTGACGATAATGCGAGCGGCGTGGCCGCGATGCTGGATCTGGCTCGTGTTCTGAACGCGTCATTCAAACCGGACAGAACCGTTGTGTTCGCTGCATTTACCGGGGAGGAAAACCGGTTGAAGGGATCGGCGCATTATATCGACGCCATGCAGCGGTTTCCACACGACAAGATCATCGGAGCGATCAACCTGGATTCCGTGGGCCGCATGAACGGAAACAAGCTGCTGATCCTGAACGGCTCGTCGGCCCGGGAGTGGACGCATCTTTTTATGGGAGCCGGTTTCGTCACCGGAGTGGATCCGGTGATGGTCACGGAAGAACTGGATGCCAGCGATCAGGTGAGCTTTATCCGGAAGGGTATCCCGGCGGTCCAGATTTTCACCGGTCCGCACTCTGATTATCACCGTCCCGGAGATACTCCGGATAAAATCAATTCCGCCGGACTGGTGAAAACGGCGGCATTCGCCCGGGAAGCTATTGTATATCTTGCGGGACGGGACCAGCCGCTGACTTCCGCCAGCTCCGCACCGGCCCCGGAGGATAAAGGTGCAGCTGGGCGGACTCCCCGGAAAACCGCCACCGGTGTCGTTCCGGATTTCAGCTATTCAGGCAAGGGTGTGAGGTTGTCAGACGTGACGGAAGGATCCGCAGCGGAAAAAGCAGGTATGACATCGGGAGACATCATTATCGGTGTAGGAGATCACCCGGTGACCAATCTCCGGGATTACTCCAACATCCTGAAACAATACAATCCGGGTGACACCGCGGAGATCCTGTATCTCCGGGGCGATACCGAACACCGAATGACGATCACTTTTACCGAGAGATGATGTATGGGGTCAAGTCTGTTCTTGACTCTTGAAAACTCGAGCTGATTCATTGAATCAGCCGACTGAAAAATCCTGGGAATCAAGAGTCAAGAGCAGACTTGACCCCATGCGGTTTGCTGGGTTCACCGAAGTAAAGCGACAGGTGCGGGAACGGAATCTCAATGTTCCGCTCATCGAACGCCAGTTTGATCCGCCTCAGGTACTCCCGGCCGACCACCCACTGGCGGATCGGTTTGGTCTTGATCCGACCCTTGATGACGACGGCGGAATCATCGAACTTGTCGACGCCGAAGATTTCCGGTTCATCCAGCATCAGGTTGCCGAACTCAGGATCCTCCTTCAGGGTTCTGCCAACTTCTTTCATGACTTCGATGACCTGGTCGGTGTTTTCCTTGTAGGCCACGCCGATATCGAAGATGTAGGCGGACCATTCATTGGTCATGTTGCTCAGCGTGGTGATGGTGCCGTTTGGAAAGATGTGGACAATTCCGCCCAGATCCCGCAGCACGGTCGTGCGGAAATTGATTTTTTCGACCAGCCCGCCGGTTCCGTTGATAACGGCGACATCACCGACCCGGATCTGGTTTTCCAGGATGATGAAGAATCCCGATATGACATCCCGGACCAGGTTCTGAGCACCGAATCCGACTGCCAGACCCAAAATGCCGGCACCAGCTATGATGGGACCGATTTCCACACCAAATTCCTTCAATATCACCAGTCCGACCACCACCCACAGGGACAGGAATGCGGCCTGCCGGACCAGCCGGATGATCGTTTCAATCCGTTTCTGTGCTTCCGTGGGCGGCTCCTTGTCCTCCCTGCTTTTATGGATCAAGCGTTTTTCCAGCCGTTCCAGAAGTTTACGAATCACCTTCATCACGATCCATGCAACCGCCAATACCAGAACTATGTGAAGTCCGCTTTTGATGATGGTGTTCCATGAAATACCGGTAATAAAATCTTGAATCGTATTCATTTGACTCCCCATTTTGATTTCCGCGCTCTCCGGATCAAGCACAAAATTTACCGCTTGAACAGGTTCGGCGGCACCAGGACGCCGATCAGGATCATGGACATCGCGGGAACACCAATCCTGTTTCGTGAGGTTTCAAACCGAAAATCATCCGGCGGCCGGCCGAACCGGCTGGACATCCAGGGTGCGAATTTCAGGATGATTCCAAGTGCAATCGGAACGATCCTTGCCGCGATGAACCAGCGGTCCATGATTTTCACGGATCATCATACTATTTTTTGAAGCCGGATGGAAGCGGTGCCGGGGCGAAAGTGTCTGAATAGAATTGATTGGATCTGCACGAATTCAATTCCTGAATCGATGACCCGAAATTTCGATCGCAGTCTTGTGCTGTGGCAGGAAAATCGTGATATAATTTTAAGTTGTAATGCCGAAACAGGATCCAGACCGTCTGGGGCTGCCCGAAGGATTTCAGAACCTGATGACCCGAACCGGGCCGGCTTTCCTGGCCGGTATGTTCTTTTTCATGGCGTATATCAGCTGGCGGAAATGGCCGGATATTCTGGTCGATTTCGGTCATGAACTCTATGTTCCCTGGCAGCTTGCCTCCGGCAGGATCCTCTATCTGGACATCGCGCACCTGAACGGTCCTCTGTCCCAGTATTTCAACGCAGTCCTGTTTTCGGTGTTTGGTGTTTCCTTCGACACGCTCGCCTGGGCTAACCTGATCCTGCTGGGACTGCTGATCATGGTCCTGTCGATATCGTTCGCCAGGCTGTTCGATCCATTGACATCATTTGCCGGTTGTACCTTTTTCATCCTGGTATTCGCCTTCGGGCAGTATGTCGGGATCGGCAACTACAATTTCGTGAGTCCGTATTCGCATGAAGCGACTCACGGCATTTTTCTCTCTGCGGTTCTGATGATCCTGTTGTGGAAATCCGGTGCTTCACAAAACAAATTACTTGTTCCGGCAGCCGGAGCAGTGCTGGGATGCATATTACTGACCCGCACCGAAATCGGGTTTGCCGCCGTCGCATATTCAATCTGTTATTTGGGTTTTGCGCGACGGAATTCAGGCGGTGGAGATCGATTTTCGTTCCAGCGGTTGCTGATGTTTACTGTGGGGATCGTGATTCCGCTCGCTGGTTTTCTTCTGTGGTTTTGGCGGTTCATGCAGCTGCCGGAAGCATTCCGGGCGATCGGAAGCGCTTGGAAAATGCTGTTTTTCACCGACGTGGCCGACAACCGTTTTTTCCGGGCGGGAATGGGTCTGGATGATATCTCCGGCAATATCCTCAAGATGTTGGAATCGGCCGCTGTGCCGATTGTCGCGGTTCTGGCGTTTCTTGTTGCCGACCGGCTTGACATCAGGCGCAACCGGTTTTTGCGGGTTGTCATCCCTTCGGTTCCGTCAGCTTATCTGCTTTTTCTGGCGGTCACGGCCGATTTGTCCGATGCGGCCAGATCGTTTCCGCTGTTCATGGTGCTGATTCCGGTTTCGATGGTCAGGAATTTGTACAAGTCCGAACGGAACGATCACGCGGTGTCTGTTTTTGCCGTTTCCCTGGCTGTTTATGCCCTGGCGCTGTCAGGAAAGATTCTCCTGAACTGCAGGTTCTCCCAGTACGGTTTCTACCTCGCATTCCCTTCGACTCTGGTTTTATGCATCTATCTTCTGTGGTTTTTCCCCGGAAATTTGCTGAGAAGCCGGAACTCGGCTGCGGCATTCCGCCTGGTAACGCTCGTCGTAGCGGCGATCATCGCCGGTCGCTGCACCCACATCTCCAATTCGATGTACCGGTTGAAAACCTATCCGGTCGGGGAGGATCTGGACCGGTTCCTGACGTATTCCTCCCGCCTGGATCCGAGGGGGCCTCTGGTCCGTGATGCATTGCGATGGATCGACGGCAACCTCGAATCCGGAGAGTCACTGGCTGTATTGCCCCAGGGAGTAATGTTGAATTTTCTGGCGCGACGGAATTCACCGTCAAAATATACGACATTCATGATGACCGAGATGCTTGCTTACGGGGAGACGACCATTTTGGATGATTTCCGGCTGAACCCGCCGGATTATATTGCTTTGGTGCACAAGGATACCCGGGAATTCGGAGTGGGATTTTTCGGACGGGATCCGGATTACGGCCGGCATCTGATGGACTGGATCGAGGCGGGTTATCAACCGGTATATCTGGCCGGACACGAACCGCTACAAAACGAGCTGTTCGGAATCAAGATCCTGAAGCGTCGTTCGGCAGGATGACACCGTTTGATTATCACGAAATTGTGAATCCGATGTTTCTTCCAGGAAAGCGGTGAATGTATTTGAAATATACCGCCGATGTGAATATGGTTTTGACAATGAAAGCGGACGGACATGAAACCGATCCGTGTGATATGGAGCGGATGGATGGTCCTGATGGTGACCGGATGAACGGACCGGGCAATCCGCCGGGAGAAGTCTTAATGTCCCCGTTCCTTCCCGGGGGTACGACTCTGGGAATCAAACAGGATGACGGCCGGATCGAGTTCGCCGGTCTGGCCGTTTTAACGACGGACAATTGAATTTACCGGCAGGCTTTCGGGTGTATCACGGCGGGTGAACCGATTATATTTGCTCTCGATAACGATCATTGCGGCATCCGGTTTGCGCGCCGTCGATCTGGGCATACGGATGGGACAGGGTGGTTATCTTGACGATCGCGCTTCCGACGGAAAACTGGGTGGCGGCCAGATATGTCTCGATCTGAGATTCAGCAATATTCCCCTGGCTTTAAGCTTCTCGGAGGAATATTACACCAAGAGTTCCGATCCGGTTCATCCTTATGAAATCGAGAGTCTGATTATGGTGGAGGCGTTTTATGTTTATCCGATCAGCGATCGCATTTCAGTGAGCTGGCGCTCCTGATCGGATTATCCCTGACATTCAGCTTATGAAGCACTGTTACCGGCTGATCCGGCTCCACAACAATGATTCTTCCGGCCAGTATCAGTCGCCAAGCGGCAATCGGCGGATTCAAATGATATAATGATTCTGAAGGAGGGCGGTCATGCAGTATCGGAAATACGCTCAGACAGGCAAGGATATTTCCATTATCGGGTTCGGCGGGATGCGGTTCGGCAAGGATGATGAGGAGGCGGTCCGTGTGATTCACCGCGCCGTCGAGACGGGCATCAACTATTTCGACACCGCGCCGGGTTATTGCCAGGACCGGAGTGAATCGCTATTCGGGCAGGCGTTCAAAACGTTGAAAGATGCCGTGTATGTATCCACCAAGAGCTCGATCTATTCCCAACCCAAAGCCGATGATGTCCGCAAGAGAATCGATCAGGCCCTGGCTCGGATGAACATCGACCGGATCCATTTTTTTCACATGTGGTGCATCATGGACTGGGAGCATTTCGAGCGGGTGATGGCTCCGGACGGGCCTTATGAGGGAGCGGTGAAAGCCAGAGCTGAGGGTCTCGTCGAACACATCGTGTTTTCGACCCACGCCAACGGAGCGGAAATCCGGCGGATGTGCGACAGCCGTGCGTTCGAGGGTATCACGCTGGGGTACAACATTCTCAATTATACGAACCGGTATGACGGGATTCTGGCGGCGCACGAGAACGGCATGGGTGTGGCGATCATGAATCCGCTGGGGGGCGGCATGGTCCCGTCCGCCGCCGAAAAACTCGGTTTTCTGATCCGGCACGAAGGCGAATCGGTCGTTCAGTCGGCTCTCCGGTTCGTCTTGAGCCATCCCGAGGTCACGACGGCCCTGGCCGGAATGGGCAAAATCGAGCATGTGGAGGAAAATGCGGTCATGGGAGACCGGATCACCGGACCGGATCCGGAATTTCTGGTCTTGATCAAGGCTCAGTACCAGGAGCTGGGCCAGGCGTTGTGCACTGCCTGCAAGTACTGTCTTCCCTGCCCCGAAAACATCGATATTCCTTCGGTGTTGACGTCACTGAATTATACCTTCATGGGCATGGACAAAACCGCCCATGCATTCTACGGCTGGATGAAAAAGGACGCCGGGGAGAAATGGGTGTCACCCGATCAGTGTATCGACTGCGGATTGTGCGAGGAACGCTGCACGCAGCATCTGGAAGTCCGCGATCTCCTGCGTCAGGCTCTGGAGCTTTTCGAAACGATCGGAAAATCCTCGGAATGATTCCTACTTTTTCCCACCGCTGATCAGCCGGTTGTGTTCTCCAGCCAGATCGAGCGCGTGTTTGCGTTCTTCATTAGCCAGGTGAACGAGAATGTTCCGCGCTTCCTGCTCCTCAAATTCCTCCGACAGTCTCCGGTAGGCCGTATATTGTTTTTTTTCGGCCTCAAAAGACGATTTCAGGGCTTCCAGAATCGAAGCGTCCTCGCCCAGTGATGCCAGATCCGGGACTAGGAACGGATCGATCTGGGGGAATTCCGCGACCGTAACCAACCCAACTCGCACCATGATTTCCGGGTCTTCAAATTCCCATCGGGCATCTTTCTCCGCATAGGCTTTCAGTTGCTTGACAAACTCATAATGCTGCATCTCCTCGCCGGAAAGACGCTGGAACAGCCTTTTCACCTGGGGATCTCTGGTTGACTGAGACAACTCGTAATACAGCTTCGCTCCTTTTTTCTCGACGGCGATGGCTTTATCGAGCAACCCGATGATCATAGCTTTATCACTCATGCTTCAATCCTTTCAGAATCAGAAGGTTTCCAGCTCTCCTGCATTATTCTATCGAGTCCTCATGGTCGGAATCAAATCCGCCGTGAATTTCCTGATCCGGAATATCCCGGGAAAACTGGTACCGCAGGTATCTGCCCGTCAACCATATCGAACTGGATTTGGAGTAATCCCGCTGACTGTGATATGAAAGCTCTCGTCGTCGGCTTTGCGTCGCCGGCTGCCTGCAGAAAAGACGATATCCAATTCATTATAGCGCCTGACAGAAAGGATCCAGACATGACAAGTCCAGAACCGGAATCGATGCGGTTGGAAAACCGGTATTATGTTCCGTTGAAAATCGACTTATGTGACTGGAAGCAGGTCAAACCGCTTTTTGACGATCTTCTCGACCGGGAAATCCGGTCTTCCGCCGATCTGGAACAACTCATACTGGACATGAGCGGCCTGAACGGAGCTTTGGAGGAGGAGCATGCCAGGATCCAGCTGGCCACTTCAATAAACACCGCCGACGAAGCAGCCAGAAACCGTTTCAAGCGGTTTCAGGAAACGATCATCAGCCATGCCGGCCCCCGGTCGAACAATCTGGAAAGGAAGATATTGGACAATCCCCATCTTAAGGATCTGAACCTGGATCGATATGGCCAGTTCATCAAGCTTCTGAAGAATCAGCAGCGTCTGTTCACGGATTCAAATGTTCCGCTGGCTATTGAGGACGCTCAGCTGGGTGAAACATACAGCTCGATCGTGGGTGGGATGGTTGCGGAGTTTGAAGGAAAAACGCGAAACATGACTCAGATCGCCCAGTTTCTGAAGGAAACGGAGCGGGACCTGAGAGAAAAAGCGTGGCATACGATGCGCAAATGTCGGATGGCGGAGCGGGATCGAATCGACGATATCTATTCCCGGATGGTTGAAATGCGCCACCGGATGGCGGAAAACGCCGGATATCCCAATTTCCGCGATTTCAGACATCTTCAGTACAGCCGTTTCGACTACGCACCGGAAGACTGCATCCGGTTCCACGAAACGATCGAGAAACATGTCACTCCCGTCTGGCTGGACAGGATTGAGCGGCGCAGACAGAAGCTTGGAATCGAAAAACTCCGGCCCTGGGACATGAACGTCGATCCGGAGGGCAACCAGCCGCTCCGGCCGTTCAAAACCACCGGGGAACTGATCGAAACCACCGCTGCCGTCCTGGATCGAATTCATGTCCGGCTGGGTGACCATCTGCGCCTTCTGGATCGGTACGGCAATCTCGATCTGGCGACCCGTGCGAACAAGATGCCGGTGGGTTTCAACATGCCGATGTCGGAAACCGGTGTTTCGTTCATATTCATGAATGCGACCGGCACGCACTATGATTTCATGGTGTTGCTTCATGAGAGCGGGCATGCGATCGAGACACGCTCCTGCGCTCACAACCCGGTACACGCCTACCGCAATACACCGCAGGAATGGGGCGAATGCGCATCACAATCGATGGAATTACTGGGTCTCGACCATCTGGACATCCTGTACGAAGATCCTGAAACCCGGAGACGATGTAAAATCGAGAAATGGGAGGAACTTTTGTTCTCCCTGGTTTCCACCGCCCGGAACGATGCGTTCCAGCATTGGATCTACGAGAATCCCGGGCATTCACCGCGGCAGAGACATGACAGGTGGATGGAACTATTGCGCCGCTTCCCTTCCGGAGCGGACAGCACGGGATACGAGGATTCGCTTGAAATTGCCTGGCAGTCTATTCCGCATCTATTCATCGTTCCATTTTACTATATTGAATACGGGATTGCCCAGATCGCGGCGCTGCAGGTGTTCAAAAGGGCCCGGGAAGAAGGCCAACCTGCGGTAAAGCGGTGGCTGGATGCCATGAAACTGGGGTATTCACGATCCATCCCGGAGCTGTACCGCGCAGCCGGTCTGACCTTCCGGTTTCACGGTCAGTTAGCGGAAGGACTCATCCGGTACGCCGTGAATGAAATCGAACGGATCGAATCCGAATAATCCGAATGAAAAGGAAAACGAAAATGCTTTGGCCGACACTTATAATGGTCATTCTTGCCGTATGTCTGTTTATTTTTGCGTTCATGCAGGGTGGAGGCAAACACATCTCCGGCGTTAAATCCGCTGGAGTGATGCTGTATGAGATACTTCCCCTGCTTGTATTCGCGTTCATCGTAGCCGGGCTGGTTCAGGAATTGATCCCGAGGGAGCAGCTGTCCAGGTGGGTTGGCGAAGAGTCCGGATTTCGTGGGATATTTCTGGGGACGCTGGCAGGCGGTTTGACGCCGGGCGGCCCCTATGTCAGCCTGCCGATCGTAGCAGGATTACTCAATACCGGAGCCGGGATCGGCACCATGGTTGCGTTTTTGAGCAGCTGGTCGCTGTGGGCGGTGGCGCGACTGCCCATGGAAATCGGGATTCTGGGCTGGCAGTTCACCGCGATCCGTCTGGCCAGTGTCCTGATTTTTCCGCCGATCATCGGTTTTGTGGCGAACTTTTTGGTGAGACTTTTCAAACTTGTTTGACCCGATTCATGATCCTTGCGCGCTAAGGGAAAACGGATCGCAAAAAAATACTTGCCAAGCGGATGTCGGACTGTTATTTTTTTTGCAGGATGAGGGAAGCAGTAAACTGTTTCATATCTCCGCTGGACTGCATGGCGTATCCCGGCAGCGGTCCCGGGATACCGGGATGTCCCTAGCCATCCGGTCACGTGACGTTCCCGTTCTGCTGATCTACAATATCGATCCCACCTGGACCCTCCAGGAACAGAGCGAAATCATGTCCCTGGCTTCGGATCTTGAAACCGCGCTTTCCGGTGCCGGTCATCCAACCATATCCATCCCGGTACGGAACGGGAATATCGCAGATTCCCTGTCCCGGTTCGATCCGGCGAAACATATCGTATTCAACTGGTGCGAAAGTCTGCCGGGGATTTTGCACAGCGAGCAGCTCGTCGCGGGTTGTCTGGAGGAGCTGGGTTTCGTTTTCACGGGAGCCGGTTCGGAAGCGTTGCGACTGGCTTCCGATAAACGCGAAGTCAAGAAGATTTTGGACGGCGCTGATATTCCCACACCCGAATGGCGCATTTACGAACTGCCGGAACCCGGCGATTGGAACCGTTTCCCCGCCATCGTCAAACCGGTCAACGAGCACTGCAGCATCGGGATCACTTCCGAATCGGTGGTCATGACCCCGGGCGAACTGTCAATCCGGATTGACTTCGTTCTGAAAACATACGATCAACCTGCGCTGGTTGAGGATTTCATTGACGGCCGTGAACTGCATGTATCATTGTGGGGAAACGGCCACATCGAAATGCTGCCACCGGCTGAAATGGATTTTTCGCTATTCACCGGTGTTCAGGACCGTCTGTGCACCTATGAAGCCAAATTCCTTCCCGGGTCAAGGCATTATGAGGGAATCCGCACCCTGCTGCCGGCTCCGCTGGATCCTGTTGAATACGAATCCATGGGGCGCGTGTGCAAGGCGGCGTACGCTGCAATCGGATGCCGCGATTACGGCCGGATTGATCTGAGGATCCGGGACGGCGTTTTCTATATACTGGATGTCAACCCGAACGCGGACATCAGTGCGGACGCCAGCCTGGCCTGCGCCGCCGATCTGGCCGGGTATTCCTATGGCGACCTGGGCAGCCGGATCGTCCGGCTGGCTGCCGAACGGCATCCCGCCCTGAGCGGCAGATTTGCTTGAGTCGATCTGAACGCACAGGCGGTCCGCCTCCCAGGTTCCCGAGGATTGACAGGATGTGTAGTAAATCTGCCCTCCGGCCCGGAACCGGTAATACCAGATACCGCTGGCATGCACACCCAGAATTGAACCGCTCAACTCCAGAAGCTCATAATATGGCGCGGGTGGTGCATCTTCAAACCGGTATGTGAAGTAGCCGCCGGAATCGGATACGGCTTCGAACGATTCGGGGACATCGCGATATTCGTTCCGACCTTCGGCCGAATTGTAACATTCGACACCAACGATTACTGCGCCCGACACCTGGCCGTTCGATTTTGATGTGAACCGGATTGTGCCGACCTGGCCGGTGTCGTTATTCAAAGTGATTCCCTCGTAGCTTGAAGAATAAACGGGAGGCGTCGCTGTCGGCTGCGGCGGGGTGGTCGGCGGGGGAGTTGCGGTCGGGGTTGCGGGTGCTGCGGTGGGTGCGGGAGTCGGGGTTGGATCCGGTCCGGTGACATCGTCATCATCGCATCCTGTCAGGACCGGGATCGTGAGTGAAATCAAGAGAGCCATCCGGATGAACTGTCTCAAGGTGTTCCCCTCGTTTTGCCGTGCTTGCTGAACAGAGTATCCATTCCCGGGATCCTTGTTTTACCATCCTTCCGGTAAACATATCCTGTCAGCCTGGGGCGGTTATCCGGATCGACGTTCCAGGTATAAGTAATTTCCATCGGAGTTCCATCCGGGCTGCTGCGGAAACGTAATACTGTCATCCGATCCGGGCTGGCCGTTTCGAACCGTCCGGTCCAGATCCGTGTTTCCCCGTCCGCACAACGCGTCATGATTAAATTGCCTTCTTTGACTTTCACAGTCACGGATTCGGTGTATAAATCTCCTGAATCCGGTTTTCTGCCCACTGCTTCATAACGCCCTTCAAAGAATTCAACAGGCGGGCAATCCACGGCGGCTGAACGAACCGCCCAGGTCAATGAGAAGAGCAATACCGGAAACAGAATGCAGCCGAAATTGTTTCGAATATGTTTCATCTTCAGTTCAAATTATAGCGGCCTTTTTCGAGTTTATCCATCCCGTGGATGGATGATCAGGACCGGATCTGTTTTTTCCCGGAACGCTCGAACGAGCCATCCGAACCCGGATTGACAACCGTTGTTCAAACGAACGATAATCAGCGCCTGTCTGAGTTGGACCGGCCGAAACCTTTTTCACATCAAGGACGACATGACGTCGGAAGTTCCGGACAAATCAACGGATCAGAACGGCGGAGCCGGCGGGATCATCCGGTTTGCCGCGGGACACCGCGTGCCCATCACCCGGACTGGTGTCATCATGCTGATCAGCGTTCTGCTGTTCACTTATAATCCCTGGCATATAACTCCGGTCATGGATCTGATCCTGAGGACGACCAGTCTGATGCTGATCGGAATCTGTATTGCCGGCCGGATCTGGGCATTGGTTTACATCAGCGGTCAGAAATCGAAAAACCTCATCACCGCAGGCCCGTATTCCCTCACGCGTCACCCGCTTTATTTCTTCAGTTTCCTGGGAGCTCTGGGGCTGGGTATCACCTCGATGAACATACTGGCCCTCGGGTTGATCGTAGGATTTTTTATCGGATATTACCCCATGGTCATCCTGTATGAGGAACGGAAAATGCTGGCCATTCATGGCGAGGAATATAACCGTTACAGGGCGCAGGTGCCCCGGTTCATTCCGTCACTGCGGAATTATCACGAACCTTCAGCGATCGAGGTGGAGCCGCGCCGGGTGCGGCTGATGCTGATCAGCACCATGAGTTTCCTGGGGATATATCTATTGCTGGAACTGATCCGCTGGCTCCACAGTTCAAATCTCCTGCTCAACCTGTATCAGGTCTGATCTAGTAATATCCCCACTCGATAAGCTGCAGACCACCCACCAGAGTCCAGGTGTCCGGAAGGAATATCGCCCCGATGAATTCCAATCCGCCGGCCTGTCCAGCGCCGCCGGGCCATACAAATTCCAAAGCCGTTTCCTGGAAGATACTGGCCGGCGGTATCGTGTTGGTGACCTTGTCGAGTCCGGAGTAGACATCTCTCCAGGACGGCCAGCACCAGTAGGATCCGTAAACACCCAGAAGAATGTACGTATCACATATGAACGATTCCTGATCCGGGTTGTATATCCGGTAGTGGAGATTGAACAGATCACCTTCGGTCAGTTCGGTGTCGTCCAGAACAAGCAGCATTCCGCGAGGTGGAATTGCCGGAGTTTGAGTTGGTTCGACGGGCGTATCGGTGGGGGGAACCGGGGTGCTGGTTGGAGGGAACGGGGTGTCGGTGGGAGAAACCGGAGTATTGGTGGGGGGAGCGGATGTAAAAGTCGGAATGGGTGTGTTGGTCGCAGGGAACTGCGTATTGGTGGGCGGCAGCGGTGTATTGGTGGGAACGCCGGTTGGGACCGTTGCAGTGGGTGGAACCGGTGTTGCCGTGGCTGGATTGGGCGTATCGGTGGGTTGGACGGGTGTATCGGTGGGTTGGACGGGCGTACTGGTAGGCGGAGCGGGTGTATGGGTCGGCAGAACCGGTGTTGAAGTGGGCGGGACGGGAGTATGGGTTGGAGGAGCCGGTGTCGGAGTCGGCATATTGCATGGTTGCAGTGATGAGATCATGATGTCGTCGATGTTCCATCCGCAATAGGTCCATCCGACGTCGGTATCCCCCATCACCCAACGGAAATAAACAGTACTCTGGTGATCGGCGTAAGCCGAAACGTCGAATTCCTGGAATACCCATTCATCGTCCGCCAATTCCTCATCCGGATTCGACCAGATTGTCGTCCAGGTTGATCCGTTGGTCGAAATCTGGACAGCGGCGTGATCGTAGTAACTGCGTTCCACGCCCAGCCACCGCCAGAACGAAAACATCACTCCCTCGGCATCCGAACAGTCGATCGCGGTGGTTGTCAGGTTGTATGCCGGCATATTATTGGTGTAGTCGCCGTTCAGGTTATATCCGTAGACATTGGATCCGGTATATCCGCCGGTCGGATCCGGGTATCCGTGTTCCCCGCCGCCTCCGGTCGGGTGTCCGAACGCCCACTGTCCGCCCGAAATGGACCAGCCCGGATTCGAGTCGAGTGGTTCGTCGAGATAGATGACACGGTCGTAGGTTTCGAAAGAAAAGTGCAGTCCGCCATTGTCATCCACGGTTGTATTGCCGGCTTCATCGGCGCTCTCGACATCGAACACGTAAAAGATGCATTCACTCAAACCCGTGACGGTCACCGTATGGGCCGTGTCGAGCTGGTCGAAACCGAAAGTCTGGTCCGGAACGCCCTGGCCGTAATGGACGTAACTGGTTGCGGGTTCATCGGTTGACCAGGAAACGGTCACCCAGGTATCGCCGATATCGTCGATGGTCACGTTGGAGATTACCGGTGGCAGGCCGTCGGCCATTGCGGTATCGGTCTTATCCAGCGCTGCGTAATAAGCGGTGATGGTATCGCCGTGTGCGACAGAAAGGTTCCCGTCACCATGGACAGCCGGTATTGGAGCGCAGGGGATGAATCCTTCGAACAACCCGGCGGATACTTCGGAAAGAACGACATTCTCGGGTGTCGGTTCGGTGCCGGAGTGTATTTCGACTGACACGGATCCGGACGCCGCACCGTCGCGCACGGTCAGGCCCACGACATCGGTCAGCATATATACGTCCTTGTCGGTATAAACTCCGCCGAGGTTTTCGAAGCAGGCGTAGGCATCCAGCAGGCCCCATCCCCAGACATGGTTGGGAATGGTGGTAGCGGCGTTGATCCCGTTGCAGGTCTGATTCCAGTATCCGGCACCTCCCGGCTCGGTGAATGCGTTATTCAGAATAAGTTCCCGGGTTGTGACGATATCCCCGACCAGGTCCGGGGCGGCGGACCAGAGCAGGGCCACGGCTGCGCAAGTGTGGGGTCCGGCCATGGAGGTTCCGCCCCAGCCGCCTTCGTAACCGGTGCCGGGAATGGATGAACGGATGTCATAACCGGGTGCACAGATCTCCGGTTTGATAAAATCAGGCGCTCCCGGGATATTGGGATCAGCCGGTCCCCGGCTGGATCCCCAGTATGTCCAGGATGTGCTAACGATCCGGTCCTGGGCGTCCGATGCGCCCGTTGTCAGCACCTGGGCATAATCACCGGGGCTCCTAAGGCTCTCGCAGCTGTCGCCTTCATTGCCCGCGGAAAACTCCATGAACACACCGGCAGCCTGAAGCGCATCGATATCGGGTGCATACTGGTAATCGCCGCCCCCGTAGGGCCAGCCCCAGGAATTGTTCACCACGTGAGGAGCCATTTCCGGGAGACCCTGAGCCGGGCTCTCCCCATGCCGGTAAGGCGCCAGGAACCATTCGAAACATTCGTGGAATCCGGCTTCATCCTCCAGATGACCGCAGGCGATCCATTTGGCTCCGGGAGCTCCGCCGATCTGGTTTCCACCGCCGTCGTCACCCACCATCGTTCCCATGGTATGGGTGCCGTGCTGGCCGTCGTCACACGGCACGGAAGCGTCCGGACAAGTCCCGCTGGTGCTGCAGGCATGCCAGTTGTAGTCATGGTCGGCGGTGGTGCCGTTCCAACCCCGGTAATGTTCTTTCAGGGCGGGATGGTCCCAGTCCACGCCGGTATCCAGGTTCGCTACCACCATCCCCTGACCGGTAAAACCCTCCGCCCAGATCTCCGGAAAATGAACATGCGACAGGTTCCATTCGACCGTTCTGGGTGTATCCGCTGGATAGGCCTCGGGCTGGAAATTTTCAAATTCATACGGTCGATTGCTCCGGATTCCGGCCACATCCGGGCGAGTGGTCATATCGACCAGCAAATTCATGTTCCCGTTCCGGATCAGCACCATGTTCTGGATGTAAAACGGGCGGTAATCAACACCGGCGGCATCCAGTTCCTTCAGGAGAGCTTGTTGCGAGCGTCTGGCAACCTCCTGCAATATATTGAACACAAACCGGCCCTTATCGGTTTTGTTCCCGATCCGCTTCGCTGGGGAAACATCAGCCTGTTCTCTGAGCACCACAAAAAAATCGGATACTCCCTGCTGTTCAATACGATCCAATACATACGGATCGACGATTTCAAGCGCTCGATTCAAATCCCGGATACTGTCATCGATCGAAGCTGCCGGAACGGGATTCCCGGTTCCGATTATGAATACGGTTACTGCAATAATCATCACCCATCGACTCATCCTGTTCATTTTCGCCTCCCATGGGGTTTCAAGGCACAATCGCCTGTGTAGAATAGAGCAAAAATCGTTCCAAGTATGCTGCCCGGAACCGGACATACCAAACTGTTCGCTCCGGAAGGACACTGGAAAAACCGTTTGATTCAAGATAGGATAACGGTTCACAGGGTTTATTTCCGGGGGAGGTTCACCGTGGATTATCGATTTGACTGCAGGGATTTCAATGGATACAAACCGTGCCGTCCCGGATGGACATGTGACGACTGCCGGGAATATCGCACTCAGGGGTACCGCATCCTGATCATCAACATGGACGCCCTGGGTGATGTCCTGATGACCACCGCCCTGCTTCCCGTGATCAAAAAAACACATCCGGTCAGCACCATCCGATGGATCACGTCGCCGGGTGCCGTTCCCCTGCTGGAGAACAATCCTTATATCGACGAGATCATTCCCTATTCGACCGACGCCGTCTCGTTTCTGAGGTTCATGGACTTCGACCTGGTGCTTTCCTGTGACCGGGACCGGAAATCGACGGCTCTGGCCATGAGCACTCCGGCTCTCCGAAAGCGGGGATTCAGCCTGGGACCCCACGGCAACATAACCTACTTCAATCCGGAATTTGAATATGCGTACCGGCTGGGTCTCGACGATGACCTGAAATTCAAGCGCAATCTCCGGACCGGCCAGCAGATTCTGGCCGAAGGGATGGGATTCGCCTACGACAGGGCGGATTACGTGTTGAAATTCACTCCCGGGGAGCTGGACCATATCTGCCAGTATCGCCGGGATCTGGGACTGACTGAATCTCTCATGGTTCTGGGAATCAACACCGGCTGTTCCGGCAAGTTCCCCTACAAAAAACTGCCGTTCGATCACACGGTCACCGTCATATCGCAATTGCTGGACCATCCGGAATCGGACAACCTGCGCATTCTGCTTCTGGGTGGGAAGACGGAGACGGATCTGAACCGGAATCTCGCCAATATCATCGACGACAGCCGGATCATCCAGACGCCCACGACCGAGGGTATCCGGAGGGGATTGCACTATATCACCGCCTGCGATGTATGTTTGACGGGAGACACATTCGGTCTGCATGCCGCCATTGCCTGCAAGGTGCCCGTTGTGACCTATTTCACGATCAGCTGTGATGTCGAGATCGATCTGTATGACCGGGGTGAAAAGGTTCTGGCGGATGTTCCCTGCCGACCCTGCTGGAAATCCTACTGCCCGGAACCGATCTGCATCGACCGGATCGATCCCGATGCACTGACCGAAGCCGTCTGGCGGGTTCTCAGGCAATTCCGGAACTGGCGGGAAAGATCTTCGTGATCGTTCCCCTGCTGACCGCTCTCCTGCTCGTTCTGGGCTCAGGCTGTTCTTCTCCGGAGAATCCCGCCTGGGAACCACCCCGGCCGGTGGATGGCATTTTGAAGAGCCCAGACAGCGAAATCGATCCGGGTCCTCATGGGTTGCTGGCCCCGCCGGATCTTGCCGGCAAACTGCGGGAGATCCGGCTGCAAGACCTCCGTTTAAACCCCATCATTGAAGCGATGGACCTGTTTTCTGGACGCTATTTCGACCCGGTGCCTGTTCCGGACGGTGAATGGGCTGCAGCCTGTCTGAAGGGTGTGGATTTTTTCCGAACCGATCCGGCCGGAAATCTGATATTGTCCGGAAGTGTGCCCACGGAAGGTCATGCCTGGAGTCTCGCGGTTGCGGGCGGGGATATCTGGATTGCCGACGGATATGCCGGTATCGTGATCCTGGATGGCGAAACGCATCGGACGATCGAGCGGTGGCCGGAACTGGACAATGCCCGATATATTGTATCCGGCGGGGACTTTGCGGTTATCTGCCGGCACAGGTCCGGTGTAACCATTGTATCCATTCAGCACTCCAATACAGCCGGGACTCTCTCTCATCTGCCGCTGCCGGCAAGGGCCGTTTCAGCATGTGTTTTCGAAACGCATCTTTATATCGGCACCATCGGAGGGGGATATTTTGCCTATGATATCTCCGATCTCCGCCGACCGTTGCCGGAATGGACTTTCATCGGTCCCGAGCGGATTGAATGGTGTGAGCGCCGGGATGGATTTCATTTCCTCATCGACCGGGATGTGGGATTATGGATCCTTGCCGACCGCGACGGTGGTCCGCCGGAAATCTGTTCGGTGTTTCCCCTGGACGGTGAAACCAGGAGGGCGGCATTTTGGTCCGGGAGTGAATTGATACTGGCCCGGAAATGCTGCATAACGGCCGTGGATATATCGGATCCTCACAAACCCGTCCTCATCGATTCCATTCCCGCATCCAACGAAGGCCGCGGTGTTGCTGTCCGGGATAACCGGATTTTCTTCTGCGACGGCGACTGGGGCGTCAAGGAAATCCGGCTGGACAATTCCGGGCTGGCTGTGGCGGCGGGATACCGGCGGGAGCGGCTGGTTGCCGATGTGGCGGTGAAGGGACATTACGGATTCGCAGCCAACACGCACGCCGGACTCCAGATTCTTGATTTGAATTCCCCGACCCCCTTGAATCCCGTGACAGTCTTTACGGATCTGGCATATCCGTTCGGGATCGACATCCAAAACGATCTGGCTGCAGTGGCGGATGCCAGCGGACTGTCCCTGATCGACATTGCGGATCCGGTTCATCCGCGGCTCTTTGCCCATCTGCCGACACCGGGTCAGGCGACGGGAGTTTGTCTGGGTGGAGGCCATGCATTTGTCGCGGACTGGTTCAGCGGTCTGCATGCCGTCGATGTTTCCGATCCGGCCGCTCCGGTCCTGTTATCGACGGCCGATCTGCCAGGCTGGACGATCGATGTAGCCATTTCCGGTGATTATGCCTATGCGTGCTGTGTCAATGGAGGGCTGGCCAGTGTTGATATACGGGATCCCGGACATCTCCGGATT
Source organism: candidate division CSSED10-310 bacterium (assembly GCA_016927905.1). GTDB lineage: Bacteria > CSSED10-310 > CSSED10-310 > CSSED10-310 > JAFGJC01 > JAFGLW01. The sequence continues at coordinate 21,004 of JAFGLW010000003.1, read as the reverse complement.
GCCGGGATCGACACGACCTGTGTCGCCCCCGAGGGAATCGCCGTAAAGGGTTCGACGCTTTACCTGGCCGATTTCAATACCGGCCTGCTCGTTTACAGTCTCGATCAGCCGGATTGTCCCCGAGCGGTATCCTATTATTCACTGGATGTGTGCAAGGGTGTACAAGTTTCGGGTGATCTGCTTCTGGTGTCGAATTACCTATATGGGGTCAGGTTGTTTGATATCGCGGTGCCCTTCAATCCGGTTCTGATCGGCCAGATCGACACGCCCGGGAAAGCTTACGAAGCCGCCTTTATCCCGGATTTCCCGCGCCGGGCATTGATTGCCGACTGGCATGAACTGCTTCTGATCGGCTGGTGATCTGACGGGTCGGTCCGGCGGTCATGTGTTTCGGACCAGAAAAGGGCCGATCAGCAAGGCATCCAGCCCGCCGGCCCGGAAAGCGCGAATGGCGTCGTCCGGGGTCATGACGATGGGTTCTTCGTGCATATTGAAGCTGGTATTGATCAGAGTGGGAACACCGGTCATCCGGTAGTATTCTTCCAGGATGGCGACATAGCCCGGATTGTCATCCAAGTCGATCAACTGGGGTCGGGCGGTGCCGTCGACATGAACTACCGCCGGTGATTCCCGTTTCATTTTTTCGGTACAGTCGAATGTGATGGTCATGAACCGTGCGGGATTTTCAGCGCCATCCAGATTCCGGTAATATTCACCTGCGAACCGGTACAGGGTTACGGGAGCGAAGGGCATGAATTCGGTTCGGCGCAGTTTTTTATTCAGCCAGTCGTTCACTGTCGGATCATCCGCCCGGTACAGAATCGAGCGGTTACCCAAAGCCCGCGGCCCGAATTCCATGGGTCCGTCAAACCGGGCCACCACGTTCCCGTCGGCCAGCATTTCCGCGGCTTTTTCAGGGAGATTACCCGGGATCTCGTATTTCATACCGCTACGATCCAGGTCTGCCCGGATGTTGTCGGCGGAGTATGAGGGGCCGAAATACACCCGGCTGAACGGGGTCATGCTGTGTGTTTCCGGGCGGCTGTACAACACTGATCCCAGTGACAACCCGGCATCGGTCATGGCCGGCTGGATGAATATCCGTCCAAACCCGAGTTCCTTTACCTTCTTGTTCAGGGACACATTGGCGAACACACCCCCGGCCAGGGCGATATCCGATCCCTCGATCGGATGGATGGTTTTACGGATGAGATCCAGTACTTTCTGTTCAGTCAGATACTGGATGGCATATGCCATGTCCGCACTTTTGAATTCTCCGAACAAATTCCGCCGGTCTTCCAGAAGCCGGCTGCGTCCTTCCGGGGAGATGACCTGATATGCATGAGCGGTCGATAGAACCCGGTAACGGTCGATTTTCCAGCTGTCTTTCAGGTATTTCTCCAGTTTCCCGACGCATCCGCCGTTGAACTCCCCGAAAGCGGCGAGACCGGTTATTTTCCCCGGATGCCGCAGCGGGTGAAATCCCAGCATGGCGGTCACCTTTTCATAATCACGACCCACGGTCATTTCATTGTGATAGAGCGCTTTGATGCGGTGGAGGGTGCCGCTTTCGACACGGTATATGCAGCACGAATAACCGTCTCCCTCCCCGTCCAATGTCATGACGAACCCGGAAGTGAACCCGCTGGGATACAGGGCGCTGGCGGCGTGGGCGTGATGATGTTCGACATTGAGCATGGGGACATCGGGCAGTCCGGAACCGGCTGCTCTTTCCTGTTCGAACGCCCGTCCCCGGACAAGTTTCAGAGCGCCGTTTTTCAGCCATATTCCGAACCGGGGTGCGGCCAATCCTTTCTTAAAACTGTTCAGAAAAAAACCCAATTCTCGAACGGCCTTGGCGACGGCATTCATCCGGGTCACCGACATGGTGGCAAATCCGTCCCAGTGCTCCACGGCATATTGCAGCGCCATCCTCGGAAACCCGGCATACATTTTCTGCCGGTTGAAGCGCTCTTCCCCCGCAGCGAACAGGATGGTTCCGCCGGAGTCAATCACACAGATATTGGAATCATGACCGACATGAATTCCGATGTGGCAGGATCGTTCCGGCACAATGTTCCCGGGCATCTATCCCACTGAACCGGGACTGCACTGGAGTATTGTTTTTCCGAACGCAATCACGCTGTCCAGGTCCCGGGCGGAGTCGATGATGCTGTCGTTCATGATCAGGGAGTTAGTGACGGTTATGGGATATGAAATCCGGATGTTGTCGCCGATGACCGATCGCTCGATCCGGACGGTATCGGCCAGGCTGACATTCGCTCCCAACAGGCGGTTCAGCCCCGAATAATCCAGCAGCCGCAGATTGCAGTCCAGCAGATCACATGGCAGGGTGACATTCATGTCCCATTCCACAACTTTTGCCGGGAATACAGGCAATCCGTCATCGATCAGGATTTGAATAGCGGTGGTAATCTCATATTCATCCCGCATGGCCGTCCGGGGGGTCCGGCGGATGGCGTCGAATATGGGGAGATCGAAAAGGTATATTCCGCATCCTTTCAGGGTGTCCTGCACATAGCGGGGTTTTTCCACAACTTTCGATACCCGGCCGTCGGATTGAACCGTCACCGCGAAATTTCGCCGGATATGTTCCGGCCGGTTCTCGTTCATAACGGCTAGAACGCCTCCCGCCCGGTGTGTCTGGAAAATCCGGACCATTTCTGAAAGGTTGTCGGGAACCAGGAATATGTCTCCCAGAAACAACAGAAAGGGACCGTTCAGTTCTTCCTCCAGCTGGTATACCGCGTGCGCGATACCCAGAGGTTCCTCCTGAACCACATACCGGATCCGCACATCCATATCCGATCCGTTCCGGAAGGTTTCCATGATGTGTTTGCCCAGGTGTCCCACCACGATCAGAAATGAGGTGATGCCGATATCCTTCATGAACTCGATCTGGTGCTGGATGATCGGTTTGTTGCAGATGGGAAGCATCGGTTTCGGCAGATGAAATGACAGGGGACGCAACCGGGCTCCCGCGCCTGCCGCCAGGATCACTCCGGTAATGTTTCGATTCGAACCCTCCATCTAAAGACTCCGTAAGATCTTTCTGCGGTACAGGGATATTTTCAATCGCAGATAAACCAGAAAAGCAACCATCCGGACGGCCGTTCTGACCGGTGTCAGGGTCGAGCTGCCGCCGCTGCGGTTGAAGTGTTGAACCGGCGTTTCACCGATATTCAATCCCATTGCGTGACCCTTCAGAACGATCTCGGTCGGAATCTGGAATCCGGATGCCTCCAGATTCATTCTCCGTATCACTTCCCCCCGATACAGCTTGAATGCGCAATTGGTGTCCCGGAACCGCACCCCGAACATCAGCCGGATCATTTGGTTCATGATACGGTCTGCAATGACTTTCACCCGGGTGTCCCGTTTCGAAATGCGGTACCCGGTCAGGATGTCAATGTTGGCGGTGAACCGATCCAACAGATTTTTCAATTCCGAAATATCGAATTGCCCATCGGAATCGATGGAAACCACAATGTCACCGGCGGATCGCCGGATGGCTCTTGCCAGAGCCGCCCCGTATCCTCGGTTGGGATCGTTTGTTTCGACGGCGAGAGCCGGTCGGGCCTGTTTCATTTCTGCCAGAATTTCGCCGGTTCGATCACGCGATCCGTCATCGGTCACGACCACTTCGTGATCACCCGGTATTTCGTCCAGCACCTGGAAACAGCTCTGGACGGTTGTCCGGATGTTGTCCTGCTCGTTGTACGCCGGCATAATGACGGAAATGCGCACGCGAATCCTCCACATTCCTGGCCTGTCGATGATAGAACCGCCCCGGTTAATGTGTCAAGAAACGGGCAGCGAATGGAATTGACAGCACATCCGTGTGCCGATATTCTGCCGGATTGTGGAAATCGGCAAACCGATCCTGACGGTAATCATTCCCGTGTATAACGAATCCCGAACAATTCGGACGATTCTGGACCGTGTCCGGACGGTGGATCTCCCCAAGCAGATCATCGTTGTCGACGACGGTTCGACGGACGATACGGCGGCCATCGTCCGACCGTTTCTCGGGGAAGAAGTTATGCTGATGCGGCATGAAAGCAACCGGGGGAAAGGAAGCGCCATCCGCACGGCCATGCCTTACATACAGGGAACCTACACGGTGATTCAGGACGGTGATCTGGAATACAATCCGGCGGATTTCGTGAGGATGCTGGAAACAATGGAAGCGAACCGAGCCCGCGTCGTATACGGCTCCCGGATCCTGTCTCATTCCAGCATGTCCTATCTTCGATACTGGCTGGGCGGCAGGGGTTTGACTTTTTTCACCAACCTGCTCTTCGGGTCGAAACTGACCGATGAACCGACCTGTTACAAGATGTTCGAGACGGAACTTTTGAAATCACTGGATATCCGGTCGACCGGATTCGAGTTCTGCCCGGAGGTTACGGCCAAGATTCTGGCCCGGAAGATCCCCGTGATCGAGGTGCCCATCGAGTATCATCCCAGATCCATCGAGGAGGGGAAAAAAATCCGCTGGCGCGATGGGATCATTGCGCTGCGGGTCCTGATGAAATATCGCTGGCCGAAGATTTTTGGTTCAGATCAATCCGGTTGAACCGCACCGCCTGTTCATTCTGAATCGATTTCCAATACGAGTAGTTTGCCTCCAGAAGCGTGTAATCGGTCTGGTTGTCGACATCCAGCGATATTCCGCCGAACGGTGTGGCAATCAATTTGAACCGGGTGCGGAATATCCTGCTGAATGACAGCTCCAGCTGTTCTTTCCGGGTTCTTTTCTGGAACCATACAGCCGGGCGTATGAATCCACGTTTTTTCAGCACGTGGATTGCGCACAGTGACAGGGCAACCCGCAGGGTCTGGTAGCGGTATTTCTGGCGGACCAGTTTCCAAATCATCTGGAGCATATTCCGCCAGTTTGTCATTTTCCGCAGCCCGAAACTCTCCTGGATCAATTCCTTGTTGCCGATCCGGTTCGGTCTGACCAGAATCAGGTTGGCGGCCCGGATACGTGCCTCCCGCAGCCATATGTAAGGTCTTTCGATACCCCGGGAACCATCCCGGCCGGTATAAAAATGCTTCAGGACCTCCTCGGTAGCCACCGAAAAGAAAAAATCGTCGTCATGCTTATCACACCGATCAATGAAATCCGCAATCGCATTCTGTTCCATCAACGGGATATCGCATGCGGTCAGAAAGATCTTCTTGTTCAGCCGTTCTTCCCATTCGAGGAAATATTTGTGCTGCTCGGGATTTTGAAACCGGATCCCGCTGTCCGATTCCGACAGCACATGTCCCTCCGCCAGAATGGTGTTTATGGTGATCTTTCTTGTGAACCATTCCACCCGTTCGAATCGTTTCCGGAATTCATCGATACGATGTTTCATCTCCGCAATGACGGTTTCGGGCGGCAGGGAATCGGTTTTGTCCGCGGTCATTCTGCGCGCCACCGCCGCAAAAATGGATTTCATGATATACAGGTGCACCCGTTTTTTTATTGGGAAATGGCCGCCGAGCAGCAGCGTATCGATCACCCGGTTCACCGGGAGCGGATTTCCGTCGGGAAAGGTGGCCAGGAAGCCGTTCCAGACGTTTTCGAGCATTCGGCTGCGCTGTTGGATGATCTTGAGTTGGGGATATTCGATAAGCAGGGATTCCAGAATGGATTCCAGCTGCTGGCGTGGTCCCACCACGACCACCCGGTCCAGTTTAGGGCATTTGAGCATTTCCCGGGTAACCATAAGCACCATGGGTTCGCCTTGAATGGTCAGGAATGCCTTGTTCTGGTTGTGGATCAACCGGCGGGGATTGCGATGCGTTCCCGCAAGCAGAACGCCGTCATAGCGTCGAGGCAGGGTCATGCAGTAATCATATATAATCTGCGGACCACGATTCAACCTTCGGCTTTTCGGCGAAGTTCGTTCACCCTGAGATGAGCCCGGCGGGTCGGTTCCGGCAACCGGTGCCGGCTGCAGCATGCCAGAACGACGCGAACGGCGCTGTCCAGATCGATCCGGTTCCCTTGTGAAACGAACACAGGTTTGACATTGGTCCGGGTTCTCAGAACCCGCCCCACGACCCGGTCTTTGTATATCAGTTCGGTCGCCGATCCCGCTTCAGGATCCGGTTCGGTATATTCTCCCACAAGTTTCTTCTTGGCCACTCCGATGGAGGGAATACCCCATATCAAACCGAGATGCGACGCGGTGCCGCAAAATCGTGGATGAGCGATTCCGTGCCCGTCAAACAGCATGACATCCGGCCGGATGGAGATTTTTTCCATGGCCCGTGTGGCTGCCGGGCCTTCTCGGAAAGTCAGCATTCCGGGAATATAGGGAAAGGTCTCATCCTGAATCCAGGTTCCCTCGTCGATGACTTGCATCCGGGCATAATCGAAAACCAATACCGCGGCATACATCCGCCTGGATTTTTTGCTGTAGGAGATGTCCACGCCTCCAATGGTTTCAACTGGGCCGGTCAGTGGCTCGAACCGCAGTCGCTGAACCAGATCTTCCTGAATGCGGAGTGCTTCGTGGTAACCGGAAGGCCAGCTGTGGGGCGGAAATATTCTGCTCATGTCCGATCCCGTCGTATATCCAGGGTCGCACCGGGAATCCCGGCCAGTTCGTACACTTCACCCGCGAGATACAGTGATCCCGTGACCAGGACGATACCGTTCGAATCGAGCGATTCGAACGCGGTTTCCAGGGCGGATGCGAGATCCGGTGCGGCGGCGACAGCCCGGTGGTACCGGGAAGCAATCGATTGCAGTTGCTCCACCGGCATGGCGCGCGGACTGCGATATTGTGTGACGATCAGGACATCGGCTGCAGGCGCAAGTTTCTTCATGATCGATTCGGCATCCTTATTGGACGGGATTCCGACCACCATCCAGACCCGGCAACCTTCGCAAAGCACCCGGATACTCTCCGAAAGCCGTTCCGCCGCCGCCGGATTGTGAGCTCCGTCCACCCATACCTTCCATCCTGCGGGAGATTTGAAGTCGATCCTGCTGAGACGGCCCGGCCAGTGAAGCCGTTCCAGTCCCTCCCGGATTTCATCGTCGCGGAATTCAACCAGATTCCGGCGACCGAGTTCATCCAGTGCCGCCAACGCCGTCGCCGTGTTATCGATCTGGACCGGCCCGGGCAGGGGAATACGCAGATCATCAATACGCCGGGAACCCATCCGGACAGATATGACCGACTGGCTGAGCGTCATGGATTGAATGCGGCAGTCGACCCGGTCTTTCACCCGGATCACCGGTGTGTTTTTTTCTCCGGCGGCTCGATGGAGCACTTCGAATACCTCTTCCGTCTGGGTACCGACCACGGCCGGTATTCCCGGCTTGAGGATACCGGCTTTTTCGCCTGCGATCTGTGTGAGTGTGACGCCCAGGCTGCCGGTATGATCCAGGCTGATCGGAGTAATGATACACAACCCGGGAGTAACGACATTCGTGCAGTCCAGCCGTCCGCCCATGCCGACTTCCAGCACACTCCATTTGACTTCCAGCCGCCTGAAACAATCGAACGCCATGGCCGTCAACCATTCGAAGGTTGTCCGGTATCCCGGGGCATGGGAAAAATCCGCCGCCCATGCGGATCCGACCCGGTTCACCAGTTCGATAAACTTGTCTTCGGACACCGCCCGGCAATCGACCCGGATCCGTTCCCGGATATTTGTCAAGTGGGGAGAAGTATACAATCCGGTCGAATACCCGCAGCTGTGCAGGATGGAAGTGATTATGGCCGCAGTCGAGCCCTTGCCTTTCGTTCCCGCGATGTGAATGGCTTGAAGCGCCCGGTGAGGCGAGCCCAGGATGTTTAAAAATCCTCGGAACGCGTCCAGATCGTAATGCTCCGGCGTATAGGAAATTTCCGGGATTTTTTCATAGTTGATGAACCGGTACAGAAATTGTACCGCCTCGTTCATGGACTCGATTGTCTTCCAGCAAGTCACGGTTCTATCCGGTCCGGGAATCGATGTTGACCGGGAACAGGCAACCGAGAATCGCATCCACCGCTTCCGTCAGCCGTTCCCGGGACCAGCTATCGGACAGCGGCGGAAGGTGGATGAACCCGCACGGGATTTCCATCATCCTTTCGAGCACCCGGTAGAACAGCGAGTTGCACACGTAGGTCCCGGCGGAATTGGAAATGCGGCAGGGAATACCCGCCCGGTTCAGCACCGTCCTGAATGTCTGCAGCGGCAGGGATGAAAAGATTCCGTCCGGTCCACCCGGCTGGATGATCCGGTTATCTGCGACCACCCCACCTGCATCCGGACAGGGGGAGTCCTCGATGTTTACGGCGATCCGTTCCAGTTCAATCAACTCGGCCGATGGCCTCAGACCCAACATCACAACGGCGGCGATGCCGCCCGCGCCGGCGAGGTTCCCGGCGAATTCCCGGCATTGCCGGTAGGAAGCTTCCAGAACGACCGTCCGGACCGGGTGGCCGTGCACCGCACCGTCCCGGAACTGGTTCGCCATGATCTGGGATGAATTGACGGGATTGTCCAGATAGGGTTCGAATCCTGTCAAGATAATTTGCCCTTCCGCCGAACTACATGTGTTTCCCGTCATGACTTCGTTTCCCCGGATTCAATGTAGTCATTTTTCAGCCCGGTGCCAAGACCTGCCTGTTTGATATTTCGCCGGGTTGGGGTATTGTAGGAGATATCCGATAGCCAGGAGGTTGACTTGGAGCGGTTTTCAATTCAGACAGACCAGCGGGAAACCGTCGTGGACATCACCGGGAAGGTCCGTGACGCAGTGAAATCAAGCGGGATCCGGGAAGGCATCTGCATTGTCTATATTCCCCATACAACTGCCGGGGTGACCATCAATGAAAATGCCGATCCATCGGTCAAGGCCGACATCCGGAGCGTATTGATGAAGCTGGTGCCGGAGGGGCGCCAGTACCGTCACCTGGAAGGCAATGCGGATTCTCATGTCAAGGCAACGATGACGGGATCCTCGGTGAGTGTCATCGTTGAAAGCGGCGTGTTGCAGCTGGGCACCTGGCAGGGAATCCAGTTTTGCGAGTTCGATGGTCCCAGAACGCGCCAGGTCTGGGTAAAAATCCTGGGCGCTGTTTGATCGAAAGGGGTTCTGGCACCTTTATTGCGTATCTGTGTTTCGATTTGCTGGATATGGCGGGAATTTTCAAATCAGGGAGATCCGGACAATGGCAAGAAAAATTATAACGGTTTTGATATTCGCAGTGTTGGCGGCAATTGGAAATACGCCGGTATATTCACTGTCGCTCACCCTGGAAGAAGTGCAGCGGAATATCGAGATAAACAATCTGGACTGGGTCGCCGGAGAAACCTGGGTGAGCCGGTTATCGGATGAGGAGTTCGATGCGATGCTGGGACTGCGGGTTCCGGACGGGATCGTAATCATCAGTCCGTCTCCGGTGGACATTTCCGGGAGCCGCGGACGGTTCGACTGGCGTGAGCAGGGCGGTGTCTCCCCGGTGAAGGCTCAGGGTAACTGCGGGAGTTGCTGGGCATTCTGTCTGGTTCACATGCTGGAATCCTATGTCATGATCTATGACGGGTACACTCCGGATTTGTCCGAACAGCAGCTGGTTTCCTGTAATGGATATGGGTACAGTTGTAATGGCGGCTGGCTCGATGCCGCCGGCTATTTCATCAACCCGGGCATGGCGGATGAAACCTGCATGCCCTATCAGGCGGCCAATGTTCCCTGTCAGGCGCAGTCCTGTGAAAAGATCGCTTTTGCCGACGACTGGGCCTATACCGGGGATTCCGTCGCACAGATCAAGGCGGCGCTGGAAGACGGGCCCGTGGCATGTGCCATCTATGCATCATCGGCGCTTTCATATTACACCGGCGGATGTTTTTCGAACGGCTCGGCATCGAATGTAAACCACGGCGTACTGATCGTCGGGTATGACGACGACGACTGCAGCGGTCAGGGTGGCTGGATCGTGAAGAATTCCTGGGGTGCCGGATGGGGTGATAACGGTTTTTTCCGGATCAAGTACGGCGATTCCAATATCGGTTACGGATCGACCCGGATTTTCTATACGGCGACGACCACTCCCAAACTGGTCATCTCCGGTCATTCGATCGATGATTCCGTCGGCGGCGACGGTGACGGCGTGATCGAACCGGGCGAGGATATCGTCATTTCGGTTACTCTGGGAAATTCCGGTAACTATGCTGCCACGGGAGTTGGAGCGGTTTTGACGTGTGTGCAGCCGGAGATCGGGATTCCGGATAATTTCGCCGCCTGGCCTGATATCCCGGCGGGATCGGAGCGGGAATCTCTGATGCCGCACTTCCAGATTCGTGTGCCGGCGGAGTATGAAATCGGCGGCCGGATCGATCTGAATTTGTCGATCACCTGCAATGAGGGGACCTTCAGCGGTTCATTTGTTGAGATGTGCGGGGATATCGATGTTTTATATTACAGCGGATTTGAAGGGACATCTGATGACGGGTGGACGCATGAACAGCTGGAAACCCAGGATGACTGGCAGCGGGGAAACCAGTACGGCACATCCGCATACGATCCCGACGGCGCTTATGAAGGCAGCATGATCTGGGGGAATGATCTGGGTCCGAGCGGCTGGAACGGGGATTACAAGCCAAATGTCAGGAACCGGTTGAAATCCCGGTTGATACCCACAGGCGGTTGCCCGACGGTTCACCTCATGTTCCAGCGGTGGTTGACCGTGGAGAAGGGTTCCAAGGATCATGCGCGGATATACATCAACCAGGATATCATCTGGGAAAACCCGGATTCAGCCAATCACATCGACACCGCCTGGGCGGCGGTGAACCTGAATATATCGGAACATGTTACCGGATTGGCGGAATTCGAGGTCATTTTCGAGCTCGAATCGGACGGGAGCGGAGAATACGGAGGCTGGAATATCGATGATTTCATGGTGATCGGTCTGCCCCCTGACGGCCCCGAACCAACCCCGACGCCCGTTCCCACATCACCGTACGAGTATACACCCACGCCGGTGCCGGATGGTGATGTGACGATGGCGTTTCATCAGACCCGGAAGTTTTACGGCGGCGGCGACCCGTTGGCGGTCACCCTGGAAATTGCCAACGGCGGGGATTCATGTGCAGGCAAGCTGTATGTATGCCTGGCTGTTTTCGGGGAAGTGTTTTTTTATCCGTCCTGGACGGAAACGCTCCTGCCCATCCCGATGATTCTGGATGCCGGGCAGACGAAGATGCTCAGCATACTCGATTTCGAGGTGCCCGCCGGTGTACCGGATTGCGGCCCGTTTTACCTTTGCGCTGTGCTGACCGAGCCCGGGTCGTACGACCTGCTGGCAACGCCGGCTCTGACGGATTTCTGGTTTCGCTGAATCGTTTATTTCAGACCGTGTTTGCGTGCAAATTCCCACATGGACGTGTGGGATATACGAAGGCGTCCGGCAGCCAGCCGGGTATTTCCGTTACAGGTTTTCAACACATGCGCGTAGATTTCGGTCTTCAGGTCCTGCCAGGGCCGGTTCTGCATCCATCTTTCGAGCAATTCCCCGTTTGCGGTTCGTGAATGTCGGATACCTGAAGCAGCCGGATCGACCGGACCGCCGGTGATCATCCGGTTCAGAAGGGCTGTTTCCAGTTCGCGGATGTTGCCGGGCCATTCATAAGCTATGAACGCCCGCATTTCATTTTTCGTCAGCGGGACATCTCCCTGTCCGCCGTGCCTGCGGTAGAGATGATCCAGGAGAAGCGGAATTTCATCTTTCCGATTCCGGAGGGGTGGAATATGCAGTTGAACGACGGACAGGCGAAAGTACAGATCTTCGCGGAACCGACCCTTCTCAACCTGTTCACCCAGGTTTTTATTAGTGGCTGCGATGACCCTGACATCAACCTGGATGCCGGTTTTCCCGCCCACGGGTGTCACGGTTTTATCCTGAAGCACACGGAGCAGGGCGGGTTGAACATCCGCCGGCAGTTCCGCCACTTCATCCAGGAACAAGGTGCCTTGATCGGCTATCTGGAACCGGCCTGTCCGGGCAGATACTCCCGTCGCCACCCCCTTTTCGATACCGAAAATTTCGCTGGGAGCCAGGTCCGGGCGCATCAGGCCGCAGTTCATGGCGATAAAGGGACCGCTTCTTCCCCTGAAACACCTGTGGAGATGCCGTGCAGCCACCTCCTTGCCGGTTCCGGATTCACCCGTTATCAAAACCGCCACATTCAACTCAGATTGTGCGACATCCCGGAGTCTGTTCCAGAATGCGGACATGGTGGAGGAATCCCCCAGGACCGGTTCGGGGCAGCGCGCATCCAGGGCTGTCTGGTCATTGGCTCTTGTCAGTCTTTGGCGGATCTCCCGTGACGCGATGCACCTGCCGATGGTGTGAAGAAGCAGGGATTTGGAAACCGGTTTTCTGAGAAATTCAAAAGGTTGTTCCCGGAGGGCTTCCAGTGCCAGATCGATATCATCGGTCTGGGAGATGATGATGACGGGCGGGTCGGGTTGAATTTCCCTCAGCCTGCGGATCAATTCGATCCCGCTCATTCCCGGCATCATCAGATCGACGATATACAGGTCGTGATGCGTCGACGTGGCGATCTTCAGTGCTTCCGGACCGTTGGCCGCCAGATCAACCGTGTATAAGGGTTCCATGCAGACCTGGTAAAACCGCCTGGCGATGGACTGGTCGTCCGCAACTAGAATCCGCATGACATCTCAATCTCCATGGGAAACTATCGGCAGGAATATCTCCACGGTGGTTCCCCGATCCGGCATGCTTTCCACAAAAACGCGCCCTTCATGCCTTTGAATGACGGTTCTGGCGATAAATGCACCCAGTCCGTTCCCGTCGGGTTTTGTAGTGAACAGGGGTGCCCACATGGAACGGGCGGTTTCCGCATCCATTCCGATGCCGGTATCCCGTATCCGGACGTGAACGCTCCGGTCATCGGACCGGGTGGACAGGCTCACTTCTTCATCGATCCGGCAGGCCTCGACGGCGTTTTTAAGAAGATTCAGCATACACCGGCCCATCTGTCGCCGGTCCGCCCGGATCCAGGTATTGCCAGGGGGAATGTCCACATTCAGCCGGATTCCCCGCAATGCCGCGGCCGGTTCCAGCACGGCGCATTGTTCCCAAAGTATTTCATGCAGGTTCACCGATTCCATGCGCGGGGGTATGCAACCGTCCCGAAGATTCTGGGCAAGCTCGTCGATCTTTTCCCGGGCCAGTTTCATCACCTCGATCTGGCTCTTGAATCGCCGTTCCACTTCCGGATCGCTGCCCAGGTGTTCCACGCCGGTATCCAGCACATGCAGATAGTTTTTCAGTTCATGAGCGATGATTCCGGGTATCTGTACCCATTCGCCGCTTCGTTTCATCCAGCCAATGTCCCGGATCGACGGTTCATACTGGATGGACAGCTCGGTATTGCCGATCTGGAGGCTGTCTCCCGGAAAAACCGCCGCCTGATGGATGAGTCCACGATTGATGAAAGTGCCGTTTTCGCTGTTCAAATCGCGAACCATCCAGCGTTGCCCGTCCCGGTAGAGGACGATATGCCGGGGTGAAACCAGGGGATCATCGATAAGGAGAACGGTGTCGAGGTCGGTGCCGATCACCACGCCTTCGGGCGGAACATCGATCACCCGGCTGAGCGGCGGATGGGCATGCACGTTCAATCTGACTCTGCCCGGATAAGTCAGTCTCAGTGCCAGCGTGGAGCTTGAATCCATGACCTGTCTTTCCCGTAACATCGCATTTCAAAAATGAATCCGGATATTATTTCCCCGCGATCACCACATTTCGGATACGGATTGACGGGCTGCCGGAGCTGACCGGCAGCGGAAACTGGGCACCCTTTCCACAGCCGCCACCTGAATCCTGAACGGCGAAATCGTTTCCGACAGCATCGATGTTTTTCAGGGTTGCGAACAGGTTTCCGGACAGGGTGACGTTCCGGACCATTTCAGCGATTCGGCCGTTCCGGATCATGTAAGCCCGTCCTGCCGTAAACGAAAACATCTCCCCTCCCTGACCGCCCAGGGCATCCACCGCATAGACTCCCAGCTCGATCTCGCGAACCATTTGTCCCGGATCGGCATCACCCCGTGCAATACATGTGGTGCGCATCCGGGGAATGGGCGGGTATTTATAATCCAACGCCCGTCCGTTACCGGTTGCCTTTTCACCCATCTTACCGGCCGTCTCCCGGGAATGCAGCCTGCCGACCAGAACACCGTTTTCGATCAGAACCGTCTTTTCGGCCGGAACACCTTCGTCGTCATATACCAGGGCACCACGGTATCCCGGTTCCAGTCCGGTATCGTAAATGTTCAGGATCGGAGATCCGAACTGCTTGCCCATTTTCATGACTTCCGCCAGGCTTTCGTTTTCGAATACCTTTTCTCCTTCGCTGGTGTGACCGAACGATTCGTGGACGAACACACCCGCCAGTCTGGGGTCGGCCACAACGGTGTATACGCCGCCGGTTATGGGCGGGGCTTCCAGCAACTCAGCGGCATGGCGGCAGGCTTTCTCGATGTCCTTTTCTTTTCCGCACACCACATTGAAATCATTGGAGCTGCCGAATCCCACAGAACTCATCTGGGTTTGCCCGTTCTTCATGGCAATCGCCACCAGTCCCCCGCCGATGTCGATGGATTCCTGTTCGACAAAACTGCCATCGGATGTGGCCAGCCAGGTATGCTTGGCTTTGTCGAGATAGCGGACATTGGACATTCGGATACAGGGATCCGACTCCAGAATCTGCTGGTTATAGGCGGACAGGATGTCCATTTTTCTTTCCAGGGGGATATCGCGCGGATCCGTTTTCACCTTCAGCCCGACCACCGCATCCACGACCGGAACGGGTGCGAACCGGGAGATCTCCTTTCCCAGAAGACGGGATTGCCGGACAGCGGATTGGACGAACCGAGAAATCTCCGTTTCGTCAATCCGGTTGAATGTGGCGAAACCCCAGCCTCCCTTGAACAACGCCCTGACGCAACCGCCCTTTTCCGAACTCTGATTGATCATGTCCACGCCGGGACCTTTGAATCCGATGGACAGCTCCTCCGTTTCCTCCACCCTGATTTCAAGATAATCCACTTCTCGATTGTAGCGGCGGATAATGGATTCCAGCATCGTTTTCATTCCCGACTCCTTTATCCGTCATCCTATCAGGGGGCATCCGGGCAGGCAACCTCCATGTGATATCGGCCGTTCGTTCATTGATCAAACCATCCTGCCGAATTCAACTTTGAACCGAACGGGTGGATCAGCCTGTCAATCCGGATAAAAAATCAACCGATCTTTTCGATCAGTATCCATCCGTACTTGGGATCGCCCCGGCGATCTTTTTCTCCGGGAACGGGAAACCTGAGATAGGTCCGCCCGACTTCCCTGCCGGTTCCCTCCTTGATCAAGAAGGGTTTTTCGATACGCATGTGTTCCTCCGGATACGTGATCGTGAATGTGAGTTTTTCCGGAGTGACGTGGAATGAAACGTTGTTTGTTTCATAGGTTTCTTCCAGCCCGATGGGTTTGAGCTGTCCCGGTTCCCAGGAAATCTGCATGGTCATGCTGAAATTGACGACATCGTCATCCGGATCCAGGCTTTTGGTCATTCTGAACGCGATCTTTTCGTTTTTCAGTCCGGGATCGATACTTTCGCTGGACTCGATGATTTCCCAATTCCCATACCATTTCAAGCGTTCGAGTGTGTTGACGACGAACCGGTTCAACTCAGCCTGCTCCTCCCGGGATTTCAGGGTATCCAGATATTGTTTCAGTTTGATTTCAGCAAGCTCCGAATCCAGGACATAGGCTGCCCGGACGCACAGCTTCCGATCTTCGAGATCCTGCACTTTTCCCTGAATCACCTGATCGATGATGAATTCCCCCTCATCCGGTATATTGAAATCGATGAATGCCTGGAGAAGCGTCTGGTAATTTCCGGGCGGTGTCACGGTCATCACTTCCTCGAAAATCGGAAGCAACTCGTCGTTCCACTCCCGGAAACTGGACAGGGCGTAGACGATGGCGTTGACCCAGTTCATGTCGGGAACGGGTTTGGTGATTTCCACCTGAAGGGATTCGACCAGGGGTTTGTATTCGCGCAGTGTGATGACTCTTTCGTTGGCCAGCACCCGCAGAGCCTTGAACCGCTCATTCGGGAACTTGCCCCGGGCCCAATCCCGTTCAAACACGATATCCATCAGCAGTTTCTTGGCTTCGATCCGGTTGTCAAGCTGTACCAGAGCGAAATATGCTGAATCCCAGTAATTGCCCACCGGGATGGACGGCTCGGGCCGATACGCCCCGGTACTCAGGCTGCCGAAGAAGGAGACCAGTAATTCCTGGCTGTACAGCCCGTAGATCAAGAAACTGTCGATGATGATTCTGGCTTTCTGACGGGTGGGGTACAACACATAGGAACCATGCGGAATTGTTCCTTTGAAGCATGGCGGCAATCCGCGCCAGAATGTCAGCCTGCACAGAAAATCCCCGAGCTGGGTGGTTTCGGGGTAAATGGGAAACGGGTTCTGCGGTTCAATATCCTGAGCTGACACGACCGGCAGGCAGATCGATGCAATCATCACCAGAGCTATAATCGGTTTAACCGCCATGTTGTTCCCACCTCCTGCTGCGAATTGTCGAAAAAAGTCGCCATAATTCTACACCAATCCGTTGCCGAACGCAAGCACGGCCTTCCCGTTCCGAGTTCTTTCAATTCGATCGAACCGGATTGTTTCCGGCCGGAAAAGCAGGATCATTGCGGATTCTCGTCGTCATCCTCCAGATCGATCCGGAATGCCGCCTTGACCAGTCTGTGATCGGAGACCATGGTTTTGGCGATTTCATATTCCGGCCATTCCAGGGTATCGTTCTGATTCAGATCAAACGCGCGTTCCCATCTTACGATCTCGACGCCTTCCAGACCCATGTATTCCTCGCAGAACCAATGAGACGGATTGAACAGGATATGGTCGTAAATATTCTGATTGACGATGCTGGTCGGGATCCGTTTCTCCATGGATACTGAGATCAGGTTGTGCCGGGTGAGCAGACGATAAAACAGGTCATGGAAACCGTAAGAGGGTGGAAAAGTCATGTTGTAGAACATGTTCGGCTCGTTGAAATCCCCCATCAGAATCAGATCCAGCTCGGGATCCACCCGTCGGCAGAGCCAGTCGTCCAGCAGGGTCAGTTCCACGCCCCGAGTATGCGGATATGTTTTCTTTGAACCTTCCCAGAACAGGTGTACCACCACCACCCGGAAATCGAAGTTCCCGGCGCGGAACACACCCGTGAAGGGTTTTCTGCCCAGTACCAGATCGGGCAGGAATTCGCAGGGCTGCAGGAGTGTGACGGGTGGTTTCCAGATCAATCCCAATCGTTCGTGGGTGGTGATTTCCGAAACCGCATGCAGATACTCCGAACCCATCACCGCCGCCAGGTCCGGAACGCCGGTTCCGTTCTCCGCCACCTCCTGCACAGCCAGAAGATCGATGCCCCGGCATATATCAGCCAGCCGGGTGATCCGGGCCGGATCAACCGTTTTGCCCAATTCCTGGATGTTGAATGTTCCCAGGGTGATCGTGGGTGGATTCTGCTGCTGAGCACCGACATATGGATTCAGGCACAACATCAGGATCAATCCAGCTGCCAACCGATGGTTCATGATGGGTCTCGCCTCCGTTTCATCCGCTGTTTTCCGGAAATACACAGTATCATGCAAACCGGTGACTGCGCCACCTTGTCTGCCGGGGTCACCGGGCCGGAGTTTCCGGCTGTGCATTCAATAATGCAGGTTGACAGATCGCGTTCATCCATCCGGTACACCGTGCTGGACAGGCGGGCGCTGTTTCCGATAGAATATTTTCATGAACCGCTCTTTCCCAGCCCGATTGACCGAATTCTTAATCCTGCTGTCGCTGCTTGCCGGGTGCATCCACGCGCCACCGGAGGTTCAGCCGGTGGACACCGGGCAAACCATGACCGATGCCGCCGATCAAACCGATCTGCGGCACTGGCGGGATCTGAGGATCGAATATTTCCGGTCGGGTGAGCTGATCTACATGGAATGGGGAAAAGTATTCATCACCCCCGACGGAAACGGCAGGATACTGATTTTGTCGCCCGAGGGTGACCGGATCGATCCCAGGAGTTACCGGTTTCAGACGGATACCGGGAGTCTTTTGGACGATGGCATTCTGGTCGATCTTCTGGATCCGGCCCTGCTGAAAGGGTGGTCGGCCCACCAGGTTATCCGGGAGACTACGGCTCTTCTGGTGGTACAGGCATATCCGTCCATGCTGGATCGCGGCGAAATCGACGGTGAATTCGATCCGCTGCTGTTCGAATTTTTCTGGGATATCTTTTTTACCTTCCTGGATATTTTTATCGAGATAACGCTGTCATAATCCGATTTCCGGGGCAATTGTTTTCATCGCATCCAATGAGATCTCGACGAATTCCCTCAGGGTCAGGTCCAGATCGGAGCAGGACATAATCTTGTTTCGATCCGCACCGGCTGCGAATCGCTTCTCCTTGAACCGTTTCAGCACCGTATCGGGTGTCACGTTATCCAGTTTTCTATCTTTGACCAGAGCGCAGGCGACAACCAGACCGGACAACTGATCGGCTGCAATCAAGGCTTTGGACAATGGAGTATCGCAGGTGCCGTGACCGGCGTGAGCCGTAACCGCATCACAGATGTCTCGATCCATGCCCATTTCCTTCAGCCATGACGCTCCCAGTTTACCGTGAACCGCCGGATCATCTGTTTCCCCCAGGTCGATATCATGCAGAATACCGGTCAGCATCCATTTGCCCGGGTCCTGTTGGAATCTGGAGGCGAGTGTTTCCATGATCGCACCCACGGCGATCATATGGTTGATCAGATTCCGATTGGGGACCTTTGATCGAATCAACGTTATGGCCTGTTCCCGACTCATCATTTTCAATACTCCGGAGGCCAGAATCCGTACTGCTCGCTGATCCTGGTCAGCGTCAAGTCCAGATCGGCCGATGAAAGGACCGCCAATCGTTTCGGTCTATACCAGAAATCGTCCCAGATTTCCAGGATGACCCTGGCTGCCTGCCCGGTGCCTTCCCGGCAGATAATCAGCCGGCTGTCGGGACCGAACGGCCTGACCAGCTCCATTTTAAGCAATCTGGATCGTGCGGACCGAAAGGATTTGATTATTTCGGCATTTCCCAGATCGATGGTGATTGCCCTGATCTCAAAAGGTTTCTCCAGGATCCATGTTTTGGGATTGGTTTCGATCGATGTGGATTGAATGATGATTTTCTCGATGATTCCGGGATCGATCTGGCGGAAGGAGTAGTATGCTGAAACCGATTTCAGGGTCAGGGGAAGACCCGCCGATGCGCAGAGGATCAAGGCGATCCACAGGAGGATGGAACGTTTTTTCTGCATCGCGGTGTTCAGAAGCAGAATACTGAAGAAGGCCGGAGCGATCAATCCAGCCGCAGCGCATGCCGGCCATTTCAATCCGGCCACAGCGCTACAGATAATGCCCGCGATCACTCCCGAAATATACCCTGCCATTGCCGTGACGCCCCGCCGGTCCAGTGCGTTGACCGCCAGGACAGCCCCTGGAACCGCCACCGCCATGATCAACAGCCACCGGGGGAAGAACAGCAGGCTGAACAGATTGAGTGCGGAATACTCGAAAAACACAGCCGTCAGCGCTCCTGCGGCAGCAGCAAGCACCATCCATTCGGCCGGGAACCGGGCTTTGGGCATCTTGTATTGCAATTCCCACTGGATTTCATGGGGATCCGGAGGTTGAATCAGGGGGTGAATCTTCAAAGGACGCGCAATCACGTAACTGAGGTGATGCCCCAGCATCCGGGCCACATCCATTGGGTAATCCCATGCAGCCACGGGGCTGGATTTGTCCTTGAGTTCAATCTCCACCCGCCATAAATCCGAATCGGCTTCGGGAATCAGGAATATACTCAGAACGTCAGAAAAAGGGATTTCCTTTTGATATCCCAGCAATCCATGGATGATTTGGTTCGAACCGTCAAATATGATCTCCCAGGATTTCCGGCGGAGCCGGAAAGCCAGGTAGAGAATGAGAGCACCGGTGAGTGCCAGAATATAACCTGGCCCGGGCAGAATGGACCGGACTGTCAGCATTTCGATGCTGCCGATTACCAGCAGATATATGCCTGCAATGGATGGTATTTTCACGAAAACGGATGCATCGGAAGTCGATTTCAATTCAATGCGATCCCGGCTGAACCGGGTGATGGTCATTGGCACCGGTGGACAGTGATGCTTTTTCATTGCATCGCACCTTTCTTCATCATAACCACCCAGGAATCTGTTCTCTTCAGGCCGGACAGGTTATCCCGGACCTTCAGAATCTCCCACCTGCATCCTTGATGTTCCGATAATACAATTTTTTTCCCGTCGACACCACCCCCGGGAACGATGAGAAAGCCGCCGGAAGCCAGGACGCCGCAGGCGAGAGCCAAAACCGACGGCATCGGAGCCAGTGCCCGGGCGAATGCCACGACATAGGGTTGCAGATCCGTCTTGATCCGATCGGCAACATTTTCGATCCGGTCACGTATGATGCGGGTGTTCTGCAGGTTCAGGCGCGATTTAACATGAACCAGAAAATCCGTCCGTTTGGCCCGGGAATCAACCAGGTGGATTTCATGCTCCGGTTCCAGGACCGCGACAATGATACCGGGAATTCCAGCGCCGGTACCCATGTCGATCCAGGGTCCATCGGGTATCTTCCGGGGGACGGAATGCGCGGCGGCGGCTGATTCCAGAACGATCCGTTCCATCCATTTTTCCCGCGGAATGCCCGTCAGGTTGTATGCCCGGTTCCAGGTTTCCAGCAACTCAAGATACTCCGCCAGCCGGCCCCTCACCGAACTGTCCAGAGTTTCCATGCCGGATCCGGGTTCCCGTAGTTTCCGGTTCCAGGCGGTCGTCATCGTTTTTTCAGGGCGATAGC
>JAFGLW010000009.1 GCA_016927905.1 candidate division CSSED10-310 bacterium | reverse complement strand
GGTAGATTGTAAGATACCTGTCATTTCAACATGATTCAGGCATTTCCGGTAGATTGTAAGATACCTGTCATTTCAACATGATTCAGGTATTTCCGGTAGATTGTAAGATACCTGTCATTTCGAGCGGATGCGAGAAATCTTCCAACTTTTAACCCGGCAAGATTTCTCGTCCCAGGCTCCTCGAAATGACGCCGGGGACGGGTTCCCGGTAAGATTTCTCCTCGGCTGCGCCTCGTCGAAATGACATCCTGGCGGTTGAAAACATTTAACCGTGCGATTTCCGTGCTTTAGTGAGAGTTTTCCAGAACGGTTTATAGAGAAAACTCCGTTCATCCAGATCACACAGCTGCTTGAACATCGGTTTGTTCACGGTGAACGCCAGGATATCGGGCGGCAGGAACTGGCGCATGGCGATATCGGTGGCACCGACAACGGCCCGGGGATAATCCGCTTTCTCCGTTCCGGGAACCACCTGCATGCATCCCGAGCCGAATGGCGCTGAAACGGGATCCGGGTCGCCCGGAGCATGGTGATAATAGGCTCCCAGCATGAACATGCCCAACTGGTCCGGATTGATGTAGAAAGTCACCGTTTTCAATTCATGGTAGCGTTCGGACCGCAGCGGGCCGATGCACAGGTGATCGTATAACATGCCATAATGTCCGCCTTCATCCAGCCATTTCCCCATGATTTCCCGGGACGACCGCAATCCTTCGGTATCCACCAGAAACGTGATCATCTCCTCCCGGGACCGCGGTTCCACACCGCACCAGTACCGTCCCGCTCCGCCGCATCCGTAGCTGTCCCGTGTGACATGAAGCGTCTTGCCCTTCAGCCAATGATCGAAAAAAGCAAATACGCAGATGTGCCTGCCGGATTCGGGCGACACCAGCGGCTCGAATGCCGCCGGTTCCGGCGTGTCGTAAAAACCGATCAATGGGAATTGGATTCCGATAATGTCAATAAGCCGTTTGGGATTCGGTTGCATGGTCATCTCCTTGCCGATCCGTTTCGACACCGGATGCCGCAGGCCGGCGGTGCAGACCGGGCGCCACCCGGGCAAATTCCAGTGTGACCGCCGTGTTTGAAACCGTGCGGCGGGATTGTATGGCTCTGCGTTTCTGCAGCATTTTCGGCATCAGTCCCGTCAGGTCCATCCAGGCGGCCAGAAGCGCCGGTTCCCGGAACAGAACATAGCCCAGCATCAGGATTTCGAATCCCAGGAACCGCCAGGGATTCCGGCACAATGAGCCGAGTGTTTCGTTTTTGATCAGCGTCAAGTAACGGTTGCGGTAGGACAGCCGGCGCACAAACACCGGCTGGCGGTGCCGGGTTCGAGGCGAAAATCCACGCAGGTGGTATCCGGCTGCTGCGGGTTCGTATGCAAATCGCCAGCCCCGGGACCGCGCCCGCCAGTTCAGGTCCACGATTTCCCGGTAGGCCAGGAAATCCTCGTCAAAATACTCGTCTCCGATCCGGATATCCTCCAGCATCTCCCGCCTGTACAGCGCCGCCGAACCGTCGGGACCGAACACCGGACCGGGCGTATCGAACCGGCCGTCGTCTCGTTCCTCCTGATCCCGGTCGAAATTCCGCCGGCTTTGCGTCATCAGGCATCCGGTGGTGTCGATCCGCCGGAGACCCGGCTGGGGCAGCCGGGAATCGGCCGACGACAGTTTCCAGAGTTTGCCCTGGACCCCGCCCAGCCCGGGATCGCGCGCCAACGCCCGCACGGCCCGGTCCAGGAACTCCGGCTCGAGAAAAACATCGGGATTGAGCAGCAGCGCGAATTCGCCTGCGGTATTACGGATCCCGATGTTGTTTCCCCGGCAGTACCACTGATTGGTTTCATTTTCGATGACGGGGATATCCGACCGGTTCCGTTTCAGCCAGTCCACCGATTTGTCGGCGGAGGCGTTGTCGACGATCAGGATGTCGAAATCACGGAATGTCTGGGAATCCAGGGCGTTCAGGCAGCGCGGCAGGCAGTGCAGCGTATTGTAATTGAGAATGATCACCGAAACCCGACGCATTGCTTGCCGACGCCTTTCACCGGATAAAATTTTTCTTGCATGACCGTGAACCATCCCCCGGCCGGAAAAGAGGATATCATATTCGCCGGCCCGATGCCGCATCCGGGGATCCATCAACCCGGTATCGACCCCGCCCTCACATCGACGGCAGCCTGTTGTGATGGAAATTGAAAATTCAGGGGAAAGAGCAGGGGATGGGGATCTCTCTGGCTCCCGTGGCGAATTCACGGTATGATGCGATGCCGTGGAAGCGGAAATTTTCCGGAACATGGATGCCGAGGGGCAGAACTACTGGTGGTACCGCGGCAAGAAGGGTTTCGTGCGGGGACTGCTGCACCGCGCCGGCCTTCAGCCATCCGGCCGGGTGCTCGACCTGGGCTGCGGGACCGGGACGCTGTTCGAGTTCCTCGAGGGCTGGGGACAAGTCGTCGGGATGGAACTGTCCCGGGATGCCCTGATTCTGGCCAAGAGCCGGAGCGACGTTCCGCTGGTGCGCGCCACCACCGACGCCATCCCCTTCAAGCCCGGCCGGTTCGCCCTGATCGCCGTGTTCGACTGCCTGGAACATCTCCAGGACGACGCCCGGGCGCTGATCCAGGCGCGGAACCTGCTGGCGCCCGGCGGCATCCTGATCGTGTCGGTGCCCGCATTCCGTTTCCTGGCGAGCTGGCGCGACATTCAGCTCGATCACATGCGCCGTTACACACGTTCCGGGCTGAACCGTCTTCTGGAAAACGCTGGTTTCATTGTCAACCAGACCGTTTACGGCTATTTCTGCCTGTTTTTCCCCCTGATATTGAAAGCGCTCAAAGACCGGTTCGTCGACCCGCCGGAAGTTTTCAAGAGCGATATCAACAACCTGTCCGAACCATGGAACACCCTGCTGGCGAAATGGCTGTATCTGGAAGCCTGGATATCGACCCGGATCGGGCTGCCGTTCGGAACCTCCCTGTTCTGCCTGGCCCGTCCGAAGGAGGTCGACCCGGGATGATCTCCCGGCGAATGGCCCAGGTGGTTCTGTTTATGGCGGCGATTGCCCACGGCATCATGCTGGCTAATCTGGCCCGTCACTTCACCTGGTCCGGCGGGGAGCTGGTCCCGATCCGAACCGGCAGCAGGCCGCCCGCACACTGGAATCGCGGGCACCGGTCCTCCGGACCGCTTTCCCGGCCGGGAACCCATCGTTTCGAACAGAAGCTCCGGGAACTCAAGGCTCACGAAATCCGCACCCGGCAGCTCATATCGGTTCCACCCAGACAAACCGACAATTTCGGACTGGATCTGTGGGTCCGGGACGCCAACCGGACGGATCCGGGCGGCGATTTCTTCCAGATCATCTATGCCGGAACCGCTCTCCGGAAGGGACTCAATATCTATGAAAACGATTCGTCCGAAGCGGACACCCGGCGGGCGACAATACTGAAACGGACCGTGCCGTTTCACCCGCCAAACCGATATCCGCCGGGATTCATATACACCGCAGGCTGGGCGCTCAGTTTCCTGTCACCCTGGAACGCCTATCTTTTTTGGACGGTCCTGCATGAATTCGCCCTGTTCGGCTGCATCTGGATCACGTGGCGGATGAGCCGGTATACGCCTCAGGTTTTCATCCTGTCCGCCGTCATGTGGCTGGCTTTCACACCCTGGTATCTGGAGCTGTACATGGGCCAGACAACCTTTTTGATCATGACCGGCACGTTTGTCCTGGGCGCCTGGTGGGCTGGAGAAGGATCCCGGAGCCGGGCGGGTTTGTGGTGGATGCTGACGCTGCTGGTAAAACCCCTGACGCTGCTCTATGCATCCCTGCTTGTCCGCCTGAAGCAGTGGCGTGTTCTGGCCTGGGGCCTGGGAATTCCCGTTCTGTCCGTGGCGATATATTTCTCGGTTTATCCCGCCGATGCACCCGTCTTTTTCGGATGGGCTTCGGGCCGGGAGATGGTGTCCAGCCTGGGAAACCTGTGTTTTCAAAACCTGGTGTTCCACTTCTGTTTTTCCGATCGAGTCGCCCTGGGGATCGCCCTGGCTGCACTGGTAACCGGTCTTTATTTCACTTTTCTGCATAAACCGTTCAATCCCATCCGAGTGCTCTGCATCTGGGTCACGGTTTATTTCCTGGGGTACACCCATGTCTGGGAGCACCACCAGGTCCTGCTTCTGAGCGCGCTGGTGCTGGCATTCACCGCCACAAAAAAATCCCGGTTTCTGCTGCCCTGGCTCTTGGCGGCCGTCCCGTCACCTTTTTATTTCTTTGAGGGTCATTGGAACTGGATCCGGGAGATCGTATACTTGGGTTCGGGCACCCTGCCCGTGCTGATTTTTTTATTCCTGCTGATGGTGACCCGTTTTAAGAGCCGAAGGGAAACAGGAACCGTCCCGTGAGCCGTCTGAAAGTCCTGCTGCTGAATCCTCCCGGCGACCGGATCTATGTCCGGGACTACTACTGCTCCAAAGTTTCCAAAGCGAACTACATCTATCACCCGGTAGACCTGCTGATGCTGTCGGGAACGCTGGACACCCGGCACGAGATTCGCGTGATCGACGGGATGACCGCCGGTTCCACCCGCGGTATGGTGGCCGCCGCGATTCGATCCCAACGGCCGGATGTCATCATTTTTCTGACGGGAGTGGTTTCCTTCCCGGAGGATTTCCGGTTCATGGAGGATGTCAAACGGAACAGCGGATGCCGGATTGTCGCTTCCGGCGAACTGTTTTTGGAAAATCCGGCACGTCAGATGGAGCGGGTTCCCTGCCTGGACGGCGCTATTCTGGATTTCACCTCATGCGATATTCTGACCCTGCTGGACCGGTATCATCCCGAAGCCGGATTTCAGGCCGGTGATCCCATTCCCAACATCGTCTACCGCTGTGGTTCTGAAATCATCGAGGGTCCGGAGATACGTGGATCCGGGGAATCTTACGAGATGGCCATTCCCAGGCATGAATATTTTCCCAATCACCAGTATCGCTATCCGTTCGTCCGCCGGTTTCCGTTCGCCACGGTCCTGACTGATTTCGGCTGCCCCCATCACTGTCATTTCTGCACGATCAGCCGGCTGGGACACAAAGTCCGAACCGTGGAAAACGTGATCCGGGAACTGGACTATATCAAGCGGCTGGGATTCAAGGACATTTATTTCGATGATCAGACGTTCGGGGTGCAGCGGGATCGTACAGAGCGGATTCTGGAGGAGATGATTCACCGGCGGTACGGTATGGGATTCATCTGTTTCACCCGGGCGGACACGGTCGACCGGGGATTTCTCCGTCTGATGAAGCAGGCCGGCTGCCACACCGTGGTTTTCGGAGTCGAATCCAAGTCGGATACCGCTTTGAAGCTGGCCGGCAAGGGATTGACCGGCAGCCAGATCCGGGACGCCATATCCTGGTGCCAGGCCCTGGGGATCCGCACCGTGGGAACCTTTGTGATCGGCCTGCCCGGGATGACCCGGACGGAGGCGGAGGAGATC
This sequence comes from candidate division CSSED10-310 bacterium, assembly GCA_016927905.1. Taxonomy (GTDB): domain Bacteria; phylum CSSED10-310; class CSSED10-310; order CSSED10-310; family JAFGJC01; genus JAFGLW01. The sequence goes on along the minus strand of JAFGLW010000009.1, from coordinate 96,145 downwards.
TCCGATTTCGCCATCGACCTGGGTCTGGACTTCGCTTCGTTTAATGTCCCCGCACCCCGCCCGGGAACCCTTCTCAGGCAGACCGCCGTCACCAAGGGTTGGATTTCGGAGGAAATCCAGCCGATGGATCAGTCGGGAAGCTACGCGGTCATGGGCAACGAATCCATGTCGGCGGATGAGGTCCTGCAGTACCGGAACCTGGCCTCCCGCCGCTTCTATCTCCGGCCTCGGTATCTGTTCCACCGGCTGATGAACATCCGGACATTTTATGAATTCAAGTCACATCTGAATGAAATGACCACCCTGGCCCACCCGAAACGTTTCGAGAAAAAACACTGATTTTTTCTGGACCGGACGGTGGTTCATTACCAGAACACTTCCGGTATTCGGGTGAAGTAGATTTCCGAGCAGCCGAGCGCCTGGTCCGCCCACACCATCGCCAGGTCGCTGCCAATTCGGTCCAGATCCGGCTGGACCGCCATCCGGGATTCGGGCGTCCAGTTCTGCTCCGTTTCCCAGGTGACGCCCCCGTCCCGGCTGATCCGCGCATGAATCGACGCCTGCCGGCCCCAAAACGCACTCCAGGCGCAAACCACGGTATTACCGCTGCACATCAGTGCCGGGTATGCCGCATCCGCCGCCGGATCCGAGAGCCCGACCGGTGCCGCCCAGGTCCCGCCCCCGTCCGAACTCCGGATTGCCATGACCTGCCATTTTCCCTGATCCGTTATCCGCTGCAGAAATGTCACGATCACGTGATTTTCTGATACCGTCACGGCCGGTGATGCAATGAAAATCTCAAGTGACGGCACCAGCAGATAGCGCTGGGTCCAGGTCGTGCCGGCATCCCCCGACCGGGCGTATCCGACGTTCCACATCCGGTCGTCCAGGGTCTGGTAGACCACGTGGCACAGTTCCCCTCTGCGCGCTACACCGGGCTCGGCCGCCAGGAACTCACCGTCCGCCGCAGTCACGGTGCGCGGCAGCGTGCCGGGAAGATCCTGAATCGTCACCCGGACCGCGCTGTGAAAGGGCGGCACCAGATCCACCTTGGTGTAAAAATACGGCCACACCATCTGAAGAGATGCCCCGTCGATCGCAATCTGAGCCGGTGTTCCCACCAGGCCGGTATTTCCGGTCGCTTCCGGAAATCCAGAGTCCAGGTCCACCAGATGCGCCCGCCATCCGGACTGCACGGTGGCCAGAGACGGGTCCTGCACCGTCGATTCCGCAGCGAACAGTGTGCCGTTCTGTGCATGGATCAGGTCGACCCAGTGTGCGGTTTCCCCTTCCACGGGAACGGGCACCGCTCCGGTCAACGTCCAGGACAGGCCGCCATCCATCGACCGGCGAAGATATATATCCCACCCGCCGGATGAATCATCCATCCAGGCTGCGGCCAGGTTCTGCCCGTTGACAGCGATGACCGGGTGCCGCGACCGGCCTTCCGTCCGGCTCAGGCTGGCCGGATCCATATCCCGCCGCTTCCCGCTCTCTCCCTCCGGAAAAAGCCCGCTCATGAAACGCCCCTCGGAAAAGGGTGTATCGATTCCCATCAACACACCCACGGTCTGGCAGATGTCCACCAAGCAGTAAGTCTCACTGCATTCCACTCCGGCCGGCGTATCCGGACCCAGGACCAGCATGAACGAATGCCGGCATCCATAGCAGGTGCACCCGTGATGCCGGTACCCGCCGTGGGCATCGTCATGCCGGCCGTGATCGGTTAGGATCATGAGCGTGGTCCGGTCCTTGTAATACGGGTCGGTCTGGATCCTGCGCCACAGTTCCCTCACGTATTCATCGGCCTTCCGAATGGAATACTCGTAGTGTTCCCACACGCCCCAGTGCCCCCGCTGATCCACCTGGGCGAAATTGAGCAACATCAGGTCCGGCTGGTTGACCGCCATCTCCTCCATGGCATCCTGAAAAACCCGGGCATCCCGGTGCGGCCCGGTATCCCCGGCTTCCTGGTCGGGAAACCGGATGCGGGACCGGTAGGGAAATCCATAGCCGGGATGCAGGCCGAATGCCATGTTGTTGCAGTCGGTATGCTTGCCGTATATCTGGCAGGTCTTGCCGCGAAGCTGATCCGGCGGGATTCCCTGATCTTCCATGAAACTCAGGAAGTACTCGAAAAAATTCGGATAAAACGGGTAGATGTCGTCCCGGATCAACAGGTTGTTGGGAGATGCCAGTCGCTCCCCGGTGATCATGGCGGCATGGGCGGATGTGGTCATGGTCACGCCACCGGAATAAAACAGCGGGCAGAAAGTGCCCTGCCGCATCAGGATTCCATTCAAGTTCGGCATCCTGTCACGGACTTCCGGATGGAAAACATCCTCATGCCGCACACCGTCAATCACCGCCACAATTATGCGATCCGTGGCAAACTCCGCATAAGCGGCATTTGAAAGGAACATCAATACCAGAACGATCGGTGTCCGTTTCGGCCGGCTCAGAATGAGCAACACCGTAATCAAGAACCCCGTGAGAACCAGCCCGGCATTCGAAGTCGCCGGCAGGGGATTGGGTACCGGCGTGAACTCCCCCTGATCCGGATTGAGACTGCAGGGAGAAGCGTCCCAACCGCAGATCCAGTCGCTTCCGTTGTCGGTATCCGGCCAGGCAACCCTGCGGATGACATCCGACCGGGACCGGACGGGATAGGGAGGATAAAAGTCGGTTCCAGGCGGCAGCTCGATATCCGGATGACCGAACAGGCCGCCCGCGATCACCGCGTCGACGCCGTATCCCCAGGCATCTTCCAGCACGCAGGCCACTCCCTCCATGTCGCTCCAGGTCAGAACAGCCGATCCCTCGGATGCACATGAAAACAACTGGTTTTCGCCCGCCATGAGGAATGCACCGGATTCCAGAACGGTCCCCGGCCTGAAAACAACAGGTTCATGCTCCCACTGGAATTCCTCCATGCCTTTGAACCAGGTACGGAGTTTCCAGCCGCCGATATCGATCGCCGTTTCGCCGATGTTGATCAGTTCCACCCAGTCCGGCGCACCCGTGTAAATCTCATTGATTCGAACCGGCCGGTAGCTGTCGGATGCCTTGGCACCAGACACAAAACCGGCCGCCGTTCCCAGAACGAAAACAGCGGCCGGAACCCATCGATTGAATGACATGACAACCCGAGTCTAGTTTATTATGGGATCGCCGTAAACACTCTATTCCGCCCAGCCGAATTCCCAGGTGTCCATGGTGCCCAGCAATCCGGTGATGGCCGGATCGGTCATGGCGGCGTACCACCGGATGCCTGTCGCGCTGCCCACTCCGGACGGCCACAGAAACTCCGGCAGCACCTCGAATTCCCGGCTGCCGATATCGACCGTGATTTCCTGGTAATCGAACACGCCGAACGACGGCCAGAAGAAATAGTTCCCGTAGACATCCAAAATCACGAACAGCGGAACGCCGGCATACGTGCCCGGACCGGGATTTCCGATCGTGACCTTGCACGCGCAGGGCGATCCGGGACGGAACTCGGTTCCCGGCATCCACAGCTTCACGCCGAGCTCATCGGTGGGCGGCGGCGTCGGGGTAGGTTCGGGTGGCGGAGTGGGTGTGGGTTCGGTACCGATCAGATCGAAAAACAGCGCGTATTCCCGGGCCAGATTGTCCTTCGTGCTGGTTCCGGAACCATCCTGCAGCCCGCCGAATTCGAAGCTGGTGCCGATGGTGCGGAACGTGGCCGTTTCCCTTGCGATGCCGTTCACATAGGACGGGTCGGCGTTCCGCAGAAATTCGAACGCCCCGGCCTTCACTTTCAGCCGGTCCATGTTGTTGTTGTCGCCGGCATACTCGAACGACATCCCAGATGCAAATGTTCCCGCCGTGCCGACGATGGTGCCGGTATCGGCGCTGCCGGATCCTTCCGAACCGATCGAAAACTGCAGCTGGAACGGGTATCTCTGGTCGTTCGCCCAGGCGTTGCCGCCTTCGAGGTAGACGTACCCGCCTTCCAGCGTGTATTCATAGAATTTCATGCACGGATCGAATCCCAGCTGCGTATTGTCGGGAGCCGTTCCCAGGCAGATCCACAGCGACCCGTAAAGTTCCGGATATTTGGGTATTCCGGTGAAATAGTCGACATGCAGATCGAGATTCTGGAGAGCTGTCTGCAGCGCCGGGCCGCTGTTGTGATTCTGATCCAGGTCGATCACGATGGCGTCCAGCATGTCGATCACGGTTATTTCATGGTAGCCGGATGCCGGATGGTACGCCGTGTTCGGCGATCCGGCGGTATCGGTCGCTGCAATCCGGTAGGACACGACGTCGCCGACCATGACCGTGCCGGTCAACACCGCGATCCAAGCGCCGTCCGTACCCTGTGTCATGTCGAGATCCACCGGAGTGCCGCTGTTGATCATGGTCGTGACTTTCACCGTATCCAGCGGCAGATCATCGGTGATGTCCGCGGAGATTTCGGGACCCCACAGAATCTCCCGCCAGACGGTCAGGACATCGTGTTCGATGACGGGCGGCTGGCTGTCCTGGAGTACTGTGAACGTATGCAGCTCCTCCGGGGCACCCGGGGGATCATTGCCCTGAAACCCGTTGTCCGCCTCGGCATGCAGGTAGTAATAAACAGTCGTGCCGTGCCCTTGGGCGGGGATGCTGCCTGTATAATTGTCCCCAGTCTGCCAGGTGAGCGGATTGGCGGTGAAACCGGAACCGCCGTCCGTATTCCAGTAAACGAACTCCGTTCCGGATATGATGCTCCCGCCGGTCCGGATGTCGCATGAAATCGAATATGGAGATGCAGTGTTCTCCGTGTTGGACAAAGGATCGAAATCGATCTTGACCAGAGGCGCTGAGAGCTCCGTCAGTTTCGTCCGGATCTGGGATTCGTAATAACCATACCTCGTATATTGCACGACCATGTTTTCATCCATGATGGCATTGTGGGGAATGTATCCCTGGCTGAACGGATTGAATGCCACTCTGTTCGTATCTGCCAGCACGATGTAGGTCAGATCGTAGTTGTAACGCCACAGCTTGCAGCCGTCCTGTGTCTGCGCCAGTCCGGCACCGAAAACGACCACCTGCTCGCCTTTGAATTCCTGCCAAACATTTTCCAAAAGCGGAGCCTCCGCTTTGCAGGAACCTCAGGTGTCGGACCAGAAATTGATCATGACGATTTTCCCCATGTAGTCGTACAACCGGTGGGGATTGCCGTCGGCGTCGTACAGCGTCCAGTCCGCGACGGTGTCGCCGACCTGGTAGGCCGCATGAACAGGTGCCAGCGAAACGAGCGTCAGGATCAACACCCGGATCATGATCAAACCTTTCGATTTCATCGCATCCTCCCATTGAATGGTGATGTTGTTCGTTCAGAGAGAGGCAGGTTGCCCACTTCCTTCACCAGTGCTTTATACCGATATTTTAAGAAATTTGTCAAGATTTCATCCTGGCGGATCATGCCGGCAATTATGTATGATAACCCGGTGGAAAGCAAAACAGCTCCTTTTCGAATTTCGAAACTGGAATATTGGGCGCTGGTGCCGGCGGCCGGCCGGTCCCGGCGCATGGGCCGGTTCAAGCTGCTGCTGCCCTGGCCGCCGGAAACCGGGACGAAGACCGTGATCGAATCGACCGTCCGGTCGCTGCTGGATGCCGGGATCGGTCATGTTGTGATCATCACCGGGTACCGGGCGGACGAGATCAACCGGGTGCTGTCCCGCTGTCCGGTGGACATTGTGTTCAATCCCGATCCGGACGCCCCGATGAGTTCATCGCTTCAAGCGGCGATGGATTATGTTCCGCCGGGAGTCGAACTGATTCTACTGCCTGGGGATCATCCCGCCGTCCAACCCGAGACAATCCGGGACCTGATGTATCGGCACGATGAAAATCCGTCGGCGATTCACGTACCCGCTTACCGCAGGCGGCGGGGACATCCCGCTGTCTTTCCCGCCGGCGCTCGGGATGGATTTCTGCATCCGGACCCGCATCGGGGTGTCCGAGCGCTGATGGCGGATGCTTTCGAGGTGGAGGAAGTCTCCGTTGACGATCCGGGTGTACGGATCAACCTGGACAGCCCGGACGATTATGCGGATCTCTTTTGCACCGGACCGGGGAAGGCGGTAGACTGATTCCCGGTTTTCCCCGGGAGACGGATATGCCTGATCGCCGGACGAAATCGATGTTGTCTGTTGTCGGCCGGTCCGTCGTGCGCCCGGACGGTCCGGACAATGTATTCGCGCAGTATCACATCGAACGGGGAGATATTGAACAGGCGCATGCCGTATTTGAAGCCGAATACCGGACGCCCCACCAGGTTCATTCCTACCTGGAAACCCAGGGGATGCTGGCTGAACCGGACGACACCGGCAGCATCCGGGTCACCGGCGTCCCCGGTATCGCTTCATTCTGGAAAGGTCCGGGGAACCGGGTGCGCCCTGTCGTTTTATGGAGTTGGTCTCGGAGCGGGCGGGCAGGGATTGGCGCGGGCCGGAGCTGTCGTGCAGGTGGAAAGCGACGGATCGGTGCGCGTATTCATCGGCAACACCGAGATGGGCCAGGGCGCTCGCAGCGCGATCTCCCAGATCACCGCCTCCGGCTCCGCGGATCAGGTTGATTTCCAGCGTGCGGCGGCCCATGCCTCCGCGCTCCGGAAACGGTTGTCCTCGAGCGGGTGGTTCGTGTCTCCGGATACCTCCTTCGGTGACCGCGGTCAGGGTAATCCGTACATGACCTATGTGTGGTCGGCGAATTTCGCCGAAGTGCTCGTCGATACCGAAACGATGGAAATCCAAGTGGTGAAGCTGGTTGCCGCTCACGATGTCGGCAGGGCGGTCAATCCCCGGGAGGTCGCCGGGCAGATCCGGGGCGGCGCTTTGCAGGGTCTGGGGTTTGCCCTTCTGGAGGAACTGAACTGGATTCAGGCGGCCGGATACTGAATCCGGATTTGAGCGGTTACATTCTTCCCACTTCCATGGACACACCCGAAATTGTCCCCATCATCGTTGAGGAGCCCTTCGACGAAGGACCGTACGGCGCCAAGGGTATCGGTGAACCTCCGCTGATCGCGGTAGCGCCCGCCGTGGCCAACGCCGCAGCCAACGCGCTGGGGCTCCGGATCCGGGTTCTGCCCCTGTCGCCGGAAAAAATTCTGCAGTCGCTTGCCGGTCCGGAGAATCGGCCATGAAATCAGTCCGGTTTCGGGTCAACGGGCATCCGGTCACCGTGGATGTGCCGCCCGCGATGTCTCTCCAGACCGTACTGCGCGATGTTCTGAATCTAACCGGCACCAAGGACGGCTGCCGGGGAGGTGAATGCGGCGCTTGCACGGTCCTGGTCGACGGCGAACCGGTCAATTCGTGCCTGATCCCTGTGTGTCAGATTCAGGATAGAGAAGTCATCACCATTGAAGCGTTCGAAAGGCCCGGTGAACCACATCCACTCATCCGGGCATTCGCCGAGCAGAATGCGGTTCAATGCGGATTCTGCACTCCGGGCATGATCCTGTCCGCCGCCGGTCTGCTGGCGGAGAATCCCCGCCCGGACCGCGAAACCATTCGGACCGTGCTGGCCGGGAATATCTGCCGGTGTACCGGGTACGAGAATATCTTCCGGGCTACGGATATCCGGTACTGACAGCCCTCGATGGTCGGATTTCGACTTGGAGCGGCCGATCGAGTCGGTTGATTCCCGCCGACGAATTCGCAACGGGTCCCGGAAAAACCGTTCTGGAATCCTACGAGATCATCCGGGAAATCGTGATTCCCGTCCGCGACGGCATCCTTTCATCGTTTTATAAATACATGCCGAGGAAAGCCCAGGGACTTGCCAAAATCTCCGTGGCGGCCGCCCTGCGGATCGACGACGGCCGGATCGAGCATGTAAGGATCGCGTTGGGAGCGGTCGGTCCGACGGTGATCCGGGCGGTCAGCGCCGAGAATCTGCTCCTGAACCGGTCTCCGGGCGGAATCGATCTCTCCGAAGTGGCCATGGCGGTTTCGAAGGATGCCCGTCCGATCGATGATTTCCGGTCAACGAAGCAATACCGGACATTCGCCGTGCGAAGCGGCACCAGGCGGGTTCTCGATAAATTGTTTTCCCGGTGAATTCTGGAGATTATTCGTTGTATTCCGAACAATCGTCTTCACTGTTGTCCAGCGCCATGACCTCAATATCATCATCCGGCTGGATTTCGATGTCATCCGGCTCAATTTCGATCTCGGTGATTTTCGGTATACTGGGTTTTGTGAATTTGAAATTGGATACCAGCGTGCCGCACTTGGGACAGGCCGGCTCCGGGCGGTTCATATCGTAAAATTTCACGCCGCAGTGAGGGCACAACAATCGTTTGCCCAATGCTGTTTTCTCCATCTTCAACACTCCCCGAAAACAAGATTCATCGCTTCCTCCCCAGAGTGAAAATCCGAAGCGTGCGAAATATACATAGAAAAATATATGGAATTCAAGCGTTTTCTTAAGTATTTTTTTGGGGCACCATGACGGTGCCGGAAAGCGGGTGTTCATGCCGGAAAATACAGGCCTCCATCGGATTCTGTGCCGGTTCGGCGAATTGACCTTGAAAAGCCGTCCGGTGCGGCGGGAATTTTCGCGCCGGCTGATGGCCAACATCCGGGATGCGCTCCGGGATATTCCTAAAACCAAGCGGATTGACCTGCATCAGGCATACCTTTCGGTTGAACCGGGCGGAGGGGAGATCAGAGAAAGGCTGGCGCGGGTTTTCGGCCTGGTATCGATTGCGGAAACGGTTACGTACCGACATTCCAATCTCCCGGATATCGTCCGGACGGGGCAGGATCTTTTTTCAGAGCTGGTTGCGGGAAGGACCTTTGCCGTCCGGTGCCGGAGAATTGGAACCCACCTGTTTTCATCGCGCGATGTGGAACGGTCTCTGGGGGCTGTGCTCATTCGGAATGCGACGGTTGATCTGACATCTCCCGAGATAACCTGCCGGGTCGAAATCCGAGGGGACGAGATCAACTACTGGACGGATAAACTTCCCGGGCCGGGGGGGTTGCCCCTGGGAACCCAGGGTCGCGCCGTCTGCCTGATTTCCGGGGGAATCGATTCGCCGGTGGCGGCCTGGTATGCGATGAAGCGGGGCCTGCGCCCGGATTTTCTGTTCTGCAACCTGGGGGGACCCTACCAGCGTTACGGCCCTCTGAAAACCTCCAAACATCTTGCGGACAACTGGTGTTACGGGCATCATCCGGCATTTTACGAGGCGGATTTCACCGAAATCCTGGCCGCATTCAATGCGCTGGATCGGCGGTATTGGAATATTCTGCTGAAGCGGTTTTTCTACCGGGCGGCGGATATGCTGGCACGGAGGACCGGCGCGGAAGCGATCGTGACCGGCGAATCTCTGGGCCAGGTGTCCTCTCAGACCCTGTCCAATCTGAAGGTCATATCCAGGGCAGCCGAAACCCTGGTGATCCGCCCCCTGATCGCACTGGACAAAACCCAGATAACATCCCTGGCCCGGAACATCGGGACCTATGAAATCTCCGCACACGTACCCGAATTCTGCAATGTCGCCGTGCGTAAACCCAGAACCCGGTGCACCTTCGAAAGCGTCGAGATCCAGGAACGGCGGCTTCCAGAAAAGCTTCTGGATCCCGTGATGGAGAATCTCCGGCGTGTGGATATGCGATCCATGGCACACCCGACCGAACCGGCCGATACCGCGATTCGATCGGTCCCGGCCAACGCCACGGCTGTCTGGATCGCTACACCCGATGACCCGCAGCCTCCCCCGGGCGGGGCGGATATGGTACTGGATGTATCCGAAATCCGCACCCGCCTGAAACAATTCCACGGCCCGGTGGTCCTGGACTGCCGGAACGGGCATCTGTCCCGGGATGCCGCAGCCTACCTGCGGGAGGAAGGTGTTGAAGCATACCATCTCGGAAAATAAATCCCGGAACGATGTGAATACCGATGGCGGGATCCGGATCGGAAAGCATTTGATCGCGGTGCTCATCCCGGTTTTATGGATCGTCCTGATCGGGTCGGTCACCCCGCTCATTCCCGTATTCGGCGGCCTGGACCATGACGGACAGCATTATGCAGTGATGCAGGATGATTTCCTCTCAAACAATCCCCTGGCCCGGCGTGCGCCCTACTGCTGGCGGATCGGCGTACCTCTGCTGGCTTCTCTGTTCGATTTCCCGCCCATTCCGGTGTTCAGGATCCTGGCTGCAACCGCCCACTGGATCGCCATGATCCAAATATTTTACCTGAGCCGGAAACTGGGATTATCCCTTACCGGAGCCTTCATCTCCCAAGGCTTGTACGCCGGCATGTTCTGGACGATCAAATTCGGTTTCTATTCACCGTGTTACATCGACTGGAGCATATTGCCGGTGCTGATCGGCGTCGCCCAGCTTCTGGCCGGCCGCCGGCATTATTCCGCAATCGCCCTGATATCCGCCGGTGTCCTGTTCAAAGAATCGGTCCTGCTGGTCATTCCGGCTGCAGCCGTTTCGATCCGGGGATCGACGCCGGAACCGGCCGCACGGATCCGGCGTATCCTGTTTCTGTGCATTCTGCCCCTGGCCGTATTCCTGGCGGTCAGATCCCTCATTGTTCCTGCCAACGATTATACTTTGACGGGAGTGATCACGGCCGGCTGGAACGATGTGATCTCCGCACGGTTCTGGTCCCGGCTGCCGCTGGAATTATTCAGCGGGACGGGTGTCCTGGCTCTTTTATGCCTTGATTACAGGATTGCGAATGAGAATTTGAAGCGGTTTCCCGGAGCTGTTCCGTGGATTGTCGCCGGGGGACTGGGAATATTCGGCGGCAGCGATATTTCCCGGCTCCTGATCCCCGTGCTGCCGCCGCTGATCATCGCCGGAAGCGGTGTGCTCGCTTCCTGGATAACCCGCCGCAGCTTCCCGGGGAAACTGGCCTTCTGCGCCGCGGCGGCATTCCACCTGTTTGCCGGTCATCAGTTCGAACCGATGCGCAGTTACGCCGCCTACCTGGCATCGATGGCTCCCATCCATTCCCAGGCGGGGATCAGTCTGCGCGGCTGGATTCTGCTGGTCGCGGCCGGACTGACCGGCCTGATTACATGGCGCATGTCGCGTCGCCCGAAACCGGATTCGAAGCGGGCGGTTGCCGCATGATTCGGTCCGCTTCCGGATCACCGCTCCGGCTGCATATAGCGGTCATAATCGCGGTGTTCGTAACGGTGGTTTTCCTGACACCTCCCCAGACCAACCATACAAGCCGTCCGGACGGTATCCATTACGCAGCCGTGGTCCGCTGGGATCTGGAGGCCATGAAGGCGCCCTGGTGCTACCGGCTGCTGACGCCGGCGCTGGTAAGGCTGGCCGAATCTACGGGACTTTTCGATGATCCGTTCAAACCGGTCACCTATCCAGGCGTCCTTGGATTTTTGATCGTATTCTGGTTTATCCTGCGCAATCGCGCCATCGCCCCCTGGACGGCCACGGCGGTGACTGCAATCGCTGCCTTTTCCTATCCCAGCCGCAAACTGATCCACCAGATGTCCACGGCGGACCCCCTGGCCCTGCTGCTTTTGTGCGCCGGTATCCTGGCCATTTTCCAGAACCGGGCCGGGCGTTTCGGGCTGGTCACCCTGCTGGGAGCCGTCAACCGGGAGGCGGCGTTTCTGCTTGTGCCGATTGCATACATTTACTGGGCGAAAAAACCGGTCGACCGGGATGCGCTGACCCGGCTGGCCTGGACGCTTCCCGCAGTGGGGATTTTCATTCTGATCCGTCTCCTGGTTCCAGTTGAGGGTCCGGGATTCTGGTCATTCTATGCCGATCCAGCATATCTGAAGGAATGCAGCGATGCCCAGGGCGGATTGACCGGGATGCTGACCCTGACGTACACCACATTCGGCATATTCTGGCTCACCGCTCTTTTGGACTGCATCCGCCGGCCCACCCGGATCTGTGCAGTCACGGCGGTGTTCGCATTGATCTGTTTCGCGAGTTGTTTCTTTGCCCACAACACCAGCCGGGAAATGATGCCGGTATTCCCGTTTCTGTATTTTCTGACTGCCCGGTTCGCCGATCGGAACAGGCGCTGGCTGCCTTTGATCCTGTGTATCGGGGTGTTTCAATCTCTGGTCAAGTTTTCGGCCATGTCGAGCTGGCACCCGTTCTGGCTGCTGAATTTCAGGCTGAGCTGGCTGCGGGGACTGGAATTGCTCGTTTTCTTGGTCCTGCTGCTGGCCACATCCCGGGGAAAAAAAGAAATGGAGGCAACCCGATCATGGATAGCGTAACTCTGAAACCGATCGTCAAAGAATGCATCGTCCGGGCTCCCCGGACGGATGTCTGGCGCGCATTCACGACCTCGGAAGGCGCCATGCGCTTTTTTGCTCCCGCTGCCCGTATCGAACTGCGGCTGGACGGATCCTATGAAATCTACATGGACATGCATGCCCGGCCGGGATACCGGGGTTCGGAAGGCTGCCGGGTCCTGAGTTTTCTGGACGGAGAAATGCTGTCTTTCACCTGGAATGCGCCGCCGGCGTTTCCGGAAATACGCACCGAGCGGACCTATGTGGTTATACAGTTTTCGGACGCGGAGAACCGGTGGACCCATGTCAAACTCACCCATGCGGGATGGAGATCGGGTGGAGACTGGCCGAAGGTTCATGCCTATTTCGACCGGGCCTGGGAAATCGTTCTGCACAACCTGAGGGAAAAAATCGTCCACTGTTGCTGCGAAACGGAATGTTCCGAAGACAGTCTAACCGGAGATTAAACGCGATTGTACTCCTCCCAGACGGTTTCGACCAGATGCCCCATCCGGCCGGTTCGCAGCGCCCGGGCAAATCCGGGAATGTAGCGTTTCGGGTGCAGTAGGATATGACCGGTGATTTCCAGAACGAATGCAGGGTGGCGGAAATATTCCCGGATATTGGTCCAGAAAAATGCGTTGTCGAATTTCTTGCGGAGCCGTTTCATCGTTTCGGCATCGAGAGAACAGGTGACGGCTGGATTTTCCGTCTGCCGGATGATCCAGGAACTGGAAAAATCCGGTTCCAACGGCAGCCAGCCCTCCCGAAGTGCCTCGTCGTAAAGGCCCGATCCCGGAAGCGGCGTGGTGAAAGTCACCACAACGTGATCCGGCCTGATTTCCCGGGCCAGTCTCAGGGATGCTTCCACATCCGCCACCGATTCACCGGGATTTCCGATCATGAAATTAGCCAGAGTTCTGAGGCGCAGCCTGTGACAGATGGCAAACGCCCGGCGGACATCGTCGGGATCGCTGCCCTTGCGCAGTCGCCTGAGAACCGCCGGCGATCCGGATTCCACCCCGAATTCCAGCTGCAGGCATCCCGATTCCCGCATCATGGCAAAAAGACCTTCATCCGCCCGGCGGACATGGGCCTGGCAACCCCAGGGCAGTCCCGTCGACCGGAGACCGGAGCATAATTCCGACAGCCAATCGGGGTCTTCCAGAAGCGTATCGTCGAGAAACCACAATCCGTCCACCCGGAACCGTTCCACCAGACTGGCAATCTCCTGCATGATGTTGGAAATGGACCGGCGCCGGACTTCCCTGCCGAACAGGCTGTGACTGGAACAGAAAATGCATCCGAAGGGGCATCCCCGCGAGGTGATCAGGCTGGTGGCGCGTCGCAGGAATTTCCCGCGTATATTGCCCGGAGGCCGCAGATAGCGACGGAAATCGACGATTTCACGGTCCGGGAACGGAATGGAATCCAGATCGCGGATCAACTCCCGTTCGGGACCCTTGACCAGCACACCGTTCTCCATTACGGCCACGCCCGGGATTTCCCGGATGGCCCGACCCTGCTCCAGCGCGGCTGCCGCCTCCACAAACGTGACTTCTCCCTCCCCCCTGACCACAAAATCGAACCCGAACCGGCGAAGCGTCCATTCCGGCAGGGCGGTGGGATGAATACCGCCCGCCGCCGTAACAACATCCGGAACCTTTTCCCGGATCTGGCTGTGTATTTCCACTGCGCGGGATACCTGGGTGGTCAGCAGGCTGAACCCTACCAGATCCGGTCCGAACGCGGCGATCTGTTCACCCACATACGGATCTCCCGGCCCCGGATCCAGAATCTGGACGGCATGACCGGCTGGTTTCAGACAGGCCGCCAGAATCATCAATCCCAGTGGTGGATCCGGCGTGTTGCCGGTGCGGGGACGGATGAGCGTGATCCGCATTCCGCACTACCTTCCGGATCCGAACAGCCGGCGCGGATCATATCGGATCACGATGACTCCCGGAGGGACTCCTGTCAGCGGCGAGCTGTCGAAAAGATCCGCACGTAATGTGATGTCATCGTATGCAAGCCGGAGGGCCGCCTCCACGCTCCGGGTCCAGACCGGTGTGCCGTCGGAAAGATACCGGGTGGCGTTCAGATCCCATACAATGGATTCGGACGGCGGTTTCCGGGCTTTGACAGTGAATTTCGACGGATCGAACCAATGCCCGGATAAACTGCTTACGCTGATGTCGCGCGGCAGCTCAAAACGAAACCGGACACCCACCGGCGGGTTCGGATGGTTCAGACGGATCCATTCGGCCAGCGTCCCGGGGACAGCCGCATTCCGGTATTGATGGTTCAACTCCGCAGAACTCATCAGCGAAAGCATGCAAGCCAGGATGCCCGCAGGCCAGAAGCAAAACACCCGGAACCGGCGGATCCGCTCCGCCAGAATCCCCACTCCGGCACCGGCGGCCAGGGCCAGTGCGGCTGTCGGTGTATAGAGATACCATTTGTTGCACAGATTGTGCACCGGCATCAGAAATATCAGACTCCAGATAATCCCCATTCGGACCGGCCGGGGGGAACCGGGCAGACAGAGACCGGCCGCCAGAACGATCCCCGCGATCCAGATCCCGGTGAACGGGTGGGGAAGCGTCAGGAGCCACGCCAGATTCCGAGCGGCAATCTCCCCCAAAAATTCGAAATGAACTGCCGGAACACTCCGGTACCCGCCCAGACCACCCAGTGCCCAGCCGCGATACACAAGGTACACAACCAGCAGGATGCCATGGGGTGCCAGCCTGCGGAACCGCCCGGGCAGGCTTTGGGTGAAGGACCCGGCCGAAGGAACAAAGATCAGATCGTATGCGGCCAGCCACAGCGGGATGGTCACCGCCGTCTCCTTGGACATCAACGCCGCCAGCAACCCGCCCAGGGCAACCCATGATCGGCGGCCATAATAGATCAGGGCGATCAGGCCGCCCATGAGAACGAACTGCTCGGCTCGGTCACCCAGAATCCACAGCGGCTGGGTGGACAGCGGATGGACTGCGAACAGCAGCGCGCTCGCCGCCCGCCCCGCCCGGTTCATCCCCCATTTCCGGCCCAGATGAAACAACAGCGAGACACAGATCAAGTGAACCGCCAGATTGATCAGATGGTACCCGAACACATTCGAATCCCAGATCGCGGCATCCAGCTGGAACAGCGCCGTCATCAGCGGCCGGAAGGTCGCGCTGGCCACCCGGATCCCGTAATCGGAAAGGTCGATCCAGTCCCCGGACAAGGCCGACAGAAGGCGGAACCGTCCCGGTCGGGGTTGAACGAAAAACCGGACGGTTTCCCAGTCAAACCATATTCTCAGGCTGCGGGCCTGCACCCAGAGCGTCCACAGGAGAATCAATCCGAGAACGCGGCGGTCGGATGACCGATGGGGAGCGGTAACCGGATGCGGCATGAACGACAGATTACCTGGAGACTGCTGCCGGTGCAACCGGGACAATAATTATTGATTTTAGAGAAGATACGGCTTCTTATTTTATTTCAAATTCGACCAATGGAATATTTTTTTAATCGATAAATTGATATTATTAACTTTTCTGTTGACAAATTTAATTTTCCATATTATATTTTCGTGTGAGAGTGGGTGCGGGATTGAAACGAAATTTTTTGAAGGAGGTATGTGATGGAAAGCGAGAAAACGCAGATTCTGAAGATGGTCGAAGAGGGCAAGATCAATGCCGAGGAGGCTGCGCAGCTTCTGGAGGCTGTGGGGCGCCGGGCAGGTGAAGTTGAAAAGGCGGATGCGGGTATGCCCCGGAAGAAGAAATGGTTGAAGATCCGGGTGTATGAGGGGGATCTTGAAAAGCCGAAGGTACGGGTCACGTTGCCTTTGGGACTGATTAAGATGGTTTCGAAGGTTCTGCCGCAGAGTGCCAGGCTCCAGCTGGAGGAGAAGGAGATCGATCTGGATCAAATCCTGTCGCAGATCGAGGATGTGGAAGGTGGGAAGATCGTCGAAGTGCAGGATGATGACGACAATGAACGGGTGGAGATTGTCGTCGAGTAGGGGAATTTTAAAACCGGACGACTGCGCCCCCCCAGGTCAAGCCGCCGCCGAATGCGACGAACAGGACGGTCGTGCCCGGTGTGATCCGGCCCAGGTTCCGGGCTTCATCCAGAGCGATGGGGATGGATGCGGAGGATGTATTTCCGATGTGGTCCAGATTGATATAGAACCTGCTGTCATAATCGATCTTCAGTCGTTTGGCCACGGACTGCAGGATCCGGGTATTGGCCTGATGGGGGATGACCATGTCGATGTCCCCGGCGGTCAATCCGCTGAGTTCCAGGGCTTTCACAGCGCTTTCGAAAAGGCGGGTCACCGCGTGTTTGTATACCTCGTTGCCTTTCATATGGACGTAATGGAGATCGGTGTCGATGGTTTCATGCGTCGCGGGATGTTCCGTTCCGCCGCCCGGGATGGTGATGAGTTCGCGCAGGCTGCCGTCGCTGCGGATGTAGTGGCTGATCACGCCCCGGTACCCATCGGACGGTCCCATCACCACGCCGCCGGCGCCGTCGCCGAACAGGACGCAGGTCGTGCGGTCTTTCATGTTGATGCACCGGGAGAGCAGTTCCGAGCCGAGCACCAGGATGTACCTGGCCTGACCGCACCGGATCATGGCATCCGCAATGGATACGCCATAGATGAATCCGGTGCATGCGGCGTTCACGTCGAACGCCGCCGCATTGACGGCTCCCATCTTTTCCTGGACCGCCATGGCGTTCGCCGGGATCTGACGATCCTGGGTGCAGGTGGCGACGATCACAATATCCAGTTCCGACGCTTCGATCCCGGCGTCCTCTAGAGCCTTCAATCCGGCCCGGGACGCCAGGTCCGAATTGAGCTCGTCCGGGTGGGCGAACCGCCGCTCCACAATGCCGCTTCGTTCCCGGATCCACTCATCGGAAGTCTCGACAATCGTCTCAAAATAATGATTGTCCAGAACCCGCTCGGGCAGGGCTGAGCCGATACCCAGAAACGCCGAATGTGTCCCTGGTTTTTTTGAAATTCCTTTGTCCGTCATGAAGCAAATCCTTTAAAAAAAGTAAGCCCGGACGTTTCAGGGGAATGGAACGCTCGGGCTTGTTTTCATTTCCCGGAGGGTGCTGAACATCCCGGCAACGACTGCCGGTCAATCCCACTGCGCCGCGCGGGAAAGGTTTACGTGGGGTGTTCGTTCCCCCAGGAGACCTTCCATCAGCATCCAAAAGCCATGCCAACAGAACCCGATTTTCACATGTTTACACCTAACCCGGTCAATTTACAAGAGTTTTCATTGAATCGGCACCCAATCCTGAAGTCCGGTTTACATGCACAACAGCGAAGCAGCATACGCATCACCGGGCACACCGCTTCGCACTTCGTGTATCAATCCATATAACTGTATCGTCTTTGAGGCGCTTCAGCCCTGCCCGTCTTGTGCACCCTCAGGATTGAAGGATCCTGCCGGATCAACCCCGCCCAGCAATTCCCTGACCATCTGCAGCAGTGCGACTGATGAGAACGGTTTGGCAATTGTCCGATCCGCTCCCAAGGCCTCCGCCCTGCTCAATCCTTCAGTCCGGGAGGGGCTGCTGTTGCCGGAAATGGCGATGATCCTGGTTTCCGGGTAATGCAATCGAACCTCCCGGATGATTTCAAATCCATCCCGCTCCGGCATGGCCAGATCGGTGATCACCAGGTCGGCCGGGCACTGCCGGAGCCGCCGGATCGCTTCATTTCCGTTGGATGCCGCCGTGACTTCGTATTCCTCAACCTCCATCATGCTGAGCAGCATCTCCCGAATAAGACGGTCATCGTCGACAATTAAAATATTCGTCATCAGAATCAGCTATTCTCAAGTTGTTCTTTCATTTTAAAATTTTGCAGGACGCAATCCTGTTATTATTTTGTACCAAGAATCAGGATTTGTCAAAAGAATTTTATTATTCTTTGGTTATAATACGTTATACCGTATTCTACACAGCGGGATACCTGCCGGGAGCAAGAGGAGATCTGACTCCGTTTATTTCACGCGCCTGAAATATTTTCCGATCCGGTCGAACCGGCCGTGTGCCACCGCGGAAACTCCCTTGGCCGCCAGTCGCAGCATTTCCGTGATCCGCCGCTTGAGATCGAACAGCGGCCCGAACACCGGCCGGTCGAACAGCTCCGCAGGCCAGGTTCCCAGCCATCGCAGCAGGCTTCTCGGGATCCAGTGAATATCGGTCAGATATATCAGATAGTTGAGGTACCGGCCCTTCGGAATGTAAAACGGTTTCCGGTATATTTCCCGTTCCTCGTCCCGGATCAGGTTTTCCGAGACCGCCTGCTCGTACACTTCGGTTCCGGGATACAGGGTCAGGGAGGCCAGGCAGAGTTTGAATTTTCCTGGAATTCGGGTCAGGAGTGTCAAAGTGGCTCGCACGTCATCCCGGCTTTCCCAGGGGTTGTCCAGGATCACGTGGTAGTGGGGTGTGATCAGCCTGGATCGAAACCGATGGATCAGCCGGGCGGCATCCAGGATCTGCCCGGGCGTTTCCGGCCGGTGGTACATCGACTGGATGCGGGGGCTGCCGGTCTGGATCCCCATTTCGATGAACACCATCCCGGTATCCAAAAACAGTTCCAGCTGTTCCCGGGTCAGTGTTGACGGGCTGACCTGCAGGTAGTAAGGCAGGCCGATCTCCGTCTCATATCGCCGGCACAGTTCTTTCAGATCCTCCTCTGGCATGGCGGTGAACACGTCATCGAAAAAATGAATCCCCTGAATGAACGGATAGGTCCGGATAACCTGTTTCAGTTCGTCCAGAACATGGCCCGGGCTGCGGAACCGCAGATATTTCTGACCGGGATGGCGATCCGCCTTGGCCCGGTTTGCGCAGTAGGAACACCGGTGCGGGCAGCCCCGGGAGGCCATGATGCGGTAGACGGTCATCGCCCCGCCGCCGGGCGCCGGCATCAGCGGCATGATTTGAGCCAGCCGTTCGGGGGTCAGCGGGTTGATCTGCCCGGCAGCCGGATCCAGCACCCAGTGATTTTCCACGCCGAAATCGGCGAATGGCAGGCTGTCCAGGTCTGCGATCAGCGGCGGACAGGCGATTTCATCCGGACCTGGACCGCCTCTAAGGGCCAGGCCGGGTATATCCGTGAGGGCAACCCCGGTTTCCAGCCGCCGGATCAATTCCTTCATAACAGATTCCCCTTCGGTCAGGCAGACCCCGTCGGAAGCAGAAAGCGCGTCATCCGGCCGGACTTCCGCATGAATACCGCCCCACACGATGAACGCACCCGTATCTTTCAGCCGCCGGCTGAGCTGAACCGCCCGGTCGCGGTAGTTGGACATGCAGGCGATACCGATCAGGCGGGCGTCCGAAACGACCCCGCGGATCCGTTCCATGGCCCGCGACGGGATCTCGTACCGATAGGCTTTCCCATGCCGGAGCTTTTCGATTCCGCCGGGCAGGAAAATACAGGTGACATCGTGTCCATCCCTTTTGAGATATGCCGAAAGTGCTCGGATCCCGAACGCACTGATGTCCGGCGGAGTCGGTGTCAGAAGGGCGATTTTCATCGTTCGGCCGGCCGGGGCCTATCCCGGGTGCACCGGGATGGGCCGGACCGCATGTTTGACTGTCCATTTCCGGTACAGCCGGTAGATCGACTTCAGCGGTTTGTTGAACAGCGGCCGGTGGAACGCGGCGATGGCCGGCCGGGAACACGCAAGTCTCATCAGGAACCGGGGAACCGGCCGTGAAAACAGGGAAAACAGGAGATTCACGTAATGGATTTCCCGTTCGTTGTACTGCTGGCCGTAGATATCCCGGATATCGTCTGATATCAATCCTTCGGACCGTGCCTTTTCGAACAGCCCGGTTCCGGGGAAGAAAGTGAGCCGGAAGATCTGGAGGAAAAACGGGGGCGGCATCCGAGTGAGCAGCTGGAGGGTCCGGTATTTGTCCTCCGGCGTTTCCCAGGGATTGTCCAGAATGAAATCGTATATGGGCGGCCGGATCCGCGGAATATATTCATTCAGGAGCCGGGCCATCTCCAGCACCCGTTCATTGGAATGGGTCCGCTGGTAGAGTTCCTGGATTCTTTTCGAGCCGGTCTGGATGCCGATCTGGATATTGACCATCCCGGCGTCCACCATAGGCTCGATCCGTTCCCGGGTGATGGTCCGTGGTTCCGCCAGGCACTGAAATGGCCGGTGAGCGATCCGTTTGTATTCCCGTGCGAATTCCTCAATTTCTGCGACCGGAGCGTCCAGAAAGGAATCATCGGAGAACGTGATTTCTGCAAACCATGGCATCCGCTCCAGAATCTCCCCCAGCTCGCTCATGATATGACCGATCGACCGTCTCCGGATGGCATGGCTGGTCCGGTAGACCTTGCGATAGGCGTCCCAGCAGCAGTAGGTGCAGTGGTGGGGACATCCGCGGCTGGCGATGGTCTGGTAGAACAGGGATGCGCGGGCCTTGGTCGGCGCCGCCTTGGTCAAGTATTTTCTCAGAAGACCGGGATTGAGCGGGATGATCCTGTCCGTTTCCATGTCCAGCACATGGTGATCGTTCATGTCGTAATCGAAAAACGGCAGGCTGTCCAGATCCGCGATCATCGGGCGGGGGGGGTTGGCGATCACCCGGCCGTTCCGTCTCAGGTGGATGTTGGGAGTATCGTCCAGGTCCCGGCCCGTTTCCAGGCGGGTCACGACATCCAGCATGGCCTGTTCACCCTCCCCCACGCAGACGCAATCGGCATAGTCCAGGCATTCTTCAGGCCGGATGGTCGGGTGGATACCGCCCCATATGACCGGAATTCCGGTTTTTTCCCTGAGGTGGGTGGTCAGGGTGGCGGCCTGCTCGAAATAATTGGTCATCAGGCTGACGCCGATCAGGCCGGCACCGCGGCAGAGTCCGGTGACCCGGGCCAGGACTGATTCGGAATACCGGGACATGAAATCCAGCCGGTGCTCGATTTCCGGAAATTGATAGGGCAGGAAAACCAGTCGGACGGCATGGCCCGCCCGTTTCAAAACCGAGGAAATACCCCGAATGCCCAGGGCCGAAATATCCGAATAGGGTGAAATGAGCACGATATCCACGGCAGCAGATCCTAGCAGAATCCGGTACGCTATCCAAGCCGCCGATTCAGGTCCCTGCAGCCTTTTAAGAAAACTTATCGGTTCTTGAAAAGTCTGCGGTTCAACCAGCGTCCGGCCCGATAAGCCACGGCATACAACCGGTTGAACAGGGGCCGGTCAAACCACCTCACCATCCGGGGATGACTCAGAAAATCCAGCAGAGGTTTCCACACCGGATACCGGTAAGCGCTGAGCACCAGATTGACATATCTCGCCTTTCGCTCATGATACTCTTTCACCGGCGCAGTCGATTCGGTTGCCTGCATCCAACCCTCCTTGACGGCAAGGTGATACAGCGTCGTCTCCGGAAAGATCACCAGTGAGAAAAGCTGCAGTCGATAAGGACGGGGAAACCGCCGGATCAGAGCCAGGGTGGCGTTCAGGTCGTCCGGATTTTCCCAGGGGCTGTCGATGATGAAATCATAACTGGGCGGTACCATGCGATGGCGGTACCGGTGCAGCAGTTCAACCGCCTGCAGGACCTTTTCGTTGGATATCGGTCGGTTGTATATTTTCTGGATGCGCGGACTGCCGCTCTGAACGCCCATCTGCAATCCGTACATCCCGGCATCGAGCAGGGCTTCCATCTTGCGGGACGTGATGGTCAGCGGACTTCCAAGGCAGAAGAACGGCAGCCCGATTTCACTCCTGTACCGTGCGGCGAACGCCTCGATCCGCTCTTCGGTCGCCGCGAAAAAGGAGTCGTCCGAAAATCCGATCGCCCGGATGAACGGAAACGATTGCCGGACCGATTTCAACTCCTCGAGAACATTCTCATCCGACCGCCTTCTCAGGTGTTTCTGTCCCCTGTAGAGCGCTTGAAGGACGTCATTGCAGCAGTAGGCGCACCGGTGGGGGCATCCCCGGGTGGAGATGGTCTGGTAGGTTACCTCATTCCGGATGAGGGAGATCGGTCCTCGGGCCAGGTGTTTTTCCAGGAGCCGGCCGGACATCGGAACCAACCCGCCGGATTCCCTGTCCCAGATATAATGATCCCCTGGGCCGTAATCCGGAAAGGGAAGGCCGTCCAGGTCCTGAATCAGATCGCGGGGGGGGTTGAGCCACAGTCTGCCGTTCCGGAACCCGGCCAGGTTTGGGATACCGGTGCAGTCACGTGCATGTTCCAGGCAATCCAGAAGCTCCAGAAACGCCTGTTCCCCTTCCCCGATGATGCAGTAATCCGCATATTCCATCCCATCCGATGGGCGGATGGTGGGATGGATGCCGCCCCAGACGATCGTCGTATTCGATCGATTCCGGATTTCGCGGGAGATCTTCCGGGTTCTGGCCAGGTAATTGGTCATGAGGGTGACGCCCACCAGATCGGCATCCCGGGCCAGCGCTCCCAGAATTTCCAGGACCGGTTCCGGATAAGTGTGCTCCGTATCGCTCAACCTCCGTTCTTCCGAGGGTGTATTGGGCAGGAATGCGCAGGACACTCGATGACCGGCATCCCGGGCGGATGCGGCAATGATCCGCATTCCCAGCGAGGCGATATCCGAATAGGGGGAAATAAGCAGAATGCGCATGGATCCTATCCCGCTTCCAGCCGGATCCCGGCAACCGCCGCGGAGAGAGGCCGGGTATCTTCCGAAACCGAACCGCGCAACTTTCGGGGAGGCGTGGCCGATCTGAACTCAAAATCCAGCCGGTTACCTTCCGGATCGAACGGACCGGTCAACTCACAGGCATATCCGCTCCACCGGTTTTCCGGCAATAGCGTCACTTTCATGGCCTCCCGCCCGTTGAAACGCAACGTCATCGCCTGGGCGTCCCCGTCCCGCTGGGGTGCGGGGAAAATTTGGAAAGACAGGTTCAGCACCCGGGTGTTTTCCGGAACGAAGAGCACCGCCGAAGCCTCTTTTCCCAGTGCCCATCTCACCGGAAAGGCAATGCGTTCCCACGTTTCCGCAGGAGCCCAGTTCCGGATGAAGTACGCCCGCGGGGGGCTGTCCTTCCGAGGAGCGGTATCGTTCAGAACCAGGATCAGACGGTTCCCGTCATCGCGCCAAATCTCTGCATTCCATCGGGCGGCCAGGTCCCGGGCATTGAATCCGGCGGGATCGGACATCAGGTTGCGGTGGACGACCACCATGCCCGCCCGTAGAATCGATGCCAGGTCGCACAGTTTCCCCGGGTCTGCCGAAGCCAGGATATCCGCCGCCCGGTCGGGATCGGCCAGATCCTTGAAAAGGGGCAGTTCGTCCATCCGTTGAAACACCCGTTCCGGAATCCGAGATACAAATCCCGTTGAAATCGGCCGGGTGTGCCGTGTCTGAAAATACTGGTATTCCCGGATGGTCCAGGAACATGGAATATCCAGAACCGCCGGCCGGTCCGCGGAGGTGACGGGGAGATTTCGGTAAATCCCGGGGATGACCGCTTCGACAAGCGGCAGCGGCGGGGGCAGCAGATCGACCAAACACAATCCGCCCAGGATCGGGACCAAACCGTTCCGCCATCCCGGCCGGAATCGTGTCCGGGAAATCATCACCGCTGCTCCGACAGCCAGGCAGATCCCGGCGGTCACCATGAACCGTCCGGGGGTGCGGCTGAATTCCAGCCCGGGCAAAACATGAATCAGGCGGCCGGGCAGCGGGATTCCGGTTCTCCCGATCCGAATCTCCGGACCCAGGGCAAACAACATCAGCAAGACTGCCGCCAGCATGAACAGCCGGGACCGCCGTCCTCCGGCAATCAGCCCGCCGATCAGGAGAGCCAGCGGGACAACACCGAGATAACCGGTCGTCTCGATTGCCGATTCGGGGTATACCGGTCCGGCAGGCAGACCGGCGGCCCGGCTGAGGAGGTATCCGGGCGGCGGTGTAATCAGCGATTCCGGCGCCACGCTGAATCCGGATTTTTCCTTCAGGGACCGGACGGCAATCCCGCATGGATTTCGAAGCATCCCCAGGATGATGGGCGAAAGACAGGCAACCGCAATCAACCAGGCCGTGCCCAGGATGGCCAGGTTCCGTTTGAGGTTTTTTCCGTCTGAATCGACCAGCGTCACCCATGTGATACACAACAGGGAAACCAGGTGGTGCCAGTCGGTCAATGCCACCGCTGCGATCGAGATGCTGGCGGCCGCCAGGATTCCGGGCCCTGAGCGCCGCAGAGCCAGTATCAGGGCCAGGAGCGCCAGCGGAATCCAGCCGGTGCCGGCGATGTTCAGGTGCACCGGGACATGGCTGATACGCGCCGGCCACATCACCGCGATTTCTCCCGCCAGAAAACTTTCCATCCGCCCCGCGCCGACCACTCTGGCCAGGAAAAAAGTCCCGACCGCGGTCAGCAGGGAATGAAACATGAGCAGCAGGTTGTGGCTGGCCACCGGGCCCAGGTCATTCCAAAACGGCGCTGCCAGGACGCCGTTCAACGGCGACAGCGTATGATAAACCAATCCGATGCCGAACGGATGAAACAGATGACGGGTGAACAGAAGGTCGTGACGGGCGGAAATCCAGCCTTTCACCCACCAAAGGTTCCAGCAGAACATGAACGGGTCGCCCGGAACGGGATTCCCGTCCGGATGCGTGAATGCCGGAAGATGGGTTGCGATATGCAGGGGCAGCGGCCGCATGACGGCGATTGCCAGAATTCCGAGAAGAATCAGGCAAAGACCTGACCTGGGCAGTGATGTGGAATCGATGGGCTACTCCTCAGCCAGCCGGCTCGCTTCCGTCTCGAATATCGAATACATGTCGTTGTCGAACAGACAAAAGATTATCCGGTCGAATCTGCTGCCGCTTTTCAGATAGGCGATCACGGTTGAAAACAGGATCCTGGCGCATTGGGGTCCCGGAAATCCGAATATCCCGGTGCTGATGGCGGGAAATGCGATGGATCGGACGTTATTTGCTTCGGCGATTTCCAGCGCGTTCCGCACGGCATCGGCCAGTTTCCGGTTCTCATCACCACTCCCCATCACCGGTCCCACGGCATGGATCACATGCTTCGCCGGCAGGTCACCAGCGCCGGTGATCACGGCCGTGCCCACCGGTGTGTTCCCGATGGCGCTGCACTCCTCCTGAATGGAAGGGCCACCCCTGCGCCGGACGGCTCCGGCCACGCCGCCGCCCAGAATCAGATCCGAATTGGCCGGATTGACGATTGCATCCACTGCCAGATCGGTTATATCACCTTTCACCAGAGTGATGACGACATCCTTCACCGTTATTTCCATCTTATGGGGTTCCTTTTGGGATCAAGGTGCTGCCGGTGTTGCTGATTGAGTGGGTTTCGCCGTATCCAGATCCGGAGACAGCGATCCGGATTTGCCCAGGAATATCAACCATACAAAGGCAAATACGAATGCCAGGCCGATCAGCCACCATTCCCATTTCTTCATGGTCTTTTTCTTGGATTTTTTAGTATCGGCGACCGGTCGTGAAACCTTGATCCGTTTCACTTTGGATAATTTCCGTTTTTTCAGTGACCGTCCCATCTCTCTCCCCTTTACGGCACGATGCGGGTTCCCGCTTCATCCCTGAAGGCTTCCAGCAGGTGGTTGGTATCGGTGATGAACACTTTTTCTCCCCCCCACTCCAGAAACTGAATCGCAGCTCTGATTTTGGGAGCCATGCTGCCTTCGGCAAATTGACCGGCTTCGAGCAACGCCCCGGCATCCCGAATACGGATCTCCCCCAGGAATTCCTGATTCGGCTTTTGGTAATTTATAGCAACCTGCGTCTCCGACATCAAGATTGCCAGCCACTGCGCTCCGATATCCCGGCCCAGGACGGAAGCGGAAAGATCCTTGTCGATCACGGCATCGATCCCTTCCAGCGTCCCGTCGTCCTCCACGTACACCGGCACGCCTCCGCCTCCCGCAGCGATGACGATCACACCGTGCTGGATCAGGAGACGGATCGTATCCCGCTCCACGATTTCCAGGGGTCTGGGTGACGGCACCAACCGGCGCCATCCTCTCCCTGCATCTTCCGATACCGTCCAGTTCCGCAGTCTGGCCTGCCTCTGAGCCTCCTGTTTCGTATAGAACGGGCCGATGGGTTTAGACGGCCGGGCCAGGGCGGGGTCGTTCCGGTCGACGACAACCTGGGTGAGCACCGATGTGACGGGGAGCGACATGCCCTCCCGGCGCAGGGTGTTGGTCAGCGACTGGGCGATCATGTACCCCAGACTGCCCTCTGTATCGGCGACCAGAACCCCGAGAGGAACCTCCGGAACCCTGTCCAGGGCCGTTTCGACCCGGATGAGGGCGTCGCCGACCTGCGGACCGTTGCCGTGAATGATGACCGGCATGAATCCCGCCTTGATCGCCTCGATGATGCCTTTGAGCATCCTGCGGGTGTTGGCGAACTGCTCGGTAATGGTTCCCCGCTGACCCTTCTGAACAAGGGCGTTCCCGCCGATGGCGATCACCACGATCCGCGGCGGGGTAAACTCCAGCGACATATTACAATCCTCTGCTCACCAAAAACGGCTCGATGATCCGTTCCAGAGCCGCCATTCCTTCCGGCCCGAGATCATATCGTACCCGGGTGGACGGCTGGCGGATTTCGATGATGCGCCGAAGATCGATGGGTGTTCCGATCACCACCGCATCGCAGGGTACCCGGGAAATCGTTTCTTCCAGATCCTTGACCTGTCCGTCGCCGTATCCCATGGCCGGAAGCAGCGTTCCGATCCCGGGATATTTTTCGTAAGTCCGGGTGATGGACGCCACGGTATGGGGACGGGGATCGACCAGCGATGCCGCACCGAACTGCTTCGCAGCCACCACGCCCGCGCCGAATTTCATGCCGCCGTGAGTCAGGGTTGGGCCGTCCTCGATCACCAGCACATTCTTGCCCCGGATGATGTCCGGATTCTCGACGGAGATCGGGGAGGATGTCTCGATGATCTCCGCATCTGGATTCAGCCTGGTTATGTTATTGCGGACGGTTTCGATGTCGTCCGGTCTGGCGGTGTCAACCTTGTTGATCAACACCACATCCGCCAGGAGAATATTCGTTTCGCCGGGATAGTACCGGATTTCGTGACCGGCACGATGCGGATCCGCAACGGTGATATACAGATCGGTCTGATAGAAGGATATATCGTTGTTGCCGCCGTCCCAGAGAATGATATCGGCCTCCTTTTCCGCCTCGCGGAGAATCGCTTCGTAATCCACACCGGCGTAAACGATCACTCCGTTGTTGATATGGGGCTCGTATTCCTCCATCTCCTCGATGGTACAGGCATGCCGCTCCAGATCTCCGATGGCTGCAAACCGCTGAACCTTTTGTTTGATGAGATCTCCATAGGGCATCGGATGGCGGATGGCCACAACCTTCAGACCCTTTTTCCGGAGAATGTCGGATACGGCGCGCGTCGTCTGGCTCTTGCCGCATCCGGTCCGGGTGGCGCAGATGGATATCAGCGGTCTGGAGGATTTCACCTGGGTGTTGCGTGCGCCCTGAAGGTGAAAATCCGCTCCGCATGCGTTCACCAGGGCGGCGCGATGCATCAGGTATTCGTAACTGACATCTGAATACGCAAACACGGCCAGTTCGATCCCGTGCTTCCGGATCAGCTCCGGCAGATCACCTTCCGATTCGATGGGGATCCCGTTCGGATAGAGTTTACCGGCCAGCCCGGGCGGATATGCCCGACCCTCGATATCGGGAATCTGGGTGGCCGTGAATGCAACAACCTCATAATCTTCGTTATCTCTGAAGAAGCAGTTGAAATTGTGAAAATCCCGTCCTGCCGCTCCCAAAATAACAACCTTACGCCGTTTCATACAACCTCCATTCGTCGTCAAACCTTATTTAAAACCAGCTCGTGAGACGGTACTTTTCCCCCGGGAGGAGGAATACCGGCAAAACATCTTATTGGATAAAGGCATTAAGTCAAGAGGACAGGCCGATTTGGATGAAACATCCCAGAAACCTCGGATCCTCACTGCCCGGTTCGGTGAATTTGGGGATGAATCCATCGGTTGTGGAGATGCTGACCGGATAGCAGTAGGACGGCCGGGAGGGGCGATCGGTAAATCCAAGGTTGAAAAACAGAGTCGCTGGTCCGGGGTCCGCGTCGATTTGAAACCGTTCTCCCGGCTGCGCCTTGAAATTGAACCGGTCCTTGCCGATCCGAACATGCAGCCGGTTGGGTGCGCCGCCGTTGGCAATATGGACCTGGAAGGCTGCAACCGGTTCCCAGCATCTCAATACGAGTGAAGCCCGGGAATCTCCCTTGACCCAGAATCCGTCAAGTTCCTTTCCCCACTGATTGTCATCGGCGAAATAGGCGAAGTATCCCTGGAACGGCACACGCACGTGCCGGAGATCGTCGACCGGCCAGGAATTGAGCAGGGTGATTTCCGGCGGGAACCGGTTCAGCACCGGCCGTTTGCCTGCGTCCGGATACCGGGCCATCGCGTCGATCGGATTCAGAGCAAGCGGACCGGACAGAAGCGCGGCAACGGCCGCGACGGCCAGGATGAGTCTGCGTCCCGGTGGCCGGCGCAACAGGAGAAAGAAGGCCGGCAGATAGGAAATCAGATACCGATTCCCGACGGCGCAACTGCCGCCATGGTAGTTGGATGGGATATAGACCAGATGAAACAGAACGAGAAGGCCGCACAGCAGCCCGGCCGACAAACGACCGTTCGACGTTCCGGATTCCGCCCGTCGGGTACCCAGAGGAACCGCAAGCAGGCAGGATACGGCTGCCGGCAGAAAATAAGGTATCAACCCGGCAAACCTGCCGACAAGGAAATACCGGAGATTCAACCACAGGGTCGACCAGTGAAAAACGAACTGAGTGGATCGGGTCGATATTTCCTCGCCGGTGTTCATAAATGTGAAATCCGGTGTTTCGAACGGGAAATGACCCACAATCCGCTTTCGGGCTCCGCCGTACGCGAACGCCTGGCCGGTCAGGTCTCGGTTCAGCCATAAAACCAGCGCCGCCCCGGCGGCGAACGCCAGCACCAGGGCCGCCATGACCGCAACGTTCCGGAGCGCCGGTTTGCTTCGTCTGGATCGGATTTGTGAAACGGCATTTTCCGCCACCGGCCACAACGGCAAAATAATGAACAACGCGTTGGGTGGCCGCGCAGCGGCGGCCAGTCCGAGAATGGCGACGGATGCCGCGAGCAGCCCGATTTTCCGGTTCTCCGCCGGCTGCCGCTGCCACAACAGCCACGGATAGAGTCCCGCCATGACGGCGGCACAGTTGAACAGATCCGGCGTCAGGGTGAAAACATACGGCGTCACCGCGGTCAAACCCCAGAACACCAGCGTCCACACGACAGCATCGGTCGTGCGGTCCGACGCATCGGGAAAGGAGCGGAACCCGACCCACAGGATCCCGAGAAAACACAATGCATTGAAAATGAGCATTCCGTTGGTCTTGAACAGCATCACCAGGGGAACCGTCAGGAGAGGATACAGCGCCGGTTTGGCATAATGAATGAGATCCGGCCGGGATTCATTTGCCGCGAGTAGAACGCCCTGCGGGCCGCCGGGCCATTCCCGGGTGATCCGCACCAGATCGCTCCGGGTGTACAGCAGGTCGCTGTCCCGGGCCAGACTGTCCGCCATGGCATAATAGACACCCGAATCGCCGATGAATCCGCCCCATTTTGCCGGCAGATCCACCATCCATGCCGCACCCAGCAGCGGGAAGGCAGCGATCAGTCCCAACCACCTGATATGCGTCCTGGAGAACTCAGTCAGAGTCAAAATTCCGAGTCTCCCCAACAATATAGATGGGTTTCTTCTGGGATTCATAATAGGTCCGGATGTTGATTTCACCCAGCAGTCCCATCACGATAAACTGGATGCCGATGATTCCCAGAATCCCGGCGACCAGCAGGAGCGGGTTCCGGGTCATGGTCCGGATGGGATTGCCGTCGATGGTGATCACCCGCATCAATATGGTGGCGATACCGCTGATGAGGCTGAGAATAATGCACCAGATCCCGGTCGCACCGAAGATCTGGATGGGGCTGGTGGAGTAACTCATCAAAAATTTCACCGTGATCAGATCCAGAAGCACCCGGATGGTGCGGGAGATCCCGTATTTGCTCCTGCCGAACCTTCGGGGATGATGCCCGACCGGAATCTCCCCGATCCGCGCCCCCACCCATTTCGCCAGAACCGGCAGAAACCGGTGCAGCTCTCCGTAGAGCTGGATGTCGCGGATGATGTCCCGGCGATAGACTTTCAGGCTGCACCCCAGATCGTTGATCGGAACCCGGGTCACCCGCTGAATCAGTTTGTTCGCCAGAATCGAGGGGATCCGCCGGGACAGAAACGAGTCCTTGCGGTCCTTCCGCCAGCCGCTGACCAGATCGTATCCCTCGTCCAGTTTGGCAAGCATATCGGGGATATCGTGCGGATCGTTCTGGCCGTCACCGTCCATGGTGATGATTTTATCTCCCCGGGCGGCATCGAACCCGGCGGCCAGTGCGGGTGTCTGGCCGAAATTCCGCCGGAGTTTGATAACCCGCAGACACGGATCGGAAGCGGCCAGGGACGACAGGATATCAAAGGATCGATCCTGGCTGCCGTCATCCACGGCGATTATTTCATGGGTCCTGTTGACGGATTTCAGGGCGTCTTTCAACGTCCCGTATACGCCTGTGATGTTTTCCTCTTCATTGAAAAACGGGATGACGATCGACAGTTCAATCCGGTTCATCCGGCACTCTCCAGCATCTTCGTCCGGGTCTTGACATGCAGGTGGAACGCCATCCATGAAACGACGGGAGTGAACAGAAGAAGTTCGTGAATGGTCGCCTTGAGGTTATGCATGTCCAGCAATCCGGACCATGACGGTTTGGCGATATCCAAAAACACGACCGGACCCAGCAGGTACCGGTCGGAAAGCGGCCAGAACAGCATCTGTCCGTATGGGTATCCCGTATCGCGGGTGAAAAAATCCGTCAGGAGATGACCGGAGACGATAAGAAATCCCAGCACGCCCGCCTGCCAGCGAAAAGCGCCGCGTACGAGACGGTGAATGACCAGGGTTCCCATGCCCGCCGCCATGGCGAATGCGAATGTGTGGGTATATGAATGGTGGTACCGGTTGGCCGCAGGGAATCCCACCCACACCGCAGTCAACAGATCGAAATCGGGGCTGACGGCCAGAAGAGCCGCCGCCGCGGAACCGGTCACGGTCGGCGTGCGGCCCGAACAGATGCAAGCGCCGTAGTAAACGGTGAGTCCAGCGAGAGTGTGACCGGCGGGCCCCATAGGCAATCTCCTTTACCGGCAGTCCGGGAATCATCGAATTCTACCTCAAAACAATCCAAACTGAAACCTCCCCGATGTTGAACCAAATCTCGATTTTGAGTTAAGGTGGTGATCGTTCGGTATGAGACCTTAATTCGAACCTGACCGGAGGACGCGATGCCTTTCCAGGTTGTCGAACATCCGCTGATCCAGCACAAACTGGGACTCCTGCGCGGTGCGGAGACCACGACCGGCAAATTCCGCGCTCTGACCCGCGAAATCACCAATCTGCTCACCTATGAAGCCACCCGGGATCTTCCCTTGGACCCCGTTCAGGTCGCGGGATGGGCGGGAACCGTCGATTGCAGGAAACTGACCGGCAAGAAGGTGGCGGTCGTTCCCATCCTGAGAGCCGGAGTGGGCATGATGCAGGGCGTTCTGGATCTCATTCCGTCGGCCCGGGTCAACTTTGTCGGGCTGTTCCGCGACGAGACAACCCTGCGCCCGGTGGAGTATTACAGGAAATTCAATCCGGACATCCAGGTGCGGACCGCCATCGTGGTCGATCCGATGCTGGCCACCGGGAACTCCCTCGCCGCATGCTGCCGCCTGCTCAACAATGAAGGATGCGACCGGATCAAGGCGGTCTGCCTTGTGGCGGCTCCCGAAGGGGTTGAAATCATGGACACCGAGTTCCCTGATGTCCAAATATATGCTGCAGCTCTGGATGAGCGGCTCAACGAAAACGGGTACATCATCCCCGGACTGGGCGACGCCGGTGACCGACTGTTCGGAACAAAATAGCCGGGATCTCCGGGATCCCATTCTGGATTCCATCGCCGACGGCGTGTTCTCCGTCGATCCGGACTGGCGGATTACATCGTTCAACCGGGCCGCGGAACGGATCACCGGTATCAGCCGGGAGGATGCAATCGGGCAGATCTGCTGTGAAGTGTTCAAGGCCAGCATCTGCGAACAGGCCTGCGCGCTCCGGGAAACGCTTCGGACCGGCAAGCCGGTTATCGACCGGAAGATTTTCATCATCGATATCCACGGGAACCGGATACCGATCAGCATCTCCGCTTCCATTCTCCGGGACACATCGGGATCCGTCATCGGAGGGGTTGAAACCTTCAGGGACTTGAGCCAAGTGGAAACGCTCCGGAAGGAACTCCACAAAAGCTATTCGTTCGCCGACATCATCAGCCGGAGTCCCCGGATGCTGAAACTCTTCGATCTTCTGCCCCGGATCGCCGACAGTTCCATCACGGTTTTGATTATCGGGGAAAGCGGAACCGGGAAGGAGCTGGTGGCCCGGGCGCTTCACAATCTGAGTTCGAGAAAGAATAAACCGTTCGTGGCGGTCAATTGCGGCGCTCTCCCCGGAAACCTCCTGGAATCCGAACTGTTCGGATACAGAAAAGGCGCGTTTACCGATGCCCGGACGGACAAACCCGGCCGGTTTACCCTGGCGGGAGAAGGGACGCTGTTTCTGGACGAGGTTGGAGAACTCGATCCGAATCTTCAGGTCAAACTGCTGCGGGTGGTCGAAGAAAAAACCTATGAACCGCTGGGCGGGATCCGGTCGGAAACCGTCCGGTGCAGGCTGGTCGCAGCCACCAATCAGGATCTGGTCCAGATGGTCAGTGACGGCACCTTCCGGGAAGATCTGTATTACCGGATCAACGTAATCAGCCTGGAACTGCCGCCATTGCGGGACCGTGTCGAGGACATTCCGCTATTGATCGACCATTTCATCCGCAAATTCAATCATCTTCATCATCGATCCGTCGAATGCCTGTCGGGTGAAGCCATGACCCTTTTGATGAAATATTCCTTCCCGGGAAACATCCGGGAACTGCAGAACTTCATCGAGCGGGCTTTCGTTCTGTCCAGGGGAGACACCATCTCGGCCGAACACCTGCCGGATCAGGTTAAACCCAATCAAGCGCGGCTTCCGGGCAGTGAAACCATGACCCTGGCCCAGATGGAACGGGATCTGATTCGACAGGCGCTGTCCAGACACCGAGGAAATCGGGCCAATGCCGCCCGGGAGCTGGGCATCCACCGTACGACGCTTTACCGGAAGATGAAAACACTTGGAATCGGCAACCCGGACAAGTCATAATATGCGATCATGTTTGCAAACCGTCTGAAGGGGGCATGGCGTATGATCCGTGATCTGGCACGATATTTTCTGAAAACGGAGACGCATCCGGTAACGGTCCCGCTCAGTATACTGAAAAGCCTCGCGGTGTCGGCTCGATTCGGACGGTTGACCGGTGTCCGGTACAACACCGTTCTGCGCATCAGAGGAACCTTCGAATACGGCCGAGGCGATCTGCTGGGACTGATGAGCAACCGCCTGGGATCTGCCGGCAATCCACCCACGGAGATTCACGTCCCCCGGGGCGGGACACTCGTACTGGGCGACGGAGTGCGCCTGGCAAAAGGCGTTCAACTCTATTGTGCGGGAACGATCCGGATCGGAAATAATACATTCATCAACACCTGCACCCGGATCTATGCCTTCAAACACATACGGATCGGAAACGAATGCGGGATTTCCTGGAATGTTCAGATCTTGGACAGCAACTTTCACTATTTCCCCGGGATCGAAATCACTCGGTCCGTCGAAATCGGCGACAGGGTGTGGATCGGATCCGGCGCAATGATCATGAAAGGCGTCCGGATCGGGGACGGTTCCGTTGTCGCGGCGGGATCGGTGATCACAAAGGATGTGCCGCCGGGATGCCTTGTTGCCGGAGTGCCCGGCCGCATCATCCGGGAGAATGTGGTCTGGAGTCACGATCGCTTTGACTGAATCGTTTCCATCCGGCGGCATTCCCCCCGGAATTCGGACCCAGGGTGCCATCCAAAATCCAATTATCTTGACATCTATCGTTCAAATTGAGGATAATTTTTGTTTAGTCAACTATATTCGTCAGCATGGGGTTTCATTATGAGTAACGGGCAGGAAATGGGCGGGGTTTCAGAGCCCGGAAAACGGCTGGGACATTATGAACTCCTGGACCAGCTCGGACAGGGCGGCATGGCGGTGGTTTATCTGGGTGTGCAATCGTCACTCAACCGAAAAGTCGCCGTCAAGGTGCTTCCGGTGCAATTCGCGCAATCCAAGGAGCTGGTCGGGCGTTTTGACCGGGAGGCTCAGATTGCGGCCCAGTTGAACCACCCCAATATCGTTCAGATCATCGACCGAGGCAAGCAGGACGACACGCTGTATATCGTCATGGAATATGTCGATGGTGAGAGTCTGGACCGGATCATGGCGCGGGGCGAGCTGACCATCGGCAAGATCGTTGAGTATTCCCTGCAGATCTGTGAAGCGCTCGAATATGCGCACGGGAAAGGGATCGTCCATCGGGATCTGAAGCCGTCGAACATCATGATCGACCGGCATACCGGGCGTGCGAAAATCACCGATTTCGGAATCGCCCAGCTCACCGATCATGCTGCGGGAATGTCCACGCTGACCACTCAGAATGCAGCGCTGGGCACCATCAATTACATGTCTCCGGAACAGCGCACGGATTCCCACACCGTAACCCACCGTACCGATATATTTTCCTTCGGCGTCATGCTGTATCAGATGCTGACCGGCAAACTGCCTCTCGGGCATTTCAAACTTCCCAGCCAGTTGAATCACGATATCCCGATGGGTTTCGATGCCATCGTCAAGAAATGCCTGCAGGAAAACCCGGACGAACGGTATCAATCCGCGATCGAACTGCGCGCCGCGCTGGCGGATATTACCGGGTGGCAGACTAAATACAAGGATCTGGCGGTGAAGGTGCAGCATTCTGTGCGCCAGATCGGCACCCGAACTTCACCCATCATCCGGGGAAATCGCTGGTTCTGGGTGGCCGCAACCGGTATCGTGGCGTTGATAGCGGTTGTCGTTCTGGCAAACCGGAATCTGTTCAAAATCACATCCCGGGACGCGGAATCGGCCACGGGAGAATCGGTTGTTCCCGTTGCATCGAAACCCGAATCGGAACCCGGCCTGATCTCTGAGCCGTCAATATCCTCCCCGGAGATATCCACTCCGGTACCGACCCGGGCACCGCCGACTCCCACCATTAACCCTTCGGTTATTCTGGAGCAAAAACTCAAAAAGCAAATTGCCGCGGCTGAATCGCTGCTTTCGGAAGGAAATCCGGAGCAGGCACTGGAGATGCTGAGATCGATTGTCGAGGCAAATAAAACCCATTCCCTTTCCGCCCGGGCTCAGCTTCTGATCGGCGAGACTCATGAAAAGGCGAAAGACCTGGAGACTGCGATCAAGGAATATGAATTCCTGGTTCGTCTGTTCCCCCGGAGCCCCCAGGCGCCCCGGGCCTTGTTCAACTCCGGAATAATCTACAGCCGGATGGGCAAAACCTCGGAGGACCCGATCCGCGGGGAACATTACGCCCGGAGCCTGCAGGCTTTCCGGCAGATTCTGAACGCTTATCCCGACAGTCCGGAAGCGCCCCAGGCCTCGGTGGAATCCACCTGGATAAAATGGAAATCCATGGAGAAAAAGGGTGTTTTCAAGAAGAAATTCGACAAGGCCGAACAGCTTAAGTTGATTTCGGAATTGCGGGAGACTTTGGATCAGTACCCGACAGGCGGCCATGTCATTTCCACAATCCGGCTGATCGCCCAGATTTCGGTCGAACCGGAACTGGAAGACTATTTCGGTGCGGCTGAAATGATGATGACGATTTACCAAAAGGATCCGGACAGGGATTCGGACAGCCTGTACCAGGCGTGCCGGTATTACATGGCAGCCGGAGACTCTGCAGCGGAAGGAAGGGCCTGCAGGATATTCATGGATAAATTCCCGAAGGACAGCCGGGCGGCGGAAATCGCCAAACGGATGCAGGAGATTCCCCATTGAGATGTCTGCTGCTGCCGGCTCTGTTTTTTCTGATTCTCTGCTGCCCGGTGCTGGCCCAGGATGCCTCAGATAAACCTCTTGTGAACGCCATAACCGGCGGGTTGCCCGATCCGGCGGTCATGGTGATCTTCGCCGTTTCGGTTCTTCTGATCGGCGGGGCGATCGGGCGGGTACTGTGGCGAACCCGTCTGGTCAACGGCTTTTTCTGGATCATCCTGATTTTTTGTAGTGTTTCCGGAGCGTTCTGGACAATTCTCGGAAGATTTTACAGTGCATCCGCCGTTCCCTACCGTTTCGCCCAGCTGTTTTCTTTTTTTCTGATCAGTATCCTGCTGCTTTATCTGATTGTCCGGTTCCTGCTGCCTTCCAGCGCAACCCGCACGCGAGCGTCGATCCCGTCCCTGGTGCGGAATCTGGCTGTATTCGCAATGGCTCTGATCGTCCTGTTCATTCTGCTCGTTTCTCTGTTCCCGGAATTGAACCTGACTCCCGTTTTTTTCACATCGGGCGTTCTTTCCATCGTCATCGGTCTGGCGGTTCAGGATGTCCTCACCAACCTGTTGGCCGGCCTGGTGCTCAGCATCGACAAGCCGTTTGATCTGGGGGACTGGGTGCATTTCGGGGACATGGAGGGGGAGGTGGTCAAAACAACCTGGCGCACCACCAAGATACGCAATCTGCAAAACGATTATATCGAGCTTCCGAACAGCCTGATTTCACGGGAACGCCTGGTGAACCATAACACTCCCACATCCATTCACATGCGCAAGGTCTATGTCGGCGTCACGTACGACACGCCCCCTGCTCTGGCCTGTGAAGCGCTGCTGGAAGCGGTGTCCCGGGTGGAAGGCGTCCGGAAAAGTCCGTCCCCGGAAATCCATTTCAAGGATTATCTCGACAGTTCCCTGCTCTATGAAGTTCGGATCTGGATCGACAATTACGGTTCGTATCCGGTCATCGAGAGCGATACCCGCAAAGAAATATGGTATGCATTCAAACGCCACGATATCACCATCCCGTTTCCGATCCGGGACGTCAACCTGAAACAGGTCCAGGACCTGCCGATGCAGTACCGTGCACGCCTGATCACTGCAGATGAACTGCTAAAAGGTAAAATTTTCGAGCTGACGGACGACCGGACCACCATCGGTCGCGACCCTCACAACACGGTGGTCGTCAACAATCCACAGGTTTCCAAGCACCATGCGGACATCGTCCGGGATGAACGGGGTTATCGGATCGCGGACCGCGGCAGCCGGCACGGAACATTTTTGAACGGGACACGGATCACCGAAGCGTTGTTGCAGCGCGGGGACGAAATATCTCTGGGCGGCACCCGGCTGCTGTTCGAAACGAACCTGGCGCCGGTCACCGGCATGGAAAGCGACCGCCCGGAAATACGAATCGTGCGTCAGCGCACGGATCATCACCCGGCACCGGACCGACAGGACCCGGATCAACCTGATCCAGACGCCTGAACACTTTTTCGGCAAATATCGAAACAGGATCCGCCATGGAACCATTTGAGGATGCAGGGTCCGACCGGTTGAATACGGCCTGGAACAGGGTAACAATCCTGTATTGATCTTCTGGAAATTATACCCGGGACATGATATTCCGGCAGTCAGGCGCAGGGGACGGCCTTCCATGCCAACTCAGATCCATCAATCACCACAGCGGTTGAAAACACTTTTCCGGGCTTTGACCCACCGGAATTACCGATTGTTTTTCACCGGTCATGGCATCTCCCTCATCGGCACCTGGATGCAGCGTGTGGCCCTGGGCTGGCTGGTCTACCGGGTGACCGACTCGGCATTCCTGCTGGGTCTCGTCGGGTTCGCCGGTCAGATTCCCGCCTTCCTGTTCGCACCCATCGCCGGCGTCCTGGCGGACCGCTGGAACAAGCGGCATCTCCTGCTTCTCACGCAGACATCTGCCATGCTCCAAGCGACCCTCCTGACCGGCCTGGTTCTGGCCGATCTGGTGCGGATCTGGCACATCATCGCGCTGAGTTTTTTCCTGGGAATCATCCACGCATTCGACATGCCGATCCGGCAATCGTTCGTGGTAGAACTGATCGGCAACAAAAACGATTTGGGCAACGCCATCGCACTGAATTCATCCATGGTGAACGGTGCTCGACTGCTGGGACCTTCGATCGCGGGAATCCTGATCGCCGCTGCAGGGGAGGGAACGTGTTTTTTGATCAATGCCATCAGTTATCTGCCGATCATCGCCGCGCTGTCCATGATGCGGATCGCGCCCCGGCAGTCGGCATCCCGCAACGGCAAGATATGGGACGGACTGAAGGAAGGATTCACCTATGCCTCGGGCTTCGAACCGATCCGCACCATTTTACTGCTGATCGGCCTGGTCAGCCTGATGGGCATGCCCTATATCGTCCTGATGCCCGTCTTCGCACGGGATATCCTGCTGGGCGGACCGCATACTTTGGGATTTCTGATGGGCAGCGTCGGCGTCGGGGCTCTGGCCGGCGCCGTGTACCTGGCATCCAGAAGCACGGTTCTGGGTCTGGAGCGGATCATCCCGGTCGCCGCCGCACTGCTCGGCGTCAGCCTGATTGTATTCTCATTCTCATCCCTGCTGTGGCTTTCACTGATTCTGATGCTGACCACCGGCTTCGGCCAGATGGTGCAGATGGCCTCCAGCAACACCATCCTGCAAACCATCGTCGATGACGATAAACGGGGCAGGATCATGAGTTTCTATACACTGGCTTTTATGGGGATCGCACCCATCGGGAGCCTGGCCGCGGGATATGCAGCCAGCCAAATCGGCGCTTCCTGGACAATCTCCATCGGCGGCATGGCGTGTATCCTCGGCGCATCACTGTTCGCCGGAAGGCTGTCATCCATCCGCACCCAGGTCCGCCCCATCTATGTCACCATGGGAATTCTCCCGGAAATCGCCCGCGGCATGCAGCGGGCCGTCGAACCAAGCGCACATCCCAAAACTATAAACTGATGCATTATGCAGCGTTTTCATTGACGATATGTTGCATTTCGCATCATATCCTGACGGTTTTATCCAACGGGCCGGAAGGGAATTCGGTTGGCATGGAACTTAATAAATCAACAGATTAACCCGTGTCATACTCCCGGAAAAAGTGATCTGGCACATGGATTGCTTCATTTGATTTGCGGGAGGGTTCGGATGCGGATCGGAATACCGGAACACCGGGATCGAATATCACCCGTTTTCGACGTGGCGTCGCGCCTGCTGGTCGCCGATATTGAAAACGGCGGGGTTCGTGAGCGTTCTTATGTGAGTATTCCTCCGGGCAGTCCGGCGGGAATGATCCGGGCGATCACGGGTGCCGGTGTTGAGGTCATCATATGCGGTGCCATATCGGGAGTGATGATGGGCATGTTGGAATCTGCGGGAGTGCGAGTGTACGGGTGGATATCCGGTAACGTCGAGGAAGTTCTGGGTGCCTGGTGCAGCGAGCATCGCATCCCGGAAACTTATACGATGCCCGGTTGCCGTGGTTGCAGGCGGCGGCGAATGGGGAGGAATCGGGAAAGGAGACGATCATGAAAGTACTGGTAACGTCGGAGGATAAACATTTGGACAGCCCGGTGGATGTTCGGTTTGCAAGAGCCCGATATTTTATTGTTGTGGAGACTGAAACCGGTGAATACCAGGCCATTGAAAACTCCCAGAATCTGAATGCGACTCAAGGGGCCGGAGTGCAGGCCGGCCAGGCCGCTCTGGATCTGGGAGTCGAGGCGGTAATCACTGGACATGTCGGCCCCAAAGCGTTTGCCACGCTTTTGGCCGCGGACATCGATGTTTATGTCGAGGCAACCGGCTCGGTTCGGGACGCTGTTCAGGCGTTCAAGGCGGGATCATTGTCCCGCGCCGTCCGACCGGATGTGGAGAGTCACTGGTAGAAGAAAGGAGCTATCATCATGCCAGGTGGAGATCGTACAGGACCGTTGGGAATGGGTCCCAGAACGGGACGGGCGGCCGGTTATTGTGCCGGATACCCGGTTCCCGGGTTTGCAAATCCCGTATTCAGAGGATTCCGCGGCGGCGGATGGGGCCGGGGATTCCGGAGTGGTTTCGGTCGCGTACGGGGGCGGCAGTTCTATGGTGCTCCGGCACCATACGCACCATTGTCGCATCCCCCTTTTGACGCGGTTCCCGATCCCAAAGCGGAAATGGAACTGCTCAAGCAGCAGGCGGAGTATTTTAAAAACGCCCTGGAGGAAATTCAGGCGCGGCTGGCCGATCTATCGGACAGTTCAAAAGAAAGGAAGGAATAAGTCATGCCACGGGGAGATGGAACCGGCCCGCTCGGCAGCGGCCGAGGGGATGGAACCGGAAAAAGAGGTCGGGGACGCGGCGGTGGATTTGCGCAGGGGCCGGGAGGTTCATGCATCTGCCCGTTGTGCCGGAAGGAGATCCCCCATGAATACGGCAAACCGTGCAACCTGATGCGTTGTCCCGAATGCGGATCGCCGCTCACCCGGAAAATCCCTGCATGACCCAAAATCAGGAGAATCTCCTGATCGCGGTTGCAAGCGGGAAAGGTGGAACCGGCAAGACAACCTTCGCAACCAATCTGGCCTGGACCCTGTCCGGCGACTCGGACAGGGTCATTTATATGGATTGCGATGTGGAGGAACCCAACGGGCACCTGTTTCTGAATCCCGAATGGTCGGCAGCCCGCGAAGTGAAAGTGGGCATCCCGATTGTTGATCAGGACCGATGCATTCATTGCGGTAAATGCGGCAGGATCTGCCGGTTCAACGCCATCGCGGATCTCGGAACCCGCGTGATGACCTTCCATGATCTGTGTCATTCTTGCGGCGGCTGCATGCTGGTCTGCCCGGTTCAAGCCATCACAGAGCAGTGGAACCCGATCGGCATGATCCGCAGAGGACATTCCGGCGCATTGTCGGTGATCCAGGGGGAATTGAATATCGGCCATCCGACATCGCCACCGGTTATCCGGGAAGTGAAGGCGGAAGCCTCCGGAACCGGCATCCGCATCATCGATTGTCCTCCGGGGACCTCCTGC
Source organism: candidate division CSSED10-310 bacterium (assembly GCA_016927905.1). Taxonomy (GTDB): domain Bacteria; phylum CSSED10-310; class CSSED10-310; order CSSED10-310; family JAFGJC01; genus JAFGLW01. Next base: position 54,588 of record JAFGLW010000009.1, on the reverse strand, counting down.
CCGGTCATGGAATCGGTGAAAGGTTCGGATTTCGTCCTGCTGGTTACGGAATCGACGCCGTTCGGGCTGTTTGACCTGCGCATGATGGTGGAAATGCTGGGGCTTCTGAAGCTGAAACTGGGTGTTGCGATCAATCGGAAAGGGCTGGGAGACCGATCGGTGTATCAGTTCTGTGAACAGCGGCAGATTCCGGTTCTGATGGAACTGGAAGACGACCGGAAGATTGCGGAGGCCTATTCCCGGGGCGAATTGGCCGTTGTTTCATTTCCCCATCTGAAGGAACGTTTCCGGAAATTGATGCAGGCCGTCCTGAAGAGGATCCGGACTTGAAGGAGATCGTAATCATCTCCGGCAAGGGAGGCACCGGCAAAACCAGTCTGGTGGCGTCTTTCGCCGCACTGGCCGAAGCTCCCGTGATCGTGGATTGCGATGTGGATGCATCGGATCTGCATCTGATCATGGATCCCGTCACGTTGAAATCCGAGGAATTCAAAGGCGGGAAACTGGCCCGGGTGCGGACCGGGCATTGCACGGCTTGCGGCAAATGTGAGGAAGTCTGCCGGTATGATGCGGTGTTTTTTGACGGGCCGGGCAACGGACGCGTTTCAAGGACTTTCCGGATCGATCCGGCGGCCTGCGAGGGGTGCGGTGTCTGTCACTGGTTTTGCGATTACCAGGCCATCGCTTTCGAGGAGCGGATCGGTGGTCGATGGTTTATCTCCGATACCCGGCACGGACCCATGCTGCATGCCCTGATGTCACCCGGCGCGGAAAATTCCGGAAAACTGGTCTCCCTGCTGCGTATGAAAGCCAAAGAACTCGCCAAGGCGAAAAACCGGGAGGTGATCCTGATCGACGGATCTCCGGGAATCGGTTGCCCGGTTATCGCTTCCATCACCGGAGCGGATCATGTAGTGATCGTTACCGAGCCCACGCCTTCCGGAGTCCATGATTTCAGGCGTGCGGCCGATCTTGCGGCATTCTTTCATATCACCGCCTGCACGGTTGTGAATAAATGGGATTTGAATCGAGAACTGACGGAACTGATAAAGGAGGAAGCGGACCACCGGGGGATTGTCTTTGCCGGCACGATCGCCTATGACAATATTGTGACGGAAGCGCAGCTTTCCAAGAAGAGCATCGTGGAATATACTCAGGGCGGAATCGCGCGGCAGGTCCGCGATATCTGGACCAGGCTGGGTCAAACAATGACGCGGAATCAGCCATGAAGCTGATCACAACACAATAGAAGGAATCCATTGATCATGAATACGGAAGGGAACATCGACACGCATCAGCAGGAACAGGAACAATTGCAGGCACGGATGAAACGAATCCGCCGGAAAATCCTGATTCTTTCGGGCAAGGGCGGTGTGGGAAAGAGCACCGTGGCGGCAAACATTGCCCTGGCGCTGGCCCGGGCCGGAAAACAGGTCGGCCTTCTGGACATCGATGTCCACGGTCCCAGCATCCCCAAAATGCTCGGCCTGGAGGGCCACCGGGTCTCCGCGGTCGAAGGCGGATTGCTGCCGGTGGATCTGGGAGACAATCTGAAAATTATCTCCATCGGATTCATGCTTCCCGAAGGTGACAGTCCGGTTATCTGGCGCGGGCCGCTTAAATACAATGTCATCAAACAATTCCTGAAAGACGTGGTGTGGGGGGATCTGGATTATCTTGTCATCGATTCCCCGCCGGGAACCGGCGACGAACCGTTGTCTATCGCTCAATTCCTGGCACCGGATGCTTTGGCGGTCATCGTGACGACTCCCCAGCAAGTGGCCGTTTCGGACGTTCGAAAAAGCATCCAGTTCTGCCGGAAACTGCAGATCAGAATACTCGGAATCGTTGAAAACATGAGTGGATTTATCTGCCCGCATTGTGGGAAAACGGTCGATATTTTCAAAACCGGCGGCGGCCGGACGATGGCCCGGGAGATGAACCTGCCGTTCCTGGGAAGCATTCCCATCGATCCCAATGTCGTGACCTCCTCGGACGACGGACGGTTCTTTCTCACCCAGTTCGAAGGATCGCCCGCCGCTCAGGCTTTCGAAACCGTGATCCGCCTTGTATTGGAACAGGATAACGCGGAAAAGGAGCTGTTTCCCATGAACAACAAACACACGGATCCAGTCAGACACCTGAAAATTGCTATTCCCGTGATCGACGGCCGGTTGTGCATGCATTTCGGCCATTGCCAGCATTTTGCAATGGTCACAACCACCGGAACAAAACCCGATACCGGTTTGGCTGTTGAATACCTGCCTCCCCCGTCCCATGAACCGGGTGCGCTTCCCAGGTGGCTGCACGAACAGGGGGCCGATGTGATAATCGCTGGAGGCATGGGATCAAGGGCCCAGGAACTTTTCCGGCAGAGCGGTATCGAGGTCGTGGTGGGAGCTTCCGCAGATACTCCTGAAAACCTGGTTCAAATGTACCTGTCGAACACCCTGACATCTGGACAGAATGTCTGCGATCACTGATTGTTCCGGATCATAACCGGGAGATTCCCGGATTTTTCGAGATCCGGGACCGGCATCCTTAGGGTGACCCGGATTTTCAATTCCTGTTTTTGACAAGGTTTCAACCGTTCATGTAATCTCGTCGAGGCCCCGGACGGTGTGAGGAGTGACGGATTCATGGGAAAAGCCAGTCGGTTGAAGAAGCAGCGGCGGTTGGAACATGAGCAGCATTCGAAAAACAACAAGACAAGCCGCCTGAAAAAGACGATCCGTTCCATCCTGAAATCGGCGTGGCTGTGGGTTTTCATCGCCGTCAGCAGCCTGGCTGCGATCGGGATAAACCGGTATCTGCATCCCCGGCCTGTTCAAGGATGGCCGGACCCTTTGATCCGGGGATCTCTGGCGAATTTCAATGTGATGGTCATCACCCTGGACACAACCCGGGCCGATCGTCTGGGCTGCTATGAATATGCTCAGGCGGAAACGCCGTACCTGGACGGGTTGGCCGCCGGCGGGATCCGGTTCACGAACGTGACCGCAACATCACCCATCACCCTTCCGTCCCACTGTTCCATTTTCACCGGGCTTTTTCCCCCGAATCACGGCGCACGGGACAATTCCAATTACCGGCTGGCCGATCACCACATCACGCTTGCCGAGATGTTCCAGGACAAAGATTATGAAACAGCCGCCTTCATATCCGCTTTTGTTCTGGAATCACGCTTCGGCCTGATCCAGGGTTTCGAACTTTATGATGATGCAATCACCGAAGGCTCCGTAACCCGGGCGAATCTGGTCAATGAACGGAACGCCAAAGACATCACCAACAGAGCCATCGAGTGGCTGGTCAATCGTTCCAGGGATCGCCGGTTCTTCTGCTGGCTACATTATTTCGACCCGCACAACCCGTACGCACCTCCCGACCCCTGGTCGGAAAAATTCAAAAACCGGTTGTATGACGGGGAGATCGCTTTCATGGATTATCAGATCGGCCGGTTGCTGAAATCATTGCAGGACAACGGCTATCGCGATAACACGCTGATCATCGCCGTGGCCGACCACGGCGAATCACTGGGGGAGCATGACGAGGAAACGCATGTGATGCTGATTTACGAGGCGACCATGAGAGTGCCCCTGATCATTTCCTGCCCGGGATTGTTCGAAAAACCGCATGTCGTGAACCGGCTGGTTTCGATTACCGATATCTTTCCAACGCTCCTGGAACTGGCGGACATCGACATCCCGGCTCCGAACGACGGCATCAGCTTTCTTTCAGGCAATGCGGACCCGGACAGGCTGGTGTACATCGAGACGTTCGGACCCCATCAGAACGGATGGCTTCCCCTGTTCGGACTGCGTTCCCCTGCCAGCAAATATATCAAGGGCCCTCCCCCGGAATACTACGATCTGGTCCGGGATCCTCACGAACTGCACAATATCCACGACGAGATCTCAGGCGCGGACAGAGAAAAAATGGAAACCATGACTGCATCATTATCGATGAAACTGGACGGGTGGCCCGGGATCGCGGAGGTTGCCGCAGGCGTTCAGAAAATCGATCCCGACACCGAGCTGAAATTGAAGGCATTGGGTTATCTTGCGGATGACGGAATGAAAAACGCCGGGACCGGGCTGCCGCATCCCCGGGACATGCTCTGGGTGCTTAAGGAAATTGACCGAACCAAAGCGTACCTGCGAAGCGGAAAGGGAAACGAAGCGTTACGGATCATCGAGAACATCCGCAGACGGATCCCCGCCAACAACAAGGTTCTGGAAACGCTGGGAACCGTTTTGTACGCCATGGGAAACCGAACCGGGGCCGAGAAAGCTTTCAGGGAAGCTTTCAGCATCCATCCGGATGTGGAACTGTGCCTGCACCTGATCAAGATTCAGGTCATGGACAAGCGGTTTAACGATGCGCGGGAATGGATCGCCATCGCCGAATCCATCAATCCCGATCACGGTGGAATTTATCTTGCCGAAGGCGACATCTTTTTCCAGGAAGGCAATTACGATGACGCCCTCATGTCGTATGAGCATGCCAAGAGAGTCGATCCGAACCGGTTCACCGAAAAAGCGAACATGATGATTTATCAGGTTGTGAAAAAGAAATTGGGACTGAAGAAAGACGGCGAGTGAAAATTCAGGATCTCGACCGGATCATACTGGATGAAATCCGAGCGATAATCGGTCGGGAATTCAAGTGTCCAACAGTCGAAATAGATGTCTCGATACCCCCGGAAAACGTGGATGCCGAGCTGGCGGTAGCCTGTTTCCCGGCCGCGAAACAGGCACGGTGCTCCCCCGGAAAGATCGCCTCGACGGTCGCGGCACGATTTGGACAGCCAGAATGGCTTGATAATGTGAAGGCGGCCGGACCCTATCTGAATTTCAGACTGAAACCGGACGCGCTGTTCCGAATGGTTATCGATCAGAGCCTGTCCGAGCGGAAACGGTTCGGCCATACACCGGACCGGGAGTCCCGGACCGTTCTTGTCGAATACTCCTCCCCCAACACCAACAAACCGTTGCATCTGGGACACATCCGCAACAATGTTCTGGGCATGGCGATCATTAACCTCTTAACCGCCCGGGGGCACCGGGTCATCCCCGCAACCATCCTGAACGACCGGGGTATTCACATCTGCAAGGCCATGGTGGGGTACCGGCGGTTTGGTAACGGCCGCACGCCGGATTCCGAAGGTCTCAAAGGCGACCACTTCGTGGGTCGGTTTTACGTGGCTTTTGAACGGGAGATCCAGGCCCACCCGGAACTCATGGACGAAGCGCGGGACATGTTGAGGGACTGGGAATCCGGTGACCCCGAGGTCCGGAATCTATGGTCGCGCATGAACGGATGGGTTGCCGGTGGATTTGATCGGACATATCGTCGGATGGGCAGCCGTTTCGAACTGGTTCAGTATGAGAGCGAAACCTATAGTCTGGGCCGGAAGGTCGTGGAACAAGGCCTGGCGGACGGGGTCCTGCAAAGGCGGGACGACGGATCGGTTCGAATCGATCTGTCCGACTTCGGCCTGGATGAAAAAATAATGCTCCGGGCTGACGGGACATCCGTCTATATCACCCAGGATCTGGGTGTGGCCGTGGAACGGTTCCAGAAATTCAACCCGGACCGGGTGATTTATATCGTGGGTTCGGAACAGATCTATCATTTCAGAGTGCTGTTCGAAGTTCTGAAGCGTCTGGGTTATGGCTGGGCGGACCGGTGCCGCCATCTCAGCTATGGAATGGTCTACCTTCCGGAAGGAAAAATGAAATCCCGGGAGGGCAAGGTGGTGGATGCCGACCAGTTGATGGACCGGATGCGGGATATGGCGCTGGAAGTGATGCAGTCGTCAGCAATCGAAATCGAAGGCGCAGACCGGCTGGAAACCGCCGAAGCCATCGGCCTGGGCGCGATAAAATATTTCATTCTGAAAGTGAATCCCATGAAAGACATCCATTTCGATCCCAGAGCTTCACTGGCATTCGAAGGCGCCACCGGCGCCTACCTTCAGTATACTTACGCCCGGATTCAGTCCATGCTTCGCAAGGCCGGTTGTCGACCGGAACCCGGGGAGAACGTAGGCGGGTTGGAATCGCCCGAGGAGATTGCGCTGGCTCGATCGCTACTGTGGTATCCGAATACGCTGCGTGATTCGGCCGAGGAGTTAAATCCATCCAAAACGGCCGGGTATCTGTTTGAGATGGCCAGAAATTTCAATACTTTCTACCACAAACACCGGGTTCTGGATGCAGCCTGCCCGACACTCAGAACCGCCCGTCTGGCATTGTCCGCAGCCGCCGCGAACGGACTGGAATCCGGCATGTCCATTCTGGGAATTCAGCCGCTGCACAGGATGTAATCCGCTGTCTTCCGGATGGACCGGCAGACTCATGATAGACCTTGAAAATCAAGTTTTCAGCCGAAACGATTCGTATGCCGAAAGGACCATTCCCGGCGTAACCGATCGGGCACAGGAACAGTTCTGCAGGTCGGGGGGATCGGTCAGCAGGCAGGTCCGGCACGGCTCGTTCGGAAACAACGCACGGCAGTTCAAGCCCAGCCATACCGTGTCCTGATGCCGGGATCCGGCAATCACGACGCTGGGAACACCCATGACGGTCATGATATGAGACGCACCGGAATTGATGCCCAGGTAGAATCGGGTTCGTTTAGCCAGGGCTGCTATTTCACCAGAAGTGGGGAAATTCCAGATCTGGACATCATCGATCGTCATTCCACGGCCAACTTCATTGACCAGTGCCGTTTCGGAAGGTCCGCCCAGAAGCAGGATCTGGAAACCATCCCGGTTTAGCCGTTTCATCACCGTCCGGTAGAGATCCGGTTTCCACTGGAATTCCCTGCGGTTCCCTCCCGGGCAGATCACGGCCAGCGGTTTCCCCGGCGTCAGGCCATCCATAACGGCATTTGCGGAGTCGATGTCCCGGGGCGGCGGAACAATGACGGGCGGCCGGAAAACCGGTTTGATGCCGAGTGGTTTGAGTAGATCCAGATGCCGCTGGCAGGGAGGATTCCCGAGATCACTTTTGATGTCATGGGTCAGAAGAAAAGCCCCGGGATGATCTCCATAGCCGATCCGGACGGGAGAACCTGCCAGGCCCGCCAGCATGTTCAACCTTCCGTCGTGCTGGAAATTGATGATTGCCTGAAACTGCCTGCGCCGGATTTCCCATCCCAGAGCCGCCGGTCCGATCTCGGACGGGATTTCGGAGGTGCATATGTGGCACAATATCCAGGGCGCATTATAAGTCCAGACCTTGTGAACGGCCGGATGAGCGTTCAGAAGGGGTCGACCCCAGTCCCCGGTCAGATAATCGATCGATGCATCGGGAATGCTTTCTTTCAGCAATTGCAGTGCCGGAAAAGTCTGAATGATCTGATAGATGTCATCCAGGCAGATCAACAGGATTCGGTCCGGTTTCAAGGGCATGTGGTTGAACCGGTGGCGCACGCGTCTCAGAAACATTCCGACTGTTTCGATCGTCTTCAGCGCCCGGGTTTCTTCTCCTGCCGATTTTTTCATCGATTATCCGGTATCCCGCCCATGATTACCTCAATATATCCGGATATCGGGAAATTGTCAGCATCGAACCGGAACCGGGAAATTGATCTTGCCGAACCGATTCAAATGGGCGAAACTACATCGAACCGATTGGCAATGGTATGGAGAAGGCATGTCCTCGCAGTCCGGCATTTCAGACCAGGAATCCCGACGAAACAACAAAATCCGGTGTTCCCTGGATTTATGGATTCTGTCGGCGATCATCGTTTTCACCGTGATTTCCCTGACCAGCCTGGACTTCACACAGGACGACACCTTCATTTCATTACGGTATGCCCGGAATTTTTCTCTGGGATACGGTCTCCGGTTCAACCCGACTGAGAATCCTCCCGTGGAGGGGTTCACCAATCTGTTGTGGACTCTGATGTTGGCCGCTCCCTTTTACTTGAAAACCGACCCGCTCATCTATACCAAAATTCTGGGTCTGTGCTCCGGCTGTTTTCTTCTGACCATTGCATCCGCCCTGCTTTTCGCTTACACCGGCAGCCGCATTCTGACCCGGATTGGCGTTTGGGTTTTGGCCTTGAATGTCACATTGGGCCTGTGGTCCGTCGCGGGAATGGAAACGGTGCTGTTTTCCGGATTCATCCTGGCGGCAATGCTGGCCGTGCCCGGGCTTTTCGGTAACGGTTTCCGGGTGATGCCGGCGGTTGCCTGGTCGTTCCTGGCTGTTCTGACCCGTCCGGAAGGGGTTATCCCGATCGTCTGGATCGCGGTCATTCTGGCAACACTGGCCTTCAAACGCGGCATGTACCGGCGAGCCGCCCGTTATTTTGTATTGTGGATGGGGATCCTTGGAGCGGGATATGCGGTCTGGAAACTGCTCTATTTCCATTCGATTATCCCCAATACTTTCGTCGCCAAGGTCAGCACCGATACCGGCGCCCGCCTGGAAAGCGGTTTTCAGTATCTGAAAGGCTGGTTTATTCACTGGGCCTGGCCCCTGGTAATCCTGGCTCTGCCGGCTTTTCGCTTGCAGCACAGAAAAGCCGAGAACTGGCTTCTGGGAGGATTTTGTCTCCTGATGCTCTCGTATGTCTGGATTGTTGGGGGGGACTTCATGCGGTACCACCGGTTTCTGTTGCCCGTTCTGGGCCCGGTCATGGTACTGGCCATGGGTGGATTGAAGGCGGGCCATGTTCATCTGCGAAACCATCCGCACGCAGCGGTTGTGTATCCTTCGATACTGTTTCTGATCCTGTCGGGAGCCGCCTATTTCAGTCCCAATCTTTCGGCACGCTACCACCATATCAGAACGTTCGATCCCGCTGAACCCCTGAAAGAAAGTACGCACCGGGACACAATTCTGGGCGAATGGCTCCGGACAACCTTCCCGCCATCCACGCGCCTGGCCATTTTCAACATCGGCAGGATTCCCTTTTATTCCCGATTACATACCATCGACACCCTGGGTTTGACCGATCCGGTCATTGCGAAGCATCTGCGGGATTCCGACACCTGCGGGCTGGCCCGGGAAGTCTTGTCCCGGATGCCGCAGATCATCATACCTCAGGGCCAGGAAATCATTTGCCTGGAAGAACGAAACTGGAAATTACTGCTTCTGGGTGACTGGAAAGGAATCCGTCAGACGATGGGAATTTCCCCGATTCTCAATCCGGAGCGAATGGCGGATTCCGAACTGGCTCGATGTCCTGAAATAATCCTGACCGTACGGGAACGTTACGACAGGGTTCGGTTCACCCTCAATCATTCCACGATGGTCCTGTACTTCGACGAAGATATTCTGGAAGAATTCAGTGTGTTCCTGCCGCCGGAAGCCGACCCGATCAGAACGGATGATTCCTAGCGCTTGACCAGCTCGATCCGGCGGTTCATGGCCCGTCCTTCCTCGGTTCCGTTGGATGCAATTGGCTGAGTCAATCCCATGCCCTTGATGGTCACCCGGTCATCGGCAATATTGAACGCCTGGAGATAGGACTGGATGCGTTTCGCGCGGATATCGCTGAACAATGCCAGAACCCTTCGGCTGCCGCGGTTATCCGTATGCAGCTGAATTTCGATGTTCAGATCTGGATTATCGAGCAGGAGACGGACAATTTCGTTCATCATCGGCACATCTTCCAGCGTCAGATAAGCCTGCTTATCTCCGAACTGGATCTGATGAAGGACCACCCGTCCGTTCTGGTCAATCTCCTTTTTCATCTCCTCGGCCGTGATAATCTTCGATGGATCAACCGCCTGTTTCACATCTTCGGAGCGGATCCCCGGAACCGGAACGAGCAGGATCATGAAAAACATTGAACAGAGCAGGATATTTCGCATCGTCATGAACAACCTCCTTTTTCCGACAATTATAATACCGGAAACCGCCCGGTTTGTTCCCTGTATTTTTTTCAACTGGACCGGCAACCGGAACGGTTATCGGGCGGAATCGACCAGATTCCGTTCCAGGGTTTTATCCAGATTATCTCCCCTCAGATCGATCTCCATCGCAACAATGACGCCTTTCGGATCGATCAGGACGGGTTTGGGAATACCGAGAACCTCGAATTTCATGGCCAGATCCTGACCGGCGTCGGGCCCGGGAAATACATGCAGCCACGGCATCTTCCATTTGCCTTTCCGGAAGGATTCCACCTCCTCCCATTTCACATCCAGCGAAACACTCACGATGGTGAATTTCCGCAACTTGTATTTTTCGAACGAGCGATGGAGGTGCTCCATCTCGGTGATACACGGTTTGCACCATGTTGCCCAGAAATCGATCAGGTAATACTTGCCCATCATACTTTCCCGGGTGATGGTTGTCCCGTCCGTCAGTTTCAGGATGAAGTCCGGAACCGGTTTGCCGGGTTGAATGGCCTTGTCCGGATTGAGCTGTTCAAGCAGCGGCTGGACAAACGTGATGTCGCTGTAATCCGCACGCAACGCCCGGTAAACGGACTGAGCCTGATCCGTATGACCTGCCCGGAGGTGCTTCATGGCCAGGTGACCCAGAGCGATCGCCCGGACATTGCGGTCCGGATTCCTTTCCGACAGGGATGTCATCAGCCGAATTGCTTCATCCGCACCCAGCGGATCGAAGAGGTCCAGGGTAATCAGCATAACGGCAGACCATATACCCGATTCCGGCGGGATCATTCCGACATACCGCCTGACCGCTGACGGTTCCACCACCGATGGGAACGAACTCAGATTCAGCAGTTGTGCCGCTGCGAACTGCTGCGTCTTGGGATCGGCGGGATTCCCTGCAGCAGCTTCCAGGGATGACAGTGTGTTTCTCCAGTCATATTCAAACACAGTCTTCTCCCCGGGATGCTCTTTCATGAATCTGGATGCGGCCTCCAAAAACGATTCGGCGCCCTTAACCGCGGTCTGCTCGATGGTCCACAATCTGGTCAGGGTTTCACTCGACGGGTTGAAGTGAAGCCCGGGCAGATCCTTCGAATCCATTCGGATCAGACCGGATGGATCGAACACGATCGTTCTGGGAGCGCCATGGGTTTCGAGCACGGAGATATAATCGCCACCACCGTCATAGCTGTAGGAATCCGAGTGTGTGCCGTTCACGCTGTGCATGGGGTCATCCAACAGACCCAGAAGCTGATATCCGATCCGATCCGCCGTTCCGCTGTATCGGTACAGGAACGTGCCGTCGGACTGCCGGATCATCGGTTCCGCAGCCCTCCGGTTGTATTCCCGCCAGCTTCCGGTGATGAAAACCTGATCGAATTCGGCCAGGTAATCATGGGATTTCAGGACCACGTCCATCGTGAGCGACTGCAGATCAACGGGAATATCCAGCGGGACAGACAGAGCCCGGTGCCCGACCGCTGTCACCAGAATACGGTTCAATCCGGTGTCCGGCATCGTCAGCGTGAATTGACCCGTCGGTTCGACCGCAACCGTGTCCAGCGGATCCATCGTCAGACCTCCGAATCCAATCCGGTGAACATGGGCCATCACCGGAATTCCGCCGGCGGCCGTTCGAACAGTACCGGAAACGGTGGTTCCAGCCGAAACGGCGGAACCCGCCATTAAAACCAGATTTGCCAACAGAGCCATACATTTAAATCGATTGGTTGCAATTGCCATTTTCCCTCCGAACAGCTCGAACATCCCTTCCGAACCAAGTTTACTCCCTATCAAGATACAATAAAACACCGTTATCACAACCCGGCACGACAACGGTGTGTGTTCGACCTCCCCCTTTTTTTGGATTTCACAGTACCGGGATCACCGGTTCGGGCCGCTTTGGAACGTGGTTGTCAAATTCAGGAATCTGCAGAACGGGAGCTTCCCATAAGAATTTCCGGCAGCCCAGGGAGTTTCATCATTGTGATTGAGAAAGCTCGGGAAATGGCGTTTAATGACAGGCATGGGCCAGGAACGACAGGACAACCCGCCCCGGGATGAATCCGTGCAGAAGATGGCCGAGGCCGGGATTTATTCTGAGGTTTCCCAGATCAACGCGCTGCTGGCGTCGAAACTGGAAGCGGCGAGGGCGGCGGGATTTGTTTTTGAGGATGCCCGGCCCATCCAATACGGATCGCGCCTGACCTTCCGGCTGGGTGATGCGGTGGTATGTGCCTGTGCTTATTATTCCGCCAGGAAAGGATTTTCTTTTGTGGTGGATCGGAGCGTGCCGGAGAAGACCGCCCGGAAGTTAAAGACCGTTTTTTTGGGGGACCCGGGCAGTTCCGCGGCCAGCGGAGTCGGGGAGGAACGGGAGTTTGCCTGGTGGATCGGTTCGGACGAGGCGGGCAAGGGGGATTATTTCGGTCCTCTGGTCACTGCGGCTTTCCTGGCGTCCCACCCGATAATCCCGCAACTGCGGTCTCTCGGCGTCCGGGATTCCAAGCTGATCGGGAATGCCGAATGCCGGTCCATTGCCCGGCAGCTTTTTCGAAATTATAAAGATCGGATATCTGTGATTGAGATTGTTCCGGCGACTTACAACCGCCTGTATGAGCAGTTCCGCGCCGAGGGAAAGAAACTGAACGAACTGCTGGCATGGTCGCATGCCAGGGCGATTCAGTCGTTATTGACCCTGCCGGGCCGGCATCCGGAAGCGGTTGTAATCGATCAGTTTGCCGGAAAATCGAGTGTTACCCGGTATCTGGACGTTACATTCCAACTCATCGTGCGTCCCCGTGCGGAAGATAACATCGCCGTGGCAGCGGCATCCATTCTGGCCCGGGCCAGGTACCTGTATCGACTGAATAAACTGTCCGAACTGTATCGGATCAAGCTGGTTCCCGGAGCAGGTGATGCGGCCGATGATGCGGCACGGAAGCTGGTCGAAGCGAGTGGATCTTCCGTTCTGACCAACACGGTCAAGCTTCATTTCAGAAACACCGGAAAGATCAGATCCGTTTTCTGAATTTCAGAACCGCCAGAAGGAATATGACCGCACCCAGCCCGGACAAAGCCTGCCATTCCAGTGTCAGATCGGCCGCAGTGGCACCTTTGAGCAGGATCTCCCGCAGGGCGGTGATGAAGTACCGGAGCGGGATGGCGTAGGTGACCTTCTGCATCGCCGCCGGCATATTGGATATGGGAAACATGAACCCGGACATGAGCACCGATACGACCAGGACAAACCAGGAGAGGAACACGGCCTGCTGCTGGGTTGAGGTCACCGTGGAGATGAAGACGCCCAATCCCAGGGTAACCAGAAGAAAAATGGCCACGAAGAGGACCAGGGTTCCGAGCGCGCCCTCCATGGGGATCTTAAACCATACCAGCGCCACGGTCAGACCGAGTGTAAAAACGATCCCGCCCAGAATGACAAATGGGAGAATCTTTCCCAGGATCAGCTCCACCGGCCGGATGGGTGTCACATTCAATTGCTCCAACGTCCCGATCTCCCGTTCACGAACCAGTCCCATGGCGGTCAACAGGGAGGTCACAATCATCAGGAGCAGGGAAATGATGCCGGGTACGATGGTGAACGCGCTTTCCAGTTCCGGATTGTAGAATGCCCTGAAACGGACTTCTCCGGGAGAAAACTCGGGGTATTTGAGTGCAAAATGCCGGGTCAGAATCTTGCGCGCATATCCGGCTGCAATCAGCGATGTGTTGGAATCCACCCCGTCGGCGATGATCTGAATCCGGGATGGTTCGGATCGCAGAAGGTTCCGGGAAAAGTCCTTTGCGATCACGACGGCCAGTGATATTTCCGCTTTGTCGAAAGCCATCTGAACGGCCTGTGGATTTTCGCAGTGAAGGATGGGACTGAACCGCCCGGATTGTTCAAACCATTGAATCAGGGCGCGCGAATCAGCGGACCGGTCGTGATCCAGGAACCCCAATGGAATATTCTTGACATCGGTGGTGATGGCGTACCCCAGAATGAATAGCTGGACCAGCGGCATGATGAAGATGATGGCCATCATGGGCCGGTCTTTCAGAACCTGCAGAAATTCCTTTCGGATGAGATGACCGATCACGCCCATGGGTTCACTCCAGAGACGCCTTGAACCGCCGGATGCTGACCGCCAGAAGGAACAGGGTGAATCCGAGAAGCAGCAGCACCTGTTTTTTAAGGCACAGCCATCCGATTCCTTTCAGCATGATCCCGCGGATGATGATCAGGTAATACCGTGCCGGGACGATATATGTGATGGCGCGTATGGGGGCCGGCATGGAGGTGATGGGAAACATGAATCCAGAGAGCATGACGGAGGGCAGCATGGTGATGACCAGCGCAACCATCATGGCCACCTGCATTGTTCTGGCTTTGGTTGAGATCAGGATACCCAGAGCCAGGGAACATAAAAGGTAGATCAGGGAGTATAAAACCAGGAGCCAGGGATCTCCCCGAAACGGGACATCGAACCAGACCATGGACAAAGCGATCACCATCACGGCAATCGTCCCGGCCAGAATCACATAGGGCAGAACCTTTCCGATCACGATTTCACGGGTTCTGACCGGAGATACCAGAATCTGTTCCAGCGTGCCGGTTTCCTTTTCACGGGCAATGGTCACGGATGTCAGAAGCGCACACACCATCATGAAAAGAACCGCGATCAGACCGGGAACGATGAAGAAGGTCGATTCCAGCTCCGGATTGAAATAGATGAGCATGCCGATATCGAGGATCAACCGGGGAGGGTTCAGGTGTTTCATCACGAACTCGAAAACGATCTGTTCCGCGTATTGTCCGGCGATTGTCGCGGTATTGGAATCGGATGCATCCGCCAGGAACTGCACCGGATCCGGATGCCCCGTTTCGATGGATCGACCGTAATTTTCCGGAATGGACAGCACGGTCAAGGCCTCCCGCCGCCGGAACACCCGGTGCGGGTCCAGAGAACCGGTTTCCGTGCGGACCAGCTCGAAATAGCCGCTGGTCTGGAATGACCGGATCAGATCCCGGCTGACGGCGCTTCCGTCGCGGTCCCAAACCGCGAGTGAAATATGTTTGATATCCAGGCGCACCGCATACCCGAAAAGGAAGATCATCACCAGGGGCATGACGATCAGGATCACCAGAGATCGCGGATCCCTGAAAATATGCAGAAACTCCTTCCCGATTATCGCCAGCAGCCGTCTCACGGAACAGACTCCGGCCGTTCCCCGCCCTGTCCGGATAACTGTTCGGTCACAAGGCTTATGAACGCTTCTTCCAGGGACACCGAACCGGTCTCCTCCTTGATCCGTCCGGGCGGTCCGCTGGTCAGCACCCGGCCGCCATACATGACCGCCACCCGGTGACAGTATTCCGCCTCGTCCATGTAATGGGTGGTAACAAAAATCGTCTTCCCGGAATCTGCCAGGCTGTATATTAAATCCCAGAAATTCCGGCGGGATACCGGATCCACACCGCCCGTCGGCTCATCTAAAAACACAATACCGGGATCGTGAAGGATGGCGCAGGCCAGCGCCAGGCGTTGTTTCCATCCGGTGGGCAGTCCCCGGACATCCCGTTCCAACAGACCGGCAAGGCCCACGGATGCGGTTATCTGTTCGATCCGGGACTGCAGCCGACGCCGGTTCAAACGGTATACACCACCGAAAAATGTCAAATTATGTTTGACCTTCAAATCTTCATAAAGCGAGAATTTTTGTGACATATACCCCAGAGTGCGTTTGACTTTTTCGGGAGACCGGATGACATCGATTCCATTGACCACCGCCTTGCCTGATGTGGCCCGCAACAACCCGCATAATATCCGGATGGTGGTTGTTTTACCGGCACCGTTGGCCCCCAGAAACCCATATATTTCACCTCTCCGGACTTTCAGATCCACGCCGTCGACCGCCACAAACCGCCCGAACCGCTTGGTCAGGTTTTCCGTTTCAACCGCGTACCCGGTCATCTCCCCGGTTTCCTTTCATGCAGTAGATGAAATAATCCTCAAGCGTCGACCTGGTTTTCTCGACTTCGGAGGGATACGATCCATGTTCCCGGAACCAGCCGCGAATCTTCTCCTCCCCGGGATCGCCGCCTCGTACCGATACGCGCAGGTGGTCACCCTGAATGGTGATGGAATGGACCGAATCGAGATCTTCCATTTCATGCTTCAGTCTGAACGGTGTTTCAGAGCGGATTTTCAGAATGGGATGGGGATAACGCTCTGCCAGTTCTTTTGGGATCCCCTGCTCAAGGATTTCCCCGTCCGAAATGAATGCGATCCGGTGGCAGCGGGATGCTTCATCCAGATAGGGTGTCGAGACGAACACCGTCACCCGGTCCCTTTCGGAAAGTTCTTGAAGAATGGACCAGAAATCCCGGCGGGAAACCGGATCAACACCGGTGGTGGGTTCATCCAGAATCAAAACCCTCGGTGTGTGAATCAAGGCGCAGGATAGGGCCAGTTTTTGTTTCATCCCCCCGGATAACCGTCCGGCCCGCCGGCTCAGGAACGGCTCCAGGCGGCTGAACTGCATCAGCCTTTCCTGGCGGGATCTGCGGGCTTCACCCGTCACTTTGAACAAATCGGCAAAAAACTTCAGGTTTTCCCGCACGGTCAGATCGGGATACAGGGAAAACCTCTGAGGCATATATCCAACATTCGATTTAACCGACCGGATCTGCCGTATCCCATCGAAACCAGCCACCGAAAATTTCCCCGCATCCGGTCGGATCAATCCGCATAAAATCCGCATCAGGGTGGTTTTCCCGGCCCCGTCCGGTCCGATCAGGCCGAATCGTTCCCCCCGGGTCACGGCCAGATCGATTCCGTTCAAAGCAGTTATATCCGCGTACGTTTTCCGGATTTTTTCACATTGTATATCGACCCGGGAATCTGCGGTTTCGTCCGGCATACTGGTTCCTCTATCGACCACCGGAATCGTATTCCGGGAATCCTTCCAGTCGGACATCAACCGGCATCCCGATCTTGAAAACGCCCTGCGGATTGGGCACACGGACCTTCACCGCATAAACCAGATCGGCCCGGGCATCGCGGGTCTGAATATTTTTGGGAGTGAATTCGGAGCGGTCGGAAATCCAGGAGATTTCCCCGTTGAACACCCGCCCGGGGAATGCATCGACCTCGATCCTGGCCCCGGCCCGCAATTTGACCCGACCCAGATCCACGGCACCGATGTATATTTTCACCCAGACCGATGTCAGATCCGCCAGTTTGACGATGGGCTGGCCGGGAGCAATTCGTTCACCACATTCTGCGTATATTTCCAGAACCGTTCCGTCAATCGGGGCGGTGACCGTTCCGGTGGATATCCTGTAATCAATCACCTTGAGCTGCGATTCCAGTACGGTTTTCCGGGCTGGAATGGCTTCCAGCAGCGCTCCGGCTGTTTCCAATTGTCTCCGGGCCACCAGATACGCCGTTTCCGCATCATCATAACTCTGATCGGAAATGGATCCTTTCTGTTTCAGGATTCTGGCACGATCATAATTTTTACGAGCTCCTTCGAGAGCGGTCTGGGCCTGGGCGACCTGAGCCCGGAACTGCCGGTCCTGAGCCTCAATCTCGACGATGCTGGATGCGGCAGCCTGCCGCTCCAGCTCCAGCCCGGTCACGTCAAGTATGGCGATCACATCCCCCTGCTTTACGATCCGCCCTTCCACGACGGGGCATTCCAGAATTTCACTTCCCATGCCCGCTGAAATCAGGCGTTCCTCGGCTTCAATAATACCCGAACCCGTGAGTGCCGGAGTTTCTGGTTCGCATCCGGCTGCCAACATCATCCCGAGCACAGCCGGCATCAGCGGAATTCGTTTCATGATTCAACCTCCTCCAGAATATCCCTGCCCGTCGCCGCGAAATACATCACCCATGCCAGGTTCAAGTCGGTCCGTGCAATCACCCGGTTTGAGCGGGAACGGGACAATGCCAGTTCGGCATCCAGAAAATCGGTGTTGGTCAGGGTGCCTTCAGAGAACCGATCGCGGGTCAGCCTGAAATTTTCCTCCGCCTGCAGCAGTGCGCGTTCGGCAACATCGATCCGCAGACTTGCGTCTTTTATCCGAAGAATCGCACCGATGACATCCAACTCAATCATGGATTCCACCGCCCGCCGGGAAGCCGCCAGCCGCGTCAGCTCATGCCGGATCTCCTCGGCCCGCGAATCGATCCTGCCGTCGTCCCACAGATTGACGGCACACTGGATACCCGCGTGATAGGAATCGATCCATTCATTCCGAATGAAATCCGGACCCGGCTTCCCGAAAGACGCCTTCCCGAATGCCGTAACAACCGGACGCTTCTCGCGCAGAATCATTTCCCTCCGGTGCTCAGCGCTCAGGATCCGCCGATCGACGGATTCCAGTTCGATTCGTCCCGCCAAAGCCTCCGATAACCCCTCCGAACGATCCGGTATATCCGGGTCCCCCAGCCGCAATTCCGGCAACTCACCGGGCATCTCGAACCGGCAACCGGTCACTGCAGCCAGCCGCTCCGAATGCAGCTCGATCTGATGCGTCAGTTCGATTAACGCCGTCTCGGTTTCGGAAACCCGGAGGTCCGCTTTGAGCACTTCGTTGTCGGTAATGACACCCGCTGTTTTCAGGTTCCGGATATCCTCGGCATGAAGCGCAGACAGAGCCAGGGCATCCGCTGCAACACGACGCAGTTCGACCAGTCTGGTCAAACCGATCCCCAGAATGCCGACCTCCAGGTCCAGTCGGTTTCGAACCAGATTCTGTTCAACCTCCAAGGCATCCGCCGCCAAATCCGCCTGGACCGCCGCACCCTCCAGCCGACCTCCCGCATACAGCACCTTGGATATCTCCAGATCAATGGAATAGCTATCATAATCGCCAAGCTTAAAACTGCTGCCGGGAATGGTCACCTCATATCCCGGTATCGGAACCTCAACATCCGGCTGGATCATCTCTGGCACAACCGATACAATCCGTGCCCAGCCGCTCAGATCCAGACTGATTCCAGCCTCCGCTTCCGCCACGGTCACCCGGGCACGGGCTTGAGCCACGGCCTGCACCATGGCTTCCAGCTCCGGATTGTTCCGGCGAGCCTGAACAATGCATTCCGCCAGCCCGAATGTCTCCGCGACGCCCGCCGCTTCGACCCCCAAAATCAAAACAATCCCGACAGCCAACCCTCTGTTCATGATTCAATCTCCCGCTGTAATCGATCTCCCACCCGGCCCGGCCTTCCCCAAACCGTACAAAAGCATGTGAGATACCAGCCGGATATACTGTTCGTAAAACACCGCATCCAGCGTGACCTCACCGATCGCCATGATAACCGGACGAAACAGGAAATGACCCATCAACATACCGCCCAGAACCGGCCCGATCATCTCCGCCGGCTGCTTTTTCCCGATCGATTTTTCGATCAACGGCACAATATGCTCCCCGGCCAGCTTCTTGAGCTGCCTGAAATGCTGCGCCTTGTACTCGAAGACTTCCGGTATATCCAGCGGCATTTCGGCCACGGCGATCTTCATCATCCCGGAATTCGCCAGAAGATATCGGGTCACCGCGCGGACCAGATTCTCAATCCGCGTCTCCAGCGGTCCCTCTCCCGCCACATTTTCCAGGACCGTCCGGGAATATTCCGTAAAGAATGTGTCGACGATCGCTTTCAACACTCCGATTTTTGAACCGTAGTAATAGTTGATCATGGCCAGGTTGACTCCGGCGTATTCCGCAAGCTCCCGGACTCCCGTGGCGGCAAATCCCCTGCGTGAAAAAAGATGAATGCCGGCCTGGAGAATCCGTTCTCTGGGGTGATCCACGGCATGATTCATTTTGATCATTTCATCTTTCAGTTCCAGGTAAAAAATCAAACGTACGTTTTGAGCATACGTTTATTTAAATTCTAATCATCCCCAAACCACTTGTCAAGACCTGTATCGGCAATGCCGCTTCTATCCTGCGTGTCGATTATTTCCCGGAGCCATTTTGTCCGTTTTGATCCAAGGGGACTTCCGTTCCACAAATCATCCGCCCCGCTGCGACGGCACTCAGAAGAATCTCGAAACGGGTTCTGTCCCTGGTGTGATACCCGCTTTTCTTGGTTGTGAACTGGCGGATAACCAAAACTTCGGCCCGGGCATCCTCCTGGAATTCGCAGATGATATTGGAAGGCAGTTTCACCTTGTCTTTGAATGCGGTCAGTCCGAAACCGGGTCTGGCGGCCAGAACGCAGTAAAAATATGGGTATTGATGACCCTGGACCACATTGATATTCACCTGGGCCTGGAGGCCGTAGAAGCCGTCCGGTATATCGAAGAACGAGATGGTGAAACGGGCGTCTGTGGGTACGGTTTTGTCGGATTGCCGCGCAAGCATCAGGGCGGGTTTGAAAAGTTCACCGGGTTGCCGGATCTGCTCAAAATTTCTGCCCAGTTCCGAGATGATTTTGATTTTGATATCCAGAGCGGGTTGTTTGAGAATGAACCGCATGCCGGTGAACCAGACCGGCACGAACAAGACCAGAATGTCGACAAGGATAATGATAAAAACATCCCGGTCCCCGGCCAGATATCCTGTCCCGGCCGCAAGGCTGAATCCCGCCGTCACCGCCATCAGCAGCCCGAGAAAACCACGCGGATTGGAAATATCCAGATAATCGCTGTCCCACCGGAGGTTTTTTCGTTGAAGGCGCTGGATATCCATTAGTTTCTCTACCGGCACTTCCGTCCAGTGTGGTTCCAAAGAGAAATATTTCAGCCGGGCCCGGCTGTCGTAGCCCTTGGCGATGATCAGGCTTGTCGAGACAATGATCAGCAGGATCCCGCTGTAGATGTTCAAAGACACAATCTGGAGAATGAAGCCGGCAGCAGCGAGTGCGATTGCAAGCCGGATCCGGGTGGCATAGGAGAGGTTTTTGAAAAAATGGAACCGGACGACATCTCTGCTTTCGGGCGGCGGATATCCGATCATTTCCAGAATGGTTTTCACGCAGGAACCTCCTGTTTCATCCTGTTGAATTGAAATTCCAGTTCCCGGTATCCGTTAACCTGAAAATACAGGGGGCAGGCGCCATGGCATACCGGAAAATGGACACAGGTGCGGCATTGAATATGAGCCGCCTGCTTGCGTCTAAGGCTGACCGCCCGTTCACTGAACCAGATGTCCCGGAAGGGAAGATCCAGAAGGTTGCCCAGCGGTTCGGGCCAGCTCGAACAGGGCAGGACATTTCCCCTTGGATCCACCGACAGCAGACCTTCACAAGCGCTGCAGCCTTTGTTTCCCAGTTGGTTGGCGATCGGGTTGAACAGGCAGAGCGGAGTCGGTGAATACCACATGAATTTGACACCTTCCCGTTCCGCTTCCTGTTGAATCCGATTCAGGATCGGGCCGATCCGTTCATAGGAAACCTGAAGGTCCCGGTCGGACCCCCTGCCGGCGGGAATGACCAGGTTGGCTGAAAACCTTGACATCCCCAGAGACCGGCTGAACCGGGCCATTCGGGGTGCGAAATCCTGGTTCAAACTGCATATGGTTATATGAGGATGAACGAAAATGCCGGCCCGGTTGAGAGCCTGCAAGCCGGCCACCGACCTGGAGAACGCTCCCGAGCTCCCGACAATCCGATCGTGCAGCGCCGCTTCCGGAGCTTCGATACTGACCTGAGCCGATGCCAGACCGGACCGGTGGAGATTTCGGGCTGTCCGGTCGTCGATCATGGTGGCGTTGGTGATCAGATTGACCCGCATTCCCAGTTTCCGGGAGGCGAACCGGATCAAATCCGGCAGATCCCGCCTGAGCAGCGGTTCTCCGCCCGTAAAAGACACGCTGGGAACCTCCCCCTCGAAGCGGATTTTTCTCAATACCCGCCTGACGGACTGCGTGTTCATTTCGCTCGAGCGATCCCGGACCCGCCGCCGTTCATCCTGCCGGCATGCTGCATAACAGAACCGGCACCGGATATTGCAACGATAGGTCAGCGCGATTTCAGACAACACCGGCAACTCGATATACCCCAGTCGGAATGCCACTTTTTCGATCGCGCCCGAAACGAACTCCTCACAATAGCGCCCGCCCAGTACCACCGACAGGTTCTCGAAGAATATCCGGAGTTCTTCGGCGAATCCGGAATCTCCATCCCTGGCGGCGAGAATCTCCCGGATCCCGCCAGTCTCCAGCAGACGGGCCAGTATGGCCGCGCCGGAGCTGTTCAATTTGAACGCTTCGTTCGGCATGCGTATCAGGACACCGTCGGATTCCCTGACGAAAACGTACGGGCGGATCCGGTCAATAAATCCATCGACCCAATCCAGACCGGTTTCCGGTGAAATCATCAGTGACCCCCTCCGCTCACGCAGGCTGAATGGCAGGCTGAATGGCAGGCGGAATGGCAGGCGGAATGGCAGGCGGAATGGCAGGCGGAGTGACAGGCGTCATGACAGGCGGCATGACAGGCTGAAATCCCTTCTGCAGCCACTCCCAGAAACTGCCCGAAACCGACCTTGTCGGGATTGACCGGCAGGGAAGCTTCATAGGGGTGGTCATAGTGATGAGGATCATACCGGTTCTGCATGCCGTATTGACTGTGATACCAGTACCACCAGCCGTGAACGGGATCTTCGCCGGATTTCTCGGTTTTTCGGGGTGTCCGCCCTGCATCGGGTTGAAAGGCAAAAGCTTCCGCTATCTGGTCGTAGAAATACTGCCGGGTTGCATCGATATCGCAGTCCCAGGTCTTTTTCCTGACGGTTTCGATCAGTTGCTTTACCAGCTCCGTCAGTTCGCTCTCGCTGAATTCACCGTCGTCCCGTGCGGCATGATACAGGAGTCTCTCGTGGGGGCCCAATGTTTCCAACGGCGAGGGGGGCAAACCGGGGATATCCACTTTAAGTGGATCCCGGGAAATGACGCTCAGGAAGTTCCAGTCCGCCAGATGTGACAGCATTGTGGACAGGATGCGCTTGTAGGGAACCCCGATAAACAGCGCGGCCTCCACCGGGTCCAGGTCTTTCGCGATTTTACCCGGTTTCCGGAAGGAAGCCATTTCGATTTTGGGGGGTTCCCAGTCTTCACGGGCCCACAGCACTTCGTCCATGTTTTTCCGGGCTCGTACCAGGGAACGGTGTTTACCGGAGGAAATGACCGAACTGATCACCATAAGGACCGTCATGGCGATACTCATGATCACCCGCGGTCTGGCATCAACGCCTGCATCGGTACTCGTGCCTTCCTTGAATCCGGCGGGTTCAAACGGTGCCGTGAAAACACCCGCGTCGATATACTGCTGGATACGGAAATGAAACCTGCCGCCCGGGTTGTCCTTGTGCAACAGCACTTCGATATGGTTCTTCCCATTCAGTTCCCTCAACCGGTAATCGATCTTATAGGAACTGTTCATCCATTTTTCCGTGGCGAAATTTTCTGCCAGAAGAGCGTACTTGATGGCGTCCCGGTCAGTCTGCGGATTGGTGTATTCGATCGGATAGACCACACGGACCGTGTAATGATCCATCGCTTCGTCCCATTGGGTTGGAGCCCAGTTGAAAACGACCAGGAGTGTTCCGTCGGGGCGGGTTGTCGAGGTCAGATATCCTGCTTGGGCCATATCTGCCGCGAATCGGAACCGGTACCGGATATCTCCGGACGTGACCGATTGATTCCCGGCGAGAACGATATCGTATTGATTGCCCAGATCCCTGATATCCAGTTTATATGTGCGGTTCCGATCATCGATGGCAAATGCGTTTTCCCGGTCGAAATGGGGAATCAGTCGATCGAAACCCTGCAGATAAAATCCGTGAAATTCACCGGAGACGACCCTGTAGGACACCAGGTATTCGACCGATGCCTTTCCGTCGGCAAAAAGCACAACGTCCGTCTCGACGAATTTCAGTCGGCCCCGTCCCGCCAGACAAACCGCCCCGGCACACAGAATCCAACCCAATACAAACAGCCGCTTCAGGTTCATGACAGATCTCCCGTTTCACCCGGCGCACCCGGTTCTCCAAGCGATGGGCGACCGGGTAATGAACTTCATGCTGTTATCCTCCAGATCTTAAACATATTGGTATTCACATTCAAATTGCATTTTATTCCGAATTCGGATACACCGGCGGTGGAAAGGTGGTTCATGGTCCGGAAACGAGCGGTAAAAACATCCTACCTGTTCCCTGCCAGGGGAGTCATCAGTGTTGTTGAGGTTCCCCGGGAAAGCTCCCAGGACCGGATCGCCTTTTCCATGCTGGAAATTAATTTCGGAGATGACGACCGGCGTGATTTCCCTGAAATCCACCGGATGCTCCGCCTCAGCTATGCCGTCTCCCTGACCCAGGCTCCGGGCATGTTCACCGAAGAGGATCCCGACAGATCAAATCTGGTTTTGTCGTTTCATTCAAACCGGCCCGGTGCCGAACGGCTGGAGGATCCGATCATGATCATGGTTCTCCCCCTGGACACGGTGGAAGATGCGGACATATTGGAAACGTTCAACGGGCAGATCGAAGTGGATGGATACTTCACATTTGCGGTGCAGATGAAGGATTACGTCTTGTTTCTGGCTGTGGCTGAAGTTTTTTCGGTGGCTCCCCCGTTTACCGGCAGGAATTTTCAGGGCGCCCTGTCGGTCTTCAGCGGGGAATTCAGGTATTTCGGGGAGTTTATGCCCGGGCTGCAGAGTGCGGTGGACGGCATCGTGTTCGCCCTGGACCATTACCACCGTCTCTCCAAACCTGCAGCCAGCCGGACAGCCGTCAATATGACCGGCCTGATCCCCGAAGGGTTGGCGTAAGACTAGCCGATCAGGACATTCTCCAGCAGAAATCTTGCGAGTTGTATACCCAGAACCGCGTTGCCAACAATGTTCGGATGGACGGGATCCACCATCAGGTGCCGGAACCGTTCCGCCCGGGGAGTGGTCAGGGGGGTTCCGAAAAAATCCCCGGATGAAACTCCCGAATCCGGCCATCTTTCGTTCAGTTTTTTCATGTAATCCATCACCGGCTCCGGATCAAATGAAACCAGAAGATCAATCGCATCGCAGTAATAAACTTCCGGCTCGCTCCGCGCCAGTTTTTTTTCGATGTCGAAATAGGGCTGCAGCAGGTTGTTCCGTCCGGTGTTGGCCTGACTCAAAAAAACGAGCCGGGCATTCATGTCCCGGGCCTGCAGGATCACCTGCCGCAGGTTCCTTTCAAACTCCGGAACCGACACCCGTTGATATCGTTCTCTCGCCCGTCGCTTATCCGCCGGTTTGACTCGCCGGATCCAATTCTGCTTGATTAACCGGTACAGATGGCTTTTTTCCAATTTTGCGCGGAATCCGTACCATCTGCCGGTATTCCGATGGTAGTTTTCCGCATCCGAAATCACCGATCCCTGGGAATCGTTGATGCCGAAGGAAAACACGATGATGTCCGGGGAATATTTGCCGAGTTCCCGCTCAACAAGAACACGCCCCTGCATCGAGGAATAGCCGGGAATTCCCATGTTCAACACTTCGACACGGGGATCGTCCTTCCCCCGGCAGCCATTGAGATAATCCTCCAGGATATCCGGATACGTGAATTCCTGCGGAATTTTCCAGCCGAAGGTGACGGAATCGCCCAGACAGGCGATTCTCATGACTCCCGGAGCAACGTCATGCGAAAATTCACGATCCCGGAAGCCCAGGCTGTTGGTGTAAATTCCCAGGGTTTCATCGCTGAATTTGCCCTGAAGTCGCCAGAAAAGATACCGGTCTTCCGTTCGGCCGGCACTCATGCCACCCAGCTGCAGCATGAACTGTTCCTCGATAAACGGGGCAGCCGCCCAATCCGCCGCCATCAGAAACAGAATCACTGCGATCAGGCCGAATAAAAACTTTCGGGGCAATGAAATGGCCGGGATTTCAGTGGTCACGGAAGCAAATCGTAAACGGGATTCACGGCAAAAAGCAAGAATACCGGAACCGCTCATTCCCCGCTGACCCCCTTGACAGAACTTGCCGGGAGATATTATCAAATGGGAAGTCAACTCCTCTTCGTTTGAAAAATGCCTGAAAGCACAATTCCGGTTTGACCCCTGTTGCCGTTTTGCGCTATCATATTTTCAATGACCGACAAATTACGTCACACGCGAACAGGGAGTTGTTTTCCAAAATCGAGTAAAATCAGCCGGTTATCACTGGCGGAACCGGCTGTCGAACCGGTATGAATTTTGCAGTGCTATTCGTTAAGTTGGTGTCATATAACGTTGATCGGAACATCATTCAACATTCAAGAGGGGGAGGAATCGCATGAGGAAAGTAATCGTTTTAATGGTTTGCGGAATCGTTTTTGCCGGAGCTTATTCCGCTGCGGAGGAGTATGGCCGCGGGTATATTCACAACTCGTTGGATGTCATCACCCTGGAACCGGCATGGGATCCAATCGGTCATGCTCCGATCGGAACATGGTTTGACTGGCGGAATTCCGGGGGGAACAACTACGTGTCACCAGTTGAAAACCAGTATACTTGCTCGACCTGCTGGACATTTGCTGCTCTGCATGATCTCGAATCCATGATCAAGATCACGGAGGGGCTGGGTTTCACCGATGATTTTTCCGAAGATGCCATGGGAGACTGCACGTTGCCCGGAGGATGCGCATACGGCGGAACCTGCTGGAAGGCCGGAGCCTATTTGAGTTCGATGGGTCCGGTCCTGGAGACCTGTCAGCCCTGGACTTCCGGCACCACAAACTGCCTGTCGTGTCCCCAGCAGAATTACCGTCTGAAGAAGATGATCACCATCGCCAGCGATTCAACGTCCATCAAGAACGCTTTGGCCAATGGACCCGTGGGCTGTTCCGTGGATTCAACCGGCGGCACGATTCCGGATTTTGGTGCTTATGTTGATGGTGTCATGGTGAACGGATCTCCGAATGTAACCGATCACGCCGTTCTGATCGTGGGCTGGCATGAAGGCACCGCCGACCCGCCGGATTATCCTTATGCCGGCAACTACTGGATCTGCAAGAATTCCTGGGGAACCGGCTGGGGCCGCAGCGGCTACTTTTTCATAGAATATGGAGCCGGTATGATCGGATCGGCTGCGTATCAGTATGTGGATTGGGAAGACAGTCTGGACAGCCTGGACAAGTACATGGAGTTTGAAAACGAAAACGGCAGCGGCGGATATTTCAATGTTTCCCCCGCCGCCACTTATGTCTATGCCTGCCAGAGACTGTCTCCGGCGGAGACCGGGCATATCACGGAAGTTCAGTGGGTCAATCTCGGAAACAACTTCAGCTGGCAGGTCCGGATTTACGACAACATGTCGGGCGGCACACCCACCGGTCTGTTGGGCGGACCTTACACCGGGTCCAATGAACCCTACGGCGGCATTGTCTACCACGACATAGCATCCCCCGTCGCCATCACCGGCGGCAATGATATCTATGTCTGCGTGCAATTGCATTCCCCCGGTGGCGCAAACACCTTCCCGATAGAAGGTTCCGATTCGACCTACAGCGGAAACGCCTACTGGTCGACGACGTCCATCACCGGACCCTACGCCGCATTTCCTTTAAACAGAGACTGGGACATCCGCGTGGTCATCGACCGGAACCTGACGCCCCAAACACCCACTCCGTCCATCCCGACCGCCACACCGACATCCCCGGGCCCGACCAACACTCCCACCGTCGGTGTCCCGACCACCGGAACCGCCGGAATTGGAATCCTGTTGATCGTTCTGAGTGCCCTGATCGCCGTCGGATATCTGCGCAGAAGCTGACCGTCTGACTTCGTAAATGCATTCAAACCTCCCGGCTGACCGGGAGGTTTTTTAATGGAATACTCCCTGCGTGAATCCTGTCTGGAACAGCATGATTTTTTTCCTGAACCGCCGGTGTTCGGTGGGGTGTGCAACCTGCAACGCGGGATGCAGTCCGGATAATCGGGAAATTCTCGCCGCCGGTTGGATCGGGGATTTTTTCAGCCGGGGATATCCTGCCATCACAAAACCATTTTCCGTCTGGACCGGGGGTGAACCGTTTCTTTCACCCAACGCGCTCACCGCTGGCCTTCAACTGTGCCGAAAACACAATATCCATGCTGAAATCCTGACCAGCGGCGCCTGGCACCGGAACCGGCCGGATCTGCTTGCATGGTGCGCCCACGCCGGCCCGTTCACGCTGCGAATCAGCCTGGATGCCGAACATCAGCAGCATGTACCGCTGGATGACATCGAAATCCTGATCGATCATGCTCTGGCTTTGAACATTCCGGTATGTTTCACGCTTCGGGACATTCCGGGTCACCAGGGCATGACACCTGAAGAGTTTCTTGACCATCTCCGTGAACAATTCCCGGACTGGACCGCCGCCAACATCGGAAATTCCCGCTGGATCCACCGGATACCCACCATCCGGACGAAGCTGCATCCCGGATCCATTCCCCGGACTTCGACCCGGAAAAACCGGCCGGATCCCAATCCGGAGCCCTGCCGGCTGGGATTCCGCGATCTGGTTATCGGTCCGGACGGGCTGATCTATCCCTGCTGCGGGCTGTTCGCCATTCCCGGGCATCGCGCCCTGGCACTGGGGGATCCCCTGCGCTCCGGCGGGATCATACGGACCGGAACCGGCAATCTTTCTCCCATACTCCACAAGTTGAAAACGAAGGGGCCAGCGTATCTCCTGGCTCAGATCGATCCGGAATCAACCCGATCCGGTTATCTTACTGAAAATTCGCAGTGCACTCTCTGCCAGATCCTGCTCCGTCACCCCCGCATGCAATCGATCCTTTCCGCCACCGGACGATCCGCTGCATTCTATCATTCAAAACCAGCCGCCGGAGCACAACCCGCGCTCACATCGGGGTCCCGAACTGCTCTGACGGTCATTCTGCCGTGTGCCGGAAGCGGCGAACGGCTCGGATTGACCGGTCCCAAGGAGCTTTTTCAAACAGCATCCGGATATCCATTGATCCGATATTCACTGGAACATATCCGGACGGCGATTGAAGCATCACAGCCCATCCGGATCGCGGTGGTAATCCGGTCCGGGAAGGAATCTGTCGCCGAATATGTCTCCCGGTTCTTCCCGGAACAGGAACACCGGATCTGTTATTTCAACGAGAAATATGAAGAATGGCCGGGATCGGTCTTCTCAGCCCGGGAGGTCTTTTCCGGGCGGAATCTGGTTTTACTTCCCGATTCAATACTCAGTCTCAGCCCCACCGATCCGTTTCGGGATCCGGCGGGAACGCCTTTGTGCCGGCTGGTTGAAAACGCGCTGCACAACCGGCCTGTCGTATTCGGAGTCATCCCCTGTCGAGATCCCGATAGACTCAGATATCTTGGAGCGCTTCATTTCACACGGGAGATGAAGATCAGTGCCTTTCAGGACAAACCCCGGCAGGGGTATGACCGGTTCAACGGGTTCTGGGGGTGCTATGCGTTCCGAAAATCTGCCGGAGAAGTTTTATATCGGTTTCTGCTGAACTCGGTCAGACAGGTTCATTCTCCGGTCTGCACTCAGCCGTTTCATCCTGCATCGGGAATTCTCCTGAACGACTATTATGATCTTGGAACCTGGCCTTCCATCAAATGGTTCAGAAACTCGTCTCTATACCATCAAATTCATTTTTCAGGCGATCCAGAAGCTGCAGCCGGTTGACGTCGTTCCGCTGCTCAAACCGTTCCCGCAGGCCTTCCAGGTCGGATTCGATAACCGAACGGGCCTGCTTCCACCTATGCTCCGGGAGCGTCGACCGACAGAAGCGGATTCGGTTGCGCTGGAAGTAGTAGGTCGTGTACAGCGCTTTTTTGTGGCAGGTCTGACCCACGCCGTGAAGGATTCTGGACGAGTAAGCCCGGGCCATCCCGATGTTCAAGCGCCGCGCCCGGAAACACAGGTGCACGTCTTCCCAATAAGTATGAAACGATTCATCGGCTCCGCCCAGCCGTTCAAACGCGTCGCGGGCGATCCACAGGGCCGTCCCGGGGATGTAATCGGTTTCACCGGTCAATTCATCCGGAAGATCCTGCTCACGGTAATGCACCAGGGAACATCGTTCCGGATGGAAAAATGCCCCGATCGAATCGATTTTCCCCGGCCGATTCCGGTACATGACACATGGCGCTACCAGCTCCGCTTCCGTCCGGTCCGCTGAATTCCGGCAGGCCTCAACCGCGCCGGGAAGCATCTCCGTATCGTTGGTCAAAAACAGGACGGACCGAACACCGGTTGAAAAAACCCAATTCAGAGCGGCGTTGAAGCCTCCTGAAAATCCCCGGTTTTGACTGATCCGGTCATGATGAACCCGGGGAAACGCCTCCCGGACCGCCTTTCCATTCCCGGGCGTGGACCCGTTGTCGAAGCAGAACACCCGGTCCGGGGAGTATCCCGCATTCAGAATTGAGCGGACGCACCGGAGGGTCAAACCGGCCTTATTGAAATACAGAACCGCTATCGGCGTATCAGTATGTTTCATGGCTTCATGCCCGGCGCAGGGGTCCCTGGAAAATCCCGGATCGCCGGTTTGGGCGGCCCGGGGATTGGTAATCGCGGCAGCGGCTTATAATCCATCCCCGGATATGATATGTTAATTTGATCCGCAGCGGTAGAGGTTTTCATGACCGGACAGACAACCCAGCCGTTCACTCGAAAACGGATCGTTTTCCCGCCGGTTCCCCGTCCGGCGAAATGGATTGCCGTGACCTGTGGAGCCGGATTTTGTCTCTGGATACTGATTCTCATCCTGAGGTCCTCTGATCCCGGCTCAGCTCAAAACGCAGCCGCCGGATTTCTGAATGACTGGCTGGGCGCGAACCCCGGGACTTTCTGGACCGGCAGGATCTGGCAGCCTTTGACTTCCGTTTTCATTCATACCGGCCTGGGTCATCTGATCGCCAATATTCTGTTTTTGATGCTTACCGCTCATCCCGTCGTGACCGCGCTGGGTGAATCCAGATTCCTGGTGCTGTTTCTGGTCCATGCCGTGGGAATCCATCTTCTGTATGTGATCGCGTTTCACTCCAGCCCGGTGATTCTCTGGGGAAGCACTGCGGGTGTTAACGCCGTCCTGGGTTTCTTTGCCGTCAGTTCCGGATATGCATCAATCCGGTTTATGGGATTGATACCCGTTTCCGGAAAAACGCTGGCGGTCATTTTTCTGGCGGCCAATACGGCCTGCGCGGCGGGCGGCTTGGGAAACCGGTTGTTCCCGCTGGTATATATCATTCCGTTCTTAACCGGTTACGGTTACGCGCATCGATTGGAAAAAAGAATGTTTTCCGGCATTACCGGAGGTTCCAGGAAGAAGCGCAATAGCGGGTCCGGGCGATTTCAGAACATCGATCTCAGGCGCTAGATTACCCGGTATATCCCCACTCAACCATGTCCCAGGGACCGGCCAGGGTCTGGGTTGCGGTATTGAGAGATACCAGATAAAAGTGAATTCCCGAGAAACTTCCCACTCCGGACGGCCAGGTAAAATCGAAAATGTTTTCACGGCTGTCGCACCCGGCTGGATAGCTGCGCTGGGCATATCCGACCGCGTCCGTCCATTGCGGCCAGAAAAAGAACAATCCGGCGACTTCCAGCGCCAGGTACTGGTCCACATTGAACGTCTGTGAACTCGGATTCACGGTATGAATATCCAGAACGAACGGATCGTCAGGATGGAACATTGTTGCACTCAATTCAAGATTCTGCTGGAGATCGTTGACGGAGTGGGTCGGTGTGGGAGGTGCGGTACCCTGGGGCGTGGGTGTGCAGGTTGCACCGGGATCGGTGGGTGCGGGGGTCGGTGTCGGTTCGGTATGCTGGGCCATGCTGTCGGCTGCCTGAAGCGATTCGTGAGCACGGAAAAGCAGGTTGCCGCCGTCGCTGCCCTCATGAACCCAGGCCACAACCCCCATATTGCCGGGATTCCAGCCACCCTGAAGCGACACATTCTTGATGACATCTGTCGATCCGCCGGCACTCAACGAGATCGGATCTCCATAATAATTCGTAAGGATCTCCCTGGCCCAGCAGTAATAATGCTGTTCATTGTGGATGATCTCTTCGTATGCCACCGCCATCAAAACACCCGTAAAAGCTGACTCGGCTTCGACATGTATCCTGTACTGGGTCTGGCTTTCTTTGGTGACGGTCATTGTCAGAATGGACGGCTCGTTCTTGCGCGACTCGTAGTGCGCAATCAGAACCGATTCATCGATGGGCATCGGACCCAGGTTATCCCTGCCGTCTCCCACAACGACCGGAACGGCGTCCTCCCCGAAGAAATCCAGCCGGTCCAGGCCGCCCGGAACGGGATCGTCTCCCCGTACACTATAGGTTATGACCGCCAGTTGTTCTCTCGTATATTCCGACCGGAACAAATCGATCGCAACGGCCACATCGGCACACCACAGGCACTGGTCTTCCGTGAAATGCTCGTACATGACCACCCTCTGCGCCGCAAATGCACCCACGGTCATAAAAACCAGGCAACCCGGTATCAGGATCATCCCCATTCTTTTCATCGACATCCTCCAATGATGTTCATTCTGGTATTATTTGCCCCCAGACATTTGCCGTCTGGTTTCTCCTTCCTGTATATATAGCACATCCATTATTGGAATTTCACGCCGAATCATGCTCGAGGACATGACCGGGATTTGGTTTGAAAATCCCCGGGAATCGGGTCCGGGGCTTGTTTTTTTGATCGGGAGCGGTATACATTGCCTTTCTGACCGATATCAGGCTGTTTCCGCGTTCCGGAACAACCTGAGAACAACGATAGGATGAAGGGTATGACGAACAACGCGGAATTCTCACTTGAAGCGGATGCCGTTGCCGCCTGGGGCGTTCCCCTCCCGGACCGGAACAAAATGAACCGGTATCATTTCAGCTATGCCGCATGGCAACTGGCGCGGATGGGAACTTACCATGCGGCGGGGGAACTGCCGCGGGGTATACGCCTGGATCTCGACGGCGATTTTCTGGAGCGTTACGCCGGATCGGAACGTGTGGTCGGGGTGATCGATGCCGGGAAAACGGATCTGGAGGATCTGAAATCGTTTGAAGATTTCCTGGTGCGTTTCGCATTGAAAATGCTGAGTTCAGATCGACCCGAAGCATTGTCTGCATTAATCGTGACTTCTGCAAAACGGTTCCAAAAATCTCCGCCTTCCGTCGCCCAATGGCCCTCGGTAAAGGATCTGGAGAATTCGCTGCAAGGCAGGTTGCATAAATTGTTCGAAAAGGCGGCATCCAAGAATCCCGTGCCGGCTGTCGATCGGCTCACCCGGCAGGTTATCCAAAACACTTCCATCGAATACAGCAGGCGGCGCCAGGGTCGATTGGGCGATGAAACACTCTGGGGAAAAGAACTGGACATGTTGAAAGTGCTACAGGATGCAGGCATCAGCGGAGCGGATCTGGGACACGCAATGACTTCGCTGATCGACCGCATCTCGAACGCTGCAGGCGATGCCGGCACACTCCTTGAGCTTGATTTCAGCCGGGAGGATGCCTTCCTGCTGATTCGGGATTACCAGAGACGGGCATATAGTTCCACTCCCGCGGTGCAAGTCATCGATCAGAGGTTCCTTCAGGAGCAGCCGGAGACTGTCTTCCGGTTGTCCA
The DNA here is from genome assembly GCA_016927905.1 of candidate division CSSED10-310 bacterium. Taxonomy (GTDB): domain Bacteria; phylum CSSED10-310; class CSSED10-310; order CSSED10-310; family JAFGJC01; genus JAFGLW01. The sequence continues at coordinate 21,128 of JAFGLW010000009.1, read as the reverse complement.
GGCAGCCCGGCTGGAAAGAGATATTGTTACCGGCTGGACCTGAAATCGCCATTCGACCGGATTACGAAGCGGCCGTCAAATGGGCCCGGCGATGTGCCAAAATATCCGGGCGGGGCCTGCTTCCCGTCTTTCTTTTCACGGGACGCCCCGGAATGGGAAAAAGCATCCTGCTCAAACAGGTGGCCCGGGAACTCTACCTCCAGGGTTTTGTCGTCGCGGAAATACTGGACATCGAAAAAGCAGCTGAGGAGGCGGAGCACCTGGCGACGGCTGCCGTTGCATGTGATGCTCCGCTGATATTGCTGTGGGACGATCCGCTGGGTTACGGAACGGATCCGGTGCCGTGGATCAAGGAGCTGGCGGCAGCCCAGATCAGTGGAGCTCCGATGGCGGTTCTGGGCACTGCTGTGTCGGTGGACCAGTATCCCAAGTTTTTCTCCAGAACGGTATTGGAGGAGTATACGGTTCATCCGCTGAGCCCGGACGAAGCAAAACTACCGGTCTCCCCTGAATCTGAACCGACAACCATTGAACTTTGGAGTCAAAGCGCTTCGGGGACCACGCTCGACGAGCTGGCCCGGCAGATCGCCGGGACCATTCCCAACTCGGCCAGCAAAGACCTGTACCGGACGATTGTGGCGCTGGGTGTCCTGGGACTGTCGACACCCGATCGCCTGCTGGAAGCGATGCATTCCGAGAAAGCGGTTCGAACCTTCCAGAAAGCGCTTGCAAAAGAAAAAAATCAACCCGTTCAAATGCATTCGGATCGTGCGGTCGTATCGCCGGCCTTGTGGGATGCGGGACACCCGGTTTTATGCCGGGCAATCTGGTCGAGCTTGAACGAAACGCCTGAACAGACCGATATTCTGTTCGATAAAATAATCAATACCTGCGGCCGGGAACCCGATCTTCAGGTCTGGATCGTCAGAATCCTTCAAGCCGCCCTGGTTTCCGCGGATCAATCGTTCTCCGTGACGGCCCGGATCTTGAGTGCGGTTTCATCAATTTTGGACGGCATGCCCGACCTGCTTTCAACTAAGCTTCTGTCCCGTCTGTTTCCGCATTTGAAGGATTCCGGTCAGGCCCCCCTTTTCGGGTTGCTGACAAAGGTGATGACAGATCGTGTGCATCTGGCCGGTGTGGACGCGTTTTCAGCACTTAGCCCGTTGTTGCGAAACCAGCTTGGCGGACTGACGGAGGTGGAATCCCTCAAGGCCTTGAATTCGGCCAAACCCTCGATGGACCGTATCGGATTCCGGTTCCTGTTGAAATATTTGGGAGACCATATGCCGGGCGACCTGGGCAGCCGGGCGGTCGAAGATGCCCGGACAGCAGCTGCCCGGGACCCGGACAACGGGCACGCGGTTGACGCCTATTTGCAGCTGGTCGCTCAAAGGGGATCCAATGACCAGATCGAGCGTGCGGTTCAAGAAACCAAAAGCTGGCTGAAGGTGAATCCGGAAGACCGTGTGGTCTGGCGAAGTTTCATGGATCTGATTCTGAAAAAGTGCGATCCCGACACCCGGAGCGATATACTCGAACCGCTTGAAAGCTGGCTCGGATCGCATTTCGATGAGGGACCTCTCCGGACCCATTATCTCGACCTTGCCGTGACCTTGAACGATCCGCAGCTTCTGGACCGAGCACTCCATCAAACTGCATCCTGGATCAAAAAAATCGGGAACAACCGATCGGTCAGACGGAGTTTTTTCCGGCTGTCGGAACAGCGCAACGACAAGGATTTGATGCTCAAAGCCTGCGACGTCGCTCTGTCCTGGCTTTCCCATCACCCGGATGACCGGGAAACCATTCAATCCCTGCTTTTTCTTGCCGCGAGAGTGAAATCTGAAAAGTATATCAGCCTGGCCCTCGAAAAAACGCACCAGTTGCTTGTCATGCATCCTTTGGATAACAATCTGTTGAAACGGTATTTGATCCAGGTGGACCGGGATGGATCCAGCCGGCATGTCCATGATGCGGTTCTGGTGGCTGAAACCTATCTTGACGAGAATCCGGAAGATACCGAAATCCGCAAAATCATTTTGGGCCTGGCCGCTAAAAAACTTGACAAGAAGATTCAAAATCGGATTTACAGCAAAAACTGCATGTGGCTGGATACCCAGACGGATGTACCGGGATCTTTCGAATATCTGATCGGTCGTCTGGGTGTTCGTGCCGGGATCGCCCGCAGGGCGATTCCCCTTCTTGAAAGAGCCGGTGCCCGCGACGACTCGACGCTCAAAAACCACGCTCTGTTGTGGCTGGGCAGTGCATACCGGATTTCCGGGGAGTATCTGGATGCCCGGAAGACCTGGAACCGTGTATTGGATGTCGATGACGAAAACATGAAAATCAAGGCCCAGAAGAACCTGGAAAGCCTGGAATCCTTTCTGGCAAAGAAATTCCCCGATGGATATCCGCCCAAAGAAGAACCCCGGGTTCGACCTGACCGGAAATCCCGGGCACGGGATGCTGCCACCCCGGATCGTCCCCGTCCGACCGGCGTAGAATCCGGAGTTTCGGCGCTCGGATCGGTGAAACCGAAAAGGTCCGCGACCCGGATCAAGCGGTCGAAACCGGAGAGAAAACCGGTTGATAAGCACCCCAGGCCGGAGGGTCCACGCCAGGGCACCACGCTGGGCGATCTGTTGCGTCTGAAAGGACTGGATTTAAAGAGCGAACTGGCGAAATCAAAAAAGAAAAAATGATCACGACGCGGCGGATCTCAAATGGTCGGCAGCGGTTTCAGGAAGCACCGGATTGACCCTGGAACCTGCCGCCCTGTTAAATATCCGGAGTTCCTCGTTCACGATCTCCGTTTCCGGTTGAATCCGTATCGACCAATGCCATCCGGCATCCAGCTCCGGCCATGTTTCCCGGTTTTGGATCCACATGCGATTGGGTTGATTCATCAGGGTTACGGTCAGTGAAAGCGGTCCCAGCGTCTGAAACAGGCGGTGCAGGATCAGCCGGAGTATTCCGGCCAGATCAGCCCGTTGATCTTTGGACATGGACAGAAAATCCGCATGGTGTTCAAATGGAAGGATCCAGATTTCGAATGCATACTCAGCAAAAAATGGAACGAATGCGGTAAAATTCTCCGTCTCCTCGATAATTCCGTGCGGTTTTCCTCTGGCCTGATTTTCTTTTTCTGTCTGGCAGATATCACAGAACAGGCACCGTTCCTTGGAAGTATACCATTGCCGGGCGTACCGCAGTTCCGTTTTGAGTTTTTCTGGAACAAATGGTACCGCAACCAGATTCAGGACCGCATGGTCTGTCCACGATAGGGAATCCCGGTCGGTGACGTGATAGGCAAACTGGTGGCCCAGCCTCCGGTCTTTCAGAAGATCGGTCATGCGTTCGAACAGCCCGGCCAGCACTCGTCCGATCTGTATATCGGATAGTTCCCAGACCGGTTTGCCGTGTTCCGGTGTCATGATGATGAGTTCGTGAGCACCCGGCGCCTCCATTATATCGTAAAAACCCCGGCCCCGGCGGGACAACCCATCCTCGATGCGCAGAACCGGCGCCGGAGCGGCGATCACCTTGACATCCCACTCCGGCACCTTCGTTCCCTCCCGCACATATATGCAGGTCTCATCCCGGACAACCATGATATCAACCCGGTCCGGATGATCCGGGGAATCACAAAAAGGACATGCATCCGCTTTTGTACGGTTCGACTTCCTCCCGGACCGCGTTCTTCCTTCTGGCTCCCGATTGGGGATGGCCGCCTGATCCAGGTATATGATCCATTGATCCGTCAAGGGGTTCCGTCTCAATTCCACCAATTCACCCTTCCCTTTCATCCGGCGAAAGGCTATCACACCCAGCCATGCCGATTCCACCGGATCGATCCATCCGGTTTCGCAGGGATTGAATAAACGGGATTGCATGAACGAAACATTTCTGTTTTCATTTTCGTAATCGTGAAACAGAGAGGATTTCCGTGAACACTGATGATTTTGATGCCGTTCAGCAATGTCTTACGGGAAACAGCCAGGCCTTTCAATCCCTGGTTGAACGATACCAGCGGCTGGTTTACGACACGGTTGTCCGGATGGTCTACGATCCTGAAACCGCACGGGATTTGACTCAGGAGGTTTTCGTGAACGCTTATGTGAAGCTTCACACATTCGACGCCAGGTATCCCTTCCGGATATGGATTCACCGGATTGCCGTGAACCGGACCATCGATTTCCTCCGCAGGAAAAAACCCGAATACCTCCTGGTGGATCAACATTCGGATCCTGACTCGCGTTCTTTGCCCATGCAGATTGCAGATTCGAGACCCAATCCGGAGGCGAATTTGGAATCCTCTGAAACTGCTGAACGAATCAAACGGGCCGTCTACATGCTGGAGCCGAACCTGAAAGCCATCATCATCCTCCGGCATTTCCGTGAAATGAATTACGATCAGATCGCCGAAACACTCGGAATCCCCATCGGAACGGTCAAAAACCGGCTGTTCCGGGCCCGGGAGAAACTGCAGGCGGTGTTGGTTAAAGATGAGTGGCTTGAAGGAGCGTTTTGACGATGAAGTGTCGGGATTTTCAGTTTTTGCTTGATGAATATCTGGATGGAGAATTGCAGGATCAGCTTGCGGATGAAGTGATCCTGCATAAGAATGAATGCCGGCGCTGTCAGATTCATTACAACCGGCGCATCCGTCTGTTTCAGATGATGAAAACCGCCCGGGACCCGGCTCGAACGTCGGATCTGTCATTCAAGATCATGCGTGAAGTCGGCAAACGTCAGGTTCCCCGCGCATTTCCATCTCACAGAATTCCCGTTCTGGCGGCAGTTCTGGTCAGTCTGTCGGTCGGAGCCCTCATTTTATTTTTGGGTATCGGAACGATCATGGATGGATTCACCTTCCGGGATGCCGTGGGAACTTTGGTGGGCATTGTTGGCCTGCCCGGGGAGATTCAGCAGAATCTGGATACTTTGCAGCGCATGGCTTCAGGATGGATAATCGCGCTCAAAACCCTTGTCATTTATTTATCTTCGACCGTGAGTCCGGTGTCATACATCGCCCTGATCGTTCTGATCGGCGGTATATTGCTGGGATTCGGATTCTGGCTGAACCGCCACAAAACGCGCAAGGGATATGTCTCACTTTGAACCGAGGAGCATGAAATGAACAAGTTTCATCACGTGTTTACGCTTTTCATCGCCTGGACCTTCCTGGTGTTGCAGGCGGCATACGCATCGCCGGTCCGGATCAGCCTGCCCGATGATTCCGACCGCACCATCCGGATCATCGATGCGGAATCATCCACCGATGATGCGGTAACCATCCGGATTGAATCGGACAACTTTGACACCCTCCGGATGGGTGAAAACCTCACCGTTCCAAAAGGAACGGTCCGCAAGGGCGACGTGGTGATTTTCGGCGGCAACGGTGAAGTTCACGGTACTGTCCGGGGAGATGTGGTGGTTTTCGGCGGCGGCGTCAACATTTCCGGAACAGTTACCGGCGATGTGGTGGTTTTCGGCGGCACGGTTTCCCTGGCCGGCACGGCCCGGATTGAAGGCTCCCTTGTCGCAATGGGCGGCACCATCGAACAGGAGGAAGGTTCCGCTGTAATGGGAGACATTGTGGATATGTCCGGGATCCCGCTCATTGCCAATCTGTCCCGTTGGTTCACCGGGAAGCTGGATATCCCCCGCATGGATGACACCCCCGTTCCCAGAGCTCCCGGCCGTTTTCTTGGAGTCATCGGAAAGCTGCATTTGATCATCCTCTGTTTCTGGTTCCTGATAACGTGTGCCCTGGTGTTTCTGGGCGCGAGATACATGGAACAAGCCGGTGAAACGATGCGACGGGAACCGTTCCGGTCACTGGTGGCGGGATTTTTATTTCACGCCGGATTTCTGGTTCTTTTTCTGGGTTTGATTGTCACGGTGATCGGGATCCCCGTCGCGGTAATACTGGTATTTTTCTGGCTGATCGTCTGCATCTTTTCGGTCCCGGCCGGTTCCTATCTGCTGGGAAAACGAACCTGGGAGCTCTTCAACCGGCCGAACGCATCCATATTCGGTTCGGCGCTAACCGGTTTGATTATTCTCGGACTGGCCCGATTCCTGCCGTTCTTTCTGGGATTCCTGATTTGGCATTTATGGTTTATGGCTGCGGTGGGAGCGACCATCCTGTCCAAATTCGGATCCATGAGACCTTGGTTCCGATCCCGCGCGGCCGGCTATGACCATCCGCCCGAGATCGCCGCGCCGAAACCTCCCGGAGAGTCAACCGGGGAATCTCCTCCGCGGCAGCCTGACAACCCGGATCAACCCTGATCCGGTAATTCCTTTACTTCTCAGACTGGACCGGGCTGCTGTCACGCAGAGTCCGGATCGCGGGGTATTTTTTCTTATAAACCTAGACTTTTCAAGACTTCGGAACTAGAATTTTCTTCTTTATTTCGTTTGGAAATCTGGCTGTTGATTATTTCCCCGGGGTAAGTGAAATGAAAACAATGCGCAACTGGTTCTTTCTCGCGGTGGGATGTCTGTTTCTGATCTTCGGGCTGGGTGCATATTTCTATCCGCAGCCGGCCGCTCGGGAGCCCGTCAGGGTTTTTTTTGATTCCGCCGGAGGATCCGTGGTGTTCACACATCAACGGCATGCGGAACTGTCCGGTATCTCGTGCGAGGATTGCCACCACGAACTGCTTCAATCCAGTCAGCGGTATGGCTGTGAGAAATGCCATCCGGACGCGGGGTATTCCGAAGGGGACATGTCGCATGCTGACCTGGTGGATCTTCACAAACACAATTGCACAGGTTGCCATCGAACCCGCAAGGGCGATGTTTCCGCCTGCAGGACCTGCCATGGAAAAACCGGTGAAGGCAAAACCGCATCCTGTGAAACCTGTCATGAGGGACAGGGGATGAACCCCGCCGATTTTTCGCATGATGAACTGGAAGAAATCGAGGGGCACTATTGCGGGGAATGCCATCAGACCCGCCGGAATTCAGACGCTCTGCATGCACAGTGCGGCCGGTGCCATCAGGACCTGATCAGAGGAACCTTTCTAACGGGGCACACGGAAGGACAGGAAGCATTTCAGTGCGCCTTATGCCACCTGAAGAATTAAGAGGTTGATATGGCCAAGCGAATATTGGGCTTTTTAAAACCGAATATCGAGTTACAGCCGTGGGACGGGGAAGTGAGCACTCTGGATCCGCCGGACAGGGTGATTCTTTCGATATCCCAACCCGGGCAAATGCCATTCAAACCGGTTGTGGAAATCGGTGAAAGCGTCAAGACAGGCGAGTTCATCGCCATGTCTCCCAGCCGGACCGGCATTCATTCCTCCATTACAGGCAAAGTCAGCGCCATCGGTCCCGGATACAACCGCGAAGGCAGGGAGGTTCTATGCGTTACCATAGATCGGGAATCAGACGACGATTTTGCAGCTCCCCATCCTGTTCAGAATTTGGTGGCCGCATCCCGGGATGAGCTGATCGAAGCCTTTGCGGAACTGGGATTCGCCTCCCCCTGGAAACCCAGATCGCTGGAAAGCCAGTTGTCGGAGGAAGAGAAGCTGCCCATAACCACTGTTGTGATCAAGGCCGTAGACGAAGAGCCCCCGCTGGCTGTGCAACGGCGCTTCCTGACGGAATTTGCAGAAGATTTTTCCGAATCCGTCGCTGCGATCAGAAAGCTGGCACAAGACGCCCGGGTGGTTGTTGTCGTTCCGGAGGAATTCGCCTCCAGAGCACGAACTCTGCTGAAAGATGTTGAAATTTTTCCGGTGACCAACGACATTCTGGACTGCAACAATACCCTGCTGCTTCTGAAAATCACCCGCAAATTCTACCCGTTTCATACCGATCCGCGTGCGGACGGAATTATTATCCTGTCGGCTGAAGATGTTGCCTTCGCCGCCCGGTGCCTGCACAAGGGCAAACCCAGAACGAACAAACTGATCACCGTTTCAGCGCCGGATCTGCCGAAACCGGTGACGGTACGGGTCAGACTCGGGACACCGGTCCGGTTCGTGCTGGATTCACTGAACATCCAGCTGAAATCGAACGACCGGGTGGTATTCGGCGGACTGCTGACCGGTATCGCCCAACCGGATATTGAAACGCCCATCACCAGGACGACAAACGGCGTCATCATCATCCCCAAAGAAAAGGTGATTCCCTTTTCCGACGCACCCTGCATCAACTGCGGACGGTGTGTCCAGATCTGTCCGGTCAACATTCAGGTGAATCTGGTGGGCCGGTTTTCGGAGTTCGGTTTATTTGAAACGGCCGTAAAAAACGGCTCTGGATCCTGTGTTGAATGCGGGCTGTGCGCCTATGTCTGTCCGTCCCGGCGCCCATTGATGCAGTATATGCAGTTTGCCAACAGCGAGTTTGAGAAGATAATGAATCAGGTTTCCCAGGAAGGAGTGTGACCATGGAACGGGTCGTTCTCAATGTCTCGATGGGGCCGCACATTCACGGTGGCACCCGGACCTCCGATATCATGACCGGCTACCTGGTCGCGCTCGCCCCGGCTGCAATATGGGGATGCTGCTTTTACAGGCTGGCCGGTCTCCGATCTCTCCTGCTCGCCGCCGGAAGCGCAGTCGTGTTTGAGTGGATTGCCCGTGCAATCATGAAACGGCCGGCGACCATCGGGGACGGTTCCGCTCTGGTGAGCGGGTTGCTCCTTGGAATGATGTTCCCCGCCAACGCTCCCTGGTGGTTGATTCTGATCGGAACGGCCATCATGGTTATTGTCGCCAAGCAGTTTTTTGGAGGGATTGGTTATTATCCGTTTAATCCGGTTCTACTGGGGTATCTGATCCCGGCGGTTTCATGGCCCCTGCACGTGAATCCCCATTACACTCTGGCAAATTTTCAATCCCAGGCGGTTCATCTTGAGCCGCTGGCTGTTTTAAAAAGCTATGGTCCGCAGGCTGTCGATGCGTTCAACCGGATGGATCTCCTGATGGGCCGGCAGATGGGAGGAGTCGGGACGGGCCCGATCCTTCTACTGCTTCTGGGCGGGCTCTACCTGATGCTTCGCGGATACATTTCATGGATCGTTTCGATATCCTTCCTGGCGGGAATCTTCGTATTTCAGGGATTGTTCTATGCCGCCGATCCGGCCAAATTCGCAGATCCGGTGTTTCACCTGATTTCAGGCACGACCGTCTTCGGTGCGATATTCCTGGCCACCGATTACACCGTTTGCCCGGTAAACAAAATTGCCCGAGTGATATACGGATTGGGAGCCGCCCTGATGACCCTTCTGATTCGCAACCTGGGCAATTACGCCGACGGCACGGTCTTCGCCGTTTTGATCATGAACATGTTTCATCCCCTGATCGACCGCATCAAAAAGCCGGTGTACGGTCTGGATTCGTCGATTCCGGCCGCCTTGAACAGCGGGAAGTAGGGAGGTCCCGGATCATGAATGAAATTGCCAAAATGGTTCTGGTCACGACAATCATCTGTGCATTCGCAGCGACCCTGCTGGGCGGGCTTCGGAATGGATTATCGGACCGTATCGCCCAGCAGGAAGATTTCTTTGTAAGGGGTCCGATTATCGAGGAGCTTTTTACCGGTGCTCCCAACGATCCCCTGTCGGACAAGATCGAGTTCGGTTACCAGGACGGGTCGATCGGGATCTACCCGTGGATCGAGGACGGCAAGATCCGCCGGATTGCCCTGGAGCAATCCGGCAGAGGGGGATATGGCGGAGACATTACCGTCATGACCGCGCTGGACCTGGAGTCCAACCGTATTTTCGGCGTCCGGGTTACCCAGCACAAGGAAACTCCGGGCGTCGGAACCCGCGCCATGGAACCGGACTATCTTTCCAATTACCGGAAACTCCTGATTAAAGACGACATCAAGCTGAAAAACGATGGGGGTCAGATCGATGCGGTTTCAGGCGCTACACGGAGCAGTTCAGCGATTGCCGACGGTGTCAGCCGGGCTGCCATATTCGTCAATGCCAACCGGGAATCGATCTTGAAATCGATTCAGGAAAAACAGGGTAGCCGAGGGAACAGGCCATGAGAATTGTCAGAGAATTCACCAAGGGATTTTCAACCGAACTGGCGCCGTTTCGACTGGTATTGGGATTGTGTCCCACCCTGGCGGTGACCACAACAGCCGAAAACGGGATGGGTATGGGCCTGGCAACGACATTTGTTTTGATCTGCGCCAATGTGTTGATATCCCTGATGCGGAAAATTATTCCCAAGAAGGTGCGCATCGCCTGTTACATCGTGGTCATTGCAACATTTGTGGTGGCGGTGGAACTGCTCATGCAGGCATACTTCTATCCTCTGTACCAGCGTCTGGGAATTTTCGTGCCGCTGATCGTCGTGAATTGTATTATCCTGGGGCGGGCCGAAGCATTCGCTTCCAAAAACACGGTTCTATTCTCCGCCGTCGACGGGCTGGGAATCGGACTGGGATTCACGTTTTCCTTGACGCTCCTGGGTGGATTGCGTGAATTGCTGGGTGTCGGATCTTTGTTCAACGTACCGCTGATGGGAAAAAGTTTCGAGCCGTTTTCGTTCATGATCAAGGCACCCGGAGCTTTCGTGACGCTCGGTCTTCTGTTGTTTGTCATGAATTATCTCACGAGCCTGAAACGGACCCGGGCATAAGGAGGAACCACGATGGAATATCTGTTGCTTGTCATCAGTGCGGTCCTGGTCAACAACATCCTGCTGGCTCAATATCTGGGCAACTGTCCGTTTTTGGGCGTATCGAAACAGATGAGCACGGCGCTGGGCATGGGCACCGCCGTAATCTTCACCATGACCCTGGCATCCATCATCACCTGGGGTGTGCACAAATGGATCCTGATGCCGCTCGAGATTGAATATCTTCAGACCCTGTCGTTCATTCTGGTGATCGCTTCACTGGTGCAGTTTGTCGAGATTTTCATGAAAAAGAGCATGGATACACTTTATCAGGCACTGGGAATCTTCCTGCCGCTGATCACCACCAATTGCGCCGTCCTGGGCGTAGCGCTTCTTTGCATCAAGAATGAATATTCGTTTTTGAAGATGGTGGTTTTCTCGTTTGCATCGGGACTGGGATTTGCCCTGGCTCTGGTGGTGTTTGCCGGTCTGCGGGAACGATATGTCATATCCAACATACCCAAACCCCTTCAGGGCACCGCGATCGGACTGATCACTGCCGGATTCATGTCTCTGGCGTTTTTTGGATTCATGGGATTGACGTGATAAGGTTTTCAGGGAGAACAGGGGTGTTTGGGTGACAGGAGAAATTCTATGGTTACTGCATTAATTGTCATGGGTGGTCTGGGATGCGTCTCCGCCCTGCTGCTGGGTATTGCATCCAAGGTTTTCTACGTCAAGGAGAATCCCATCATCCTGGAGGTCGAGGAGGCGCTGCCGGGAGCCAATTGCGGCGGGTGTGGATTTGCTGGATGTCACGCCGCAGCCGTGGCCATCGCCACGGGTAAAGCGCCACCCAATATCTGCGTGGGAGGCGGGCCGGATATCAGCGAAAACGTGGCCAACATCATGGGAATGAAAGTCGTGGCCAAGGAGCCGGAACTCGCCAGCACCGAATGCTGTGGTGGCGCCAGAGCGGTCGAGAAATTCAATTACGACGGCATCCAGGATTGCCGGGCAGCCAACATGCTGTTCGGGGGTACAAAACTGTGCGAACACGGTTGTCTTGGTTTCGGAACCTGCGTGAACAGTTGTCCGTTCGGCGCCATCGAAATGGGTCCGGACAGACTGCCGGTGTTCGATCCGAATTTGTGCCGGGGTTGCGGCGCGTGCGTCCGGGTATGTCCCAAGGGAATTATCTCCCTGATTTCCTCCACAACCAAGATTCTCCATTTCAACCAATACTCCGAATGCCTGGCTCCCTGCCAGCAGAAATGCCCCGCCCAGATTGATATTCCGACATACATCGATCAGATCCGGGAGGGTAAATACAAGGAAGCCATTCTGACCATCAAGGAGCGGAATCCCCTGCCGCTGACCTGCGGCCGGGTCTGCCCCCACCCCTGTGAAGATGTCTGCCGCCGCGGGGTGGAGGACGAACCGGTGGGAATCAACTACCTGAAACGGTTCGTGGCCGATTGGGAAATGAATCAGGGACAGCATCTGGAAGTGTCCATTGCCGCTCCCTCCGGCTACAAGGTCGCCGTCATCGGCGGCGGACCCGCCGGATTATCCTGCGCCTATTTCCTGCGCCGACTCGGCCACAAGGTCACGATATACGAACAGATGCCCCAACTGGGCGGAATGCTGCGTTATGGAATCCCGGAATACCGTCTTCCCAAGAGAATTCTGGATTGGGAGATCGAGGGTATCGTCGGGTTGGGTATCGAAGTGAGAACCGGGGTGAAATTCGGAGAGGATTTCGATCTCGAGTTTCTGCGCGCTGCCGGCTTCGACGCGGTGTTTATGGGGATTGGCGCATGGGACAGCCGGAGAATGGGAATTGACGGTGAAGACCTGGAAGGCGTGTGGGACGGAACCGATTTCCTGTCTAAATTCCACCTGGGCGAAACACCCGTTATCGGGAAAAAGGTCGTGATCGTCGGCGGTGGAAATACGGCCATCGATGCAGCCCGATCCGCATTGAGAATCGGTGCTTCGCATGTCACACTCATGTATCGCCGGTCCCGGGAGGAAATGCCGGCCAACGATATGGAAATCACTGCAGCCGAAGAAGAAGGAATCGAATTGATGTTTCTGGCCGCCCCGGTTCGAATCCATCCCAAAAACGGGAAAGTGGCCAAGATCGAATATATTAAAATGAGACTGACCGATCCGGATCCCAGCGGACGTCGAAGACCCGAACCAATCCCCAATTCCGAAACGCTGATGGATGCCGATACGATCATCGCGGCCATCGGTCAATTCCCCAAAATCGACTTCATCAGGGAAAACAAGAACATCGCCGCGCTCAAGATCACCAAATGGAGCACGATTGACGGAGCCGAAGAAACACTTCAAACCGATATCCCCTATGTGTTTACCGGCGGAGATTGTTTCACCGGTCCGGCATTGGCGGTGGATGCGATCGGTGCGGGCAGATATGCCGCCCGATCCATTCATTATTATATGCTCGAAGGCGAAATACCCCTGATCGAGGAACGACAGACTTCCCTGATCAAGGAAACATTGTTCGACCACGTGGAAGGACTGGAACATGTCCCGAGAGTTCACCCGCCGGAATTGAAAGTGGACACACGGATCCGGAATTTCGATGAGGTGGAACACACACTGTCACCATCGGATGCCCAGCGCGAAGCGGATCGTTGCCTTCGATGCGGCCTGATATGCTATAATCGGGACATCATAGAGGCAATGGAACGGGAATTGGCCGAATCAACCACCCAATGATCAGAGAACCTCTTGAGGAGGGATGCGAATGAAGAACCAACAAAGGGCCAGGGACGAGCAATACCTGAGAAAACACAGATACAACGAACGAATCCAGTTGAAGACAGGTACATTCCTCCACTGCTATTGTCCCAAATGCGCTTCCAACCTGATTGTTGACAACATGGTGAAACTGGTTGCCCGCACCCAGGGTTCATCCGGAATCCTGGAATTATCTCCCTATCTGAACGTCTTTGAACATCACAGCACGATCAACATTCAGCCGGATTCCGAATTGAATGATGTCACCTGCCCGCATTGCAACCAGAGTATCGTGCATCCAGAAGCCCGATGCGAAGCATGTGGTTCCCGTACCGCCGAGATTTCAATCGCCGCCGTTCATATCCGGGTCCCGTTTCTGATCTGCATGCGGGAAGGCTGTCACTGGCACGGGATCTCTCCGGATGATGAAAAACTGCTGATTCAGGATTCCAGTGACGAATGGTAAACCGGATGACGGTTTCCGGTTCTCCGTAACACGGCATTTGCAGCCGATTTCCCATGCGAACACCCGGCGTTTTTTCTATGTTTCAGGACATGGCTATGGTCATGCAACCCGGTCGGCTGAAATCATCCGGGCCGGGAAACACCGTCACGCCCCGCTCCCTGACAGATTATTGTTTCATCTCCGTCGGGAATCATGGCGATTGCCGCCTGTCCCCGGATGAACTCCGGAACGCCGGTATTCGATACCCGGATCTCGTCTCCGCCAGCGATCTGGTCATGACCAAACCCGGATGCGGCATCGTTTCGGAATATATTGTGAACCGGACACCCATTCTGTATACCGATCGCGGACCGTTCCGCGAATATGATATCATTGTCGGGCAGATGGGGAATTATCTGCCGGTTCACCATATCAACCGAAGCGATTTTGAGGCGGGAAACTGGGAATTCCATATCGAAAAAGCACTGGCCATGGAACCGTCCTTTTCCCCGGATCCCTGCAATGGTGCATGGACGGTCGCGGAACGTTTTCTGGAGATGCTTGCATGACCTGGATTGCAGAACTGACTTTTCTGGATTGGATTGCCATCGTTCTTCTGGCTCTACCCGCTGCCATGGGCATCTTTAAAGGATTTTTCCGGACGGTTTTCCGGTTCGTGGGCATTCTGCTCGGATTCGGGTTCGGAATCGTTTTCTCCCGTGCACTTGGAAATCAAGTGAAGATCCTCTTCAATCTCGATTCCTATTTCTGGAGCCGTCTGATGGTGTTCATCGCCATCTTCGCTCTGGGCTGGTTCATCGGTCTTGTTCTGGGCATGATCGTCAAGAAAATTCTCCGGGCGATTAAAATGGGTTGGATTGACCGCTCTCTCGGTTTCCTGCTTGGATTGGTTGAAGGCGGCGCCGTTGTCTCCGTGATATGCATCGTGCTGGCTCTCATCCCGCCCGGCGAGGCGGTGATCAAAGATTCGCGGATTGTCCTGCCGATGGTCAGGAGCACGGTATATGCCGCCAACCGGCTTCCCAAGCCATGGACTGCTTATCTGGACCCCCATCGCTGGATCGGCGATCACAAGGAAAAAGCCGTTCAATTCTACAAACAATCCATTCAAGCTCCGAAAACCAAAAACACCTCTCCATGAAACTTCCGATTGGCAGGACTCAACCATGAAACATTTGCCCAACCGGTCTCGTATACTGAAACAGGAGGATTTGACCATGACAAAATTCTGCATTGCAACCGTTACGCTGATCATGATGATCGGGTCCTGCACGGCTCTGTCTGACGAACGGATGGATCGATCGTTCAGCGTGTTCGAAAAAAGTCTTGATGATCTTCTGCTGGAAACCGCTCATGTCTACGTACGTATTGATGACAAGGTAAAATCATTTTTTCTGAAAGATGTTGGCGCTTTTTTCCTGGGTGACATTTCCATGACCAGCCTGGCGAATGCATCCATCATGATTCAGGAATGGAGTGAATGGTTCGGAGGTTCCAGAAGCGGTGAAGATGAAGCACGGGATCAAGAGGCGGCGATCAAGAAAGAAGAATATCTGAAGAAGAAATCACATTACGAGCAACTCCTGGAAAAGGACAAGGAACGGCTGGAAAAGATGGATGAACATCTGGTTGCCTTCAAGAAGGAACTTGCCACTACCGTGCTGGATTTCGGGTCAATCCTGAAAGGGCTGTCCGCCAGGGATGAAATTGTGGTCGTCTTCTTTGTCAAAGATTCCGAATTCAAGGATAAATACGGCTCAACCGAACTGATCATGCGAATCTCCTTCGGCCAGTTATCCAAATTGAACCAAGACAAGGTCGATGTTGAAACGGCGATGCGGGCGTTTCATTTCAATCTCTAACCTGTAACTGATTTCAGGGCGGTTGCAATATCACGGATCGTTTCCATGCAGGCCGTTTCGGCGGCCTGTTCAAACCTGGTTTCACCGCAACGGCTCTGATACCTGGTTTTTTGATAGGCAAACAGGATTCCCCGGGATGAATTGATAATTCCTCCCCGTCCCCGGGAATCAAATCCCGCCAGGGCATCCACAGCGCTCCCCCCCTGAAATCCGTACCCGGGAATCAGAAATGGTGTTTGGGGCATGATGTTCCGCAGATGTCGTGCCTGTTCCGGGTAGGTTGCCCCCACCACGGCTCCCACATCGGAGTATCCGCAGGCTCCGATGCGTATTTTCCCCCAGTCTGCAACCATTCCGGCAATCTGTTCCGCAACGGTTCCGGACTCTGTTTTGAGATCCTGAACCTGCGAACCGGATGGATTGGACGTTTTCACCAGTACGAAAACACCGGCATCCGGATTGACCTCCAGAAAGGGGCTGATTCCGTCCCAGCCCAGATAGGGATTGACGGTCAGGGCATCCACCTGTATCCGCTGCGAAGGATCCTGTTCGAGGCGATCGTCCGGTGCCAGATAGGCCCTGGCATAGGCCGCGGCGGTCGAACCGATGTCCCCGCGTTTCGCATCGCCAATCACGATGATCTCCGCACTGCGGGCCTCGGAACAGATTCTTCCAAGCACGTTCATCCCTTCGATACCGAGCTGTTCGAAGAATGCGAACTGGGGTTTGATTACGGCAATATGCGGGTGAATTCGTTCCAGAATTCGAAGGAGAAACTCCTGAACGGCCATGGCCAGAACCTGGCCTCGGGATCCCGAGCCGGACCGTTTCCCGGCCTGACGGATCAGATCATCCGGTATCCGGTCCGGATGAGGGTCAAAGCCCACGCAAAGAGGCGTTCCTTTTTTCTCAATGGCCTGAAACAGGTGATCGGTGAAATGCATGAAACACGATCAATTTTTATCGGCCAGATTCATCAAGGCGAACATCAGATCGCCCTCCGCTGCCAGCTTGCCTCCGACGATCTCAACTTTGCCGGTCGCTGAATAGATCCGGTGTTTCTTCCCGGTAAATTCGATGGAAAGTCGCAGCTGATCTCCCGGAACAACCGTTTGTTTGAATTTGAAATTTTTCACTGCGGCGAAATATCCCATGACCCGCGAATCTTCCGATGACTCCTTCTCAAAAGAAACAGCCAGAACGACCGCTGCAAGCTGCGCCAGGGCTTCGATCATCAATACACCCGGCATGACCGGCTGTCCCGGAAAATGTCCCTGGAAAAAGGGTTCGTTGTGCGTGACATTTTTGATTCCCACCCCGGATCGACCCGGATCGTAATCCAATACCCTGTCGACCAGCAGGAAGGGATACCGGTGGAAAATATATCGTTGAATATCGGTGATATTGAGCTGCGGCATGATGGTCTCCTTTTCAACCTCTGGGCGGCCGCTTGAAAGAAAGGGGCAGCTGGCGTTTGTGACGGGAGTTCTGGTGCATCCGGATGACTTTTTCCATGGCATCGAACGGAACGATTGTGGATCCTTGTTCCAGCCCGATCACGGCACTGTCCAGAATCTCATACGTCAAGCCGATTTCGGCCTCATCGGTTTGCCCTTCCCACAATCCTGCAGACGGCGGTTTTTCGATGATTTCCGCCGGAATCTCCAGCTCTTCGGCAAGCATGCGCACATCGCGTTTCAACAGGTCCCGGATTGGCGCTACATCGCAGGCGCCGTCACCGAATTTCGTAAAATACCCGATCAGATACTCGGTCTTGTTTCCGGTTCCGGCAACCAGGTAGTTCAGTTCGGCTGCATAGTGATAGAGAACTGCCATTCTGAGGCGCGCTTTCAGATTGCCCTGCTGGACATCGGTACTTTCCGTCAGGATTCCCATAAATTCGTTGTAAACCGAGGTCAAGTCGATCTGTTTCGTTCTCAGGTCCAGTGCTTTGGCAACCTTCAATGCATCTTCGAGGTCGTCGGGACTCGAGCAGCAGGGCAGAATCATACCGAAATGTTTCATCCCTGCAGCCTGTCGGATCAAACCGCCTGCAACCGCCGAATCAACTCCCCCCGATAACCCGAAAACATAACCGTTCGCACCGGTTTCCTTCAATACCTTCTTCAGCCAGTCAACGATTTGACCCAGAAGCATGTCCCGCTCCCCGCACGATGATTAAAACACTTTGAATATATCGAACTCCCGGTGTCATGTAAATGAAAACACCGGAGGTTCCGCTCCGGTGCGAATAATACGGATTTCAGATTTACCGAAAAACGCCAGAGGTTTTCCGGTTAATCAATGCCAGCCAAACGTGAACATTCCCATTGCGCCGATCATTTCGGTCATATCCGGAGTGACCATACCGGCATACCATACGATTCCGGAAGCCGAACCGGCGCCGGCCGGCCAGTTGAACCGGGGCAGGACATTGATCAGGGCCCTGCCCGGGTAAACGTTCCGCACGTAGTAATCATAAGTCGAATATGAAGGGGCGAAAAAACAGGTCCCATAAACATCCAGAATGACAAAAACCGGCGTATTCGTGTAAATACTGCTCGTTGGATTACAGATAATGACGTCGCAATAGCATATATCTCCGGCGGCATAATATTCTTTCGGCATTTCGACGGAGCAGCCCAGTTCACCGCAATCCGGGGTCGGCGGAGGGGTGTCGGTCGGTAAATTTGTCGGGGTGGCCGGCTGCGGTGTATAGGTGGGATTGGGCGTATAGCTGGGATTGGGCGTGTAAGTGGGCAGTGAAGTGGATGTGGGGGGAACCGGGGTATTGGTGGGAGCGCCGGTGGGAACCGTCGACGTAGCGGTCGGTGGAACGGGCGTGTGCGTGGGTATCGGCGTGTTGGTCGGGGGAGATTGCGTGTAAGTCGGAATGGGCGTGTTGGTGGGCTGGCCGGTAGATGTCGGATGGGGTGAACTGGTGGGTTGAACCGGTGTTGCGGTGGGTGAAGCCGGCGTATAGCTGGGAATGGGGGTGTTGGTCGGCGGCTGGGACGGTGTGACGGTTGGTTCGCTTTCACAGTCGCCGTATATCCGGACCAGCTGATACCCGTTCCGGGATGAATTCCCGCCGGGAACAAAGGTGCCGGCACCCGCAACATCTCCTTCATAATACCACAGATAATCACCGGTGCCGTTCAACGCCATCTGGGCATTCCCGCCGGACGGAAAATAGATCGCCGCCAGATCTCCCGTCAGCACATCGATACTGAGTGAATCCGGAAAATCGTTGATTCCGGAACTCACCGACACCGTGGACGACCCGCCTACATACTGGTACTGATTACCGCCCAGAGGACGGATAATGCGCAATGCGAGGGATCCCGAAACCGTCGCCCGGACACTCCACCCGGTCAGCGTACCGTCTTCGTTCACTTCGCCTGCGCCCGCACCGTCATCATAAAAATAGCTGGTGTCATCGTACCGATTCTGATCGATATAGGATTCATTCACGTCGAATCCCGCCCAGATGCACGGAGTTGGCGAAGGTGTCGGTGTTCGGGTGGGGGTGGGTGTCGGGCCGGTTGGAGATGGTGTGGGCGTCCCCACATTAGCCTGAACCGCCGCATAACAATCGAGTTCCCCCCATCCATAAACATTGTTGGGAACACCACCTCCGCTGGTGCACTCCGTCGTGGCCGTAGAATCAGCTGTCTGCTCGATCACATACCGGGTGTTGGCAATGTCTCCGATCAATCCGCTGTTGGCTGACCACAGCAAGGCCACCATGCCGCAAGTATGCGGTCCGGCCATGGAAGTGCCGTTCCAGCCTCCTTCATATCCCCCGCCCGGTACGCTGGACCGGATATTCACACCCGGCGCGACAATGTCCGGTTTCCGGATCGATGGATACAGATCCGACGGACCCCGGCTGGATGATGACCAGATACTTCCCCCCTGCTGCGTAGCGCCTGTGGTGAAGACATTGTCGTAATCCCCCGGTGACCGCAGCGAAGAACATGACGATCCTTCATTGCCCGCCGAAACCTCCACGAAAACTCCCGCAGCGATCAGGTTGTCAATGTCGGGTTCGAACTGGGGATCGTTTCCGCCCCAGTAACCCCATGAATTATTGATCACGTGGGGCGCTCTGGAAGGGTCTGGATTGGACCCGGACAAATTGGTGGGGGCCAGCGCCCACTGAAAACTCAGGTGAAACCACGAATCCTCGCCGCTGCCGCTGTTGGACATATTCTTGAATGCAATCCACTTGGCTCCGGGCGCCACACCGATCTGGTTGGACCCGCCGTCATCGCCCACCATGGTGCCGGTTGTATGCGTACCGTGACCGTGGCCGTCATTCGGAACGGTGGGATAAGTGCCTGTGGCGTCATACCAGTTGTAATTGTGATCAGCGGTGCTGCCGTTCCAACCCCGGTATTTGCTGATCAATGCCGGATGATCCCAATCCACGCCGGTATCATTATCCATGACCACGATCCCCTGACCGGTCACGCCGAAATCCGCCCAGACATCATCCGCCCGTATCTGGCTGATATTCCATTCGACGGCCCGTTTCTCCGGATCAGCATAAGCGTCACGCCATTCCAAGGGGTCCAGTACCGGGTATTTCCGATTCAGACGGATCTCGGCGATATCGTCGCGCGCGGCAACCAATTCCAGAACCGCCAGATCACCTTGAATCAAAATCATGTTCTGAATCCAGAACGGTGTATTCGATACCCCGCGATCCGAAAGCAGGTTCAGGAGATCAGCCTGAGTGCGCTGCGCCGTTTCCGTCAACCGCTCGAAAACATATCGCCCCTTCTCAGTCTTGGTTCCCAGCAAAGAGGCTCCGCTGACATCCGCCTGCTCTGTGTAGATCGCGAAAAATTCCAGGTCTTCGGACTGTTCCGCCATCGCCAGCAATTCCCGTGACACCGGAACCCGAGTCCCCGGCATCAGCACCCGTCCATCCTTCAAGGTATCCAGTGCCCTGCCTGCATCCGGCAGACACATCATGAACCCGATTAATAAAATCGTGATCGCTCTCTTCATGCAAACTCCTTTTCTAGCGAAATTCAAACCGATCCGGACTTTCGAATTCCGGGTATCCATCAGCCGTTCGTTCACCGGTTCCGGCGGAACCTGCCCCACCCCAGCATAAATGTTAAGGTCAGGAACAAAATACCCAGTCCAACCGGACCCGTGGCCGGAATCGGTTCCGGAATCTGGGTTGGCGTCGCGGTCGGAGGGAATGAGAAAGGCGTCGGCGTGGCGGTGCTGGTCGTGACCGGCGTATTGGTGGGTGTCGATGTGGCGGTATTGGTCGGCGGAATCGAAGTGTTTGTAGAAGTATTCGTCGGGGTACGGGTCGGGGTGTTCGTCGGGGTGTTCGTCGGGGTGTTGGTTGGGGTCCAGGTGGGTGTATTGGTCGGGGTGTTGGTGGGGGTGCTGGTG
>JAFGLW010000008.1 GCA_016927905.1 candidate division CSSED10-310 bacterium | reverse complement strand
TCCAGGATCGGGATCTTCGGTTCATGGGTAAAGAACAAACAAAAATCCCGCAGTGACATCGATATTCTGGCTCGATTCGAGAAACCCATCAGTCTGCTCACGTTGGTCGCCATCGAAATTCAGTTGAAGAAACTTCTGAAAACAAAGGTCGATCTGGTTCCCGAATCCGATCTCAGACCTGAGTTGAAAAATGGCATTATTGAAGAAACGATCTTCGTGTGAACCGTAATATTCGGATCTATCTGAACGACATACTCGAGAACATGGAACTTCAGGAAAATTCTCGATTCGAAATTTTGATTGCCAGATATTCGATCCTGATAACAATGTCTGGTGTCGTTCTGGTGTCGGTGTCTTCGTAAAAAGGGTGTTTTTCTGGCGTTTCTGGCGATATTGGCGATGGCGCTTGACAGCTCTTGAAGCCTTGAAACATAAGGGTTTTGCGGGGTTTCAGCGGGAAACTCGATTTTGCCTGGATCGTTCTACGAATCCAAAGGTCGCGTGTTCGAATCACGCTGGGCGCATCAAGCAAATACAAGGATTTACGGCCCCCATACGCGAGGGCTTCATCATTTTCCTTTGATCTTTCCCCCTGCACTTTTGGCGCGAAAGGGGGAACCGATGACAAGGGAAAGGATTCGCATGAAAAAGATAAGGGAAATTATCCGGCTGGCCGAGGCGGTCGGGATGAGACGGAGACAGATCGCGAAGGCGTTGGACGTAACGCGGCCATCTTTTGACAAGTATCTGGGCGACTTCCGTTCATCCGGTTTGAGCTACTCGCAGGTGGAGGCGAGGAGCGACAGCGAGTTTCTGGCCATTTTCGAGAGGAAAGACCAGGAGAAAGATGGGCGATATCAGACGCCGGTTGCGAAGGCGTACCGCTTCAAACGGACCCGGCAAATTGCCCGTTCACCCTGGATTTCATTTCCGGTTATCTTTGACTCGTGTCCAATCAGATGGGATAGTGACCAAAGGAACTGAAACAAAGATGAAGATCACCATCGTCTTCGACAACACCTCGCGCCGGGATGACCTGCGGGAAGGCTGGGGATTTGCCTGCATCGTGGATGCGGAGGGGCACCGAATTCTGTTCGATACCGGTGCCGACGGATCGATTCTATTGAATAACATGCGAACCCTCGATTTGGATCCGGCCTCCGTGGAAACCGTCTTCATTTCACACGATCACTGGGACCATACGGGTGGGCTGCCCGATCTTCTCGAAGCTTCTGGACGGCACATCAGCATTTACATTCCGGCATCCTGCAAGGGCATTGCAGGCGACGGGGTCATCCGGGTGGATTCACCCCTTGAGATTTTCCACAATATCCATTCCACCGGGGAACTGGAACATATCGAGCAATCCATGATCATCAAACTCCCCGATAAAGTGGTTGTGATCGCGGGTTGTTCCCATCCCGGCGTGAACAGGATTCTCCAGATGGCCAATCGATACGGAACGGTCCGTGCCCTGATCGGCGGACTGCACGGATTCAGCGAATTCGAACTACTCCGGGATATGGACCTCGTCTGTGCTACCCACTGCACGCAGCACATCCCGGAGATTGAGGCGCTGTATCCCGGCAAAGCTGTCCCCGGCGGTGCTGGAACCGTGATCGAGCTGTAGTTCGGGTCCGGGGATACCGTGAAACATCGGTTCGATCAAACCTTTCACAACCCTTAGTAAATAACGTTCGGGGGCGAACCACCTGATTCCCAAAAGAGCTTTGCAGGGGATCCCATACGGATGAGAATTCTGATAAAGTGCCTCAGGAAATGATTCAAACTCTGGAACAAGCTCAAAAATCCTTGTTCCGCATGTGGGTCTAAATCATTTTTTTGATTGCTCATCAAGGCGGGATTGATGAAAGCACGGGAATCGCATCGCGGCACAATGTGCCTGCACCAAAAATATAAGGAATGATGAGACCCATGCCCCGTAAATCCCTGAAATTTCCAAGACATTCCATTGCGTTATGTTTCTATATCCTTGCAGTGATCATCTGCACCTATCCGATGATTCTCCACATGGATGAGTCGGTCTGCAGTTATCCGGTATATTTGACCTATCAGGAATTTCAGGGGCCGGAGATGCCCCCGGCTTACCTGAATTGGGACATGGATATCGCCATCGCCGTCTGGGTGTATTCATGGAACCTTCACCAGCTTTTCAGGGATCCAGCTCATCTCTTCGATGCGAATATTTATCACCCCTATCCACATTCTCTGGCCATGATCGACAATTATCTTGGATTGGCTCTGCTGGGACTGCCGACCCATGTATTCTTTCACAATCCCGCACTCACGTACAACTGTATTCTTATCTTGGCAATCGTCTTGACGGCCTGGTCCGTCTACGGATACCTACTCCACAAGACGAATCATTATCCCTCAGCGCTGTTTGCCGGTCTGCTCATTGCATTTCTCCCGTATCACTACAAGCATGCCAGCACCATTCACAAATCGATGTTCCTGAGCTATCCCCTCGGCATGTGGATGATAGAAAGATATTTCGATACACAAAAATGGAGGTATGTCATACTGTTTTCCGGCATAGTCATATTTCAAAGTCTCTGCACCTGGTATCTCACTCTGGGGCTCTTACTCCTGATTTCCTGTTTTCTGGTGTATTTGTCTTTTGTCAAGCCGCGCCGGCTGTTTCGGAAAAGACATTTTCTGGCGGCCGCATTAAGCCTTCTCCTGATTCTTCCCGTCACGGGTTTCATGGCAAAACCGTATTTTGAGCTCAACCGCGATATCCCGTCTTTTGAACGAAGTATTGAACATCAGCACAGCCGGAATCCCCTGATATATTTCACCACCACCCCGGACAACCTGCTATATGGAAACCTGCTGAAAGGCATTATCCCCGTCAGCAGGTTTTTCGTGGCGTATTTCCCGGGTTTCCTGATGTACATTCTAGGATTTGCCGGGATTGTGGTCTACCTGAGAAATCGGAAAACACGGCTTATGGACAACATGAGATCCGGGG
Source organism: candidate division CSSED10-310 bacterium (assembly GCA_016927905.1). Classification (GTDB taxonomy): domain Bacteria; phylum CSSED10-310; class CSSED10-310; order CSSED10-310; family JAFGJC01; genus JAFGLW01. Next base: position 16,449 of record JAFGLW010000008.1, on the reverse strand, counting down.
AATTCCTTCTGGCATACGGCGTTCTCTCCATGTTGCTCTCTCTGGGCCCTTTTCTGAACATCTGCGGCAAAGAGATACCCATGCCCTTTTATGTATTATTCAGCAGCGTTCCCATAATGAAAGCCCTGAGAGGACCCCGGGATTTTGCTCTGGTCGTATATTTCATGCTGGCCTTTTTTTCCGCCTTTGCCTGCAGAGCTCTATTCCGGAACAGAAAACCGTTCATGCGTTTTGCCATTTTTCTGTTTCTGGCAACCTTTCTGTTTCTGGAATCCCTTCGCCTGCCCTGTCCACTTTTCACTTTACCGTACCGGGATCAAGTCCCCGGATGCTATCAGTGGGTGGGAAACCAGTCGGACAAACCCGTCGTCGCCACCTTTTTCCCTTCATGGGAAAACGAAGATCTTCATTTTCATGTGCTCAGCCACTATTCAATGTATTACTCCATTTTTCATTTCTGCCCGATACTCGAAGGTCACAGCGCTTTCAAACCACCTTTTTCACAGACCTATTTCAGGAAGGCCACCGATTTTCCCGAAAAAGATGTCCTGGATCTGCTGCAGGCCCTGAAAGTCGATTATGTATTAATTGACCTCCAACATATCGATAAAAGCTTTTTAAATAAAGTTCTTACAAGACTGGATCGAATTGACGCCTTGAGATTGACGGAGCGTTTTGAAGACAGCCTGGTCTACAGACTTGTCCTGCCCGAGCATCCGGTTCAGCCGTTAATCGGAGGGATATACCTTCACGAGGGGATTTCGAGAAAAGAGCTTTATATTTATAATCATGGAAGTCCCAGGATCCTCTTATATCCGAAGGATACCGTTGTGACGATCTCCATTCGCCGTCTTCAAGAAAATTCCTTTCCCCCCGGTGAGTACCGCTATTCCATCAACCTGCCGTATTACATGCCCGCAGAGTATCTAATCCATGAAATCCTTCCAGATGCATTTCCGGATTTGCCGGAGGGCAAACCGTCGAAATCCCTGACAGTCTCCTCCCCGGTCCCCATGGATTTCTATGTAATCAGAAAAAGAGAAAATCTGCCGACGCCGGTTGCCGAAAAAATCAGGGTTACACATCCTGAAAACGGGTGCAACTGATTCCCGCCACCACTTGCCGGGATCTTCACGGAAACAGCTGTGTAACACATCCAGCAGGCGGTCCGGCGACGGACCGCCCGGATCCGTTTCGAGCAGCTTGATCACCCGGTCCGAATCCGAATGTCCATTTTCCGATTTCACCCAGGATAGAGGTGATTGTTTCATCCGTTATGGCACTCCAGAAAACAATGCCGCTCAGGGTTTGATCGCCGGTATCGGGCCAGATGAAATCCGGGATAATGGTATGGGTCGCTCCCTGCACCGGCAGCTCCACCCGCTTGTAATCCACCGCCTGGGTCCAGTCATCCCAGAACCAGAACATCCCGTAGATATCCAGAATCACAAACAACGGAACATCGTCCATCGGCACGCCTTCCCCATTGCCGAGAAATGCTGTCAACCAACAGGTGTTCCCGTGGGAGAAGTATTCGGACGGCATTTCCAGTCTCACTCCGGTAACAGACGTGGGTGAGGGCGAAGGCTCAGCACTGGGCGTAACGGTCGCCGTTACAGTCGGTTCAGGGGTTGGAGAATCTGACGGGGTATTAGATGGTGGAACGGATGGCGTTCCTGTGGGTGGAACCGGAGGTGTATCCGTCGGTATTGCCGTGGGAGTTGCCGTGGATGTTTCGGTCGGTGTGTTGGTGGGCCCCGATTGGGCCCGTATGAATATCCCCGTGTTCCGGGCGTCGATACCCCGCATGGGCCAGTCCGCTCTTCCGGGTAGTGCCGACCCGGTCGTATCCCAGGCATAGATCCAGCCGTCCCATGTCGCCGCGACCAGCTCGAACAGGCCATCCCCGTCGATATCGCCTGCTGCGACGCCGGAGATGGATCCGCTGCACAGGGTCTTGGGATAACCCGGTATCAATTGACCATCCCCCGTTATCGCCAGAAGCTCCCCGCCGTCCGTGCTGATGCAGACATCCTGTAACCCGTCACCATCCACATCGGCGATGCAGGGAAACCCGTGCGGCCAATTTGCCACTGCATACGGCCATAGCAGAGCCCCCGTGGCCAGGTCGAACACCATCACCCGGTAATCGCTTCCATAATGGTTGTCCAGGGCGATCAGCTCCGGTTCAATATCACCCGTTACATCACCCAGACCGATATACAGAAGCTGGCTGCTCGCGGCGATGGTGCGGGGATAGCCGGTCACCGCAGTTCCATCATGGTGAAATGCATAGACTTCCGAAATCTGGCCGGTTTTGTTGAAACCCGACAGAAATTCCAGATCGCCGTTCTGATCCAGGTCCACCGGGATCGGCGGTCCGAACGGCAGATACCCGCCTGATAGGTTCCATAATGTCACAGGATAACCCGGAAGATCCTGTCCCAGCGGCGTAAATGCATAGAGCTTCAGATCCGGATCGTCCCAAACCAGAGCGAAAAATTCCTCCGACCCGTTTCCTTCAATATCCCCGAAATGCAGATTGATGATGTTTACATCCGGATCCAGATCGCGGGTGAACAGAATCTGTCCGGTATGATCCAGGGCGGTGAGCCTGTAGTGGACGAAGTTGTTCCCGAGCGTATGCGGTGTCCAGGCTTCCAGATACCCGTTGCCGTCGGAATCGGCCAGGACCATGGGAACATCCAGGGCGTTGGAATAATCGTCCGGGGCAAAACGGGGGAAACCCGGCATGTTCGTTCCGTCCGGTTCCCGGCCGTTGAAACACCACATGTGGGAGGATCCGGCCCACCAGTCGCGCAGAGACCACATGATTTCCACGTCGCCGTCGCCCTCGAGATCGGCCACGGAGGGCCCCGGTTTCTGGGCATTGGTACCGTACCCCATATATTCGTGGTCCGATGTCGGCCAGCCGGGCAGGAAATCCCCGTTCCCCAGAAGACCAAAAGTATCCCCGCCCGTGAGAAAAATCTCGTCGGCGCCATCATGGTTTATGTCGAATAAGGTTGGTGTATACGGGAAGCCGGCGCCGGGTGCAATCAGGTTCACCGGCCATCCGTCCGAACAGCCTCTCCCGGCCGGTTTTACACCATGCCCGGCTCTGTCCGTTCGAAAATCCTGTCCGGGATCCGGAGCGTCTGTATCCGACAACGCTGTCTCCGAAGATAAAAAGAAATCCCGGGGGATTGCCCGGCCCATGGGACAGAAGAATGAAAAAAGAATTGTCAAAATCCCCGTCTTAACCATACCAGATCCCCTTTCTCCCAAAGGTGAAGTGAATGATGAGAGTAACCATATTTATAAATCACATAAGCGACTCAATACAAGCACCGATTGCCGGATCCTTAACAAAAGGGTACCATCCGTCACCCCCCTCACGGTCCTTCCCTCTCACACATACCGGATCACCTTCTTTCTCCGAGCGGCACTTTATTTTTTCCTTGCCGTATGCGAAACTGCCGTTGTTGAATTCTTTGGTTCCTCCGGTCCTGCGGAACGAGCAAGGATGATTACTCCGGAATTCGACTTTCCGTTGTGTCTTGCCGGAAAATCCGTTTTTGCATTACCTGCAGTTGACCGTCAAATCCAATGTTACCATGGAATCACAGGGAGGGGACATGATAAAACAGGAATCGGAGCTTCTGGAACTGCTGATATCACACGAACTGGCAATCAAGAATCTTTACCTGCTGTTTGCCGGGCTGTTCCCAGGCCATACAGACTTCTGGACATGTATCGCACAGGATGAGCAGACCCATTCCGAATGGCTTGAATGTCTGCGTTCCAAGAAAACCCTGGGGGAATGGTTTTTGTCCATGAGCCGATTGAAACAGGAGGGGATCGAAACGTCCATCGCTTATGTGGAGAAACAGACAGCCAGGGCGCGTGAAGGGAATTTCAGTTTGCTGGAGGCTCTTTCCATTTCCAGGGATCTTGAAAACGCCCTGATCGAAAAGCAGTTCTCTGAAGTCAATGAATCGGTTCCGGTGGAAATCCGATCGGTCTTTATGGATCTGCTTGCGGATACGGAAAGGCATCGAAAGATATTTACCGAAGCGTTGGAAGCTGAAAAACGCCGGAAAAATTGAAGAATTCAGATCGGTGGCGGGAAACCAAACCGGGCAATTCCGAGAGCAATCCAATGAGCATTCGGAAACCAAAGAATAATCAGCGGACAGAATTCGAGGAATATTCCGATGAGGAACTCAAAGCCCTCGATACGTCATGTGGCGCAAAACTCACGATCAACACGATTTCCGTGATCCTGACCAACACCGTGCCGCTATATGGTGTTCTGTTCAAGCACTGGTCCAGCTTCACGTTGATCGTGATGTTCGTGATGGAGGGCGTGATTGTTCTGGGTACCGACTTCATCAAGCTGCCTTTTCGAAAATCGACGCTGTTCATCGAAAAGAACATGCGGAATTCGGGGTCGCAGATCATGGTTTTCGAGGTGGTGTTCATCCTTTTTTTCGGCGCATTCGCTCTGATTGCATTCGGCCCCCGGACATCCTCACATCTGGTACTGAGTGAAACGTTTGTTCCGGTGATAAACTTGATTTTCTCCGATTTGAAATGGCCCTTTTTGCTGGTCCTGGGATTCCGACTTCAGCGAACCTTTCAGGATTTCTTTTCGGCGGGAGCATTCGGAAAGGACGCGTCGTATCCGCTGTCTCTCAACGGCGGCGGCTGGATGCTGCTTCTGTTTTTCGTGGTGATTCTCGTTCCGATCCTGTCACCCGGGGAGTCCAATCCATTCGCGGGATTGGTGACCCTGGTCTGCCTGAAGACACTGGGTGAAATATTCGGGGTCTGGGCGATCAAGATTGCTTTGAAAATACCCGACAACAAGAAACAGCCAGACCATTAACCATCATTGGAATACCCTGAAGCGGAAAACCGGCGGCGTACATCGTCCCCGACGAGGATTGGCCGGAAAGTCTTGATATCGATCGGGCACCACAGTGTGCGGGCCCGGGCAAGTTCTTTTCCATCCTGTTCCCGCAGGAGTTCCGTATGCCGTTCGAACGTATGCGTCGTGGATGCACCCACCCAGGTACGGGCGATGATTATTTCGCCCAGTTTCACCGGATGCCGATAATCGATCTCGTGGCGGACCACAACCCAGAAGATCGCCGCCTGTTGCTCCGGGGTGGCGGCATGGCGCCAGTGCGCAACGGCAACATCCTGAACCCAACGCAGGTAGACCACATTATTGACGTGCCCCAGTTCATCGATGTCGGTTGGATGAACGGCAATTGTCAGCTCAAAAGCGTCCGGTTTCCCGTTACTCCGATTCATGACCCGATCCTAACAAAATCGCCGATCTATTGAAATCACTTTCAGTCCGATTTCAAAATTGAAATCCATGAGAAAACTGATAAGTTAACTCAAACCGGAGGAAATGGCCCGGATCGCTTTTCGCGTAGAAATCCCCCGGCAGGAAATATTCATATAAAACGTGTCCGGTCAATCCCACTGCAATATTGAAATCGTTCCGAAGCTGGAACAAGTTTCCCCGGATTGACCCGCACGAAAACACGTCGTAGAAAGCGCCCATGTGGTACCAACCGGCCCGGATCCGCCATGGCTTGAATGGTGATGCGGCGAATTCGGCGGATGAAAAATACAGGTTGGACCAGTATGCCACTCCCCGTTCCCGGATGAAGCTGTAAATGTAAAGCTCGCTCCATTTAGGCCATCGGGAAAACGGGGGATCCCAAGCGCCGTCGGTCAAGGTCGCCGGATCGTCTCCCGACAGGCCGGCAGCCGTCATCTTGATATATCCTCCTGCCGCCGGAAACACAGTATGTTCATAAGAAACATATGCGGCCCAGGCCCGGATGTTCCGCCCGCAGCACTGTTCTCCGGATTCACCGGCCATCTCGCCGGTGACCCGGCTCTTGGATCCCAGCTTGACAGCGGATCGCAGACCGGCGATATGCAACGAACGTTTCGGACAAAGCAGCGGTGAATCTTTTGCGGCCGGGCTGATTTCGCGTTTGAAAAGGTAATATACGTCGAATTCAGCGCGATCCCCTGCTCCGGAAGTGAAGCATGTTCCCAGTGCTTCCTCATCGGTCTCGATCAGCGATCTGGACTGGTCTCCGATCCGGGGGAAATAACGGTCCTGAGCCGGATTGGATATCGCAAATACTTCGATGGCGGACCGGGTGAACCGCTTGGTGACGTTGATCGAATTGAAATAGGCCGTGCGGGATCCATCCAGCGGTCCGCCATCGAACAGGATGAAACCCTCCCCTTTCATGATGTTCTGGCGTCCCGCTTTCACCGACCAGCCCGAATCGAACAGATTCTTCAATTCAACATAACACTGGTCGAAAACGATCTCATCGAAGGAATGGTCCCGTTCCGGCTTAAAGTAATGCCGGAATTCGTTGGTTAGCTGGACTCTGAATTCGACATTCCTCACCGGAATCAGACGTCCCCACACCTGTGTCCGGAACCGGAAAAACCGGTTCTCGTCATCAGCCGCATCGGAATAATCGATGATATTGTCGTAATCGACGTACCGCACCCGGTGTTGAAACCCGAATTCAAAACCGGTTTCGTCCGATACACCCCGGCATGGAACCGAAAGGAAGGCTGCACCGGATACCATCAAGAGGACTCCGACCAGCAGTTTATCTGGTTTTGGAATGATAAGGCGGGACGTGATTTTCACTTTAGTGCAGTGTTTCGTGACGGGAAAAAAAGACTGACCGCCGGGTTGACGGCCAGGGACACCATCATGCCGACTGTACCGGCTTCCGGAGAAGGCGATCCGGTCAAATACAGCATCAGGCAGGTTCCGAGTCCCAGAACGGAGGATGCGATGGCGCCGGCTTTCCCGGCCCGTTTCCAGAACAGGCCCCAGATGAATGGTCCCAGGAATACCGATCCGATGGCACCCCATGATATCCCCAGAATTGCCACGATCGTGTCCGGCTTGAAATAGGCCATGATCACCGACAACAAGATGAATATTGCACTGAACACGCGCATCAGTACGGTCAACCGCTCATCCGAAACATCCGGATTGATAAATCCTGCGTACAGATCTTTTGCGATGGAGGAACTGGAAATCAGGATCAATGCCGCCAGGGTGGACATGGATGCGGATAGGATCAGAAGCAGGATCAGAACCGACAGGGATGCGGGAATGACATTGGCCAGGAGAACCGGAATGAGTGCATCCACATCCGGTTTGCCGCCGATGAAGGCTTCGGGAGCCGATGCAGGTGTCAGGAAAAACCGGGTGGTGGCTCCGGTGAAATAGGCCACTCCGCAGATCAGAACGGCGAAAAAAGTCGATCCGCCCATACCGATGCGGATCGAGCGTTGATCCTTGATGGCATAGAATTTCTGGACAAGCTGCGGCATGCCCAGGGGCGCTACTGATGTCAGGAATACCAGGCTGAACAGCGGCCAGAAACCCGGCGGGCCGACCCAGCCGGTCAACCGGGGATCGATGGCGTTCAGTCCGGAGGTAATGGCTGCCAGACCACCCCCTTTCTGAATCGTGCTGAAGAATAAAATGGTGACACCCGCCATCATGATGATTCCGAATGCGACATCGATCATGGTCATGGATTTATATCCCCCCATCACCAGGTAGGCGGCGGTGAACAGGCCCATGAACAGCAGCGCCAGCGTGAAATCGATGTTGAAATTCGATTTAAAAAGATATGACAGCCCGATGAACACCGCCGCTGAATACGGGACAAAAAAAACGAAGATCGAAATCGCCGAAAACAACTTGAGAAATTTGCTGTCGTAGCGTTTCTCGAAATATTCCGCCATGGTGGCCACATTCAGGCCGATGGCCATCCGCTTGATCTGCGGTCCCAGGAGCCACCAGGCCAGCAGGGTACCGACCAGCGCGTTGGCCAAGGCGATCCACAGCCCGGAATAACCGAATCCCCAGCCAATTTTTCCGGCGAATCCGATGAACAGCACAGCCGAGAAATAGGCGGTGCCATAGGTGAATGCAGTCATCCAGGGTCCGATTTTGCCACCACCCAGGAAAAAATCAGAAAAGGTCCGGGTTTTCCGCATCCCCAGGTACCCGATGAACAGGATCAACAACGCAAACGCCGATACGACACAGATTTTGACAACCATCCGGAACCTCCCGTTTTCCCCGCATGCCGAATCAACCGAATATCAGGCTGCATATTGTATAAAACCTGGTCCCTGAGTCAATGCCGCCGGTGTTGCATACATACTTGTCTACCATCCCAAAGTCAGATATACAATCCACATGAACATCCTTGCCGGATTCCTGCTGCCGTTTCGCGCAGTCCCGATGATACTCAGGGACTCGAAACTTTTGAGATATTCCCTGATCCCGTGGAGTTTTAATATTCTCGTGTTCATCGGAGCCCTGGCGGCGTTCGGAGCGCTGGACCGATGGCTGATGGGCCGGTTGTCGGTATGGCTTGGAGCCGGCTGGTGGACTGGACTCGTCGTCTGGACGCTCGGCGTGATCCTGTTCGTCGTCTTCGGTGCGGGCCTGATTCTGACCTTCACTTACCTGATCAACATCATCGCCAGTGTGTTCGCGGAACAGCTCTCCTATCACACCGAGTTGAAACTCACGGGAAACGCCATGATATCACCCGAGGGCTTCTGGGCGAAAATCTGGGTCCGCGCGGCGGTCGAATCGATTAAGGGTTTCGCGTTTTTCCTTTCGGTCTGGGCGGTCCTGCTGCTTTTGAACCTGATCCCCGTGATCGGGATTGTCCTGTTCGGAATCGTTTCCACGGTCTGGGCTGCTTTGAGCCTGGCGTTCGAATTCACCGCGCCGGTGTATGAACGGAGAGGACTGCGGTTTTCACGGAAACGGAAAGCGCTTTTTTCGAATTTTCCCGGTGCGGCTGGTTTCGGTGCCGGGATACTGGTCTGGACGATGATCCCGCTTGTGAATCTTTTCTTTTTCCCGTTTGCGGTCGTGGCAGGCACCCTGTGGGTCGTGGAAGCGGAGAAAGGCTTGCAGAGTCAGGCTTGAGGGCTTCATGCAGATGCATTGCCTTGCCCCTTTGCGGAACAGGAGGAACCTGTTTATTCCCGGATATATCCAAGCGCTTTCAGCTTTTCGATTGAAACGCCCGGATCGACAATCTCTTCGGATACGATATTCCGTTCTGCCCGCATTCCGGCCGCCTTTTCCATATAATCCGAAAACATCATCCCGTAATGCAGTTTCAGATCATCACCTGAAACCGGCCGGTCGGTCTCGGTGTTTTCCAAAGGCGGCAGGCGTGTATCCACCAGCGTTTCAGCTTCATCCGCAAGGTTTTTGATATATTTGAACGGTCCTTTCCGGACGGATGCCAGTTCATCATCATACAGTTGGTAATCTGCAAAAAGCGTCCTCTCCGCATGTTCCAGAACGGCTGATACGGGCAGAACTTCACCGTGGATGTAATCTGGAAGATCCCGAATCCCGGCGGTTGATAACACCGTCGGAAAAATATCGATCAGGGAAACGGGTGCGTCGATCGTCGATACGGGCTGTCGGGTTCCGGGGTAGCGGACGATCAGAGGAACATGCAGCAGAACCTCGTTCATGGTGTTTCCATGTCCTCCCGGTGCCCTCAGGTGCTCCCCGTGATCGGCATATACGACTATCAGGCTGGATCCGGACCCGAACCGCCCGGTCCAGGCATCGATCAAATCGCCGATGTACCGGTCGGAATCGGCAACGGCCGTTTCATAACTTTCCCGACATTTGCCGGAATGCTGTGCGGGGTCGAAATCCGGATATTTTTTCTCATGGTACCATGACAGATACTGGTGAACATCCATGTAGTGCACCAGCATGAACTGCGGAGTATCCGGATCGACGATCTGCAAGATCCGCAGCGCACTATCATTCACAACATCTCCCGGCATCACCCCGGCGTCGATGACGATATCCTGACCGTATCCGGCCAAACCGGACAGGGTATACAGGGAATTGGCCAGGACCATCGTGGTCGCATAGCCGTTTTCCCTGAGAATTTCCGTCAATGTCGGCAAATTCCGGGGGAATGCCGTGAAAATATAGTAGTTACCTCCCCAGTACGCATAGAACTGGCCCGGATCGACCGAGAACCGCGCGCCTTTTTGCATCGCACCTGTGGCGACCCGCTGCCCGGTGCCGTGATACCTGGGAAAGACGCCGGTGAGCGTGGAAGCGATTGAGGGAAGCGTCCAGCTTGCATTGCCGGCGGCACCGGTATAGGTAACCGCGGATTTTCGAAACGAGGTGATCCGGGGCATCAGCGTTTCCCCGGTTGTTCCGATCACATGGTCGAACCGGTGCGCATCGGAACAGATCAGGAGGATATGCGGTTTCGAAAAGTCCGGCTGGACCGGTTTCAACCCGGGCCGGGCGATATAGGCCGGAATACCGGGGGGAACATTCTTGAATTCCCAGCGCAGATTTACGGTTTTGCCGGTGAACCGCGACAGGTCGACCCTGACCGTTTTCCCCAGGTTCCCATAGGGGTTCGCTTCGCAGGCAGCCAGCGAAACCGGCGCATCCCGGGAAAGAACATGTTCACAATTGTCCGCGACAACGCGGATTTCAATGATCGGTCCGTTCGGAAGATCTTCAGTGGTCAACGGGACGTATTCCACATGGTAATCCCGGTCCAGGTAGACTGAAGCAGGAGATTCGATTGTTGATCTAAACGGCAGCGAGTGAACCAGCAGGTCCGGCCGTTTCGACCCGATCCTGAGAAGCTGCCACCGGTCGAACCTGAAATCTTCGAACGACAGTTGGTTCCCCGGTTCCGTTCTCGTTCCGGAACATTCCGGCTGCCGGCACCCGATGGACATGCCAAACATCAGAAAAACGAAGATCACCCAGGCACGCCGGAACCCCTCAGTCACGGAATCTTCCTTTCATCAAAAAGAAATTATACCGCATACTCATATAGATCGAAACCGATCGTTCAGATGGATCTGCAATTTAAAATCGATTGATTTAAAATAGACCGATACTTGACCCGGGCCGGCAGAATGGTTGATTATTGGGTGCGGCAGATGTCGAATCTGCCGGAGCAACCGGCAATCTGCGAGGGGGAATCATGAAAAAAACGGGTTTGATTGGTTTGATGGGGTTGTTTGCATGCTGGATGTGTACCGCCGCCGGGCGACCGGCACTGATCCGGCACAATGCCGCACCGGAAAATTCCGAAATTCTCGCCGTGTACGGGTCCGGGCTGGACCTGGTGCGTTTAACGGCGGATCAACTGGATCGGCTTAATGGATCGGATGCCCTGGTACGGGACCTCTCCGGATACCGGCGGATCGGTCTGGGCGCTCTGACGGTCATTCCCGGAACCGCCGGTGAAATTCTGCCGGAGGAACTGACCTATTCGGAAACGGACTCATCGGATGTTTATATCATTCAATTCGCCGGTCCCTTGCACCCGGACTGGCGGCATGAGCTCACTGCGTTGGGCGTATCCCTGAGGGAATGTCTGGGCCGGACGTCATATCTGGCCCGGCTGGCCGATCCGAATATCGGTCTGGACCGGTTGCCTTACATCGACGGCATTGCCCGATTTCATCCGGTGTACAAACTTGCCGGGAACCTGAAAGACCGGTACGGATGGACCCGATACCTTGAAGTCCTGATTTTCGATGACGGGCGGCTGGAGGAGACCATCGCCCGGATCGAACAACTGGGTCTGACATATCATGACCGGTTCAGGGTTCGGTTCACCGAGGGTCTGATTTATCATTATGTGCTGTTTGAAGGACCGGTGGAAGCGGCACCGGAGATATCGAAACAGGCGGAGGTCCGATATGTCGAGTTCGCATCCGACCGTGCGGAACCCGACGACGAGATGACCGATCAGATCATCGTGGGAAATTACACGGCAGGTGTGCCATTCCCGGGATACATGGACTGGATCAACACAACCGGTTATACCGGTGCCGGCACCCGGGTCTCGGATGTGGACACCGGATTCGACACCAACAACAATGCCACCTGCCACCTGGATGTGCGGGGCCGGCTGGTGGAATTCATCAATTACGGGTCCTCCTCCGACACCAATGGTCACGGCACCCATACCGGTGGCATCATCCTGGGCAATGGAGACTCCGGCGTGATGGATCCCCAGGGTTTTCTCTATGGCCTGGGGGTTGCTCCGGAAGCGCTGCTGGTCGTCCAGAATTCCATTGCTTCCGGTGTTGAGTTTCCACCACCGGGCGGTTACCAGGTCATTCACCGGGATACGGTCCGGGCGGATGCCCATATCTCCTCCAATTCCTGGTGGGACCTGGGCGGCACCGGCATCGGTTATACCGCGAATTCCGCTCTGTGGGATGCCGCCGTGCGGGATGCCGATGACGAGGCCACCGGTCTCGAACCGCTGACTCTGGTCTATTCCGCCGGCAATTCCGGTCCGGGTTCATCGACCATCACCAGCCCCAAGGAAGCGAAAAACCTGATTGTCACCGGAGGGACACGGAATTACCGTGTGGGAAACATCAACGACATGTATAGTTCCTCCAGCCGCGGCCCAGCTCTCGACGGGCGTTATCTGCCCAATGTCGTGGCACCGGCCGAAGGTGTTTATTCCTGCGTGCCCGGCGGCGGTCACGACGACAAGACGGGCACTTCGATGGCCTGCCCGCACTCCACCGGAACGGTCGCACTGATCCAGCACTGGTGGTCGGATCAATATCCGGATGAGAATCCGCCGGCACCGGCCATGAACAAGGCGCTGCTCATCAACAGTGCCGTGGATATCGGCGTGGGAACCATCCCCAACAACGATCAGGGCTGGGGCCGGATCAATCCCGACAACCTTCTCAACACTCCATACGACCGGGTTCTGGTCAACCAGGAAATCGTATTCACGGCAACCGGCGACAGCTGGGAAACACCGGCGCTGGTCACCGCGGATAACGAACCCCTGAAGGTGACCCTGGTCTGGACGGATCCGCCGGCTTCCGCAGGCGCTAATCCGGCACTTCTCAACGACCTGGATCTCATCGTCGAACAGGGAACGACCGTTTACAGGGGAAACAATTTCAGCTCCGGCTGGTCGGTTCCCGGCGGCACCGCCGACAGCCTGAACAACATCGAATGCATTTACGTCGAAAACGCTTCCGGACTTTACACCGTTAGGGTGGAGGCCATCATCCTGGCGGCGGACGCCATCTGGGGCAGCGGCGGTGATACGGACCAGGATTTCGCCCTGGTGATCACCAACGCCATCGACCAGAGCTCCGATGGAATCATCACGCTGGACCGGAACCGCTACTCGGCAGGCATCCCGATGGTGATCCGGGTATCGGACCTGGATCTGCACGGTCAGGGAACCCAGGACGTCAGTGTGGAAAGCGACAGCGAACCAGGCGGTGAAACGGTTATGCTCACCGAAACCGGCAGTGACACCGGAATTTTCGAGGGATCCATCTATACAACCGGAACGCCCGGAGTATCCGGTGAGCTGACCATCGCCCACGGCGACGAAATCCGGGCGATCTACCATGACGAGGATAACGGCAGCGGCGTGCCGGAAGACAAGATGGTCACCGCTGAAGCCGACATGGCGGGTCCCGTAATCAGCGGAGTCGCAGTGACTGCTCTGTCGGCCACCGCCGCCACCATCGAATGGGTGACCGATGAACCCGCCACATCCCTGGTGCGTTACGGCGAAACCACGCCGCCGGGATCTACCGTCGATGCCGTCGGATACCGCACAACACACATCGTCGACCTGACCGGCCTGGAACCCTGCACACTCTATTATTTCGAGGTGGAATCAGACGATGAGGCCGGCAACCGCACCACCGATGACAACGGAGGCGTGTACTATTTCTTCCTCACGTATGAACAGGTGATTTTGATCGATGAACCGCTGGATATAGATCCCGGATGGACCATTTCCGGCGGCCAGTGGGCTTTCGGCCAGCCGACCGGCGGGGGCGGATCCTACGGCGAACCCGATCCGACCGCCGGGTACACCGGATCCAACGTATACGGATATAACCTGAACGGCGATTACAGCAGCAACATACCCGCTTATTATCTGACACCACCCGCATTCGACTGCTCGGAAGGCGTGGAAGTCACGCTGACCTATTACCGTTGGCTTGGGGTGGAACGAAACGTGTACGATCACGCCGTCCTGCAGATTTCCAACGACGGCGGATCGACGTGGCACAATGTATGGGAAAACGGCTCCACTTCTATTTCCGGCGGATCCTGGGAAGCCGTCGAGCACGATATTTCCCAGTGGGCGGACGGGTACAGCGACGTTCGCCTGCGCTGGCAAATGGGTACCACGGACGGTTCGGTGGTTTACTGCGGGTGGAATATCGATGATATCCTGGTGCAGTATGAGACCGAATGCACCCTGCCGACACCCACCCTGCCACCGACCCATACGCCGCAACCCACAAGCACCACTGTCCCGCCCACTGATACACCCATTCCCCCAACCGATACGCCGCCACCGCCGACTAACACCATGATCCCGACCAATACCCATATCCCGACCAACACGCCTATCCCGCCGACCGATACGCCCGTACCCCCATCGAACACTCCAAATCCGACGGATACCCCGGCACCACCGACCGGCACACCCGTCCCGCCAACCGTCACGGTCCCCCCAACTGCCACGCCCGAATGCGACATCCTGGGCGTGACGCTGTGGATGCCGTCGGAGTACTTCACGCCGGGTGATCCCTGCGCCTGCAGGGTTTTCGTCTGCAATCCCGATCCGGACGGCTATGCCAATATGCCGCTGTTCGTGATTCTGGATGTCTACGGCTTGTACTTCTTTGCACCGTCGTTCAGCGATTTCGACTACTATTCGCTGGCTTTGGTCCCCGGGGAAATGGAGATCGAGGTGCTGCCGGAGTTCACATGGCCCGAGGGTGCCGGCTCCGCATCCGGTATCCTCTGGTACGGCGCCATGACCGATCCGGGGATCACCCAGCTTTTCGGCGAGATGGACACCTGGGAATTCGGCTGGGGCGTGTAGGAAACCGAATGCGGTTTCGAGTTGCTGGTCGCTGGTTCCTGGTTGCTGGTAAACCCACCAGCCACCAGTAACCAGTCACTTCCCCGGTCTTCGGCTGCAGAGAATTCCCTGTCCCGGGACCGCAGGGGCAGACCGGTGTGTCTGCCCGTCCTTCAACGGGAACCAACAATGTTAAGATCAGGGATTGACCAGGGGATTGTCGGGATCGGAATCCCAATTGGACTGCCAAACACGTCGATCCACCGGTTGCCAATCCCCTGATTTCACATTCCGCATATATTCATTTGTGGTCATCGTTTCATTGAATGATCCGCGGTTGGGCCAAACCGAACGGTAACCGATGTTGCTTATCTGAGGTTCTGTAAGTATAAATAAAACATGGAGGACGTGGCCAGGCTTTTAAACAAGATGATCGATTCAGGAATCATCACGAACTATGCTGCTTTTGGTGCCGTGGCCCAGATGAGGTATACCGAGGCGGTCATCACTTTGGATGCAGATATCCTGATCGCTGTTCCGGACAGATCTATGTTGGATGTTTTGAGTCCCATTTACACATTTTGCCGAAAATTAGGTTACTTACCAGAGGGTGAAGCGATCCGCGTCGGCGACTGGCCCGTGCAATTCATTCCGGCGTTCAGCCCGTTGACCGAGGAAGCGATGGAAAGGGCAGAGATTGCCGATCTGGAAGGTATTCCTTTCCGGGTCGTTCGGGCAGAGTATCTGGCTGTGATTGCACTGAGTGTTGGTAGAGCAAAGGATTTTGCCAGGATACTCGCCCTGCTGGAAACCGGTGCGACTGAGACTGGACAGATATCAGAACTTGCAGAAAAGCATGGACTCTCAAAGAAATGGATAGAGTTCAAAAGGCGTTTCAATGAAATCTGATCTTCGAGAAATGCTGCTGAGACAGGCTAAATGGCAGCGATCCCGAGTAAGCAAATCATGGATTGAGAAATTGCGTGAATGTGCAAAAATGCGTGAATCGATTCGTGCGCTGCGTAAACGACCGGAAACAAAACATAATGACAAATAAAGGCAGAACCCCTGAATTCAGAAGTTCTGCCTATTGACGTGTTCAGCTCCCCGAACCATCCAGTAGGCAGAACTTTTCAGGCGGTGTTCATCCTGCCGGAGATGACCCGGTTGAAATCCAGGGGAGAGAAACCCCGGAAGCTGTACCGCAACCCGTTATTCCTGGCGCAGGAATGGCGGAAGCGTATGCAAGAGCGAGCACTTTCACAATCGGAACTGGCGCGGGAAATGGGTGTCTCAAGAGCGAGAGTCTCCCAGATCCTGAACCTTCTGAAGTTGCCTGAGGATGTACTGGTTGAGGTCCGGAACCTGGGGGACTCGATGGAAAGACAGCGGGTGACGGAGCGGATGTTGCGGTAGGAGCGTTATGCGACGGGGGCTGAGAGCGTGT
>JAFGLW010000007.1 GCA_016927905.1 candidate division CSSED10-310 bacterium | reverse complement strand
TAAGATTTCTCGTCGCAGGCTCCTCGAAATGACACGGGGAAGTTGGATCTGGTAAGATTTCTCGTCGCAAGCTCCTCGAAATGACACGGGGAAGTTGGATCTGGTAAGATTTCTCGTCGCAGGCTCCTCGAAATGACACTTTTTATCAGAGTATCCCCATTTCTTGATGACAGTGAAGAATGGGAAATGGTTGTCTTATTTTTTTATAAGACAACCATTGACTTCTGTCCATTCTCTGTTTAACCTGCTAACGGGACCTGCGGGGAATGGCTTCGCGGAACTTGCCGTAAGGGGAAGTACATGCGATACCGAACATGGTTAATCGTTGTGGCGGTCGGCGCGGCTGCGATGTTCGCGGCGTCTTCCACACTGGCGGACACCACCCCGTGCCGCCCGTTGAATGAGGAATACTGTTCGGGATTCATCGATTTGAATCCCAGAGCCGCGCCCGGTGTCGAAATCATCGCCCTGCGCGATGCCGTTTCCCGGCACTACCGGAACAACAACGGCCACCTCACCGCCGAAATTTCCCCATATCCAATCCACCACCGAAATTCTCTTGGAGAATGGGTGCCGATCGGTGACATGGACGTTGTCGAGGAAGCGGAAACGTTTGAGTACACTTATGCCACCGGGCACTGCGCCTATGACGGCACCGAGTATGGCAAAACGGACATGGGTCTGATCAAGGTCGAACGGGAAATCACGCTGTATCCGCCCTCTACGATCGACCGTGTCGGCTGGATGAAATTCGACCTGTCCTCGATCCCGGACACGGCGACGGTCACGTGGGTGCAGTGCCGGTTTATCGTCACGTATTTCGAGATGAGTATGAGCCTGGCGTTCACCTGCCTGGACATGGATCCGCTGCCTGCCGGCGCTCAGGCTTTGTACCAGGCGATCTGGAACAGCGAAGTCTGCGCGATGGGTGACATGCCGCGTGCGGTCGAAACGTGGGACCTGGGAACGATCGCCGCCGCGCACATTCAGCAATCGCTCGGGCGGAACTGGACGGCGTTCGGGCAGGTCGGGTACAACTACTCGAACATCGTCACGAAAAGGGGATGGATCATCGGGTGGAACGTCAGTCCCCGAGAGCACGCACCGCGGCTGCTGATCACGTACGAACCGCCGCCCCCGTCCCCCACGGCGACATCGGTCACACCGACGCCGTCACGGACACCGATTCCGACCTTCACGTCCATCCCGACCTTTCCGCCCATCCCGACATGGACATCCGCCATCCCACCCACATCGACCGCCTTTCCGCCCACCCACACGCCCAGGCCGTCGCCGACTCATCCTGATTGCAGCGAAACCGGTGTTCGTCTGGATTTGTCGCAAGCTTATTACACTCCGGGTGACCTGTTCCGGTTGGATGCCGAGGTCTGCAACTCAGGGGACGAACCGATCGAGAATCATCCGCTATTCGTGATACTGGACATTTCCGGCACATTCTGGTTCGGACCCGCCTGGCAGAAATATCCGGATTTCTATTATTCCCATTATCCTCCGGGATCGACCCGGATCTCCGTGATCCCCGCGTTTTCCTGGCCGGAGAATGCCGGGAGCGCCTCCGGGGTCTGTTTCTGGGGGGCCCTGACGAATCCGGATATCACCGGAGTGACTGGAACGGTCGACCGGGTCGAATTCGGGTATGGATTGTGAACTGCTTTCCTCCCGTCAGCCTTCTCCGGCAAGCATCGTACATATCGGGGAAGGCTGGGTACCTTTTCGTTTCGGGAATCCCTCGAGAGCGGTTTCACCGTATAAGATTCACCAGTGGTTTGGATCCTATAGTCAGTTAAAACAAAAGAGGGGCATATGCAATCCAAAGATATCCGGGACAGACTGAAACGCCTGGGATTCTCGAAGCGGGAAATACCGGTGTATGAGCTTCTTTTAACCGTCAAACAGGCCAAAGCCGCCGACATCGCCGATTTCACCGGGATACACCGCCCGAACGTCTACCCGCTGCTCAGGAGCCTGATGGAACGCGGATTCGTGACCTGCAGTAAGGGGCGGATCAAGTATTTCAGCGCGGTTGCGCCCGACCGGGCGTTCCAGTCCGACCTGGAACAGAAGCGGAAGGAACTGAGTTCGAGCAAGACCTATCTGAGTGAATTGATGTACGTATATAAACGCCGGGATGAAACGCCGTTTTACTCGGAGGGGATCGAAATCCTGACGCTCAGCCAGGTCGACCTCGTCCTGGACTGGATCCGGAATACGAACCGGGAGATGCTTTCCGTCCATGTTTCCCCCACACCCCCCAGAAAAGTCCTGCAGAAGAGAGTTGTTGAGCTGGATAAGGCCGAGATCGCCCTGATGCGGCGGAACGTGACCGTCCGTTGCCTTTATTCGCAGTCGGTACTGGAGGATCCCGCCGAACACCGGAGAATGAAACGAATGCTGGCAGCCGGTGAGCAGGGCCGGTGCCACGGTGCACTGCCGATGATGTTCATTGTCCTGGACACGGAACGGGCTATTTTCACCGTCTACAACGAGCAGAAACGCTACACAACCTATCTCGTGACGGCAAAAAGCCTGGTGCTGACTCTGAAACATTCGTTCGAACATCTCTGGTCGGAATCGAAGCCGCTTCCGGATATGAAGAATCCCGCCTGATCGGTGTTACGATCCGAAACCGAATTCGGCACAGCCGGGCGTGCCCACCAAGCGGGTCAGACCGGCATCCAGCAGGCCGCCGTAAACCCGGATACCGGTCAAAGACGATTCACCCGTATAAGGCCAGACCGCGTCTTCAATGACATCGATTATCGTAATTCCCGGCCAAAGCAGCACACCAACTGCCGGAAATGGAGGTGTCGACCGGTAATCCGGCGGGTTCCAGTCCGGCCAGAAATAGCAGGTCCCCAGCACCTCCAGAAGGAATACCGCGTGCAGCTGCCCGAACCCGGTATCGGTATCGTTGTGCAGCCGGCCCTCGATCCAGAACGGATCCTCATGACGGAACCAATCCGACGGCAAGGCAATCTCCACCGAGAGGTATTGCTCCTCGCCGGGATCGGGGGACGGCGGGGGTGGTCCCGGAATCAGATAAAAATCCACGCCCGAAACATCCGCCCCGTCGATCTCCACACTGATCTGCGACCGCTCCCACTGGAATCCCTGGATCGGTTCGCTCAGGATTTTCACGTGGTATGTTCCGTTTTCAAGGTCATCGAACCGGTAGTGGCCGGTTTCATCTCCCGTCACGGTCCGTCCGACCGGATCCAGCCGCAGTTCCGGATACTCGTAACCAAGTGTGTCCGGTATTTTCCATGCCGCACCGGAAATGGCGTACCGGTCCGGTTCCGCCGTCGGCGTGGGCGTCGGAGCATCCTCCACCATATAGAAATCCACGTTATCGACATCGTCCCAGGAGATGTAGACATCGACCGTTTCGAATGCCCACCGCATCCCCGGCTCAGGATCGCTGTGGATCCGGATCCGGTAGGGACCGCCCGGTGCCAAGCCGTCGAATACATATTCGCCCCGTGAATTCCCGGATTTGGTCCATCCCGACCCGTTCAGCTCCAGCTCCGGATACGGAAGCGGTTCGATATCCCGGTTGATCCATACGGTACCGGAAATGGAATATTCGTCGTCCGGGCCGGCCTGAATCGGCAGCGAAGGGCCGATCAACATCCAGAGTGCGGCAGCCAGCCGGACCGTCGGGCACAATCCCCCAAAAAACCCGACCGTTGTTTTTATTTTTGAACGCTGCATCGGTTTCCTCCCATCGACACTTAGTGTCCGCAACCGGATACCGCAACATCCGTACCAGGGGCAGACAGATTCATCTGATGGCGCCTAACATATTGATTCACAAGCAGCGATAACGGAATTCATCCGATCGGATCCATGATCAACGGGTTGTGGAATTACAGGTTTTGAAAGCGAAGGGTACTAAAGCTCACCCGGATCACCGGTCTGTCCATCCGAAGGAAATCACATCCCATTCTCCCAGTACGGCGGTCATGTCGTCCCGCAGCATCGCCGCGTAAAACAGGATTCCGGTCGCGGTGCCGCAGCCTTCGGGCCAGGCGAATTCCGGTACGATGTCCATGGGCGTTTTACCGGGATATAGATCGATTTCGTAATAGTCGAATCCGTTGAAACCGGGTGCGAAGTAGAAGCCGCCGTACACGTCCAGAATCACGAACAGCGGCACATCCACATAACCGGTTGGACCGGGATTGCAGGCGGTCACGGTGCAGGCGCAGGGATCGCCGGGCGCATAGAAATCGGCCGGCATCCAGAGGGTCACACCCAGTTGGGCGCATTCCGCAGTGGGCGTCGCTGTGGGCACGGCGGTGGGGGTTTCTGTCGGAACCGGTGTGGGCGTCGGCGCCGGGATATCCGTCAAATAATGGTACCCCATGTCCACGGCGCCGGCATCGGGGATCTCGTCGGTCCGGGTGGTCCATTCATCCAGGCAGACGGGATCATTTTCATAGGTGAAACAGATCTCCGCCGCCGGCGCGCTGCCCCGGTTCAGACAGGGGCTGTCTCCGGCCTGCCCCGCCGCGACCTGGCTCAAGTAATAATCCCCGTCCGGACCGGTCGTAAACAACGGATCCGCATCGATATTGCCTTCTCCTTCCCATCCTCCCCGGATGTCGGAATACGTGATTGCCGGCGCCGCCCCGGATTCCACCCCGATCTCATCGGGCGTGTCGCCCCATAAAATGCCGTCAGCCACCCGGAGATCGCCGTTCTCAGAGCAATGGACGCCGCCCGATCCCATAACAGCGACATTACCGCTCACGGTTGTGCCGGTGACCGCAACGATTCCACCCGTCCCGCAATAGAGCCCGCCGCCATGATAGGATGCGGAGTTTCCGGCGATCAATGTGCCGGTTAAATTGCAGTCGGCTTGTCCGACGAATAATCCTCCACCCCATCCAGATGTACTATTCGCGGGTGGTCCCTTTGCGATATTGCCTGAAATGACGCATTGCGTCATGACGACATCGGAGTACATGGCGCTGATTCCGCCCCCCACTCCACCGTATTCCAGAAGTTCACAGAACTGAACGAGGTTGCCGGATATCCTGCTGTTTTCGAACATTATCCGGCAATGGGACAGATAAATGCCACCCCCCTGTCCTCCACCCATATAACCTTGAACCTGATTCTGTGAGATGGTGCATCCGCGGACAACTCCGACCAGCTCGATCGTACCGACGCATGCCAGACCCCCGCCGTAAATGTGCGCGTGATTCCCCGATAGATCGCAGTCGATGATCTCCGGATAACCGCGATCCCCCACATATATCCCGCCGCCGTAAATTGCAAAGTTGTCCTGAATCGTGCAGTCCATGATCCAGGTCAGGCCCGTGCAGTATATGCCTCCCCCATGATCGTGACACGTGTTGCGGCGGATTGTGCACCGGGTAACCTCCACCGGTTCGCTGCCGCCTTCCATGGCAATGCCGCCGCCATCCCAGATGGCATAATTATCCTGAATCGTGCAGTCCATGATCACGCTTCCGGAACCGCTCAAATAAATCGCGCCGCCGTCGTCCGCAAAGCCGTTCTGAATGACGAATCCGCTGATGACCGTGTTTTTCTCCCAAACTTTGAATCCACGGTGGGGGTCCTCCAGGGTGCCGCCGCAGTCGATGATACAGGTTTCATGACCGGGTGAAAGGGAAATGACGGCGATCGATTTGCCGTCAATGAAAATGTCCCGGTTGCCCTCTCCGGAATAGGTGCCGTCCGCCACCAGAACAGCATCGCCTGTCTGAGCGGCATCGACGGCCGCCTGGATCGTCGGATACTCGGATGGGACATTGAGGATTCGCCCCTGACAGATATCGCACGGGATCAAAACGACCATGACTGCCGCCAGAAGAACACCTGACAAATAGCGCCTTTTTCCCATAAAAAGTACTATACTTGAGTTTAAACGAAAAATCAAATGTCCGGGTCACTCGAACGGCCAGTGGTCCTCATAACGCAGCAACGGTTCCACCGGGAAGGGTTCCAGCTCTTTTTTTACTTCCGCGGGAGTCCGGTGCCGTCCGCGCCAGGGATCCATGGCATCCACGCGCAGAACCATCCGGGCCAGGTGGGCAGCCACCCGCTGGAGCGTCTCCTGGGAAACTTTCTCGAATGTGTCGGCGATGGTATGCCCCCATCCGCGACCGCCGTCACCCGGTGTGCAGCAGAATGCCGCTGGAACGCCGTGCAGGAAAAACGGAAAGTGGTCGGAAAAGGGCACAAGGTTTTCGGTGATGGCCATATCGGACGGCAGTTCAGCAGCCAATTTGGAAAACGGTTGGATCAACTCGGATGCATGATGCATCATCAGCAGAAGGTTTCCCGGGCTGCCCACGCAATCCAGGTTGAACATAAACCGGATTGAAGACAGCGAATCGATGTGTTTTTGGACGTGAGTATGAGAACCTACCAGACCCATCTCCTCGCTGCCGAACAGGATAAACCGGAGTCGTCCCTTCAGATGTTCCCGAAACGGTGCCAGGACCCGGGCGATTTCCATGACGACGGCCACGCCGCTGGCGTTGTCCACAGCGCCCTGAGCGATATCGTGCCCGTCGTAATGCCCCCCGATCAAAATTAAATACTCCGCCGGATGATCGCCGGACAGCTCGCCGATGACATTGCAATCAGCACCGGGAACCAGGGTGTTGTCCATACGAAGACGCAACTGAACCGGACCCTGATCCAGCCAGTAACGAATTTCGTGGGCGGTTTCGTTCGCCAGCCCGACGGAGGGGATGGTCTGGTCGACCGGTTTCCTGTGGTTGAACGCCAGGCTGCCGGTGGGAGCCAGCATACCCGGGGGATTCTGAATGAACAGGAACGCACCGGCTCCCTGTTTCAGGACGGACAGGTACTTTTGAAGCCGGTGCAGATGGGGACCTTTCGACGGATTCCGGTCATCCACCAGGACCGCCCTGTCCGGGATATCGTCCGCATGAGTTTCCACATCTTCGGCGCGGCACATCTTCAAATCGAGCAGTTCGAATTCACGATTGCAGGACGGTGCATACGGCAAAGCCAGACAGGGGAACATTCGCTCAACCGGCGATATCATCTCCAGAACAGCCGATCCGCGCTGCCATGTGATCATGTCGAACGGTTCCAGGCGGACATTATCCAACCCATATTCGGTGAACTTCGATTTGATAAATCTCGCGGCTTTCGCGGCATCGTCGCTTCCGCTGAACCGGCCGCCGAATTTCAGGCACAGCTGCCGATGGCTGTCCCGCAATTCGGATGAACTCCAGATATCCCCGCAAATCCGGCTGTCGATCTGTTTCATTTCAATCTCCTTCCGCCCCGGCCGACCCAACTTTCAGGCCAACACAAGACCGGAACCATCTTTTTTTACCATAAAACGCACTCGAGCTCCACAGGACACCAGAAAGGAAGGCCCTTGTTCCGTTCCCGCCGGTCAATCCAACAGCATTTCTTGAACTTCCGCTTCGATTTCCGGGCAGGATGTCAGCAGGTTGTGGGGTGCCAGTTTCATGGCGATCATCCGTAAAGGCTCACATGTTACGGGATGTGGAAAATCCGGATCCAGGTCGGAGACCGGCAGAGCGATGTGCGCATAACGGAGCAGATCCGGATCCGGCAGCGTCAATTCCGCCGTCTGAATCACCCGTATTCCGTACAGGCACAGGTCCAGGTCGATGATCCGGCTGGCAAACCGGTCCGGTGTTCGCCTGCGTCCCAGTTCATTCTCGATTCCCCGCAACCGTGTTTTCAAAAGCATGGGCCGGAGTTCCGTTTCAAGAAGCAGGGCGGTATTCACGAAACCCGGCAGTTCGGGAGATCCGACTGCATTGTTTCGATAGCACCCACCCACCCGGACGATCCTGCCCAAGCTTCGAATGCTCCGGATGGAGCGGGGAATATGCCGTTCCGGGTTGATATTCGATCCGATGGCGATGAAGGCGGCGTCAATCCGGCTGTTTTGTCCGTTCAATTTCCACACCCGCCGATCTGGAAAACCGCAATGCACCCGGTTTCTCGACCCGTACCGACACCCGTTTTACAGCGGGCACCGACAGGCATATTCCGGCCACATCCGCAGCCAGGGCTTCCAAAGTCCTGCGTTTTGAACCTTCAACGAGCCGGATGATTTCCTTTGTCACGGTCCGGTAATTGACCGTGTGTTCGATCGAATCGGTTTCCCCGGTCTGAGTCATGTCGGTGTATAAAACGAGATTCAGGATGACATCCTGCTTTTTGTTCCGTTCCCATTCGTTGACGCCGATGATCGCCCGCAGATGCAGATCCCGGATGATTATCTTGTCGTCATGCATGGATCACCTCAATACCATCAGCAGGCACATGCCGTCATCAATTGAATCGGTCGTCCGGTCACACCAGCCGTCTGCCTCCGTCCAGATGAACAATGTCACCTGTAATGTATTCGGGTCCCGAAACCAGAAACAACATGGTTTTGGTCGCTTCCTGCACCGAACCCAGCCGGCCGGCGGGTATTTTCCCCAAAACAGCCTGTTCATTCCAATCGCCGTGGGACGGGGGCAGAATCGCCCCCAGTGCCAGCCCGTTGACCCGGATACTGGGCGCGAACGCCCGGGCCAGGTTGACGGTCAGCGATGCCAGGGCGGCCTTGCTGACGGTATAGGCGAAATGCCCGGGATCCGCCCTGAACGCTCTCCAGTCCAGGATATTGAGAATGACGCCCGGGCGCCCATCCAGATGATCCGCCAGAAGCCGGGATAGGTGCCATGGAGCGGACAGGTTGACCGCCAGGTTCCGCTCCCAGTCTTCCCGACTGGTCTGCAGTGGTTTTTTCCGTTCAAAAATGGATGCGCTGTTGATCAGAATATCCATCCGACCCAGAACTTCAACCGCCTGGTTGAACAATACATTCAACTGTTCCGGCTCGGCGAGATCCCCCTGGATGGCCACAGCGCGCCGGCCTGACGCGCGCGCTTTCCGGACCAGTTCCCCGGCTCCCTTCCGGGAAGACCGGTAATGCACCGCCAGGTTCGCGCCGTGATCCAGCAACGCCTCGGCGAACGCCTTCCCCAGGCGGTTCCCACCGCCTGTAATGAGCGCGGTTTTCCCCTCGAGCGGCAATGGATCCGGCATATACTCAGAGTATCACAGGTTCATCGATCGGACAACGTCCCCTGCAGTTCCATCCATTCCGGACGATTGTCTTCATAATATACTCCGTACAATCTCGGGGCATCCCGGGCCAGCTCCACGGCTGCCTTAAAATCAGACGGTTGATGGGTTTTCGGAATTTCAGACCATGCGTCCCGCATGCCATCATAGGTGATGTTCACCCGGTCGAAAGTCACGCAGGGTGTGGTCACGACCACAAATGAAAATCCCCTGTGTTTCAAAGCCCGCCGGAAAATCCCCACCAGTTCCTTCGGAAGGCCCGCGTACCCCCCTGCGACGAATGATGCCCGGCAGGCCAGTGCCAGCGGGATCGGCTGAATGGGAACATCGGGATTGCCGAATGGAGTCGTTTTGGTCACCTGGGACTGGGGAGTTGTAGGGGATGCCTGACCCTTGGTTAACCCATAAATCGCATTGTCAAAAAGGACATAGGTGACATCCACATTTCGCCGGATGGCATGCAGAAGGTGCCCGCCGCCGATGCCCAGTCCATCACCATCACCTCCGACCGCGATCACCGTCAGAGCCGGATCGGCCATCTTGATCCCGCAGGCGACCGGCAGAGCGCGCCCGTGCACCGCATGAACACCGTAACCCCTGACAAAGAACGGGTACCGTCCAGCGCATCCGATTCCGCTGACTATCACCAGGTTTTGATTGGGTATTTTCATCTCGTTGAGCGCGAGAGTCAATCCATGTGTGATCCCGTAGTAACCGCATCCGGGGCACCAGGTGGGGAGCGCTTCCGAGCGGTAATCCAGAATCCCTGAATGCAGGGTGTCTCTGAGATCCCGTTTGACGCGGGTATTGGAGATCGGATCAGAGAGAGGTTTCATGGCAATCCCCTTAAAATTTCGTCCACGATATCCTGGACCGGCACGGGACCGGCGTAAACACCGCATATTCGTCCGAATTTGCGGGACAGGTTGATCGCATAAAGCGAGGCCAGTTGACCCGAATAGTTCATCTCCGCCACAAACAATTGTCTGCTCCGCCGAGAAAACGCCGCCAGCTGTTCCGCCTGAACAGGCCATATCAACCGGGGAAACAATCCGCCGGCACGCACACCCTGTCCCCTCAGGATGTCGATCGCTTCCATCACCGATCCCACGGTTGAACCCCAGGAAACAATACCCGCATCCAGATCCCCGTCATCGCCGAACGGGTCGGAACCGCGCCATATCCGCGCCAGAGTCTCCATTTTCCGGAACCGTTTTGCGGTCATGTCCCGGTGGTTTTTCGTCTCATAATCGGGCATACCTTTCTGGTCGTGTTCCAGTCCGGTCACCGTATGAAGCAATCCTGCCATTCCGGGAAGAGCTCTGGGGGAAATCCCGGATTCAGTCAGCTTGAACCGCTTGAACGGTTCGTTTCCGGAATGAACCAGATCGCCAGGAAATTCCCCATGATATTCCCCGGTCAATCGTTTCGAATCGATGTCTTCGATGCGGTTGGCCAGGAAAAAATCAAGCAGGACGATCACCGGTGCCTGGAACGATTCGGCTATCTCGAACGATTCCCGTGTCAGGGTATAACATTCTTCGACATTCGTAGGCGCCAGCACTACCCGGGGAGAATCGCCGCTGCCGCCCGATACCGCGATATTCAAATCGGATTGTTCAGTCCTGGTGGGCAGGCCCGTTGAAGGTCCACCCCGCTGGCAATCGATCACAACGGCGGGGATTTCAGCCATGACCGCCCAGTTGATCAGTTCCGTCATCAGGCAGAGACCGGGTCCCGAAGTGGCCGTCACCGCGCGTTTTCCAGCGAATCCCGCACCCAGGACATGACCGATGGCTGAAATTTCATCTTCGGTCTGCACCGTCAAACCGTCCCGGTCCGGAAGGGTTTTGGCGAGAATCTCCATGATTCTGGTGGCGGGCGTGATCGGGTAACCCGCATAAAGGCGGATACGGGAATCGATACAGGCCTCCGCCACAGCTTCATTTCCCGACATGATGGATATTTCCCCGGGCCGCTCCAGAAGCTGCTCCCCGAAATCGATCTGATCCCGCTTTGCAATTTCATCCAGGGCATATTTTCGACCCAGATGGAATGCCTTGATGTTGGATTTGACAACCGAATCCTTTTTTCCCGAAAACCGTATCCGGATGGCTTCCTCGAAGCCATCCGGGTGCATCCGGAATATACCCGCCAGAATACCCAGTGAAATGATGTTCCGCGACCGGGCGCTCTGGACCGCGGTCACCGACAGGTCCCGAAGCGGTGCGCCGTATCCGGTCATGCCCGGCATGATGAATCCTGCGATCACCTGGTCCTCCTCGAGAAAACTGCCCGGGCGGTTTTCATAAATCACAATGCCGCTCTCGTTCAGGGTCGGCAGTTCAGTGATGGTGTGGGGATCGTTGAGAGACACCAAACAATCGGCACGGTCTCCCGGAGTCAACGGGCGGACCCGGCTGATCCGGGTCGTTCCGACGGATTTTCCGAATCCCCGGATCTCCGCCGGATAGGAATCGAAGTTCAGGATATGGTAACCCATCAGTGCCGCCGCCCGGTTCAGAATATCCACCGCGGAGATGGAACCGTCACCGGCGCTGCCGCATATCTTGATAACGATATCATCCCGGAATGGCACCTGTTATTCCCTTTCAAACAAGGTAATTTAAAGATCCCGCCACCATGCGGTCTGAACCTTGACACCATCGCTGTTTAACAGATTTAGTGGCGGCAAATCCGCCGTTTTGTCTGAACCCAGAATGTTATGCGCTGCGATCTGGCCCAGGTGGAGTGCGTTGTCCCAGCCGATGGAAACCCAGTAGTTTTTCAGGTCCGGATTATAAACCTGCGCGCAATCACCCGCCGCATAAACACCCTCAAACTGGGTTTGCAGATACTCGTTCACCAGGATACCCCGGTCGATATCCAGCCCGCTGCCCACCAGAAAATCCACATCCGGAATCAGCCCGAAAAATGCCCCGATTCGATCGCACGAAAGTGACAGCCCATTGCGGGTCCGCACACGGAATCCACCTTCCGTTTCCGGCTCAACCCCGGCCAGAACATCCCCCGAAATCACTTCCGCTCCCCGGGCGGACAATCGTTCTGTAAAGTCCCGGCGCTGATCATCGTCCAGCTTCAGCGGCCAGAAGGCGTCCTCATCAATGAGGAACCGGACATTCATCCCGGTTTCAAGAAAGGATGCCGCCATTTTGACGCTGATCAGATCACCTCCGACAATGACCATGCTGCGGATACCGGGAAGCTGTTCCCGGAATGCTTCTGCATCGTCGATCGTCTTGATCGCGGTGAAATACTCGGAATAGACATAGTGGATTTCCGGAATTCTTGGTTTGCCGCCCAGGCAAATCAGCAGACGCGTGTAGTGGACCTTTTCCATGTGTGCCAGAAAAACCGTCCGCGTTTGGAGATCGATCCGGACGACTTTTTGCCCGAGTCGCAGCCGGATCCGGTTTTCCCTGTAATAGGAAATCGGACGGACGATCAGGTCCTCTTTTGATTTTTTTCCCAGGATATAATGGCGCAGCAGATGGCGGTGGTAATATGGAAAAAACTCGTCCGAAATCAGGGTGATCCGCGCATCCGGATCGCCTTTCCGGAGTATATCCGCGGCACTGTTGGCAGCCGGACCGTTTCCGATAATGACGTAATGCTCCGACTGCATCAGTTCTCCCCTTCCCGTGTTCCGGGCAGCATCCGGTCGTGCAGTGTGACCTTGAACACATGGATGCATCGGGTTGGACACACCCGCAGGCATTCCCCGCAACGGATGCACCGTTCGCTGTCGATCACAATCCCGGCGATCTCGTTCCAACGGGTAGTCGGCCTCCATGTCTCTCCCGATAAATCGGAACCGGAATCGAATCCACCGGTCAGTTCAATGCAGTTCCGAGGGCACACATCGATGCACCAGCGACAGAAGATACAGTCCGGAATGCGAATTTCGTATCTCAGATGGCACAGATAACATCGCCTGGACTCTTCCAGCCCGGCATCCGGGGAAAGCCCGGTTTCGACTTCCGTATCCTGGGAGACCATTCTTTCGGTCACTTCCAGAACCGGCATTTCCTGCCGCTCGATGAAATCCCATGTTCGCTTCCGATGGGTGTTTTCGGCCGGCTGAAACCAAACAACTTTCTCCCGCCGTCGCCGACCCATGATTGCTTCGTCCACGATTTCCGCCACCTGTTTCCCGTGCCCGATACACTCGATGACCGTGGATGCCCCGCGAACGAAATCGCCGGCACCGAACAACCGCTCCACACTGCATCGCCCGGTTTCCAGATCGAATTGCAGATCTTCCGGCAGATCCGGACCCAGATCCGCACGCCAGGGTTTCTGTCCGATGGCGGAGATAACCGAATCTGCCTGCAGGACAAAATCGGAATCTTCAATGGGGACGACCGAACGACTGCTGCCGCGCGCCCCGCCGAAGCGGTTGCGTTTGAATTTCACTCCCTTCACCCGGTCCGTCCCGATCATTTCAGTCGATGAAACCAAGCTCGCGATCCGGATGCCTTCCCGCTTTGTTTCCCGGATTTCATCCTTCGTGACCGTCAGATCTTCCGCGACGTTGCGGATACAGATGGAAACGTTTTTCGCCCCCAAACGCCGGGCGGTTCGCGCGCAATCCATCGCCGTGAACCCGCCCCCGATCACCAGGACCGTATCACCGATCCGGGGTGTTTCGCCGCCATTGACGCGCATCATCAGATCCAGGCCTGCGAAGACACCCGGGAGGTTTTCTCCCGGGATACCCAGCATTCTCGGCCGGTAACAACCCATGGCCAGGACGACCGCATCGTGTTTGTCCAGGAGGTGCCGGACCGTGAGCTCTTTCCCGAGCCGGACGCCCATGATCCGTTCTATGCCCATCCGAAGCAGGTTCCGGATCTCCCGATTCAGTATATCCCGCGGAAGACGGAAATCCGGTATCCCGTAGAGCATCATGCCGCCCGGTTCATTAAATGCGTCGTACAGGGTGACACGATGCCCGAAAATCGACAGGGTATGGGCAGCGGCGATCCCGGCGGGTCCCGCTCCCACCACACCGGCGGTCTTCCCGGATTCGGGGAACATGACAGAAGCGAGAAGCTGCTCTCCGGGTGCGTGATCCGCTGCGAAGCGCTTCAGATGACAGATCGCAACCGGTTCACCCAGACCGATCTCCCCGTGCCGGCAGACATCTTCGCAGGGTCGGGAGCAGATCCGACCCAGAACACCCGGCAGCATGTTGCAACTCCGGTTGATGGCATAGGCACCGGCATGGTCTCCGCTGTATATGGCTTCGATGTATCCCGGAACATCAGTCCCCGCCGGGCAGGCCCACTGGCACGGAATGTTCGTCCGGATGGAATCGATATCCGAGGGATGCGTGCTCTCGCCCTGAAAATCCGGGCGGCTTGTCGCGATGTTCACTTTCGAATGATCCGGCATGTGCGGGAATTCTCCGGTTGCAGACGCGAATCGGGCGCCGGATATTGTATGGATTCAGATTTAAATGTTCAACTTTCAAGTCGGTACCGATCGGATTTTCCATACGAAGCGCTGTTTGAATTGAAGATGCAAGGCTTCTGGATCTCGATTCAGACCACACCGAAAAAAATCATTGAACCGGTGTCGAGATCACATCCTTCACAGTCACGACTGGCCAGCCGAGTTCGGCGAATTCCGCCGTCAACGCCTCCTGCGGTCCGACGGCTACTACCACCAGCTTATCCGGATCGATCGCAGCGCTCGCGGTCCTGAGGATGCTTTCGGGCGTCACATTTCGGATCCGTTCCAGATAGGTATCCAGGTAATCCGCCTTAAAACCCATATCCAGGTGATGGAACAAGCGCTCGATGATGAACGCCGGCCGCTCGAAATTGAAAATGAAGGAGTTTTCGATGGCGGTTTTCGCCTGGTCGAGTTCCGGCTCGGTTGCCGGCCGGGTCCGCATGTCCGATAAAATATCCAGGACGACCCGGACGGCGTCGGCGGCGGTGGCGATCTGCGTCTGGCAGCCGATCTCGAATTTGCCCACCGGCAGTTCGTCTTTGAAACCTCCGAAAACGGTATAGGCGTACCCGTGTTCCGTGCGGACCTTCTGCATCAGGCGCGATGAAAATCCGCTGCTGCCGAAAATGCGGCTGAACAGTTCCAGATTGTAATGATGCGGATTCTTCGGCGGCAGGCCGAGGTGCCCGATCGCCAGTGCCGCCTGTGTGCCGGGCTTGTCCACTATGTAGACATGATTGGGCCGGTAGTCCGGTCCGGCCGGGCGGGGCTGCATCAATTCTCCGGCGGAGCCTTTCCAGGATCCGAACAAGGTTTCGATCCGCCGTCTCATGTCCGCCCGGTCGAAATCACCAACGATGCCGATCCGCGTGATATCCGGCTGATAATAGATGTGATGGAAGGTCACCATATCGTCCCGGGTCACCTGCCCCAGTTCCGTTTCCGACGGCAGCCGGGCCACGGGATGGTTATTCCCGTAGAGCAATGACGTGAGTGTCTGGAACGCTTCGAAAAACGGGTAATCCCTCAACTGCCGGATCTGTGCGGCGATGGATTCGCGGACGAATTCCTTGCGGGAGCTGTCAAAGCCGGGCGTCCGGAGCAGTTCCGCCAGAAGCGGCAGGGCCGTTTCTGTATCCTGTGACATGCACCACAGCCGGATCTGGGTTCCGCGCGCGTCGCATCCGGCCGACAGACGAATGGCATGAGTGTCGACCAGATCGTCCACCGTATTGGGTGATTTCGATTTCGACCCGCCCTGGACGATCATCTGAGCCGTCATCTCCGCCAGACCGAAACGTTCTTCCGGATCCATTTCGTGCCCCACACCGACATTCACGACAACGGATAAAAGGGGCAGCGATTTGTCCTCCAGCATCCACATATCCAACCCATTCGAAAATGTAATATGCGCCGGATGCAGCGGGTTGAATTCGATGGGTTCGCAAGCGATCTGATCGGGTGCCGGAAGGGTCTGAGCCATGCAGAGGCCGGAAACGGCGATCAACAGGATCGGAATGCTCGTTTTCATCGATTTTTCTCCTCGCCGCCCACAAGAACCCCGGTGGTGCAATGTCCCGGTTTCAGATATGTCGCGGCGGCATCGGCCACCTGCTGCGCCGTGACCGCCTCGATATCGGACAGGTACCGGCCCATGATCTGCCAGTTGCCCATGATTTTTTCGTAATAGGCCAGCTGGATGGCCAGAAACATGCTTCGTTCGATGCTGCGGAGAAATTCCGCCACGATGGATTTTTTCATTTTCAGCAGTTCCCTGTCCGACGGGGGGTCGGATGACAGACGGGCGATCTCCTCCAAAACGGCATCCCGGATTCTCTGCCAGTCTTCCCCCCTGACTGGATCGACCTGAACGGTGAACAGCGCCGGATATCGGGCCAGGTTGAAGTTGCCCACGGAAACGCCGGATGCCAGCTTTTCATCCATTACCAGCCGTTTGTAAAGCCGCGATGTCCGACCCTGTGCCAGCACCCGGGCCGCCACCTCCAGTGCGCAAGCGCCATCCGAGGGGTATTTCGGCGCGTGCCAGCCCATCATGAGAGCCGGTTTGGCATCCCTCACGAGTTTCACCCGGCGTTCCGTCACCTGCTCGGGTTCATCCGGAATATTGCGCCGGGGTTCGGGTGCGGCGGGGATTATTCCGAAATAGCGCAGCGCCACCTGTTTCAATTCCTGCAGTTCGATATCACCCACCACGGCCACGGCGATATTGGACGGGACATAGTAGGTTGCATGGAACGCCCGGGCATCTTCGATCGTGAGACCCTGGATATCGCTCATCCAGCCAATCACCGGGTCCCCATAGGGATGTGCCGTATACGCCGCCGCCTGGAATTCCTCCCATAACTGTCCGGAAGGCGAGTTGTCCACGCCCATCCGGCGTTCCTCCATGATCACCTCCCGTTCCTGGTAAAACTGGCGGAAAACGGGATTCATGAGGCGGTCCGTTTCCATTCTGGCCCAGAGTTCCAGGCGGTTTTTGGGGAGTTTGACGATGTACATGGTCTGGTCGGGGCCGGTCATGGCGTTCATGAAACGGGCACCGCTGCGGTCGTATATCTGCGAGAATTCGTTGTTGCGGATCAGGGTGTCGTGTGTCTGCTGGGCGGTTTTGAGTTCTGCGGACAGGTTTGCAATCTGTTCCGTATTCTCCGGATGATCTTTTCTCAGACGGGTCAGGTCATATCCGAGTCGTTCGATGCGCTCGAGAGCCGGTTTTTCCAGCTCGAAATCCACCGTCCCCACCGACGTCGTTCCCTTGAAAGCCATATGTTCGAACATGTGGGCGATTCCGCTTTTTCCCCGCGGCTCGTCCACGCCGCCCGCCTTGACCAGAACAACCGCCGAAAACACGGGAATTTCGGGTTGTCTCAGCAGCAGGAACTGCAATCCGTTATCCAGAGTAAAGGTCTCCACCCGGCTGGTCAGCTCCCTATCGAAAAACTGTTTTAAATCACTTTGTCCGGCGGATACCGGCGGGAGAACCAGGAGCAATACCGTCAACAATTTCCATTTAAAATTTTTCCACAAAAGCCACCTCCCGGAATGAAACGTCATTCGAAACTCCCAATCCATTATCAGACGTGACCGCGGGAGGTCAAATCCGGCCGATTTTATCGCCGAGCTATCGGAGAAGACGTTTGCGTGCCGTGGCGATTCCCTTTTTTACCCGGTATGAGAAAATCCGGAATACCGAAAACCATCGATTGATGAAAGGCCATGGAAACGACTGGAGATCGATGTGGCGGGATGGTTGCCCGGAAACCGGTTTTTCGATTCGAATGATGCGTCCCAGAATATCGCTTTGCGGAACCGGTTCATCCGGGCCGCCCAGGGAATCCCCCATCGTCCGGATTTGAGTCACGCCGGGCGGTCGCCGTTCGATTTCAACGACCCGGTGCATGAACAGACCGTCATTTTGCGTTCTGAAGAAAACGATATCTCCCCGTTGCAGCGATTCGCCGGATACTTTCGTCAGCGTCACGATATCGCCGCTTCGTATCAATCTCCCCATGCTCCGGCCGGTGGCCTGTATCCGCACTTTTGAACCATCCACCAAGATTTCCCGGATCAGTTCGAGGTGGTCGGCATCGCACCGGATGATCCGGTCGGATTCGGTTCCCGGGCTGTAGATTTCATGAACGAGCATATTCGGTTACGGTTTCGACAACGGCATTGCCGGGCTGAAAGTGAAGCCGGTGACAGGGAATCCGCGCCAGCAGATCGCTACAGGTCTCAATGATCAATGGGAACACCCTGTCATCGTACCAGGGGATTGACACGCATGGCAGCAGCGCCTTCAGTGCTTCCGGTGCGGAAATAGCTTCGATCCGATTGGTCCGGGCACGGGTCAGGAAAAAGATCCCCTTGAGATTCCCGCCCAGGCTGCAGGCACATCCCAGTTCGCCGGGCCAGGGAGTTCCATACGCCTGATAACCGTTCCCGGATTTCCGGATGATGATCCGATCGTCGCTCAACACGACCGTTCCATCCGCTCCCAGAAAAGCCCGGGACAGCGTACTTTTTCCGCCGCCCGACCGGCCCGGGAAAACATAGATCTCCCCGTCGATCAGAACTCCCGCTGCATGAATGATCAATCCCCTGTTTTGCGACAGGATATTCATCATCATCAGCTGATCCAGCGGATATACAACCGGATTAAGAATCCAACGCTGCCGGTCATGTTCTTCGATGATCTTCCGGCTGCAGTATACCCGGATTACACCGAATCCCGGATCAAATGCGGCGATCCACAGCGGTTCGTCGAATGATTCCGGCTGCATGCACAAAAGATACGCATCACGGACACGATAGACCGACCAGGCTGAACCGCTGAAGAATATTCTCCGGTCCTGCCGGACAGTCGGAAACCGGTCGGGCACCAATTTGACCGGAATCCGTTTTCCGAGCGGACTGCCCGGCCCGGGCATGCGGAATGCCGGGTATGATTTATTCGATGGATCGATCAGGATCGGGAGTTCGGACTGGATATCCAGCCGGATGTGCGCGATTTCAAGCAGAGACCGACGAAGCGAAGATGCGGGGCGTGACATCGGTCAGTTCATTTTTCGGCATCTGATCTCAGCCGGTATCCGGTGCAGCGATAAGGCGGATCATGAACCGGGCTGGGAACAGCCGGCTCCGACGCATGACAAGGGATCCAGCGGCGCCGTACCGCTGTCTGCAAACTTGCATCCGACACCCAGCACTTCATCCGCAACCAGTTCGATGATACTCAACCGGGGTTTTTCATATTGACGTTTATCGTTCTTGGATGGTCTCGATGACTGCATTCCGACTTCCTCCCGATGCCATTCGTTCCAGTGAATGATACCGATATTGACCCATTTTGCAAAGAAAATCCGAGATAACGGTCTCCGATCCGCTCTCCAGATTGAAAAACGGAGGGCAAAAACCGCATACCGGACGATACGAACACGTGTTACACGGAAACCTGACGGGTGCTTTCCGAGTCTGTAGGGTCGCGATACACCCGTTCCACCCGTCGATAAAGCGACCCTTGTTCAAATCGTATTGAATTCCGGACATCATCAGACACGGTTGCAGCATGCCGGCCGGGTCGACATGAAAATTTGTCACCCCGGCCCCGCATCGGTACAGCTGGTTGCTGAACGGGGTGTTTCGGGTTCTCAGGAAAAATTCCAGCCATTTATCCCGTCTGTCAGGATTCGCCAGATCTACATCCACCGCTTCTCTGGCGTCGATACGTAGATCCAGGGGAGATCGGTCGCCGTTGAACCGCGGGAATATCATGGCATCGTGCCGCAGGCCGATCCCATAGGATTCGGCCAGTTCTTCCAGATCTTCGAACTCCCCCAGGTTCTGCCGCATCAATATTGTTTTCAGCTTGACCCGGACATGGTATTTCAGGAGCGTTTCGATCCCGCTGACGGCAGCCCGGAAGGACCCGCCGACTCCGGTTATCCGCTCGTGCGTTTCCGGAACGGCTCCATAGAGTGTTATTTCGACACATTGGGGCGATCGATCTGCAAACAGAGAGGCAATACCATCCGAGATCAGGGTGCCGTTGGTGAAGACGCTGACCAGAAGACCCCGCTCCCGGGCATGAGTGTAAATACGGCAGAAATCCTCCCGGAGCAACGGTTCTCCACCGGTCAGAACCAGAAACAGACAGCCGGCTTCAGCAATCTCGTCCAGTACGGATAGAATGCGGGATGTGTCCATTTCCGGTTCCAAAACCGCCCGGCGGTGATCTCCCAGATAGCAGTGCACGCAGTTGAGGTTGCACCGGTGAGTCAGCGCGAAACTGCCGGTCAGCGGAACCCGGTCATCGATCAGTTTCCGGTGAAACCGGGCCAGAAATGTTCTGTCCGCCATCGGGGGCTGTTGGTTGCATAGCGTGTTCATGATACTTTTTCGATCAGTTCCGCCTTCTGAAGATCATCGATAAACTGAATCAGGTCAGTCTCGGAATCCACTCCCGTCGTTTCGAAATCACCTCGGATGTTGTCCGCGATGTCACTCAGATCCCGCTGACCGTCCAGATTCTCCCATATGTATCTGCCCATCCCGTTCAGGGTGAAAACCCGCTGCATGTCGGCCAACCTACCCCGGACTGGAACCAGGAGGGTTTCCCCGGCAATCTCCCGCACTACGACATGCTCCTTTTTCCGGTAGATATCCCTCCCTCTTGTCGGATCCATTCTCATAGTGTACATCCCCGGCTCCGGCACCGGATTGAATCCAGTGCCGGATTACCTGATTCTCAGTGCAGCTGAATGACCGGATCACCCAACAGGTGGTAAATGTCGATCATGAATCCGGATACGCCGGATGTACCATAGGCTTGATTGACCGCCTCGCCTACAATCGACTGTCCCGATGCGAATACCGCGTTATAGAAGGCTTCGTCGAGTGTTCTGGAGAGGGATTGTACCGAAAGTCCCGTTGGAACCCACAGTGCGATCGTTCCGCCGCCACTCTTCAGAAGCAATGCCTCACTCAGGGTGATGATACTGGGAACGGCGTAATTCCCGACTACGCAGGTCATGGCGGTCATCACCGGCAGTCTGTCCGTATTGTTGATTCCCTCGGAAATTCCGACATCCCGGGTGGTCAAAAGCCCTTCGGCCGCCAAACGGTCCAGACCGCCGTGCCCGTAGTAGTTCAACAGGCATACCCCCTCGTCCAAAGCCGTCCGGATTCGTTCCCGGGCCTGACTCAATGGCATCTCGGACAGATAGACATATTCGATTTCGAAATGACCGGGGAACAATGCCGCCAGGGCGTCGCTGTCTGTGGGGAAATCCCCTCCCAGGTCCGGATCGTCCGCCACCAGCATCGCCCTGGTTGTCCACGAACCACCGCCGGTTTCGAAACTCCGGACTTTATCCAGATATGCGCTCAACTCGCCCTCCAGCAAAATGGGCAGCCGCCCGACGATCATATCAGGCAGGCCATCTGCATTCACATCGGCGAAACGGTTGTCCGAGGCGAACAATCCATGGGGTGTCGCCGCCATCATCACGGGAATCAGATTGTCGTTGTACCCGTAGATATTACGGTAGTCATAGGTGCCGTTGCCCACCAGGAACACGTATCGGGGAGGTTGCGGCCAGGACTGATATGCATGCGCCAGGAAGTCCCGGATCGCTCCGGGATGATACATTCCGTCGCTGAAAGTATTGAAAATATCTTCCAGCCGGTAAACCTGAACGGAGTATCCCTGGCTTTGCCGGTATTCGGCATAAACCTGGGAGGTTTCCCAGAATTCCGCAGGAGAAATCATGATCATATCCGCAGAATCGGCAAAACCCGCCAATCCCGGCATCCGAATACCCTGAACTGATTCGGGCGCTCGTTCCGCATCCGGAGTCAATGCCAGATATTCCGCCTGGGGCGATTCCGGAACGAAACTCACCCGGTAGGTGCCGCCTTCATAATCTATGGTCGTGGCGAATACCCGCACCGGATCCGCCGGATCGGAGATTTTCAACACCTGGATCTGGGGGCCGGTAAAACCTGAAACCGTCACGACAGGATTCTCATCCGCCCGGAACACAAGCCGGTCGTTCACCGCTTCAAAGCGCCGCTCATATGTGATCTCGAACGAATCCAGGCAGAAGATACTGTATAAAACTCCACTTTCCAAAACTCCCGAAACGGACAGGGTGTTCAATCCGTCGTTGAAAATGTTCTGGTCGATGTACTGGATGGTCAGCGTGTAAGGTTCCCGGCCGTTCCACGTGGCTTCACCGATTACCATTCCATTCAGGTTCACTACCGCATGGTGATCGGGATCGGCCTGCATTTCGGTATATCCTTTGAGATAAACGGTGAGGGTTGCCATCTCGTTCCGGGCGATTCCATCCGTCCACAGATCGAAGGTTGTTGCCGCCGCGCCGGCAGTGACGCTGTTCCAGACCCAGTAATCGCCTTCCGGATCGCCGAATATCGCCGGCAGACAGATGGCATCCTCCTCGAAGTGAACCGTATCGGTGAATGTTATATCTCCGGAAACCGGTTCTGGTCCCTCACCGGTGATCGTCTGCATGAGCAGGGATGTTCCCTCCCCGGCAAAGAACACGTTTTCGTTCGTATAGATTGAGTCAACCCGGGGGGCATAAAAGCAGATGCCCGATCCGGGATTCTCGTCCGGTGTGAACCAGGCCAACTCCTGACCCTGACTGGTCAGCTTCAGCCGGCCATCCAGAATCATGTTCTCCACGAACTGCGGATCGGCCGCCATCGAACCATAAGCATCCCGGATGTCCGCGGCATCGAGATAAACCAGGCCACTTTCGCGGGTCCCGATCCGGACCGAATCGACCTCGCCGCTGATCTGCCGGATGCCGGATGCTACTTCCTTCCTGGATTCCAGGCGTGCCATCTGTTCGAGCGGCAGCGAGTGCGGACGGGCATCATACTGCTGTGCTATCGGCTTCTCCCTGTGTTGCTCCTGAACCTTCTGGGCGGAACCATCCGCCAGGACGGTGAATGGGCCGAAGGTTCGGGTGCCCGAGGATTCCACTTCGATCAGTCTGTAACTGTGCATGTCTGCCGGATCGGCCGATTCATCGACGAACCGGTAAACGCCTCCCTGGGGGTACCCGATCAGAGCCGTCAGTATCTGATCGTGAACGGGAACATATGCTCCAGTCCCGGGATCCTCCCGAAGCAGGAAGAATCCGGCTGTATCCACTTCCGAACAGGTTTCCCAGCGCACCACGGTCCGGCCTGAATCATTGTAGGCGCTGAAGGTGGAAATGACCGCTGTGGTGCCCCACCAGAAACCGGCATCCGCCGTGTCCACATCCGGAGCGGCGGTAGTCAGGGTGACCTCCAGCAGCGACGGGCTGGTCGTCATCCGGCTCCCGGTCAACACGCCGTTCAGATCGGTGATGACCACCTTGTAATCGGTCCCCACCGGGCTGACGGGCAGACCGATGAACGAGTAATAACCGCCGCCCGAGGTGATGTCGGTCCCCAGGATATGACCTTCTGAATCCCGCAATTCAATCGTTACATTATCCAGCCCGTAACTGGGATCCTCATCCTGAAGGCCGTTGTAATTGTCGTCATTCCAGATGTAATTCCCGATGGATCCGAAAACCTCGTTGCTGTAAAAACCGAAATCCAGCATGATATCGCTGAAGTTATTGGTGTTGTTCAGCGTGGTAGAACTTCCCGAGGGATCGTTGCTGTCCAGTGCCGGATCCCCGCCGGCGCCGATCGGGGAAATCGACCACCCGGTCAGAATCCCGTAGTCATCGGTGACAACGACAGTATACGTATCGTTCGGCGGCAGGTTGTAGAACAGGTAGTTTCCGGTGCCGTTCGTTTCCGTCTGGGCGTACAAATCGCCACGATAGATCTCGATCGTGACGCCCGCAATGCCGGGTTCCCCGTCGTCCTGTATGCCGTTC
Organism: candidate division CSSED10-310 bacterium; assembly: GCA_016927905.1. Lineage (GTDB taxonomy): Bacteria > CSSED10-310 > CSSED10-310 > CSSED10-310 > JAFGJC01 > JAFGLW01. The sequence goes on along the minus strand of JAFGLW010000007.1, from coordinate 167,515 downwards.
TGATTCAGATCATTCCACACCCGGTCCCCGATGATCCCCGCACCGACATAGGGGAAATCCACATCCAGGTCCACCGGATCGGCAGTGGTCAGCAGTGACAGCAGATAAGCTCCCGGATAGAATTTCGACAGGCCTTCCAGGCGGTTGTACGCATCGGTTACCTGAACGATGTACTGAATCCCTTCGGTTGACACATCCAGACCGCTGAAACCGTAAACGCCGGCTGAGTTGGTGATGGTGGATCCCAGAAATGCATCCTGAGTGTCCTTGATTCCGTTCCCGTTGACGTCTTTCCAGATGCTGAGGGTAACCCCGTCCATTCCGATGTCGGACCCGTTGTAAACCGTATCCCAGTTGAGATCCCAGAATACCATGTCGCCGAGCTGTCCGTAGACTTCCGTGTAATAGCCGAAATCGGCATCCAGATAGACCCCGTCCGCGGGGATGGCGACCTGGCACGGATCCGGCTTGCTCTGGGGACCGTCCGATTTTGTGTGTCCGGTTAAAACACCCGCCGTATCGGTGACATCCACCAGATAAGCGCCGGCTGACAGGCCGGTGAAATAATATTTGCCCATCGAATTCGTTGTGGTTGTGGCGATGACGGTTGATGTAGCTACGTCGATCAGATCGACCGTCACCCCGCCGATACCCAGTTCGCCGTTGTCCTGGATCCCGTCCTGATCGGTGTCGAACCAAACGAAATCCCCGATCACGCCGCCGGTAACATCGTATCCGAAATCGGCGGTCAGGCAGTCTTCGTCGGGTCCCAGCGCGCCCCGGGCCGCTCCGGCAATATCGTCGGAGAGGATGTAGGGATTGTATGAAGTCGTCCGGACAAACCCGCCGGGAATGGTCGTTTCATCCACCTGAACCGAAAAATCGCCTGCCGGAAGGCCCTCAAAAAGGTAAAGTCCGCTGCCATCCGTGAAGGTCACTCCCACCATTTCTTCAAATGTGAACGCATCATCGCCGTTCCGGTCCCAGAACAGCCAGACGCGCACGTCCGGAATACCCGGTTCGCCAAAATCCTGGATGCCGTCGGCATCCCAGTCGTACCAGACGAAATCCCCGATGGATGCGGAAGATGGTATTTGCGGGGTATCCTCCGCAACCTTGGCCGGGGAATTGTGCGCCCGGGCCACGATGTTCACGATCGGTTCCTCGGGAAACGCATCGATCGGGATCGACATCTCGATGGCATACATGGTCTGGAACTCGGAAGCGTTCGGGCACAGGACATTGTAATACAGATCGATCGGCGGGTTGGTTTCCAGCAGATTAACATCTCCGCCGGGACAGGACACGATCGGTGTCCCGCCGACCGTGCTGGTGTAGTAATTTACGTTGTAAGCCGCCGAACAGGCGAATTCCATCATCTGGTCGAGCGCCGGGTCCGTATAGGGCGTATTGTTCAGGACCATCAACCCGTCCCCGCCGGAAAATCCCAGGCAGTCATATCCCGCCTTGAATTTTTCGGAAGGGGTAACTTCACTGATGTAGTCGCAATAGAACTGAAGACGCACATCGCCGCTTTCGTCATAGAACACGAATTCGGTGTGATCGCTGCCCACCAGGGAACTGAACGGGTGGGTCTGACCGCCCCAGCTGGGGTGGCGATTTACGCCGTACGTGTTGTCGTTGATCTGCCAATGCTGGCGGTAATAAATGTATAAAACATCATTGTAAGTCAAAAAACGAAGCTCCCCGGATGCCATGTTGGGATCCAGCCCGTAATTAAAGAACCGGATAAAGGCAAACGGCGCCAGATACATGTCGTCCATGACCCCGTCGATGATGATCTCGGCCAGGGTGGCCTGAGTGGTGTCCACCGCCGTTTCGGAGTTCTGGGTTCCCGTCGCGGTTACCGTGGTATGATTCACGATGAAACTCTCGCCAGTCGGAACATCGACTTCCACCACGATACCGGTGTACATGTTGGCGGCAACGATGACCTGGGCGATGACCGTGCTGTTGTCCTTGACGCCGTCCATGTCCGTATCGGCATAGATCCGGCTTGTCCAGCCCAGGTCCGCAACCGCGGTCAGTCCGATCGTGTCGGACACTGTCAGGGTGTTGTACACCACATGTGCATAGGAAGCCGTTGTGCCGATCTTCTGGTTCGTGGAGTAATCCGGTTTGATGACTGTTCCCAGGCCGGTGATGATGGTCGTGTCATAGGCTGTACCCGATTTGGATGATACGGGATTGGTTACGGTGAGTGTGGTGATGTCTTCGGTTCCGGACGCGGCTCCGGACGGGATATCCACCTGAACCAGCACAAAGATTTCCTCGAACGCCAGGGCTCCCAGCGTGGTGATCTGGGGTTCGCCTGTGTCCAGATCACCGTCACCGTTCAGGTCATGGTAAATCCGGGTCGTCCAACCCTGGTCCGAAACGGCGGAGAGCGTCAAAGTGGCCGCAACATTGTCGTTACGCAGCCGGTGCGCATACGTCCGGGTAAAACCTACCCCTGAATAAGTGGTCAGATCCGGTTCAACCAGTACCGCGATGTCATACATGACTGAAACCTGAACAAAATCCACATCACAATGCCAGCCGCCTCCGGAGCTTTTATCGGCCAGAAACCGGATGTACATGCCGTTGACATCCGCAGCCGAATCGATGTGCGCAGCAGCGTCCGGAGTATAAGTGATTTCGGTGTTGTCGGAGTTCGTGGTGGTCATATCAAAACTCACGGAAGCATTGACGGAATCGTAAAATTCCAACTTGGCGGCATCCATCTTTCCTTCATACCAGTTGAAGGTCATATCGACGGCCTGAATGATCACATTTTCGTAATCCGGAAGCGCAAAATCGAAATTGTACTGCTGGTACCGGCTTTCATCGTATGAATCCAGCGGCACGAAAGCTTCATACACGCCGTTGTCCGTTTGAACGGCTGCGACGTTCGAAGATCCGTCTGATGTGTCGGTCATGGAAACCGGCACCCGGGTATCGAGAATGGCCAGCGCTGACGGCTGGGAAACCATGATCGCCAGGAAAAGCGTGACAATCGGCGCGTACGGATGTTTCACAGGTTTCATAATTTTCTCTCTCCTTGCCGTTATTTCTTCAAATGCTTATCGGGTAAAAAACCCCAGTTCATTCAGGTTTCGACACTCCCCCATTAAATAACATACTAGCCAATTCAAACGATCGGTGTCAACAAAACTCCAACTTCCGCGACGCATCACTCTTTCCTGGAATCACAATCCGGCTTTGATTGCCGCATCCCATTTCTTTCATTACACTGTCGGTGTGTATCGGGGGAACCTGTTCGGAACCGGATAGGGGGAAGTTTGATGGATACATCGGAACAGCTCATTCTGGATATTTTGAATCAAAAAAAACGATCCGCTTTCGATTCAGACTCCCTTGCCCTGACCGATTCCCGATCCGAATCTTTCCTGAGCGTATGCGCTCATCACGGGATCATGCCGCTTGTCTACCACAAACTCCAGGATACCGGATCTCTGGATCTTTTTTCGGATTCCACCCGAAAACAGCTCCGGTCCGCATATATGACCTGTGCCGCACGGAACGTGAGGATATATCGGATTCTGGCCGAAATACTTGAAAAATGCCGGACCGGCAACATCCCGGTGATCGTTTTGAAGGGCGCACATCTGGCGGAATGCGTCTACCGGAATATCGCGCTCCGCCCGATGGTCGATCTGGATCTTCTGATCCGTCCCGCCGATCTGGATCCGGTCGGTTCGCTCCTTTCCCAACTCGGTTTCCAATCCAACAAACATTATACTCACCATCGAAAACCAACCAGACCCGTTACCTATTTACACGCCGAACACGGTGGAATATGTGAACTGCATCTCACCATCGAATCAGCCGATTCCGGATTCAGGATCGATCTGGACGCGATATGGTCCCGGGCCGCCCGGGAAACGATCGCCGGGGCGGAAACGCTGGTTCTCTCCCCGGAGGATCTTCTCGTTCATCTCAGCCTGCACTTCGCCTATCATCACCGGCTGCATTCCGGACTGAAATCCTTGAGTGACATTTCGGAATCGATACGGCATTACGGAACCGATATCGACTGGAATCAGCTGCATCGCCGTGCCACCGAATGGAACATTGGCAAACCGGTATTCCTGACATTGCACCTTGCACGAGATCTGATCGGCGCGGAAGTGCCGGAGGGAATTCTCCGCGATCTGCAACCGATTGATTTCAATCCGTCGATCGCTTCGGATGCCCGGGATCAGGTGTTCGACCGGGGCTGGACCGGTCAACCGGTGAGTGACGGATTGATGGACCTGTGCCGAAGAATGCGATTCCCGCGGAAAATCGCCCGGGGATTCCGCCGGGTGTTTCCCGATCGCGGAACGCTGGCAGACCTGTACCGCGTTCCGGGTGATACAGCCAGGATATATCCGTTTTATCTGGTGCGATTGAAAGATCTGGCGATCCGATACGGTCCGTTCATCTGGCGACTGATCCGCCGGGATCCCGAGGTTCGTGAAAGGTTTGACCGGGAGAAAAAGCTCAGGGAATGGATGGATGCGGCCTGAGCCGATCCGTCACGCGGCTTCCCAGCCGGAGGCATAAAAGCCTTTCCGGGTCATCAGTTCGGCGTGGGTGCCCTGTTCCGCGATCCGGCCGTCCACCAGCACCAGAATCCGGTCAACGGAATGGAGAAGATGCAGGCGATGGGTCACGGTGATCAGCGTACGCCCGGCACAGTGGGATAAAATGTGTTTCCAGATCCGCATCTCCGACCAGGGATCGATCCAGCTCGTGGCTTCATCGAAAATGATGATCGGCGATTCGGACAGGACGGCCCGGGCGATGGCGATCCGCTGCCGCTGCCCGGCACTCAGCACATCGGACCCGCGGCCGACAACCGTTTCCAACCCGTCCGGCAGGCCGGACACAAATTCCAGCGCTCCGGTCAATTCCAAAACAGACTGGATTTCCGTTTCGCCTGCGTCCGGCCGGCCGTAAGTCAGATTGGACCGGATGGAACCGTGCAGCAGATACGGATTCTGTGAAACCAGGCTCACTGGACCGGTACCCGGTCGATCCCCCGAAGCTACCGATGCGATTCTTCCTTCATCCGGTTGATAAAATCCGGTGATCAGGTTCACCAGGGTGGTCTTGCCCGAACCGCTGGGACCGACCAGGCCGATCCGCTCTCCCCGATTCACTTCGAACGATATCGACCGGATCACCGGACGGTTGGGCGAATACCCGAACCGGACGGATTCCAGGCGGAGAATGATCTCCGCGTTTTCTTCCTTTATGGTCACCAACCGGGCGGCGTCTGGTTCCCGTTCCCGGAACAAATCCAGCAGGCGGACCGCAGCGGACTGTGCGGTTCCGAACAATCCGGCGGTGTTACCCAGCCTCACGACGGGTCCCGCCAGCTGCCACAGGTATCCCATCAGCATGAACAGGATACCCAGCGTAAAGGGTTTCCCATCCAGGTGAATGTCCCGGATCACCAGCGTCACCCCGGCGATCAGCAACACCACGATGCCGGTCTTGCCCAGGACGGTGATCCACTGGGTGGACCAGGCGGTGCGCCGATTCCCGGAGAGCTGCCGATCCAGAATCTCATCCTGAAGATTCAGGAACCGCTTCCGTTCGTCCGACTGCCGGTTGAACACATGGACCATCCTCAGGCCCTCGAATACATCCATCAACCGCAGGTACAACGCCTGCTGTTTTTGGAACAGCCGGTCCGAAAGCGTTTTAAAAAAACGTGCATTGTGCAGAGCGACGAACCCGATCGGGATCACGGGCACAAGCGCCGCCAAGGCCGCCCACCAGGCGACGGACAGAATGATCACCAGGATTACGAGTCCATAGATAACGGATTCTGCGGTCGACGGAATGATCTCCACCAGCAGTTCCATCACGGTCCTCGGATCGCCGTGAACCCTGGCCAGAATATCCGAACTCGAGTGACGGTCGTGATAGGCGATCGGCATCGTATCCAGCTTGGTGTATACGTCATTCTCCAGGTCCTTGACCGATCGGAATAAAAGATCGCCGCCGAGAATCTTCTGCATGACGCCACCCAAAGCTACAACCAGATTCAATAGGATCAGCCCGCTGATCAGGATCATCAGACACCAAACAGGAAACCCGCCGGAATAAGTTCCGGACATCGTGTCGACAATGTACCGGTAGAGCAACGGCTGAAGCAGAGAAAGGCCTGATCCGGTTCCACGGAACAGGCACATCCGAATGAACACGGACCGGTACGGCAGAAGGTACCGGCGGAAATACAGCACAGCCTGCCAGGAATTGGGTTTCACCAGTCTCATCGGGATCCTCGGTCATCCACCGGTCGCGGACGGACGGTTGAATGCCGTCAGTATCTTGGATATATCCATCGGAGTCAACGCGCCGGCTGCCGGTTGCGTGAACACGGAAAAGATGCCTGAAAGGACATATGAACGACGGACACCGGAACACTCCGATAACGGGCGGGACAATCTTCCGCTTCTGGTCGCCCCTGGCGGCAACCTGGCTGATGATGGCTGCCGAAGGACCGTTTCTGGCTGCGGTCATCGCCCGGCTGGCGGAACCGAAATTCAATCTGGCGGCATACGGGATCTCGTTCTCACTAGCCCTGATCGTGGAAGCGCCCATCATCATGCTGCTGAGCGCCACGTTGGCGCTGGTGAATGATCCTCATTCATTCCGCAAGATGCAATGGTTCACCTTCTCACTCAATACGGGCATCACCGCCGTCATGCTGATATTGATCCATCCCCTTATCTTCGATTTCATCGCCGGAACCCTGATCGGTCTGCCGCCGCCCGTCACCCAGCTGGCGCACACCTCGACCGCCCTCCTGCTGCCCTGGCCGGCCGCGATCGGGTACCGGCGGTTCTGCCAGGGACTGCTCATTCGATACGGGATGACCCGGCGCGTTGCCTACGGCACGGCTGTTCGTTTGACTGCGATGTCCGTAACAGCCCTGATCCTGTTTCATTTCCTGGATCTGGAAGGCGCTCACGTCGGCGCTGCAGCGCTCTCCGCCGGTGTTGTTCTCGAGGCCGCCGCCAGCCGGTGGATGGCAAACCAGATCATGAAACATCTGAAGGCGGAGCGGATGAACGGCCCGGGGAATTCCATCCAAAATCCCGGATTATCCTATTGGCATATCACCGTCTTTTATTATCCTCTGGCTCTGTCCTCCATCCTGGGCCTGGGCGTCGCCCCCATCGTCAGCTTTTTCGTCGGGCACAGTCGCATGCCCATCGAATCGCTGGCGGTTCTTCCGGTAATCAACTCGCTCAATTTCATCTTCGCAAGTCTCGGACTGTCATTCCAGGAGGTTGGCGTCGCGCTGCTGCATCCCGACCCGAATCGGTACAGGCCGCTCAAACACTTCGCTGCGACACTCGGTATCCTGTTGACCCTGGGATCGGCACTCATCGCGTTTACCCCGCTTTCGACCATCTGGTTTCACCATGTCTCCGGTCTGTCTCCCGAATTAACCCGATTCGCCGTAATCCCATACCGGTTGATGGTCCTTCTTCCGGGATTGATGGTGCTCATGTCGTTTCAAAGATCCGCACTGGTCCAGGCCAAACTGACCGCAGCCATAACCTGGGCCACGCTGATTGAAGTCCTGGGCATCGCGGCGATCATGATCTCATCCATTTACCTCTGGAACTTGATCGGCGCTGTGGCCGCCGCCTGCGCCTATCTGTGCGGCCGGACCGCGTCGAACCTGTATCTGATCCGGCCATACGCCCGGGCGATGCGGATCCGATCCGCCGATACGGCATCAGACGTTTTCCTCTGATACCGATTTCCGGTATTATCAAAAAGAAATCTGTTCATCCGCTTCCGATGCGAAAGGAGGTCCCTGCCGTGAATCACCTGAAGCGAAGATATTGTCACCCACTTCTGTGGACAACAATCCTGCTGATCACTGTATCGACTTCACAGGGCAAGAAAAAACCGGATACCGTTATCCCGATGGAGGGTCTCAATCGGATTGCCGTCGTTCCGTTCACCTACACGCGGCAGAAAGATTTCTCGCGGGAGGCCGGTATAATCGTCGCCGAAGCCCTGTCGGAAGTCATCGCCAAGAAAACGAAACTGGAACTGACGGAAATGGAACGGATCAGGGCGGTCATGGCGGAGCACAGCGTGGCGATCGACCGGCAGCTGACACCGGATATGCTCAGGCAGATCGCCGAATGGCTGCAGGTTGACGCCGTTATCGGCGGGCAGCTGTCGCATTACAACGAAGATGAAGACAGCAGTTACATGCCCGAGGGAACCTCCGGATACATCCTGAACACCCGGGAAGTTGACGTGACCTTCGAAATTAACATCGTCCGGGCCATGCCCGGAACCGATATCGATAAGCTGACTATCGGGGATTCGGAGCGCGACACTGCCCGGGATCCGATGCGTCCGGCTTCACCGGAAATCCTGTTGGAACGGATCGCGAAATCGGTCGCGAAGAAGCTGTGCAAATCGTTTACGTTTTGATGTGTTCACCGGCGCAGCGGAACGGCCCGCATCCACAACGCAACGCCAAACTGCTCGGCCGCAGGGCGGGGAGCAAGAGTCAAGAGCAGACTTGACCCCTCTTACAACCACATCCGGATCAGGTCCCGGTGAGTATCTGTTTCTACGAACTGCAGGATGGATTCCACATCCATATCATAAAGTTCCGGTCTGTCGATCCCGGCAAAAAGGTCCACGGCCTCCACGGTGTTGCCCAGATAGGCCGACCGTACGCTCAGGATGAACCGGGCGGCATCCGTGTATCCGGGCGGATATTCTCTTCGGGACGGATCCGGAATGGCTCCCTTTATCACGGATAGCCACTCCCCGTTCCATTCATCGTTGGAGGGAATCACGAACACCAGCCACGCCAGCACTCCCGACAACCAAAGACAGATCAGGACGACGATCCAGCGCTGGAGTATTCGGGACCTCCGGAGACATCTGAAAAACAGAGTACATCCTGCCAGAACCGCCAGTACCATTCCGGCGCCCGTCCACCGTTCAAAACCATGGGGTCTGTCCACTTCCGCAAACTGTTCATGAACCAGATTGTGAAATCCGATCCGCCAGTACCGCCAGGGATCTTTCCAGGGATCCTGAACCGAGATGTTTTCAACTTCCTCGTTGAATGGATCGGGTCGGCCGGTCAGAAGCATGGTGAGATCGTCGAGCTGGAAATAGATTGCGCTCAGGGTGAAGAGAGCCCATCCGACGACGGCTGCTGTCAGGAGCATTCTGGCGGCCGGTTTCAAGCTCCCGAGAATACCCGCCAGCCCGAGAGCGGCGGCCGGCGCCAGAGAGGAGAGTCTCCGGGGGCCGTAGGATGCACCTCCCCACCAGTCCGGACAGCAGCAGATATATATGACCACGGGAACGATCAGCAGCAACCCGTCGGTCAGCCGTTTCAGAACGATATCCCCGCTATCGCGCCGGGTTTTGAAAAGGCCGATGAATCCAAGTGCTGTCGCCGGTGCCCAGGGGATCAAACCATGGTACCCGCTGAACAGAAACGGAATCACATTCGGCCGGCTCCACTGAACATACCCGCTCCCCTGCGGTATCAACAGCCACTTTCCGAACTGGATATGCCAGGCGGTCAGTTGAATAAGAACGATTGCGGCAAAGACGGCGGCGGCGGTCGATGCCTGGATCGCAAACCGGCATGCGGGGATCCGATTCCGGGTCAGATGAGTTCCCAGGGCCGGAAGGAGAACCCCGACCAGGATGATATCCTGCCACCGTGTGATCCCCAGCATCCCGGTGCACAATCCGCCCGTCACCGCCCACAGGATCCGGCCGGATTTCCGCCACAGCAGAAACGACAGGATCAGGGCGGACATCCAGAACGCGCTCAGAATATGGGTATTGTAGAAACTCCGGGTGCCGTACAACGCCAGGGGCCCCCCGGCGATGGCCAGACCCGCGGACAGGTTGGCAACGGTTATCGAATAAGCATATTCTCTCAGAATCCGCCGGATCAGCAGAAAAGTGAACACGAGCAGGCACATGGCCCCCAGGGCGATGACCAACTGGAGACGGCTCCCGAACGGATGGGAAGGATCTTTGAGCAGCACATGAGAGCAATAAGCGCTGTGCACTGCGGCGAACCCGACGGCGAATCCGTTTTGGACGGCTCCGGACGGCATCACGATGGCGACAGCCCGGAATTTTTCTCTCATTAAATTGGGATGTTTCAAGAGGTCATTCTGCAGAACCAGATCGTGATCGATAACGGCGGAGGTCATCTGGGACAGGTAGAACGCCTCGTCCCAGCCGTGATAGCGCTGGATATGCGAGAACTTGAACAGCAGGCAGAACCCCAGCAGGAACCATTTATACCGGCTGATTCGACGCCATGTTCCGGATCCCTTAAACAGCATAGTCCGTTTATCCTTTTGAAAATTTCAAGATAATCCATTTCCGAGGGCTGTTCAATCCGTGATCCCGCGACGGTCGGGGAAAAACCCGCGGGATGTTTATTGAGCACTGCGGATGATTCAAGTAGAATGCGGTTTTTCGGAACCGGCTGGATATCGGCATGATCATTTCAATCAAGGAGAACCGTCATGAAGCTTGAATACGATCTTAAAAAACTCTACATGGATGCATTGACGCCACAATGCGGCGAGCGCGTCACATTTGTCAACGACATGCCCGGGGATCCCAAACAGGTTACGGAAGGACACCGGCACCGGGCGGCGATGACCAAGGCCTGGCACAGGGTCATGAAAGAACTGGCGAAGGATCTGCATGTCCAGGTGCAGCCGGTACTGACCCTCGATCTTCGTAATCCTGCTCCCGGCTTGTTCGATGCCGACGGATTCGAGGACGGCAAACCGGTGAACGTGAAGAAAGTCTTGGATGCGTGGGGTGAGAAGGACATCGTCATCGCCATAACCGGTCCTTCGATCACCGGTGAACTGATCCGCAGAATGGAAAACCAGAATTTCCGGTTTGCCTCCGCACCCGGTGTCCGGGCGGATTTTGAGGGTTTCAAGGCGGATTACTCCAAGATTCCCCACCGGTTCGAAGCCCTGACCCAGCGGATGGGCCGGGCAGTTTCGGCTGACATGACATTCCGGCTGGAGAGGGAAACCTGGAAATGCACGTTCGATCTGAGGGGCCAGCGGTACCAGTTCAACGAGAACGGCTGCGCACGCCGGCCGGGCGAATTCATGAACCTGCCCTCCGGCTGCGCGAACATGCTGCCCTACCCGGGACTGGACGGCGATCCGCGGGGCAAAAGCCGGACGGAAGGAGAAATACCGGCGATCATCGACGATGAGCTGATCGTGTTCGGGATCAAGGAAAACCGCATCATATCCATCGTGGGAGACGGACCGGCGGCGGAGAAAGAACGGGAACATATTCTGAAGCCGGGGGACCCGTCCGAAGCGATCGTGACCAAACTCGGCCTGGGCGTCAACGATGAATCCCGGTGCAACGGAACGCATGTCGGTGACGAGAAAACGATGGGAATGCACTGGGGGTATGGCCCGAAGAAGCACTTTCCGGATACGATATGGAGTGAACATCCGGTCGATATGGACATGGATTTCCGGTACCCGGACGGCGGGAGTGAACCGATATTCCGGAATTCCATGTACACGTCCAATCTGGGGGAACTTTTCTAGTTTTTCCGGACCGGTGCGAGGTCAACCGGGAATGTTTTTGACGCAACGCACTTCAAAAATGTTTGAAAGTCGGGTATAAGGAGATCGGAGCGACTTCAATCGAGGTTATTTCCATCGGAGAAAGCGTCCGGCGTCGGGTTTGCCGGGCAAGCCGTGGGGCGTGGAGTTGGAGCACTGGCAGGACACTCCACCAATTGGAGGTTAAAGGGTTATGGTACGCGTTACGGGCACAGTGAAATGGTTTGACAATGCCAAGGGTTTCGGATTCATCGAGCGGGAAGACGGAGATGATGTTTTTGTGCATTTCAGTGCGATCCGCGGCGAAGGCTACCGCACACTGGCAGAAGGTCAACGTGTCGAATTCACAATCACTGAAAGCCAGAAAGGTCTTCAGGCCGAGGATGTCGTTCCGGCCGAAGAAGTCGGAGAATAAACTTTCCTGGAATCCATCGATCATATCTATAGCGTGCATAGCACCAGTGGATAATCTGGTCGATACCAGGAGATATTCAAATGTTTTTGTGTTTCCCGGCTGTTCCAGATCTGTACAACTCCGGGCCACCTCAGAAATCCGGCATTCCGGGAGTCGTAAACCGCCCCATATAATCGGTTTTAAAGATTCCCGACCGGCATGAGATAGAGCGGAACCGCATCATCCGATTTCACAACGGTTTTCACCGTTGCATCTACAAATGCGCCGATGGGAACGGTGCCCAAGCCCAGCGACTGCGCCATCAAAAACATATTTTGAGCGGCGTGCCCCACCTCGATGTGGACATACCGGGCGGCCCGGTCGCCGTATTTCTTTCGGGTCCGCTCGATGACAGCGGTTAAAACAAAGGTCAGGGGAGCCTGCCGGATGGCGCTTTGTTTCAGGGCGGCGATGCACAGATCCTCCCGGAAATCCCCAGCCCGGATCAGGATCAGCTGGTTGTTCCGGGGATCGTACCGGTACACGCCCGCCTCCAGCCTGGCCATGGAACCGCAAACCAGGTATATCTCCAGAGGATACAGGGCTCCCGCTGACGGAGCCGTTCTGAAACCCCGGGGATCGGTGATTCCCTGGGCCGCCCATAGCATGCGGGATATATCCGGCAGCGACACCGGACGGTCGGAAAATTGCCGGATCGAGCGCCGGGTGGAAAGCAGGTCGATCAGGTCGCTCGATTGCCCCAGCCGGGGATCGGGAAGCCGGAGGACCTGCCCGCTGTCTCCTGCCGCCCGGATACCGGCTGCACAGACAAGAAGAACCATCAGGCCGAATCCGGCCGACCACAAAGGACAGTTGCCGTATTTCACACAAATCACCTCCGGAATCAACAAGCCTATGAAAATGTTATATTACAGGATATCGCATCTGGAACCGACTGTCCAGCGGTCGGCGGAGCCGCCTGCATGGGTTCCCATCATGGAACGCGGATTGCATTATCCCGGGTTCGGCGGTATGGATGTTTACCGGAGATTGCACATGAATATTTCGGAGGATTCGCGAACATGAAGAAACTGCTGTTGCTTGCCGTTCTGGCGGCCGGTACCGTTGCCGGATCCGCGTCCGTAACCCACCGGGTTGATTTTGATACTCCGGAGATTCAAACCCGGAGAATGGATGTGGATGGATCGCCCGGCGAGGAGATCTATCATGCCGTCCGGATGCCGGATGCCCCCCTGGCTGGGCATCCCGGCTATCCCCTGATTCCCCACCGCCCGGTTTCCCTGCTGGTCCCGGAAGGTGAGCGGCTGGACGGAATCGACGTGTCCTGCGGCCGGTGGATCCGGCTGGAGGGCGGTTATGTCCCGGCACCGTCCCAGCCGGTGTACCCGCTGAGCCTGCCCGGACAGATCCGCCGTGCGGTCCCGAACCCCGTCATCTATTCCTCGGATGTCCCTTATCCCTCCGAATCGCATTCCCCACCCAAGACATTCTGGTGCAAAGGTTACCAGATCGTGACCTTCAACCTGTATCCCGTGAAATACATCCCCGCCCGGAATGAAATTCTGTATACCGATTCCATGACCGTCACCCTGCGGACCCGGACGGGCGCTCGGCCGGATGATGCGGTACTCCGCCGGGATCTGAATGCGGACAGGCGATGGGTCATGCGCAAAGTCGACAACCCGCTTTCGATTTCCCCGCCCCTGCCCCGACGGCTATCGGGAAACATGGACAACCGGGATCAGTATGATTATGTGATCGTCACCACCGCCGCGGTCGCCGGGATGCCCGGTCCCAACAACTTCCAGGATTTGCTGGCTTTCAAAGCCACCCGGGGCATTTCGGGCATCATCAAAACGACCGAGGAGATCTACAGTGAATATCCGGGAGCGGACAATCAGACCAAGATCCGCAATTTTTGCATCGATGCATACAATAACTGGAATACTCAGTGGATTCTGCTGGGGGCGGATCATGCCGGGGTGCCCACCCGCGGGTGCTACGCGACCGCCGAAGGTCACCAGGATTCCGCCATTCCGACGGATATGTACTATGGTTGCCTGGACGGCTCGTGGGATTATTCGGGCAACGGCATCTACGGTGAGATGGGCGACGGGCCGGAGGGCGGGGATCCCGACGTGTACGCCGAATTGTTCGTGGGACGCGCCAGCGTGGACACTCAGACCCAGCTTCACAATTTCGTATCCAAGACCCTTCTGTACGAAACCGGCGACTCCCAGCAGGAACAGGCCGACAACGCACTGCTTCTGGGGGAATATCTGTGGACGGCCACATACGGCGGAGACTACATGGATGAGCTTTGGTACGGCTGCGATCTGTGGGGATATTCCACGACTGGATATCCCGCAACATGGGAAATCGATCACCTGTATGAACGGGAAAGCTCATGGGGATCCAGCGATCTCAGGTCCAAAATCAACGCCGGCACCGTATTCTGGCTCAATCACCTGGGCCATGCCAGCGAAACATCCTGTATGCATTTTTATAACTCCGACGTCGACGGACTGACCAATTCAAGACCGATTCTGGCATACAGCCAGGGATGCTACGCCGGCGCTTTCGACACCACCGACTGTATCGCCGAACATTTTTCCTGGGCGGATCATGCGGCATTCGCCGTGATCATGAACGGACGGTACGGGTGGGGTGAAATCGGCTGCACGGATGGACCATCCCAGTATTTTCACCGCCAGTTTCACGATGCGTTCTTCACCGAGGACATCCGCGAAATCGGCCGGATGAACCAGGATTCCAAGGAAGACAACGTCTGGTGTCTGGATTACAAGGCCAATCGCTGGGTCTGTTACGAATTGAATCTGCTGGGATGCCCCCAGACGCCCATCCACGGACTCATCACAACGCGCGGCACCTGCGCGTTCGACCGGACCGCTTACGGCGACGGGGATTCGGCCATGGTAACGGTCAGAGATGTGGACCTGAACACCGATCCGTACACGATGCAGACGGTGAATGTGGATCTGGACGTGGAGTCCGGCAGTGACCAGGAATCGCTTCAGCTGCTTGAAACCGGCCCGAACACCTGCGTATTTCAGGGATTTTTGCCGGCGGGAGCGAGCGCTTATGCGCCGGGAAACGGGCAGCTCGATCTGCAGGAGATGGATGTGATCACCGTGACCTATATCGATGCCGGCGACGGATTCGGAGGTTTCAATGTGCCGGTTACCGACACCGCGGTCGCCGATTTCACCGATCCGGTCATCACCAATGTTCAGATCACCCACATCGACGATCATCAGATCCGCATTACCTGGAACACCGATGAACCGTCGGACAGCCGGGTCGTTTACGACACCCAGACGCCACCGTCGGCCCAGGAAGCCTGTTTAGACGAGCTGACAAAAGATCATCAGGTTATCATCGACGGCCTGGAGCAGTGTCTGGATTATTACTTCTACGTGATGTCAACCGATGATGCGGGCAATTCGGACATCGACGACAATTCCGGATCTTATCATGCTGCGACCACGATGGTCCGGATATTTGTCTTATCGGAACCGATGGATACCGATCCGGGATGGACCATCACCGGCGGCGACTGGGAATGGGGGCATCCGTCGGGTCTGCCATCTGGCCCGGGACACGATCCCGAATCGGGAGTGGACGGACCGAACGTGTACGGCACGAATCTGAACGGAGCCTATCAGGGCGGGTCAGCCTATCACCTGATAACCCCGCCCCTGGACTGTTCGGCCGCGATGGGTACCCGGCTCCGGTTCAACCGCTGGCTGGCAGTGGATGCCAACGAACAGGATGAAGCCAGCATCGCTATCTCCACGGATGGCTCCAACTGGACGGTAATTTATGAGAATCCGGCAAGCAACTTCTATGAATACCGGTGGGCTGAAGTTATCTGTGACATCTCCCCTTACGCGGACGGGAAATCCGAAGTTTATATCCGCTGGACGATGGGTCCGGCCGGCACGGGTTCCGTGGGAGGATGGAACATCGACAACGTGGAGGTATCCTATCCGGCTCCCTGCAATGTCCCGATTCTGATTCACCACCAGCATGAGATCGACGACTCCGCCGGGAACAACAACGGGTTCATCAACCCCCTGGAACCCATCGACATGCCGGTTACCCTGCGCAACGTCGGTCTGGATGCAACCGCCGTATCGGCCGTTCTGACCACCGATTACCCGTCCATACTCATCGAAACGGACACCGCCGGATTCGTCGATATTCCCCAGGGCGGAACCGGAGCATCGCTGACACCGTTTCATTTCCACCTGACGAAAACGGCCTCCGACACCGACAGAATCTCCTTCACGCTCAACTGGACCTGCAGCGAAACCAGCGGATCGGCGTCATTCATCGAGGAAGCGGTCGCCCCGCTTCTGGTGTTCGACGCCGTGGGAGTGATCGACAACACCGGATCGGGAGACGGGGATGGAATCTGGGACCCGGGCGAAACGGTCCGCCTGGTACCGATCATCCAGAACCAGGGTCGCCAGGTTGCGGTGAACATCACCGGTGTCGTGTCGACGGATCAACCCGGGTTTGTCACGCTGGATGATCCCGATGCGGAATTTCCGGATATCGGACCCGGCGGGAGCGGTGCCTGCATCGACCCCTATTTCACACTGACCTCCGATCCCGGAACACCCGACCACACCATCATCCGGATAACACTCGATTTGGATTCCGACACTCATGCCGTCACCCTGGTATTTGAACTGGACATCACAACCTCCACATTTGCCCGGCGCTGTTTCTGGAATCTGGACACCGATCCGGGATGGTCGACGGAAGGCCTGTGGAATTACGGCGTTCCGGCAGGCAACGACGGTGATCCCTCATCCGGCTACACCGGTCAGAACGTGTATGGTTACAACCTGTATGGCGAATATGAAGACAATCTGCCCGAAACATCCCTGACATCCGAACCTGTCGACTGCACCAATTTTTCATCGGTCGAAATCCGGTTTATGCGATGGCTGGGCGTAGAAAGCAGCCAGTGGGATCATGCGTCGTTCAGAATATCGGCCGACGGATCCGACTGGGTGACAATCTGGGATCATTCCGGAAGCAGTTTTACCGATCCCGACTGGATTCCACAGTCATTCGATGTTTCCGCTGTCGCCGACGGTCAGGAAACGGTATTCATGCGCTGGGTGATGGGAACCACCGACGGTTCCGTCACTTACTGCGGGTGGAATATCGACGATGTTGAAATCTGGGCGGACAGCAGCATTCCCCAACCTACCGCCACACCGGTGCCACCGACCAGCACATCGGTTCCCCCCACCGCCACACTGGTACCGCCCACCAGCACACCGGTGCCACCGACCAGCACATCGGTTCCACCCACCGCCACACTGGTACCGCCCACCGCCACACCGGTGCCACCGACCAGCACATCGGTTCCACCCACCACCACGCCGGTTCCACCCACCGCTACACTGGTACCGCCCACCAGCACACCGGTTCCGCCGACTGCCACACCCGAGCCGACCCTGACACCCACGCCCGCTTCCTCTGTCACGAACTCCCCCGCACCCCCCACCGCCACCATACCGCCACCGCCTACCGGGACTGCACAGCCGACCCAATCGCCGATGGTCACGGCATCAGCTTCACCGACAGCTCTGCCGGACCGGGGCATGAGGTTGATTCTGGAGGATACGGATCTGTGGCCGGGCGAAGAATTTTATCTGCATTATTCGGTGTTCAATCCCGAAGCGGAACCTTTCGATTGTGATGTTTATGTGCTGCTGGGTGTATACGGCGATTACTGGTGCTGGCCTTCCTGGTGTGAAATAACCCGGTCGCTGAATTTCAAGCGGTTGCATCTGGATCCCGGTTCGATGATCTCGGAAGAAATTCTCCGTTTCGACTGGCCTGCCGGCACCGGTGATACACCGGATTTGGAATTCATCGGAGCCTTGTTTGATATGGGATCCTGGGATCTGATCGGCGATGTGCAGGTCATCGTCTGGGGATTTCACTGATGCTGGTCCACGCGGGTATCACGGTCGGATCCGAAGAGGCTGCCGGGATCATTTTCGAGAATCTGTTCGGATTTAAAAAGCTGTATGCGTTCCATATCGAACCTGAGATATTGAATGCCCTATTCGGGTATGACCGGGCTGCGGAAGTCTGTGTTTATGACATGGGTAATGCCCGGCTGGAGGTTTTCATCATTGC
The DNA here is from genome assembly GCA_016927905.1 of candidate division CSSED10-310 bacterium. Lineage (GTDB taxonomy): Bacteria > CSSED10-310 > CSSED10-310 > CSSED10-310 > JAFGJC01 > JAFGLW01. The sequence continues at coordinate 149,254 of JAFGLW010000007.1, read as the reverse complement.
CGAAATTCCGGTCAAACCCGCCTGGTTCGATCACCTGTGCATCTCGGTATCGGATATGGAAGCAACCATCCGCCGAGCCGAGTCCTCCGGATTTGAAATCCGCAGGTACCGGCGCGAGACCGGCGAAGTGGTGTTCATTGTGGATTCATTCGGGAACCTTTATGAACTGAAAGCCTCCTGACATCGGACCCGGATCGGAGTGGATCGGGAGTCCTGATTCCGGGGGAGTTGCAAAGTCGGGGAGATTGGGTTAATTTTCGAGGAACTCGGGTCCGGCTGACGTTGCGGATCGATTGAGCACCGGGGTGGATCAAGAGCAAGGATATTGAGGTACAATGAGTCGTTCAGTGATTGAAATGATTATTCTGATGTCATTATCGGTTCTGATCGGGCTGCTGGCGAATGTGGTGTCACCTGTCGGCATACCACTGTTCGGCAATTGGGATCCCGCCGAAGGCATTCTGCATGCCGGTGGACCCTGTGCGCCCAGGACCTCCGAAATTTCGGATGAAGAAATACTGACTGCTTATATCGATCCAGCGAATATCCTTTTCGTCGATGCCCGGCCGGAACAGGATTACATCGCCAGCCACATTTCACGGGCCATCTCGTTTCCCCTGGAGCAGTTCGAAGAATATCTTCCGGATTTTCTGGCCCGGTATCCGACCGGGAAACAGATTGTCATCTATTGCAGCGGCATCGGTTGCACCGATTCACATGAGCTGTCGAAAAATCTGGAACCATTCGGCTATCAGAATGTCAGGATATATTCTGCCGGTTATGAAGGCTGGGTGGCTGCAGGTCGACCTGTAAAGGGCGGAGTCGAACCATGAACTTCCGGTCGGTGATCGAGCTGGGCTGTCGATGGTTTATCGGATTGATCTTTGTTTATGCGAGCGTTCACAAGATCATGGACCCGTGTCAGATGGCCAGCGATATTTATCACTACCGGATGCTGCCGGGTGTTCTGATCAATCTGATCGCCATCGTTCTGCCCTACATGGAGCTGGTTCTGGGACTGAGCCTGATCGCGGGATTCCTGCCGAGGGGTGCCGCATTCGGCCTGGTTGCCATTCTGTCGGTGTTCGTGATTGTCCTGACGATCAACCTGATCCGGGGGATCGATTTCACCTGCGGTTGTTTCAGCGCGAAAGGTGACTGGTGTGAACTGTTCGCCGACTGGGTTTCCCGGGGTCGCCCGGACATGATCGACACGTCGAAAATCAGGATCCGCACGGCCTGTGACATCGTCAGAGATCTGATATTCATCATCCCGGCTGCCACCGCATTCGTCCTTCTCCGACGCCGATTGCAGCTGCCCAGGAGGGATTACTGATTCCTACCCGGAACTCCAGCCGAAAGTCCACGCATCATAGCTGCCGATCACCTGCTGCATCACCGGATCGGTGAGTATGCCATAGAAAGTCAGACCATCCGCCGACCCGACGTTTCCGGGCCATGAGAATTCCGGAATAATTGAAAATACATGCGGTCCGGGATCGATCCCAACCGTCCAGTAATCCAGCTCCGCCGTCCAGCCGGGAGCAAAGAAATAGGCGCCGTAGGCTTCGAGAACGGCGAAGAACTGGATGTCCGGAACGGGGATTTCGTGGGAGTTGCACAAGATTGCATTGAGCCGGCATGGATCGCCGGGATGGTAGAAATGCGATGGCATCTCCAGTTTGACACCGGTATCCGTGCATCTGGGATTGGGATCATCGGGATCGGCCGGATCACTGCCGTTTTCAAACTCCACACCGTCCTCGATACCGTCCCGGTCGCTGTCCCGGTCGTTGGGATTGGTTCTCAGCATGAATTCCTGCAGGTTGATCAGCATGTCCCCGTCCTGATCGGCTTCCGCGTTGCCCGCATTGTAATATACTTCCCAATCGTCCCCCAGCCCGTCGGAATCATGATCCAGGAATCGGGTCGGATTAAGATCCAGTCCGTCCGGGATGCGATCATGATCAGTATCCGCGACCCGGGGATTGGTACCGGTCCGGTATTCCATGATGTTGGATATGCCGTCTCCGTCAGCATCGGTTTCCGGTGTTCGATCGATCGATGCCCAGTACCGGGATTCCCAGTCATCCGGCATACCGTCCGAATCCGTATCCTGGCTGGAAACCAGCGTCACGGAGATGTCTCCGCCCGGATCCGAAATGTTCCCGGACGTATCCATCGCCTGGATGGAGAAATGATATACCGTTCCGGGGGTCAGACCGCTGATCGGACATTCCGTCCGGGTCCCGGATATCCGGATGGGTGAAACGCCTTGGTCGGCTTCGGTTCCGTGATACAGCCCATAAATGGTTCCATAGGAAATGAGGTAGTGACTCAGATCCGGAGCCGTGGAAGCCTCCCATTTCAACTGAATGACACGGCCGTCTTCACTGCTGACCGCCTGCAGGCCCGGAACCGCATCCGGCGGCATGAGATCTCCCGCCCGGTCCGGTTCCATCACCAGTTCGTTGGACTGAGAACTGGTATTCCCGGACAGGTCGACAGCGACGGCGACAAACCGGCAGGGAATGTTGTTTTCCAGCCCGTCCACATATACATCCGTTCCGGCTGTTCGAATCGTCCCGGAATTCGTCCCGTCGATCCGGTTATACCGGATTTCGTAAAATGCGATATCCCGGTCGGAGGACTCATCCCACCAAAGGTGGATCAGCCCGTCGCCGGGATTGCCTTCCAGATTTCCGGGGGCGTATGGCGGGACCGTGTCGGTGACGGCGATTGCTTCGGAGTAATAGCTAATGACCGGTGCGTTCCTGCCGTCTTCGATTTTGGCGTAGAGGTAATATTTACCTGTAGGTATTCCGGTCAGATCCCAGTAGGTGACCTGATCTTCCGGGGAGGCACCCAGCGACAGGGCGATTGGGATCCCGTCGGCATTCCGGTTGTCGGTATCATAGAACAGGCTGACCCGTGCGGGATCTTCCGGGTCGTCGCCGGTCCAGGCAATGCTCGCCCGCGTGTTTTCAATTCTGACCGACTCGATTTCGATGCTGGGTGGTTCGTTCCCTCTGAGCAGCTGTGCCCGGTAGGATCGGACACCTTCCATTTCCGTGAGCAGGAAGTACCAGACGCCCGGTTGGGGGTTCCTGATGGAGAAAAACCGCCATCCATCCCGTTCTCCATAAAAGGACGAAATGTTGTCGGCCGTCCACGGGTCGATCACCGTCCCGTCCGGAGCCATCAGACTGACCGATGGATTGCCGCCATCGTAATTCAGCGTGAACATGGAACGGTGGACGCCCTGAGGCACATCGACGGGGATTTCAGCGCCGTTTTCGCTTTTCTCCATCTGATTCACAAGGAAAACATCGCCGTCCGTTTCGATGCTTCCGTCGGGATTAACCGCCATCCATCCGAAGAAATTCAGATCGATCCATGCATAGAAGTTCATGTTCTGATCGACCGCGATGGCCAGGATCTGCCCGAAAACTTCGTGGGAATAGAGCACTCCGTATTTCCAGCCCGAGCAGTGGGAAGTCCTGCAGGTGCTCCAGATTCCCTCACCCCAGAAATCACTTTCCGGAACCCAGTAATATCCCAGCATAACCAGGAACTGCCCCAGATGTATCGGTTCGTGCAGCGTGAAGAAAAAGTAATCGCCCGGAGGAATTGTGACGGAGCCCCGGATAGCGCCCTCCACATGTTCGGGGGTGATCATCAAATACAAGGATCCCCGGATGATGGCCAGAGAAACGGATCCGTCCAGATGGACTCCATAAGGACTGGCGCAGACTCTGCCGTAACCGACATCGAAATTCTCGAACGCCCGGATGACTCCCCCGCCGCCGACTCCCCAGCCGGTGTTGATATCCAGCCAAAGGGGATCGGCATGAACCGCCTTCAACCCGAAAATATCTGGTCCTCCCTGCAGACCGGCCAGAAGCTTGATGGTCACCGAATCCGGAAAATCAAAATTACAGCATGTGCGAACCTGATCGTTGCAGTCGTAAACGGTGCCGACGGCACACTGGTTGAACGGATCCGGATAGGGAAGATTGTTGAATGTCACGCATCCGCCCAGTTTATAGAGGAAAAGCCCGGTCGTGCCGATCGGGATCTGAAGACCGCACCCTTCGAAACTGACGCATGCCTGCTGCAGCCGGTCCCCATAGATCGAGAATGTCGTCTCGATGCCGCAGGCTCCGGTATCCCCGAACCCGGGAATTCGCAGCCGACCGTCCACACACCACTTGTATCCGCTATAGGGGATCTTCAAATGCTCGATCCAGGCCTCCGGACCGATATTGGGATTCAATCCCGTAATTTCAAAACCGCCCTCCAGCCGGATGACGGGCAGAACGATATGTGCGGCGTTGAACCATATTCCCGCGCTGGTGATGTTCAATCCCCAGGCTTCAATCCCTCCGCCGCCCAGTTCCGGCGGCAGCGCCACCGTAAAATAATCGACATGGATTCCATGGTTGTTGAAATATCCCTGATCAAAGGAAATAACCAGACCCGCAACATTGAAACTGAATCCGGTCACGGTCCCGGAGACATCCCCCTTCCAATCCAGTACAAAATCGGCATGGGTCACGTGAAACCCGATTTCCGGAATGTCGATTTCGATCAATGTTTCACAATATATCCACCCTTCGACGACGTTCACCACCAGGTTGATGGGTTGCCCGTTGAACATGAATCCCAGGATCTGAATGATCAGAGATGTAAATTCGCCGGGCTGGATGATGCCGAACTGGGGATGTCCCGCGACCGGGTCCAGTTGGAAATCCCCAAGAAAAACCGGGGTATCGATCGCCTCCAGTGTGACGACGCCCTGACCGCTGATCCAGGGCGTTCCGGTGGTGGTCAGTATCAGGAACGCCTCACTGCCGGTAACGGTAACGTAATCGCCGATCCGGATATTCCCGCGGGCCCGGTATATTCCCGCACCCAAATCGTCGAAATAATCGGCATATATCCGGATGGCTCCCACCACAAAAGCTCCCGGTGCAGGCGTCGGGGTGCGGGGGGCCGGAGTATACGTCGGGGTTGCGGGCGGGGGGGCGGGAGTCGGTGCGATCCACTGAAACACCTGTCCGGTGTCGATAAAGTCGCTGTCATATCCGGCATTGTCGAAGCATCGTACGGCAACAAAATAAGTGCCGTCATCCAGGCTTTCGGTATCGTTCAGAACGAATTCGTTTGCGGAGCCCCACACCATGAAACTCAAATCACCGGAATCACCGTAGGTTTCATCCAGGCTGAACCAAATCTCGCTGTGATGTATGCCGGCCCGGTCCTCCGGAATCCGCCATTGGAAATATGCGGACGATGTGGGATGGATGTCGGGAAATTGCAGCCAGGCCGGATCTTCGATGCCGTTGTCTTCGTACCGGATCCGCAGCTTCGACCAGCAGCTCCAGTCCGGATGATCGTCCAGGTGTTTCCAGCCCATATCGATGCCGGTGACCGGCACCCGGGAGAAATCTTTTTTGCCGAGCAGTTCATCAGCGGAGGATCCGCCGTCGTCGTCCCAGATCTCCACGTCAATATCAGCCAGTTCGATCCGATTGACTGCAATCCGGGCTTCGTATTGAAAAACCGCATCGCAGTCCACCCCGTTGCATCCACTGACCGCTGCCGATGCTCCATAATATCGCCACCCGCCCTGCTCCAACTGATACCAGATCAGAACATAGGGATCGCTGTCGTTCCATAAGCCGTCCCGGTCGGCGTAACCGTCCGCCCGATCCACATTGATCTGGATCACATCGGTCATGTACCTGCCGGAACCTTCCGGAGAATGATCTGCCGGATCCGGATCCTGACATTCACTCAACAATCCGTTTTCCAGGCGCAGCAGCGCTTCCTGTTCCTCGGTAACTGCCGCGTCTTCATCGAACATGCGAATTCCCAGGGGTACGGCAGCCTGCCTTCCGGTTCCGATTCCGCAATCGCAATAACCGGCCAGGGCAGCCGGAACGAGTGCGGCACAGGCGCACCATCCCAGGAGAAAGGTCACGATAGACTCTTTTTTCATCTTTGTTCCCTCAATAGAGCCGGGCACCCGATCGGTTCATTCCAAACCCCGGGTGGAAATCTCCCCCTTTTTCTGTAAAATCTCTTTGGGAATTTTATGCGTGTGATTTTTCAAAGTCAATCCGCCTTCCATCCGGTCGGAGCATGGCTGGTGTTTGTATGCCTGTTCGGCTGCGTTCCGGTATGGAGCGGTGATCGGGCAATCGCACCGATCCGGTGGAACACCGTTGCGGACGGATTCGAAACAGCGGAAATGCTTGCAATTCACCATTGCCGTGCCGGATCGAACGCCATTGCAGCCGTCCGGATCGATCCAGGCAAATGGACTTTCAAAACCCATTTTTACAAAAACCGGATTCCCCCCAGATTGATGCCGGCACAACAATGGCGGAAACAGACCGGGAGCGTTGCGGCGATCAATGCCGGGCAGTTCGATCCGGAATTCCGCCATCTGGGATGGCTGATCTCCAACGGACAGAATTACGGCACGCCTCGACACAACCGGTGGAAAGGGGTGTTTGCCGCGGAACCGATCGAGAGTGATCTGCCCCTCGCTCGGATAATTGACCTGGAGGAATCGGATGCAGGCGGCGGATTGCCGCCTTATCTGGAAGCGGTTCAGTCGCTGATGTTGTTCGACCACAACGGAAAGACCCGGGTGAAACGGACGGAAAACCAGGCACGCAGAGCTGTGGTGGCTGAGGACGGGCACGGACGGATTTTGTTCCTGGTGAGTTTCGGGCAGTATACTTTATGGGAGTTTGCAGCATTGCTCATGGATTCGGGTCTGGATCTCGTCAGAGCGATGACTCTTGACGGGGGCGCTCAGGCGCAGTTTTCAATCGGTCTGGGTACGGTCGAACTGGATATCCCGACTGCACAGATTCCCATACCCGCCGTCATCGTTATCCTGCCAAGATGACCGGTGGATCATTCCGACCGGAACAAGTCGGGAAATTCAAACAGACACTGGGATGTTTTAAACTCGATTTTCACAACACGCCGGCATGCAACTTCCAGTTTTCCCTTCCTGGCCGGTTCCCACAGAGTCTTGCTCAATAACGGCATGAACCACTCGTCCAGTTTACGGATACCGGAGCTGGCGGTGACCGAGACGTCCGAGACCGTTCCGTCGGCTTGGATCATCAAGGCGAATTCAGCCGATCCGCTGGCATTCAGATTCTGTATTTCCAGGGGAATTGCGGTGATCCGGGGAGGTTGGATGATTTCCGGCGGCGCTCCGATCCTTGATTCTTCGTAACAATCCGGAATGTCGCTTCCCTCGGAAAGTGCTTCGGGCGGGGATTGCGGCGGCGTCTGAGCGACCTGGACTGCGGGCAAATCCGAAGGTTCCGGCGTCTGAATCCGTTCGGGAATGTCCTCCGGTTCCGTCTCCGCCGGCACCGGTTCGGGTGAAACGGTTGCAGCGGGTTCGGGGGGAGCTGCCTCATCCGACTGGGTGACATTGATGAGATCGCTCTCGGTTTCCTGCAAGTCCAGAACCCCGAAATTCCTGTTCATCAAATCATATCGAATCTTGAGAACCAGTGAAGACGCCAGGGGAAAATCGTTGAATGTCGCTGCATTGAATTCCCAGCTTCCCATCCACGAAATGAGATATTCATCCAATCCGGGTATACCGGATGATTGAGCGGGAACCGCTTTCTGAAATTTGCCGCGATGGTTGATGAACACGGTGAAAATGGCTAACCCTTCAACCTTCTGGTTCGACAGGGATTCTGGAAGGGAGGGAACCGGCGCAAGCCTGGCGATCCTGGGTTTGACGGAACCGTATTCATCTGCGGGATCATTCTCGGGCGGATCCTGCGACCCGAGCGGCGTTCCGGTCAGAAGAACAGCCCAAACAGCGATGGCAACCGCTGTGATGCGAAATACACTTCCCTGCATTCCCATAACTTCATTATACATTTTTTCCGGCCAATTCAAAACCAAACCGTGTTGCCCTGTCACCGCCGGCTCAGTTGCTCCGCTCTTTGATCTCCGATCCGCTTCCAGCCTGGCTGAATTCCGATCCCGATCGTATCGGTGAAATCGCTCTCAGCCTGGTGATGATGGTTACAATCCGGCCGGCGGCTTCTTCGATATCCGCCTCAGCGTTGCCGTATCCGAACGAAAACCGGACCGCGGATCGCAATCTCACGGCCGGCAGACCCATCGCGCTCAGGACATGGGATGGAGTCGTTTCCCGACTGGAGCAAGCCGAACCGGACGATGCGGCAACACCCATGGCTCCGGCCATTTCGACAATCGCCGCTCCGTCAACATGATCGAAAGACAGATTCAGCGTTCCCGGCAGGCGATCCTCCGGATGCCCGTTCAAATAAACTCCATCGAGGTTTTCAACCAGGATTCGGTGAAACCGGTCCCGGAGATTCCGGACGCGTTCCGCTTCGATCGGGCCGTGTTCCCGGGCGATTTCAATGGCCTTGCCCAGCGCGATGATCCCCAGTGTGTTCTCCGTCCCGGCCCTGAAATCCAGTTCCTGGTGCCCGCCATGGATCAAAGGACAGAGACTGAGATTGCTACCCAGATACAGAGCTCCGATTCCCTTGGTTGCATTGATTTTGTGCCCCGATATGGAAAGGTAATCCACATTCAGATCCTCGACGTTGACCGGGATCTTGCCCACCGCCTGAACGGCATCACAGTGAAATACAATTCCTTTTTCCTTCAGAACCCGCCCGATCACCTCGACCGGCTGGATCGTCCCGACTTCGTTGTTGGCTAGCATGATGGATACCAGTATTGTGTTGGGGCGAATGGTGTCGATCACATCCTGTGGATCCACCTTCCCATATCGGTCCACGGCAACCTGCGTCACATCGGCACCCAGATTTCTCAAGCATTGCACTGTATTCAAGATACTGGGATGCTCAATCGCCGTAGTTATGACATGCGGCTGATCCACATTCGCCTGACCGCAACAGGTTGTCTGCTGGCGAATATGGCTTTTCAGGACAACATTGTTGGATTCGGATCCACCACTGGTGAAAATGACCTTCCCGGATGAAGCCCCCAGAAAAGCCATCAGATCCGACCGGACAGCTTCGATCTTCTCCCGGGTTTCAATCCCAAACGGATGAATACTCGAAGCGTTCCCGAAAATATCCAGCGAATCGATGATCGCCTGCTTCACCTCCGGATGAAGCGGCGTGGTTGCATTATGATCCAGATATATCCGTTTCATGTTTCATCTCCCACCTTCAATTTCAGACTCTACCCGACCGCTTCCGCATCGGTTTCCCCGGCCCGGGTGAAAAAAACGAATGCCATGCAGGGCCTTCGGGATGCATCCCGGACAACGAACTGGATCTGGTCAAACAACCAGCCCCCGGCAGTCCAATGATTCAAGACTTCTTCAATCGTTTCATCTGTTACGGTGGACAGCTCGACAACCTTGTATTTTGAAACATCGTGAAGAACCTTTCTTTTCATGACAGAACACCTCCACCCGGTTGCTCCGGATCCACTATTCTTCCATGAGTCGCCATGGAGCGCAATAGTTTATTTTTTTTGTATATATTCAGACCCCGGCCGGTTTGAATCGAGCCGACCGGCCGGCAGAAAGCTCCCAGAAACCGGGAATCCGCCGAATTTTCCCGGAATTTCGGTATCGTGCCGCCTGAGATCTGAATTTGGATGGGGATGATCCGTCGTTTTCTGCCGTAGATATCGATCAGTTCATGCCCCGCCGGATCCGCGAAATCGATGCGTGTGGAAAGTCCGGTTTTGACGACGAAATGCTGTGAGATTCCGCCTTCTGTAATGGTTCCCGTGATGGGGATGCCTGCGGAACTGATGATGAAGGCGGGCATTTTGACATTTTCTGGCAGTTCCGCAATCAGGCGGGTCTTGCTGTCACCCCGGATCCAGAACCCTTGATTGTCTCCGCCGAATGTATTCCAGTCCAGAAAATAAAAAATTGCGCTGCAATCCGGAAACCGGACCATCCGGTATTTTGGATCGAAAACGGGAAAACTGCCGGTCAAGGTCCATTCCACCGGCAGGGTCGAGAAGAAACCGGATTGGGTATGATCGCCGGGGCGGTAGGAAGCTGTGAAAGCCTGGGTGATGTAGACGCCTGAAATCAAAGCGGCCGGAATACATCCCAAAAGAATTTTCCGGGGTGATGGAACGCGTGGCAGGATGCACAGGAGGGCGGGGTAATAGACTGTGAAATAACGGTTCCCCAAGGCTCCGCCCCCTCCATGATAGTTGGTGGGAATCATGACGAGGTGTACCAGGATGATCGTGCTCAATGAGATCAGAAGTCCGGTTCCGATCCGGTCTCGATTTCCCAGCAGCCACAGAACCAGGCAGAAGCAGCCGGGCAGGTAATACCATACCAGCCCGCTGAACCGGCCAATCCAGAAGAATTTGAGATTTGCCAGGAGAACTCCGGGAACAAAATGAAAACCGGCCGATTCGGTGGACCAGTTGTTGCCGGTATCCCCAAAATCCACGCCGGGGGATTCCAGCGGATAGTGTTCGTTGAATATTTTTCGCTCCCCGCTGTAGGGATTCAGGCTGCCGGTGAAAGCCAGAGAAGTTGAAACAGCCAGGACTCCCGCCATAAAACAGCCCGCGGAAGTGAGAAGAATCCAGTTCCATCGACGGGCTGGAATCCAGTTCACCAGCAGCGCGATTCCGATGAGGATAGACGGGGGTTTGATCCAGGCGGCGACCGCCAGAGCGGCTCCCATCGCCATGATTTTCCGCCGGGTGATGACCGGCGGATCGGAAGGTTTCAGAGAGCGCCAGAGGCCGATGAAAGCGACGACCAGAAACGCGGAGAACATTTCCGGATGTATCCACAGAACATATGGCGTGAAAGCGCTCAGAACAAGCGCCGTCCCGGCAAAAACCGCCGCTCCGGCGGAGCCGCCCCAGCAGCGGAACAGAATCATGAAAATCCCCCACCAGCACAGAACATTCAGGACCAGGAATCCGTTCAGATGCCAGATGCGATAGAACGGTGCGGCGATCAGGGAGTATAGAAAGGGTTTTGCATAGACGATTTTACCGGAATCCAGCTTTTTGAGGATGATTCCCCGGGGGCCTGCGGAAAAATCCCGGCATACTCTCTGAAGATCCTCCCGCCGATATACCAGATCACCGTCGAATGCCAGGCTGACCGTCATGGCGTGATAAACGGCTTCATCGGCGAACAGATACGGCGTCGACTTGGAAACATCGGTGGAGAGAACGGCTGCCAGAAGAACAAACAGGAACGAATATGAAAGAAACCGCCCGGTCTGCACCTGGTTTACCTGCCGCTCCTTATGTAGACCCTTGGGACCCGCCGGGTCAGACAGCAGACGACCTCATAGGGAATGGTCCCGATACGGAAGGCGATCTCCTCCACCGGGATCATCTCCGATCCCTGTCTCCCATACAGAACGACTTCGTCGCCGACATGGATGTTCGCTTCCAGCCCGATATCCACCATGATCTGGTCCATGCATACTGTTCCGACGATTGGATATCGTCTGCCCTTGATCAGGACAAAACCGTTGTTGGAAAGTTTCCGGTTGTATCCGTCGCCGTACCCGACCGGAATGGTGGCGATCCGGGTGCGGTTCTGAGTATAGTGGGTTCTGCCGTAACCGATCGGTTCGCCTTCGTTGATTGTCTTCATGAACACGATTCTGGATTTGAAGGTCAGGGCTGGTTTCAGATCCAGTTTCCGGGGAAACCGATCGGAAGGATAGAGGCCATACATGGCCAGTCCCGCCCGAATCATATTGTAGAATGTATCCGGATGCTGCAGAATTGCCCCGCTACACGCGATATGTTTGTATTGCGGACAGATGCTGAAAACCTCTCCCGCCTTGACGATACTCTCGAATCGCCTGCCCTGAATCCGGGTGAAATCCCCCACGGGATTGTCCGCGTCCGAAAAATGCGAATATATTCCGACGATATCGAGGTGTTTCAGGGGAACCAAACGTTCAAATACCAGGGGGGCTTTGTGATGACTGATCCCGATCCGGTTCAATCCGGTATCGAATTTCAGGTGCACCCGTGCCTTCGTGCCGTATTTCTGCGCCACCTTATTGACGGCGTACGCCAATTCAAGGGATGAGACCGTGATTTCGAGATCATGATCGAGAAATCGCTTGACCTGGCGAAACAGAACCCCGCCCAGGACCAGAATCGGATTGGTGAATCCCTTTTTCCGAAGCAGAATACCTTCCTCCAGAAATCCGACACCCAGGTATTCGACACCCGAATCCACCGCTTCCCGGGCGATCCGGAGAATACCGTGACCATAGGCATTGGCCTTCACAACAGCGATGATTTTCACCTGATTCACAGCCTTCCGTATAACGGACAGGTTGTGGTTGATCGCAGAGAGATCGATTTCAGCCCACGTAATTCTCACGATTCAATCCCCTCACTTGACTGCTGCGCTGCCCGCAGGACAACATGCCAAGTCAAACATCCGATGACACCGATCATAGCGGATTTGCGTGTTTCGATCCATGCCCGGAGACATTAGTCGGTTGCGAGGTCGGGAAAAAAATCCTTTTCACAACCCAAAAAATCTGATATATAAAGGGCATACAGTTGGAAGATGCGGTTTCGGAACCGTATTTGGGAGCTTCACAGCGAGAATCAGCGGGGTTGCCCCTCCTTCACCACCCCTTCCCGTTGGTTCTCGTTTTTTTAATCGATTAGAATGATGGAGATATCTTCCGCCTTGCGGGTCTGTGCATCCGCAGGCGCTTCGGTTCCCATATGCACGCGGCCCTGGGCATCGGTCCAGATAAGCGATGATGCGGGTGCCGGGAGCGGAGTTGGGGTGATCTCCGTGTCGTCCGGTTCTGTTTCCGGTTCCGGTTGCGACTGGATGGAAATGGGTGGCGGTTCGGACACTTCAATAATCCGAACTCCCTCGGGAGGATTCTGCCCGACATGGATGTTACCGGCCCGATCCCGCCACATCTTCGGCTCAGTGTATTCTTCCTCCGGCTCGACTTCGGTGGTCTCCTCGGCCACGACCGGCGTAGTCGTTTCCGCCGGTTTGAGCTGGGGAACCTGGGTCAGAACCTGTGTAAACCGTCTCAAGTCGGGACTTTCAGGCGATTTCCTGCCGGCCAGGTTCGCATCCGAATTGGGAAATTCCGGGTGCAATAATTTCTCGATTGACAAAAACTCCGATTTCAATCGTTCCATGTTTTCACGGAATACCGGGGGATTTTCAGGATATTTGGACACCAGTCCTACCAGTTCTCCGGTGATGGTGTTCATGTCGGATAAATTCTTATAAATATTGGGATTCAAACCGGGTTGATCGGCCAGCATCTTCTCCTTCGTTTTCAAGAGGGCGTGCTGGGAATTGAGAAGGTCGGCAACCTTCCCGGGCTCATTGAAATAATCAATCAGATTGCGGATGTCGCTTCGGTTCGTGTCCGCCAAGGTTGCCCCCAGCCGGTTATCAATGACCTCCAGGGCTTGAACGGTCTTGAAAAACAAAAACCGCAGGTCGGTAAACCAATCGGACAGTTCCAGGGGCGTTCGAAGCTGGGCTTGAACGTCGGGGGTGGGTTCGGCGGGCTGCTTGGACGGACCACATCCAGCCAACACGATTAAACAAAAGGCAGCGAAAACACAATACATATTTTTCATCTTCCTGATCCTCCCATAATCATTCCGGGGAAGTCGCTGGGAAATAACCCTCTTCTGAATCAAGTATAACATCCTTCCCGATTGTTGCCACCTTTTATTCTGAATCTCAGGGAAGGAAATTTCCAGCAAATGTGGCGAATCCGCATGATGTTGACAGGATTGAGGGAAATGGGCATCCTGGCGTTTCATATGGGAACCTGCGAATGAAAATCGGAATGATGAACAATCCCGCCACTGCCCTCAAACGGGAAATCGAATATGCGAAAACCAATGAATTCGATTTCATCGACCTGACCTTGGAACCTCCGGGCGCTTGCCCCCATTCGCTGAATCTCGACGCGATCATCCGCCGCCTGGAACGGGCAAAAATCGATGTGGTCGGTCACACCGCATGGTTTCTGCCCCTGGATTTTCCATTCGAGCAGATCCGACGCTGTGCGGTCAGCGAAGTGATCACCCACCTCGACATCCTCAAGGCCTTCGGTGCCGGAAAGGTTACCATCCATTTCCGTTTTTCCCATCCCCACCGGCTTCTTCCCAGGAAAACCCTGCTGGACGGATGGAAAAAAACGGTGGACGAACTGCTTGGTCACTGCACAAAAACACGGACGGTTCTGATGATCGAGAATGGATTTCATTCCGAGATACAGCTCGAGATACTGGATGTTCTGATGGACGAATTCAGGGAACTGGCTTTTCACCTGGATGTCGGGCATGCAAATCTGAACACCGAAATGAATCAGACACCGGTTCTCCTGAAACACTTCGGCGACCGACTCAAACACGTCCACCTTTCGGACAATGTCGGCGGGACAGGGGACCTGCATCTTCCTCTGGGTGCCGGGAAGATCCGGTGGAAAGAGATTTTGAATCATCTGAAAAGCTCTGGTTACGATGATACCGTAACCCTTGAAATTTTTTCTCCCGAAAGACAATATCTGCTCACAAGTCGCGAATTGTTGCGAGATTGGTGGGGATCGCTGCCACCGCCGTGACGGATGGAACCGGAGGTTGGATGGGAATGAAAGAACAGGATCGAAAACGACACGGGCCGCTCAATTTCGGGTCGATATTTATCGGGATGTTGACCGGATTTCTCGGCGCGGCGGTTTTATATCAAAAACATTTTCCCGATTGGGTTCCCCAGATGTTCCATGGAAATCCGATCCTGTTTTTCAGCCTGTTCACTCTTGTTTGCGGGGTGCTGGGTTACATCTGGGCCATCACCGACTGAAACCGGGCAGGATCCGGATCACGACCTGGGAATTTTGGCTGCATCCGACAGGAAACGCTCCACGCCGATATCGGTGAGCGGGTGTTTCAGGATCTGCTTGAAAATGGTGAAGGGCATGGTGGCGATGTGCGCACCCATCTGGGCGGCTTCCAGCACATGCAGCGGGTTGCGGACGGATGCCACGATCACCTCGGTATCGTATTCATAATTGCCGTAAATCTGGATGATGTCCTGGACGAGATCCATGCCGACATGGGAAATGTCGTCCAGTCTGCCCACGAAAGGACTGACGTAATCGACGCCCAGTTTTCCGCAGATGAGTGCCTGAAGCGGAGAGAACACCAGGGTCATGTTCACGGGGATATTCAAATGCACCAGTTTCGCCGCCGCCTTGACACCCTCCCCCGTCATGGGAATTTTGATAGTGATATTGCTGTGTATCCCGGCGAGCGATTGCGCTTCATTCACCATCTGGTCGGCTTCTGTTGCCATAACCTCTGCCGATATGGATCCATTTACGATCGAACAGATTTCCTTCAGAACTCCCCTATATTCCCTGCCTGTTTTCGCCACCAGGCTCGGATTGGTTGTCACACCATCAATCAGGCCGGTCTCGGCGGCTTCCCTGATCTCCTCGACGTGTGCAGTATCCAGAAAAAATTTCATGCAAGGACTCCTTCCCAAAAAAGATTCTGCATTCCGACATATGAATTACCGGAGATGACATCCGGGAACTCATTATAGACACGCCCTCCAATCTTCATCAACCCCGGTCCCGGCGGGTGATTTCCGTGGCATTTTTCCATTCCGGAATGTAATTTGGTTGCAGATGGCACCGGAAAACGGTGAAATTCTCCCGGAGACAGCCGGCATGAAGACGGTGAAGAACATACGGGACAGTGTCCACGGAGACCTGCCGTTCACGGCTCTGGAACTCAGGCTGATGGATACCGGGGTGATGCAACGGCTCAGAGGCATCCGGCAGCTGGGCACATCACACCTGGTCTATCCCGGTGCTTCTCACACCCGGTTCGACCATTCTCTCGGCACCAATTTCATGGCCAAACGGATACTGGAGCGCCTTACCCGGGAACAGGGACTGAGAATGGATACACGGGAATGGGAGGCGGTCTGCGTATCGGCCCTGATCCACGACATCACCCATCTTCCGTTCGGGCATACCCTGGAAGACGAACGACGGATTTTCCCCCGGCATGATGAAGATGAAAACAGGGTCCGGCATTTCATTCAAAATGGTGAAATCGGATCGATTCTGAACCGGGAATCTCTTCTGGAAGAAGTTCTGTCACTGTTGAAAAGCCGCGAACTGCCGCACGGAGAAAAAGCGTACCCCCGCCAGATCGTCTCCCACACCATCTGCGCCGATCTGCTGGATTACATCCGACGGGACGCCCGCAACTGCGGTTTGATAATGGATTTCGACGACCGGATACTGCGGTATTTCCAGATAGAGAACGACCGGTTGATTCTCAATCTTCAGCAGAACGGGCTATTCCGTCACGATGCATTTTCAGAGGTCATCCACCTGCTCCGGATCCGGTACTTCCTCACTGAACGGGTCTATTACCATCATGCCAAGATCGCCGCCGGCGCCATGATTTCAAGGGCGGTGGAGCGCGCGGTGGAACTCGGATTCGAAATCGGGCAATTGTACCATCTCGGAGATGAGGCTCTTCTTTACGCACTGAACGAAACCTACCGCGCCGACAAGGCCATCCGGAGACTTCTCGGGAAATACCGGAGCCGGAACCTGTACAAGCGGGTATATGTTCTCACGGATCTGAACATCGATCCGGAGACCCGGGCGGAGTTTGCCGAGAAATACCATTTGAATTCCAAGGGAGACCGGGGGAGCGCTGAGAAAAGAATCGCGCGGGATGCCCGGATTCCCCATGAAGCCGTGATCGTTTACGCGCCGCCGCCGCAGATGAACCTGAAAGAGGCGAATGTGCTGGTCAAGGTGGATCAAAACCCGGCCCGTCCGCTTCATGTCTATAAAAACAGAGAGGTTCTGTCGCTTCAGGAAAAATACGGGAGACTCTGGAAATTCTATGTGTTCATCGACCCGGAATACAACCAGCGTTTCACGGCGGCAGCCGGTGCATGCGAGCGGCTGTTCGGATTCAAAAACGATCTGCCCCTGATACGGAAAGGCCAGTTGTCGCTGTTTCCCGGCCAATCGGATACGCAATACAGGACATAGAGATTTTTCGCCAAACCTGTTACGCTGCAGAGGAAATTCCGGCGGGAGGATACCATTTTGAACCGGCATGACGATTCCTGGAATGAGGATATCAAGATATCGCCGAGAATCAGGTTCGAGGATCTTCGGAATCTCCTGGCATCCATCGGGTCTCACCTCAGCGAACTCCTGGCCAGCAGGCGCATCGGGATATACCTTCAGGGCAGGGAATCCGGGAATTGGGCTTTGGCTGTTACCAGGGAACTCAATGAATTCGTCGAGGAGAAAGCCCGGATCATCAACCATGAGAAATCACCGGCGCTGAAAACCGCTCTGGAAAACCGGCAAATGTGTTTATTGGAGGAGATTCTGGAGCCGGAAGTGGCCGAAAAGATCAAAGAAGAGAACCTGATCATTGTTCCCATGCACTGCGAAAACGAAATCATGGGATTACTCCTGGCCGATTTCGATTCATTCGCGTCGCTGGCCGGCCAGCATCTTCTGCAGCTTCAGCTGGCGGCGACAGTCATCAAGACGGCGATTGAAAAGGAGTTGCTGTCCATCCAGATCGATCAGCTCAAGCAGAAGTTAGCCAATTCGACCGTTCAGGGCGACGACAAATATCTCCAGGATGAACACCTTATCCGGTGGCTGCTGGACCGTGAAATCGACCGTTCGAAGCGGCACGGATCCACATTTGCCCTGCTCGCCATCCGACTGGACAATCTGGCGCACGTCATCTCCCAATACGGCCAGCCCGCCGGTCTCAGGGCCGTGGAGGAATGTCATGAGGCCATGAGACGCTTGATCCGGAAATGCGACTTGTTCATTCAGTCGGGGAGCGACACTTTTGTGTGTCTATCCGCCGGTCAGAACACCGCCGGTTCGCACGTGCTTGCAGAACGACTCAGACACCGCGTCAAGGAAACAACATGCTTAATTGATAATTTCAGGATAACCATGACCGTCAGCATCGGAATCACCATCTGGCCCGACGGCAAACACATCGATTCGAAAGAACTGCTCAACCGGTCGTTCGAAACGCTAAAAACAGCCCATTCTCATGGAAACCGGGTTCGTCTGTGGCGCTCGGATCAATCAACCTGAAGATCTCCGGTCCAGAATTTCCCGGATCAGCTTGCAGATTTCCTCCGGTTTGAAAGGTTTCTGGACGAATCCCTTGATTCCCATTTCACCATATTGTTTTTTCAATTCTGCGGAAAACGGCAGACCGCTTGTCAACACGATTTCCAACTCCGGACGGATTTCCAGCATCACCTGTGCCATCTTCTCCCCGCCCGCCTTGGATATCCCGATATTGATGACCGCCAGGTCGATCTGGGAAGCCAGAGATTTGAACCGCTTGATTGCTTCGGATCCGTCATGAGCGGTCACGACGGAATATCCGAGTGGTTTCAGGAGTTCTTCCAGAAACTCCGTGATCATGACTTCATCATCCACGACCAGAATCGTTTCGCTTCCCGTGCGCATTTCCTGCATGATGACGGTATGTTTCAGAATCGGCTTGAACGTCGGCGGCAGGTAAAGACGGACGCACGTGCCCTCCCCCGGTTGGGATTGAATCATGATGTGACCGTGATGACTTTTCAATATGTTATAGACGATCAGCATTCCCAATCCGGTTCCCGATCCGTTGGATCGAACGCTGAAGTACGGTTCGAACACCCGCTCCAGAACCTCTCGGGACATACCGATCCCGGTGTCAACTACCTCGATGCAAACAGCTTTTGATCCCGTGAATTCAGCGAATTGCACACTCTCAAGCTCGGCTTCCCCCGCCATCCGGGTCACGATCTTTAAGACGCCCCCGTCCGGCATGGCCCGGGCGCTGTTCAAACACAGGTTCATGATCATCTGTTCGAACTGACTGGGATCTCCCTCAATCCCCTTGACGTCGGGATCCAACTCCACACGGGATTCGATCTGGAACCCGGAGGTTCGTTCCAGGAGTTTCAGGACGTTGAGAATGTGATCGTTGACGTTCATCGGAACCGTTCTGAATTCGCTTTTCCGTGAAAATGAAAGCAGCTGGCGGGTCAGATCAGCCGCCTGATTCACTGCTCCCTCAATCCGTTCAAGATAGCGGAAATTCAGGTCCGTCCTGGGAAGTTGGATTTTCAGAAGAGATGTGAATCCCAGCATGCCGGAAAGGATATTGTTGAAATCATGGGCAATACCGCTGGCCAGGGTCCCGATGGCCTGCATCTTCTGGGATTGAATCAGCTGGGATTCCAGTGTCTTTCTTTGCGTGATATCCCGGCAGATGGCCTGGGACAGCCGCTGCCCGTCATCAATCAGCTTGAGGGATATCTCCATGTCGATGAGGGTCCCGTCCACTTTCTGAAACTGCCATTCGAATATGGATGGATGCCCGGAGAATGCGAGTTCGTGCTTACACCGCCACAATTCGCCTGATTTCAGGTTGCTGCTCTGAATCCGAGGTGAAAAGTCAAGAATTGTCCGCCCGATCACTTCTTCGTGAGTCCGGCCCAGGGCGGATTTTCCGCAGGAATTTGCCTGGATGATGCAGTCGTCCTGCAGAATGTAGATGGCATCATTGGCGTCCTCGAACAACATCTTGTAACGGAGTTCGGATTGCCAAAGCAGATGTTCCATTTCCTTTCGTTTGAACAATCCCGGAATCATGTATTCGACCAGCCGCTTTGGGTCCATTTTGATCTGCTGGCTGTACCGCTCGATATGTTCCTGTATCCGTTCCGGCGGCGCCATGATGAAACGGCAGCACTCATCGCCGCTGGCCCTGCACAGCACTTCGGCCGCCACCAGTCTGACGCCGAACGATTCCTCGCACCATCCCGCCGAATATCCGGCATTCATGAAACACACCGGAAATTCCGATTTGAGACCGGAACGGATCCAGCCGTCCGATTCGAATGAAAACGGATGGTCGTATATCAGGAAATAGGACTCATCCGGAACCGGATTGGATTCCGGCATGATGCTGACGGATGCCCAGCCGGTGAAAGCGAAATGAATCGGGCCGGCCGAAAGTTTCGCGATCGGATCCACCAGTTTGTTCTGCCGGTGGAAAAAAGCCGCATCCGATTTGCCGATGGCATGAGCCAGATCGAACAGTAAATTTTTGGCGATGCTGCAGGATTCATCTTCTTTCTGATAGAGACGACTCAGCGTTTTGAACAGTTCCACCGACATGGATGCCGCCCGGATCAGGATATACCGCTCCCCGTGAATTTCGATTGTTCCCTCGCCGGGGGATTCGTGTTTTTCGCTGAAATACCTGGACACGTATTCTTCGGCGGTCTGGAACAATTTCGCCATTCTGGGTGGAACTCTCGCATACCGCGTCATCTCATAATCTCCCTGTTTCCCCGCATAACCTCTTCAGCCTGGGAATCTCCGTTTCAAATTCCCGGAACGATTTCATCCGCCACATCCAGTTGCCGGTGGACCGGCCGGGATGATTCATCCGTGCCGATGATCCCATGCCGAGCAGGTCCTGAACGGGAAAGATGGACCAGACCGCTTCAGACCGCACCGCGAGTTGGATGAGATCCCAGTTGATTTCCTGCGGAGAATGTCCGAGCACGTTCGCCAAGTGCTCAAGTGTCTCCCGATTGGCCTGGGGATCGGCTGACAGTTTCCTATGCCATCCCACGGTCGTATCGTTGTCGTGGGTGCCAGTATATACAACACACCGGTCTGTGTAACGGTCGGGCAGATAGGGATTGTCGGGGCCGCTCCCGAAGGCGAACTGCAGGATTTTCATTCCTGGAAACCCCAGTGCATCCCGCAACGATTCCACGTCGGGAGTGATCACGCCCAGATCCTCGGCAATGATGGACAGTTCTCCCAGTTGCCTTAGAATTGACTTGAAAAAGTGCATACCGGGGCCATCCCGCCATTCCCCGTTGCGAGCCGTGTCCGATTCCCGGGGAATCTCCCAGAATTGAACGAAACCGCGGAAATGGTCCAGCCGGATCACGTCAACGAGTTTCAAAAGAGTCCGGAAACGATGAACCCACCAGCTGTAATCTGCATCTGCCATCCGGTCCCACCGGTACAGGGGATTGCCCCATTTCTGGCCGTCATCACTGAAATAATCCGGCGGAACGCCGGATACCGCCAGCGGTTTGCCTGACGGATCGAGCCGGAACATCTCGCGGTGAGACCAGACATCGGCCGAGTCATGGGATACGAATATGGGCAAATCCCCGATGATGCCGATCCCCCTTGCGGATGCAGCCAGTTTGACCGCATCCCATTGCGTGAAAAACAGGTACTGTTGAAACCGGACAAATTCCATCGAATCACCGTGATCGACGGCAAAACGGCCCAGCGTATCCGGATCTCTGTCTCTCAATCCGGAAGGCCATTCCTGCCAGCCGATCCCCCCCAACTCGTTTCGAATCGCACAGAACAGCGCAAAATCATCCAGCCAATAATGATGATCCTCGATAAACCGCCGGTAGGATTCCGATTTCAATCCGCCCCTGTGCCGGAAAGATCGAAAGGCATTCAGGCAGGCCATGCGGTTTTTACGGGATGTGGCCTCGTAATCGACTTGTGCCGGGGATTCTGCCGGCGGGGGGGAATCTTCAATGTCCGATAACAGACCGGTTAGCACCAGTTCGGGAAGGTCGATCAGGAGCGGATTGCCGGCAAATGCGGATATGCTCTGATAGGGCGAAAACCCGAATCCGGGGGGATTCATCGGCAGAATCTGCCAGAGGCGCTGGCCTGAATCATGGAGAACATTCAGAAAGTGCAAAGCCTCTTTCCCGAGGCTGCCGCATGTGCCGCTTCCCGGGAGTGACGTGGGATGGAGCAAAACACCACTGGACCGGGACATGTTCATGGAGATGGATCTTTCGCATCCATCTTGGCCCGGTTGTAGTAATTCAAAAGGCCCATCAGCATCAGTGCAAGCAAAATGGACCTGAATTCCCGTGGACTGACCTCCGACCCGACAATGGCTTCCCGGACCAGCAGGGGCCGGCGGAATTTATCGAAAATATTCATCACCGTCGATCCCAGCCGATACTGCCCGCTCGACTCCTTGGCCCTGGATGTCTGAACAAGGGTATCGGTCAGCGCCGGCATGTACTCGATCAGCCGGTCGGTATTTTCAATTTCCCGGATGCCGTTCAGCAACAGGTTTTCCGCCGGCAGATCAAGCGGGATATGTTCCTCGTCCGGAAGGTTCCCCTCATCGAACCGGTAATCTCCCTTTTCGGCGTTGAACAACGATTTCAAGATGACCTCAACCTGACGATGGACGGCTTCGGACATCTGTACCATGTTCACGATCTGCTTTTTGAAAATCACCGTTCCGGTCCGCATTTTATCCGTTTCAGCGAGCATTTCTTCGACCGCGGCTTTCTGCCGGGGGGTAATCATACCCATATCGACCATGATCTGATCGATCCGCATGGAAGGATCCTCGGTTCGCGCAAACAGAATCCGACCTTTTCGCCAGAAAAGCTTGATAATATAGGTCCCCTGACTGATCAGCAAAACACCGGTTTTCTTGTGTTCCATCGCCAGTCCGAACAAAAATACAAAGGGCGTTTCCGACAGATTTCCCTCAAAAAGCCGCTCCTCGGGAAATCCGAAACCCCGTACCCCGAAAGCGCCGGGCAAGCCGGTATCTTCTTCCGGAATCTCCGGATAAAGCTCCCGGACGATCCGGGGTTGCCCGGGCTTCGACTCCCGCGCCACGGATTTGGGGCCGGTCGGATGAGGAGCGATCTCGGGAGGATGTTTCTCGACAGAAACCGGCCGGTCCGTCTTCCGCTCCAAAACACGCTCCCGGTCCTCGCCTTCATCATCGACCAGATCGGTTGTGGGAACTTCGGCTTGAGGCTCCGGAATTCCGACCGCTTTGGTTTCCTTTTCCGATACCGGCTTTTTATCTCCCTCTTCAATGACCCGGAACGCCAAGGCGATATGAATCAGCTGTTCAGCATGGGAAGCGACCTGCCGGGCTTCAGTGAGGAAATGTGACAGAGATTTTCCTTCGGCGATGAGCTGGAACATGCCGGATTCAACAACCGTGAGCTGCATGACCTCACCGATCGTTCCCAGCCCCGACGCGGGTGTGATCCAGTTGTTTTCTTTCGGAAGAAACAAGCGGTAGGATGGCGGGAGCCAACGTGACCGTATTGCCGGAATCAGCACATGCAGGGGATGAATACCGGGGGGCGGGACCAGATAGGCGTCGCGGGAATCCTCTTCGGATACAAACTGATAATCCGCCTTGACCATCCTGACCATCCGGTTCAATCCGAACTGAATATACCGGCATCCCAGGCTGTACAGCCTGTCCGGAGACAGGTTCAAGGTTCTCACCAGTTCGTTGATCAGCTCGACATCGTTCCCCGTCCTCCCGATTTCGCGTACCTTCCTGATCATCGGGCGTGGTACGATTCCCCATTTGATCAATCGGCCTGCCAGATGCAGCTGCGGTTCTTCACCTTTCACCCCCCGGATCATCCCGTTCTCCAGATAAATAAAAATATTCTTCCGACCCTGGATCAGCCGCAAGACTCCCGTGCTTCCCCGCCGGAAAATATTATCCAGAATCATGGGGAGAGATCTTGAAACCATTGAACCATGAGGGGGCACCGGCTCCGGTGCGGCTCTTTCGATTTCCAGCATATCCGCATTTTCCCGGGATTTATCGTGTGCGTCTTTCTGGGTCTTATTGATGCGCAGCTGCAGTCTCAGAACCAATTCCGGTATCTGAAACGGCAGAACAAGATAATCATCCGCACCGGCTTTGAACGCCTGCACTTTGATATCGAGATCATCTTTCCCGTAAACCAGTATCACCGGGCGCACCTTGAACCGGCTTTCCCTGCGAACGTCCCGAATGAATTCAATTCCGGTCATGCCCGCCTGTTTGGTGTGGGCCAGCACGGCATGTACGCTCCCCTTCTGAACGATCGACAGTGCTTCCTCGGCCCATTGAACGGCGGTGAGTTGATACCCCAGTTTTCGAAGCGGTTCGGAAAGCGTCGTCGTAATCTTTTCATTCCCCTCCACCAGAACAATGGATTCTCCGGACATCGTGTTTCCTCCCAAGTCCCACCTTTGGATCCCTGCATTCCACGGCTTTTAATTTATCTTATTTACCCCTATATTCTCAATGCTTGGGAAGGGACTGCCCGGAGAAATGGTCAATCCTGTCATTTGGATGATCCGACCGTGGATCGAAGATTTTTCGGCGTTCGACCATTTTGCCCAGCCGGTCGGATTTCTGAGAATTGCCGCCGTTCTGTCTGCGATCGGTTTTCAAGTGAACTATCTGGATTGTCTCGATACGAGCGGACCGGATGAGTCATCTGGATTCAGAATCAGCCCCGGCGGACCTTGTGAGTACCGGTCGAACACAATCGCCAAACCGGAAGTTTTCAAATTTGTACCTCGCTTTTACAAGCGGTACGGATCGACGACGGAGCGCTTTGAAACGGCGGTGGAAATGCTGCCGAAACCCGGTGCCGTGCTGATCACCACAGCCATGACGTACTGGTATTCCGGAGTCGCCCGGGTGATCGAAACGGTTCGCCGGGCAGCTCCGGGTGCCCCGGTCATCGTGGGAGGAATATATGCGACGTTATGCCCGGAACACATGCAATCCGTTTTAAAACCGGATATGGGGATCCCCGGGCCGGTCGATGAACCGTTCTACCGCCGGCTGTGTGACCTGACTGGCGTGAAATTCCCCCGGAAAATGATCGATCTCCACCCGCCACCATGCTGGAACCATGTTCCCGGGTTGCGGTACGGCCTGATTTCAATGCGAACCGGGTGCAGCCGAAACTGCACATACTGCGCTGCCGGTATTCTTTCGGGACCGCCTCGGGATACCCCGATATCCGGACTGATCCGGGAAATCGATACAATTCTCAAACAACCCGGGATCCGGAATATCGCGCTCTATGACGACGATCTGGGCGCTATGGATCCGGATCGGCTGGCTGATATCCTGAGATTTCTGGCCGGCCAATACGAAACGGTTTCATGGCATCTTCCCAATGCCGTGAGTGCTCATGCCATAACGCCCCGGATCGCCGGACTTCTCCGCCGGGCGGGTTTTGTTCAACCCAGGCTGAGTTTCCCCCATATCGACCGGAAACTGGGACCGGAGGGTTTAAATGATGCCACGGTAAACCAGCTGTCCAGTGCGGCCGGTCATCTGATTCGCGCCGGATACGCTCCCGACACGCTTTCCGCGTATATTCCGGCAGGTCTGCCGGGCCAGCGCCTTTCATGGCTCGAACGTGCCGGCGGACAGATGCTCCGGTGCGGCATCAAACCATTTCTGGCCCAATACAGCCCGGTACCGGGCACAGCTATTGGATCGAAACGCCTGAGCGACCTGGAATTCGATCCGTCACATCCGGAACCGCTTCTGACCAACAAAATTTTATCGGTATATCGTCATCCCGGATGGACCTTCAAGCAGTACTACGACCTGGCAAACCACTGGCGGTCGACCCGGGTTTCCTGATACCGTTGCAAATGTCCGCATTCCCGGTAACAATCTGACTCCGTATGGATTTCCCAGTCAGGATTCGCCCTTCGGATTTATATAAAACAATCGGGTTCGCCTCCGCCTTTGTCCTGATTCAATGGCTTCTCGAACACGATTACGGCGTCAGCGCCTGTATGGTTCTTGGGGCAATCTTCCTGGCGCCCGATTGGCGGTGTACCCCTCATCGAACCTGTATCTCCAGAGAACCTCTGACACGGGCGGATGTTTTCCTGATCGCTCTGATCTGGGCATCCGCATTGACGCTCCGGATCTATCGAATCGATTCCTTCCACAACATCGGTGATCTGAGTGCCCGGTATGGTTATGCAGCCGTGCAGATAATGAAAGGCAATCATCTGTTTCCATTCATGCCCCTTTTCGAATACGACGAAACATTGACTGCTTATCTGCTCGTTCCATGGTTAAAATTGTTTGGATTGACCTGGACCAATCTTAAGATCATTTCCGTCGGGTACGCTTCCCTGTTGATCCCGGCCGTCTATATTCTCACCGGAATACTCTACGGCCGAATCCCGGCGATATTCGCGTCCGGATTTACAGTGCTGTCCCGGTATTTTTACCGGTGCGACCCCCTGCCGGGTCTCTTGAAATTCAACCTGGTTGCGGTGTGTTATATATTGAGCCTGGCAATGGTATACCGGACAGGAAAAACATCCCGATGGATCCCGGCGGCGGTACGGCTCAGCATCCTGAGTTCTCTGGCCATGTATATTCACAGTTCCGGACGTATCGTCGGAGTGGCTGTCCTGGCTGCGATCGGCCTGTTATGGTTGCGGAAAACCCCGAAAATCCCCTGGAATCCGGCTGCCATGATCATCCTGTATCTGACCAGTGTTGCGCTGCTGTGCCTCCCCCTTTTCTCGGCCTTCATCCGGACATCCGATTATTTTTTCTTCAAGAACCGGCAGATATTCGGATTGCATGAGAATTATCCGTTTTCCTTGACCGGGTTGATTCGAAACATCTGGTCACTCGTGGTGAACTTCAATTACAGTGCCAGATTGCATGCCATGTTTGACGAAAGGGTTCCTCTGTTGTTCTTCCTGACGGCGGCCTTGTTCCTCTGCGGATTGTGGTTTCTGAGCCGGACGGCGGGAAGGATTGAATCTCAGATCCTGCTTCTGGGATTTTTCCTGGCATCCGCCCCGTTGATACTGATCACTCCCGGAAACTGGCGGGGGCTGTATTTTGCTCCGTCGACAGCCATGGCGACCCTGATCGGCGGTGTGGCTGCGGGCGTCATTTTGAACGCTGTTCTACCCGCCGGGACAGCAGTCCGGACTGTGCTGACTCTGGCGATACTGGGAGCGGTCGCCTGGAACCGGGTACCGGAGATGATCGCCGGTTCACCCCTGATCGGAACCCAGGCAACGCTTCTGTTTGAGGATTTACGGGACGAACCGGATGTCCCCCACTTTTTTTCCCGGAACCTGGACCAGTGCGCTCCGCACCTGTCCATCTATGAATTTACAAAGGGCGCTTACTTCGATGAGTATCACGTCATGCTGTTCGATCCGCTGCGGTACATGATCGGGTACGAATCGGAAACCGAACTGAGTCCCGGGACGCTGGAAGGTCGTGCGGCCGTCCTGGTATTCAGTCCTTCGGACCGGAAATACGAGAACACGCTCAGGAAAGTTTTTCGGGGATCCAAAATCGGCGTGCTTCCCAGAAGCGGGATACGGGTGTTGAGAATACCCCAAACCGACCGGAGCGCTTCTCCATGATGCAGCTGTGGGAAAACGAGCCCATCCTGATCGACCTGGTCCGGGCCGTCACTGACTCCGCCGGACCGGTCTCGGTCATCTGCACCGCCGGACCAGCCACCGCATCGTTTGTGGCATCGGTTCATCGGCATCTGAATAAACCCGTTGCGATTGTCACTTCCGACGCGTCCACGGCGGCGACCTGGTGGAAGGATCTGCGTTTTTTTCTGGCCGAGCCCGGCCGGGCCATGCTGGCGGACGAGACCCGCTCCGCGGAGCCGTCCATCCGGGAAAATGCCGCCGGATCCGTGATTCTGTTCCCTTCACCGAACACTGATGGGGATCCGGATGCCGTTTTAAATTTCAAGTCGCATGCAGCATCCTCGTTTTATGGATTGAGTTCCCATCCGTGCCCCGTATCCATCCTGCCGGCTGGATTTCTGACCGTCCGCTGCCCGGAAAAATCAACCTTTACGGATTCCAGAATCCTCCTGCACTCCGGGGATTCATTCGGTGTGGACAGATTCGTCCGACAACTCCCCGGCTGGGGTTATGAACCGCAGCCCCGTGTCCAGGAACCGGGTGAGTTTTCTTTTCGGGGCGGCATACTGGATATTTACGTTCCCATATACAGAATGCCGGTCCGCATGGAATTTTTCGGCGATGAAATCGTTTCCATCCGGGAGTTCGATCCCCTTACCCAGCGATCGATTTCACGGTTGAAGACGGTCAATATCGTTCCCGTCTCGGATCCGGACCGGTCCGCCCCGGACACTCCCTTTCTGTGGCAGATGGAAAAGTGGTTCCATCCGGAAACGATCCTTTTCTGGGTGGACACCAAGGGAATCCTGGAAATTCTGTCTCGTTCCGGGGAACGGTTCGGGACGGTGCCCGACCGGCGAAAGCTTCCGGGATCCCGGGCCGTATTCATGGATCTGATCGAGATCCCGCCGGAACCCGGTGAACGTAGATTTTATCTGAATGTGAGTTCGGTGCCGGAATTCAAAGGTGAGTTCAAACTGTTCGTGGACCGCCTGATCGGTTGGCTGGACGATGGATACCGAGTCCGGCTGGTTTATCACCGGGAATCGGTGAGAAAGGTCCTGGAAGACCGGATTTCGGAATTCGAGTTTGATTTTGAAACCAAACGGCAACCCGGTCTCAGGATCGAAGAAAAAGCCCGGTTCGTACCGGGGATGTTGTCCGGCGGTTTCATTCTTCCTGACCAGCGTTGGGTGCTGCTCTCCGAATCCGACATCATCGGGCGGAAAAAAACGCAGTCCTGGCGTCCAGCGGAACCGGAACCCGGTCTGGCATTCCATGATTTGAAGCCGGATGATTTTGTGGTTCACACGGATCATGGAATCGGGCAATATCTGGGTTTGAAACGCCTTACCGTCGATGGCAGAGCCCGTGATTTCCTTTCGATTCTGTACGCCGAAAATCAGAAGTTGTATCTGCCCGTTGATCGTCTGGATCTGATTCAAAGATATGTCGCACCCCGGGGAACCCGGCCGTCTGTGGACCGGATGGGGGGTGTCACGTTCAGCCGCCGGAAGAAAAAAGTCCGGGAATCGGTTCTGAAACTGGCCGCGGAACTGTTAAAACTGTTTTCCCACCGGGAGATCATACCCGGTCATTCATTCTCCCCGGATAATACCTGGGACCGGGAATTCGATCTGGGATTTGAATACGAGGAAACTCCGGACCAGACCCGGGCCATCGGTGCGGTAAAACAGGACATGGAGCAACCCCGGCCCATGGACCGTCTGGTGTGCGGAGACGTGGGCTACGGTAAAACAGAAGTGGCCATGCGGGCGGCGTTCAAGGCGGCCAGTCGGGGCAAGCAGGTCGCAGTGCTGGTTCCCACCACCATTCTCGCTCAACAGCATTTCCGCTCATTCATCCGCCGGTTCGAATCCTTTCCCCTCCAAATCGCCATGCTGTCCCGGTTTCTCAGAATCCGGGATGCCGGGATCGTCAAGAAAGGTCTGAGCGACGGCACCGTCGACATCGTGATCGGAACCCATTCAATCCTGTCGGAAGATGTTACTTTCAAAGATCTCGGTCTGGTGATCATCGACGAGGAACACCGGTTCGGAGTGCGTCACAAGGAACGATTGAAACAACTCAGAACAAAGGTGGACGTGCTCGCCCTGTCGGCAACACCCATCCCCCGCACCCTGAACATGACCCTGCTGGGTATTCGGGATATCACCCTGATCAATACGCCGCCGGAAGCCCGAAAACCGATCCTCACCCGGGTGGTGCGGTTTGACCGCGAATTGATCCGAAATGCGATCCTCGCTGAAATCAAACGGGACGGACAGATCTATTTCGTTCACAACCGGATTCAATCCATCTCCTCATTGACTGAACTGCTCAGGAAACTGATTCCGGAGGCCCGGTTTGAAATCGCCCACGGTCAGATGCCCGAAAAACAGCTGGAACACATCATGCTCCGGTTTCTGGATAGGGAATTCGAAGTGCTGGTATCCACCACCATCATCGAATCCGGCCTGGATATCCCGTCGGTGAACACAATCATCGTGAACCGGGCGGATCGCCTGGGCATGGCACAGCTTTACCAGCTTCGAGGCCGGGTCGGGCGGGAACGGACCCAGGCTTACGCCTATCTGATGGTGCCGCCATCGGCCGGCGTCACTTCGGAAGCCAGGGAAAGACTGGCGGCAATCCGGGAAGCATCCGAACTGGGATCCGGGATCAAACTCGCTTCCAGGGATCTCGAAATCCGGGGTGCCGGTGATATTCTGGGTTCCAACCAGCACGGGAACATCACCGCCGTCGGATATGAAATGTACTGCCGCCTGATTCGGGAAGCGGTCCGGGAACTGCGGGGTGACCTGACGGAGGAAATCAGGGAGCCGGAAATAAAACTGCCGGTGGATACGACCCTTCCCGACACCTATATCCCGGCGTCCATGGACCAGCTGGAGATTTACAGGCGTTTCTCCACCGCCGTTACCGGCCGGCAGGTGGACGAAATTGTAAAAGATATCGGCGACCGGTATGGCGAGATTCCGCAACCCGTATACGTCATCCGGGAAATGACTCTGCTGAAAATCATATGCCGGAACCTGATGATCGCCGCAATCGAATCCGAAAAGACCACAGCCCGGATAACATTTCTCGATCGGACAACCGTCAGACCGGAATCGATCACCTCGCTGCTGCTTCGTTCTCCCGGGCACATACGGTTCGATCCCCCATCCGTACTCAAAATCATGCTGCGCGGAAAGCATGACCTGGAAGATTTGAGATTTATCAGGGAGGTGCTCAATGGTCTGGCCGGTTAAAACCCCGCTAGCGCTCGGTCTGGTTATATGCGTCGGTCTGGCCGGATGCCTTGACAAGCCGGTCGAGACCGAAGAAACCGCTCAATCCGTTATTGTCCCCGGGTGGATCAGCGGAGATCCGGTGCCGCTGGATCTCATGATCAAGTCCATGAAGCTGTATCTGATCGAGCGCAACATGGAAGCGCCGGCCACGATCGAAGAGCTGATACCGCTGCAGAAAAACTGCCTGAATGAAATCGCTTCAAACCGGATTCTGGTTCGGGAAGGAGCGCACCTGGATGACGAAAATACGTCACTCCGGCCGATTGCGGAAGCGGTTTTGGAGGAACCGGTGGCGTTTCCGGAAGGATTTGAACGATTGGCGGATGCCCACCGGGACTGGATTGACCGGGTTGAGACCAGGCTGCAGCTGATTCGATACGCGGCCCTGATTTCAGAGCATCTGTCCGGAACCATTCATGTCTCGGATGAGGAAATACAATCGGCGTATACGGCAAATATCGAACGCTATACCGTTCCCATGGAAGTGGAACTGCGGATGATCCGGGTATTTGATCTGGCCATGGCGGAAGATCTCTCCCGGAAACTGAAAGCAGGATGGGATTTCATCAAACTCGCGGAACGGTTTTCCAATCTGACCGGGAAAGGTGCAAGGGGAGAAAAATTCAGGGAATACATCACCGAATTTCCGAGTGAATTCGCCGAAGATCTGAAACGACTCCCGCTGCGGACCATCAGCAGGATATTGGCTTCCCACGAAGGATATCACATTCTCAAGATCGACCAGCGTTACCCGGAACGGATCTTGCCCTTGGACAAGGTTCGGGATACTCTTTTGACGGAACTCGAGTCCAAAAAGAGGAATGAGCGGTTCAGGAGGTGGCTCGACAATCAACTCTCGCTGATGGACGTGCAAATGGGAACACCGATCCCGCTGCAGGAGATACGATATGATTCGATGGAGGAATAGCTGCATTTTCATGATTTTGCTGGTGGGCATGCCGATCCTGGCAGCCGATGTTCTGGACCGCATCATCGCCAAGGTGGATCACTGGGTGATCACCCAGTCGGATCTGGATGAAGTCGCAATGGTTTCCATCGCTGAGATACGGCAGAATTTCCCGAAAGACGAGTGGGATGCCAAGATCACCGAACTGAAAAATCAGATCGTCATGCGCATGATCGATGAATATGTCTGTGCAGCGGCCGCCCGGGAATTTGGAATCACGGTGAGTGAAGATGAGGTTGAGGCGCATATCCGGAAACTGCTCGAAAACACCGGAATAACCAGTGACGAGGAATTCAGAAACGAACTGGCCAGGGAAGGCATGACCCTGGAAGAATTCAAGGAATCCATCCGCAGACAGTCGATGGTCCGGAAAATTCTCCAGCGGGAAGTCTATTCCAAAGTGGATGTCAAACCGTCCGAAATCGAGCAGTACTACCGGGAAAACATCCAGCTTTATTCCCGAGCCGCCCGCATCCGGGTCGCACTGCTGCTTCTCGAAGTGACCTCCAAGGATGAAGCCGCATGGAAGCAAACCGGCGAACGGGCCCGGGAAATCCACCGGGAAATCGCCGGAGGCGCCGACTTCGCCGAAATGGTTAAAACACATTCCGACGGACCCGCCGCCGATCAGAGCGGAGATATCGGGTTCATTGAAAAAGGAAAAGGGCTTCCCGAATTTGAAACTGCGGCATTTGCACTGGATATCGGAGAGATTTCGGAACCGTTCCGGACGGATCACGGTTGGAACCTCGTCAAGGTGCTGGATAAAGAGATCGAAAGAGTCAAATCTCTGGATGAAGTGCGAAGTGAAATCGACGGGTTCCTGAGCGTGCTGAAATCCAGGGAGCTGGAATCGGAGTGGATGGAGAAGCAGCGGAATCGAATCCATATCGAACGGTTTTCGTTCTAGGTCAATTTCGTCTCATGCGCCTGGATAAATTCCTCAAGGTCAGCCGGTTGATAAAACAACGGCTCCGGGCGAAGGAACTGTGCGATCAGGGTTCGGTACAAATCAACGGCGCTGACGCAAAACCCGCCTATTCCGTAAAGGAGGGTGACACCATCACATTGACCGCCGGTGACCGGGTCATGACCGCAGTGGTCATCAAACTGCCCCGGGAATCCGTATCCAGGAAAGAAGCGGGAGACCTGATCAGGGTCGTCGATACCCGATGGCTGTATGATGACTGACAAACATTCCCCGGATATTCAAACGGTCCTGTCCGCCATCCGGAACGGACGGATTCACCCCATCTATATCGTCTCCGGATCCGAAGATTACCTGGTTTTCAAATCACGCCATCTGATCACCGAATCGCTTCTTGAACTCATTCCGGAGGGCGCTCTGGAAACACTCAGCGGACATGAACATTCCATGGCCGAAATCGTTTCCCGTCTGAATTCACCGTCTCTGTTCGAACCTTTCAAGGTCGTGATGGTACGGGACGCTCCCTACTTCAAAGCCAAACTCCCCGAATCCGAAGAAATGAAAATACTGGACTGGCTTGAAAGGACAACCGCCCGGGAAGGCCGCCCCCCTGCGGTGCTGCTGTGCGCCTGCGACAAGATCGATAAACGGATGAGCCTGCTCAGGCAGATCGCTCAAAAGGGAATCGTTCTGGAATTCAAATCGCCGGAAACTTACGAACGTGGAGATCTCCAGCGGGATCCCTACTATCCGGTGGTCCGGGACCATCTGCGAAACGCAGGAACCGACATCGAACGGAATGCGTGGTTCACCCTCAGGCAGCGCGTCACAAACAATTTATGGGCCGTGATTAATGCCGTCGATACGCTGATCGCCTTTTCGGCCGGACAACCCCGTATCCGGGAATCGGATGTCCTGGATCTTGTGGCTGCAGGAGACGAAACGCCGGCGTTCGCCGTAACGGAAGCTCTGGGGAAACGAGACGTGAACCAGCTGCGAAACAGCCTGGAGAATCTCCTGACAACCGGCACATCGCCCCTGATGATCCTGAAGATGCTGTCATCCCGTATCCGCATCCTGCTCGCCGTGAAAACCCTCCTGAGCGGCATTCCGGGAACGCTCTGGCGAGAAGAAATGGAATATTGGCAATTCCGGAAATCCGCCCTGCCCGAATTCAAAAAACGCATCGATTCGGACCCGGGCTGGTCGGACCTGCTGTCCAGACAACACCCTTATGCGCTGTTTCAAACGCTTCGGCAATCCGGGCAGTTCGAAAGCCGACACCTGGAAAAATGCCTGATGGATTTGTCGGAGATCGACCTGGCGTTGAAATCCACCACCAAATCACCCCTGGTCATGATGGAAATGGCGCTATTGCCGCTCTGCAGAGCCGGGACTTAGGGGATCACCCGGATGACCGGAATAACAGGTAACACGCTCATTCTGGATATGCTGGACCGCGCCGTCCGGACGGGACGCCTTCATCACGCACTTCTTTTTCACGGACCGTCGGGAATTGGAAAATATGCGGCGGCGATCCAACTGGCTCGCAGAATCAACTGCCGTTCCAATCCCGGACAGGGGTGCACCGATTGCGCATATTGCCGGCAGGTGCGACTGCCGTTTCCCGGCCATCCGGATCTGGTCATCCTCAAGGATGCCGCTTCCCCCCTGATCATGCGCAGGAAAACCTTCCTGGAACGTTATTTCACGGAGACCGGCCTGGAATCCGGGGAAATCGGAGTGGAACCGGAAGCTGAATACGAGCGGACCCTGGATCATCTTCAATCAACCGGCCTGATCCGGGCCCGAACCACCTGCAGGGAAGCTTCGGAGCAGACGGATGTGCTGTATCTCGATTCGTCAGGGTCCAATCAAATCCGGCAGGCGGAGAACGGAACCGGCCGGCTGGGAGCATGGCTGTCTAAAAAACTGCTGGTTTATTCAAGCAGCAATCTGTACCGCGATACCATAAAAATCGAACAAATCAGACGGATCCAATCCGTTCTTTCGCTGCATCCATATGAAGCCGCCGCCAAGATGGTGATCATCGACGATGCCGAAAAGATGAACATCGCAGCGCAAAACTGCCTGCTGAAAACCCTTGAAGAACCCACAGGAAAATCTCATCTTATCCTGGTCACCGCTAATCCGTCGGGATTGCTCCCCACCATCCGTTCACGCTGCCAGCCCCTTCGTTTTCAGCGGCTGCCCGCAACGGAACTGAAACAGCTGCTTATGGAACAGTATGGATTCAGCCGGGAAGCCGCCGATACCGCCTTCCGGTTTTCGGAAGGATCCGTTCAGCGCGCACTGACCGTCGATAACCGGGATTATGAACGACGGAAATCGTCTTTCGAACGGATCTTCACGGATGCATCTGAGAGAACGGCCGGCGACTGGGCCATCCACTGCGTTGCCCGAATTCTGAAACCGGACGAGGAAACCGGGATTGAAGATCACGGGCAGACCCTGGAGGACCTGTTCAGATGGCTGTATGAAAAATTACATGACATGGTCCATAGAGGCCGGACGGAGAATCTCCCGATTCTTCCCGGCGGCCGGAAACCGGGACTGGGTCACCTGATCTTCCTGATGAACCAGCTCAGCAGGATCTCCAGTGAAAAGAACTTCCACATCGATATCCGACTCCGACTGGAATCGGTTCTGATTCACCTCGCCGGCAGTGCGGATCATGAGAGCCCGTCTTGAAAAAGTTCCCTGCAGCGATCATTCTCCTGAGCCTTCTCATGGTGCTTATCCTGGCCGGGGACCAGCTCAACCTGCCCCTTTGGCCGGTTGATGTTCTGAATCCCAGAGTGCCTGTGGAATTCCGGTTTCACCTGGATGGATGCGAACCGGAACTGGCCGGCCAGATTCTGAGACACAGCCATGGTGTCGAAATGATCCTGCAGACAGCATCCGGCCGGACCCTCCAGTCGCTTCTTTCCGACCGGGAGGGGATAATCCGGACTGTACTCGAAACCGGCAACTACCGGGTGAGCGCAGCGCTGGCGGCCGTCTGTAACGGGGAGTTTCAGGCGTTCTCATCGAATCTTTCTCCCCGCGGCCGGATCGGTTCTTTTCCGGAAAATTCGGTGTCGGTCAACCGGCAAAACCATGCCCGGGTCATCACCCTGTATCCGGTGCGTGAGAATTCCCCGGAGTTTATCCACAGGGTGCTGGTGGCATATCTGGAGGATGGGGACCTGAATTCCGCTCAGGTTGTGGCGCGCGATCTCGATACTGAAACCGCGGCGGACGTGGAACGGCTGGTGGAACTTCGAAACAGGTTTGATATCGTTCCCCTGCATTCCTACAACGCCGTGATCGCCATGCTGGAGGAGATGTCCCGAATCCTGGAGGACTACTGCCCGGCTTCGGAAATGAAATTCAGGATGCCGGACGAAACCGTTCACCTTCAGTCGCGCATCGCAGCCGTCAGGCATTCCCGCAACGAAGTGATCCGGGAACACCTGCATCTCATGGATGAATCCGCCGCCGCAGGAAAATCGGAAGCGGTTCTTCAGGAATGGCTCCGCATGAGTCACTCGGAGATTCTCCCGGCCGACCCCCTGGAACACCACTTGATTTCACCCGGGATCGAATATTACAGGAAAATCATTCCCGAACTTCAAATCCAGTTGATGTTCGACATCCGATTCCGGTTCCGGGAAGCATCCGAAGAATACCGCCGCGGGGATCTCGAAACCGCCAGAACCAGGTTCACCGCCCTGCTGACGCTGCTGCGCAACATGAATATATCCGCCGATTATTCCGATATGGAAACCGACATCCGGGCTTATCTGGATGATATATCGTTGATTTTCGAATCCGGACAGGCGATAAAGGAGAATAAGCTGGAAGAGGCGTTGATCATGCTGGATACCATTGTTCATTCCAACGATCTTGTTCACCGCAGAATTGAAGAAATCCGGCGATTTCTGACCATGGGGAAACAACACCTGTTCCTGCGGCCCGGAAAGGAACACCCGATTGATTGAGACAAGCCGGTTTGAAGAGCAGCCCGATCCGACTTCCATGCAACGGAACGAAAAAAACAATACGTGGAAATGGTTGCGGATACTGATCGGGATATCGGTCAGCGTTTTATTTCTATGGCTGATCTATCAGAAAATCGACCTCGGTAAAACCATTCAGGCAATCACCCGGGTGCAATCCGCCTGGTTAATACCGGCAATCCTGATCTATATCCTCGGAATCTGGGTTCGGACCGGCCGGTGGGTTCTGCTCCTGGATCCGGTCAAACGATGTTCGACCCGAAGATTGTTTCCCATCTACATCATCAGTTACATGGCAAACAATATCCTGCCTTTGCGAATGGGAGATTTCTACCGGGCATATTTTGCCGGCAGAAAGGAATGCATTTCCAAGGGTGCAACCCTGGTTACAATCGGCGTTGAACGAATTTTCGACGGATTGACCATGTTGGTCCTGCTGGCGGTTTCCCTGTGGTTTTACCCGGTTTCGGATCCCGTAGTCCGAAGCGCTGTTCAGATCGGATCGATTGTCTTTCTGGGAGCTATTCTGCTGTGTTACGGCGTGATATTGAAACAGGACTGGTCTACCTGGATCTTTCAAAAACTGCTGCCTTTGACTCCCCAGAAATACCATGACCGGCTGGCCGAAATATTCAATAATCTGTTCCGCGGCCTGGATTCGCTCCGCGGCACCCGCGGCATGATCGCCATTGTTCTTCTTTCCCTGACAACCTGGCTGATCGAAGCGTTCAGCTATGCTGTAACCCTTTGGGCATTCGGGTTTTTCGGCGGATTCCATGTGGCGGTGAGCACGATGGCTTTGGTCAACCTGATGATCATCGTACCGGCGGGCCCGGGGTATTTCGGCCCGTTTGAAGCCGCCTGCATCATCATGCTGGGTCAGTCCGGCTATGGGAAAGTCACCCTTTTTTCAAGGGAGATGGCGACGGCGTACGCCCTGATACTTCATATCATCGTCCAGTGGATTCCAACGACATTTCTGGGCATGATCTGCATGTGGACCGAACATGTCGGATTCAACGAGGTGCGGGGGGAAATACAGTGAACCCGCGCAATCAAAACATGTCTTGCACCCGGGAGGAGGTCCGGTGATGAACTGGATTCGATTCACAGTCCTTGTCATCGTGATCGGTCTGTCTCCGATCACATCCGCACAAAACACATCGTCCATACGCTGGTTCGATGCGGACGGAGTATTCCATGTCGGCGATCCGGGACCGCACATCGACAGGATTCTTTCGGGCGAAATCCGGGAACTTGTGGTGCCCGGCATTGTGAGTGAGATGGGCATGGCCGCGGGTCCCGTCCCGCCGGAACGTCTGGAGGAACTGTCGATTCTTCTGCATGATCGGCCGACATCCTTTTCACTTTACATCCCCGGATCAAAAAACCTGAAAAAGCTTGCAAAAAAAACCAAACAGCTCTTCAAATCCGGACAGAAAGCGCCCGGCCGCGGCTCAGTGGTTTTTCAGGGACTGGGAGTGCAGAAACAGGGACCGACCCAAATGCTCAAGGGCTCCGAAATCAATTCGGTGATCCTGATCCCTCTGGATCCGAAAATCGTCGTGCAGATACCCGGGTCCTCTTCCGATGCCGTCAAAACCGTCGAGTCCCTCATTCGAACCGCCGCAAAAAAATCCTGGAGAAGATTCGGAGTTGAAAAAACGTTCGATTTGAGAGGCCGGGCGGAAATCGACAACCTGGTTCCAGGTCCCTGGCTGGCCTGGATAAATCAGATGAATATGCTGACTCACCTGGTGCGCGTACCCGTCACGGCTGGCCAAAAAACGGAAGTCCTTCTAGACGCGCCATATGCGCGCTGCTTCATTTCTCCCGAAGATGGCGGCTGATCAGATCGACCGGATTCAATCGACCGGATCATCTCGATATGCATGGACGGCCGGTTTCATCGTCATCGTATTATGCGGCGGATTTCTGAGGTTTCATGATCTCAGCGCCAAGGATCTCTGTTTCTGGGATGAAGGCATTTTCCTCATGGGAACGAAATTTCTACGGTGGCGTACCGGAATTCTTCTCAAAGAATTTCTCAATGCCGCCGGCTGTTCGTTCAATATCCCGCCGCCGGATGCATACCCGGGATATCCGGTCTATCTGCAAAAACCGTTTCACGTCATTCTGCTGACTCTCACAAGCGTATTTTTCGGTCTCAAACACGTTCTCGGAGCGGTTCACTCCGCCTGCTACGGAATGGGAACAATCGTTCTTACCGGCTGGCTGGGACACCGCCTGGCCGGCAGATCCGCCGCGCTTTTATCCGCGGCCTGGATCGCGTTCGAACCATACCATGTCTTTTATTCGAGAATCGGCCTGCATGAAACGGATTCCATGCTGGTGCTGCTCGCCGGTTCATCCGCGGTTTTTCTCTGGCACGAAACCCGTCGCCCCCGTTACCTGTTGTATTCGGGCCTTTTGCTGACACTGGCACTGGGAACGAGTTACCGCCTTTTGATCCCCATACTGATCATGATCTGCTCCATCACACCCGGCCGGATCTGTGATTTCGACATTAAAAAGACCCTTCGGGGCTGGGCTGTTTTCCTGGCCGGAGTGGCAATTTCGGCGGCATTTCTGGAGCTTTCCTATCGATTGATTTTCAGCCCGGATTATCTGTGGTCCCAGCCGCCGTCCTATCTGGCGCTCCTGAAAAAGAAATTCATCTCACCCGAGTCTTCGTTTGATCTGGCGTATCCATGGTTTTATTTCGGGATGTTCATCCGGTTCGACGGATGGTTCCCCACTCTGCTGGCCATGGCCGCACTGATCTATCTTCCGTGGAAAAGAAATTTTCAGGCGGTGGTTGTCTTTCTCATGTTCGTTCTCCCTTTTGCCTTGTTCAGCATGACATCCACCCGGCTGGCCCGGACACCAACCGGATTGTTGCCGTGGAGCGCTCTGGCGGTGGGCATGGCCTGGACAGATTTCCGGTCTGTTACCGGAAAACTCCGCAAACCATTCCGCTGCATCGTCACGGGAGGAATATGGGGAGCGGTTCTGCTGTCGTTCGGACTACAGTGGCCATCCATTTTAAAAATTCAGTCGGGGTACCGGCCCGTGATCGAATATCTGAATTCCAAAGGCCAGCACCGATGTCTGGCAACCATGAAACCGATCTTTGCATTTTATATGGGCAGGGAAAACGTGGATGACCCGGCTGATACGGTGGATGGGCTGTGCCGGCAGGTTGGCGAGACTGGAGTTCGGTATATGTGCCTGGACTGGCAGAAATTCGTGCGTTATCGGCCCGGGTTCAAGGCGGTTGAAATGGAAGCGCTCCCGGTGTTCGCCGCTTACAACCCGGTGACGGAACATTTCGCGACCTTCCATGAAAATTACCTTCCCGGCGACGTCCCGGTCATTCCCCATCTCGATCCCGCGGTGAACTATATCAAGGTCTACGACCTGTACGATGTGCTGCCCCGGCTGGGGTGCCGGCCTGTGCTACCCGGACCCGCTGTCCGGGGCGGATCGGGAGATTAGGGTGCGTGCCGGATACCAGGTCTCGATATGGCTGTACACGGGACTCGTGCTGGCCGTAATCACGACCTTGGGCGCGGGTCTGGTCTTCAACCTTCATCAGTCGGTCAAAGTCTGGACAGAAAACGAGGAAATCGCCTTCTTCAATATGGGCGAAACGATGGCAATGCTGCTGGATGTCCATCTGAAAACCGGGATCGGATACGGGGAATTTTCCCGGGAACAGCACGAAAAGCTCCAGGATCTGCTCAGAAAATTCAAATTCGATCTCAACTACAGATTATACCTGGTAACCCGGAAATCAACCCATCTGATTTTTCCGGAGCGGATGGGCGAGACGCCGCTCACCCAGGTTTCCCGGGGACCCGCTCAATGGCTGGAAAGCTGGCAGGGAATCTTGAGAGTAACCACCCCGTATACCGCATTGGACGGGAAGCGGGTCAAGGCGTTTGTACAACCCATGCCTCCGCTTGAACGGAACCCATCGTATCTGGTTGTTCTGGAAAAAGACCTCTATTTCGAATCATCGGTGATCAGACTGGTTCGGGGAATGGAATGGTTTCTGACCATCGGCCTGGCCTTCACCGCAGGAATCCTGGTTCTGTATGCGGTCACTATGATCCGCCCGTTCCGAACCCTGTCCAGAGTCGTCACCTGGTATCACACACCGGGCGCGGAACCGGGTGTCGCCGGCCGTGATCCCGTGGAAGCCGCCATCGAGATGTTCAAGCGGACGCTGTCGGACCTGAAAGAGAAGGAACGCCAGCTCGAAGAAATGAACCGTTTGCTTGAACATGAAACCCGCCAGACGGAGGAATTCAAGGAAAACGTGCTTTCCTCGGTCGATTCGGGCGTCATGTCGTTCGACAGAAAATCCCGGCTGCTATCTTTGACTTCAAAGACCGTCAACATGCTCCGGCTCCGGGAGATTTCCCCTGCTGGAAAAACGTCTGACGAGCTGTTCGGACCCGGAAGCATCATTTCGTCCATGGTCACAGAGGCCCTGAAAACGGGAACGGTCCATCAGAACAGGCAGTGGAAATGGGAGCTGCCGGGTGATCCTCCCAGATGGCTGAGCCTGACTTCCCATCTGCTGAAAGGAGATATGGATTCGATTATCGGAGTTGGATTCATCATCCGGGACATCACTTCCTGGAAACATCTCGAAGAGCGGGTGCGGGAGAAGGAACACCTTGCCGCCCTGGGTGAACTGTCCGCCGGTATCGCCCACGAAATGAGGAATCCGCTGGGGGTTATCAAAGGTAATGCACAGCTTTTATCCCGGGATAAACTTCCGGAAGACCAGAGGGATCTGGTGGAGGATATCCAGAAGGAAATCCAGACCCTGGATCGAATCATCCAGGATTTTCTCAAATTCGCCCGCCCCACCGAACTCAACATGGCATCCGTCAATCTGTCCGGACTGGTCGAAGATATTCTGAATTCCTATCGTGCGGACTGCAGCCCCCGAATCGCATTCTCATTGAACAATCTCCTGACCGACGACCGGGTTACTCTGGACGAGCAACTGATCCGGCAGGTTCTGGTGATTCTTCTGGATAATTCGGTCCAGTCCATCACCGGCGAAGGACGGATCGGAATAGAACTGGCAGCGGTCGACCCGGCCGCGCTGGAATGCGACCGTCAGGTGAGACTGTCCATTCAAGACACCGGATCGGGTATTGCAGCCTTGGATTTCTCCAATCTTTTCAAACCGTTTTTCACCACACGGCCCACCGGAACCGGGATGGGATTGGCCATCGCCCGGAAACTCGTCGTTCTGCACAACGGCTCAATCGATTTCGATCCGCAGGCATCCGAAGGCGCTAAAGTCACGATCACCCTTCCGGCCCGGTACGATCCGGACCGAACGATGGATCTTAAAAAGCGCTAGCCGGGTTCGTTCTCGCCGCCCAGTTTCTGCTGCAGTTCCCGGATGCGGGAACGCCGTTCCCGCTCCATTTCGGGATCGATCTTCAATTCAAACCGGATGACCGAACCTTCCCGGACATCGGCCGGCAGCAGATACACCGGGAAAAGAAAGGATCCGCTCCCATCGAGAGGTTCCAGGACGGCCTGGTTCTTTTCAATGCGTTCCACCACAACGGGGAATGGATTATTTTTCATGGGGACACCTCTTTCTTGCAGCAATCCACGACCTCCAGAATCAATTGATGAATTACCGGTTTTCGGGCTGATGCCACATCCACGACCTCCCCATGATCGGGAGGAATGTCCGTGCCGGCAATATTGGTAATCAGGCTTAATCCGGCAACCGTGCAGCCCGCCTGCCGGATGACGGTCATTTCCGGAACGGTGCTCATGCCAACCGCATCCGCGCCCAATGTGCGCAGCATGCGGATCTCGGCTCCGGATTCGTAACAGGGACCGGCAAGCGCGGCATACACACCCTCGGTGCATGCAATCCCGATTTCACCTGCGATCCGAACCGTCAATCTGCGAACAACCGGATCCCAGGCGTCGTTCATCGCCGGGAACCGGGGTCCCCATTCTTTCAGATTAGGCCCGGTCAGCGGATTGTATCCGGTCAGGTTGAGGTGGTCCCGGATCATCATGGTATCCCCTTCGTTCAGGTCGGACCGGATCCCTCCGGCGGCGTTTGTAATGAAAAAACGGGACACCCCCAGAGCCAGCAGCACCCGGATCGGCAGAACGACGGTCCGGGGATCATGTCCTTCATAAAGATGATACCGGCCTTCCATCACGGCGATTTCGGTTTTTCCGGTCGACCCGAACACCAGTTTTCCGTCATGCCCTTCAACCGAGGTCCCGGAAAATCCCGGTATCCGCTCGAAAGCCGTCTCCCGGTGAACCTTTTTCAGCCTTTCCGATATGCCCCCCAGACCCGAACCCAGAATGATACACCAGCGGGGGACAGGAAGATCCAGCGAAGCCAGATAAGCTTCCGCACGCCGGATCCTGTCGAGATATATTGCCATTTCCATTCTCAGAAAGTACCACCAACTTGACAGACTGACAAGATCACTTCTAGGATACGCCTGGCAGAAAGGGTTCCCGATGAATCGATATCGCCTTGTCTGGACGGTTGTCTGTGTTTGTCTGACCACTCTGGCCGGTTGCGACCGGACATGGACCGGCGACATCCGGGGAATCGTGACTGATGAGGAAACCGAGCTGCCGATAGAAGGTGCAATCGTCTCCGCACGCTCCATGAAAAACAGCTATTCAATCTCGACCATGACCGATTCCGGCGGGGAATACCGGATCGACGATGCCCGCTGGGGACCCAACGAGGTGAGATCCTATCATCCGGGATATGAGCAACAGACCCGGTATGCGGATGTGATCCGGGATAAATCCGTGGAGCTGGATTTTGAGCTGGATCGAATCCCGGATTCTGAAGAACCCATCATCACCGTGGTGGTTACCAATGTCCATGGTTCGGTGATTCCGGGTGTCCGCGCCGATCTGTACGAAAAGGAGGACCGCTATTTCGAGTGGTACAGCCTGGTGGACACGGAATTGACGGATGACGACGGTATCGCACGCTTTCAGGTCAGCACCATTTATGAGGATCAGATCCGATTTTTCCGCCTGAAATTGTCCGTGTTGGGCTACCAAAACGCCCAGGTCGATTTAACGCTTGCCTGGTTCAATCCCTTCCCGGAACTGCACATCATCATGGAATTTCCCTCATGACCACCCGCCGGATCGATCTGCGAAGCGACACCGTGACCCAGCCGACCGACGCCATGCGCCAGGTGATGGCCGGTGCGCCGGTCGGGGACGATGTAATGAACGAGGATCCCACTGTGATCGAACTGGAGCGCTATACCGCGGAATTAATGGGCAAGGATGCCGCGGTTTTCGTACCGTCGGGAACAATGGCGAACCAGGCGGCCGTCCGGTCCTACGCCGGTCCGGGTGACGAAATCCTGGCGGTGGACCAATGTCATCTGTTTTTTTATGAAGCCGGGAGTGCGGCGGGCTTGTCCGGGGTACAGATATTTCCGGTTCCGGCGGTTCAGGGTATCTTCAAAATCGAAGATTTCCGGGACCGCATCCGCCCGGAAGATCTTCATTTCCCGGTGACGCGGTTATTCTGGGTCGAGAACACGCACAACCGCGGAGGTGGACGGATTGTCCCGTTCGAGCTGATGAAACAACTGAAAAAACTCAGCGACCGAACCGGAATCCCCATTCATGTTGACGGCG
This sequence comes from candidate division CSSED10-310 bacterium, assembly GCA_016927905.1. Lineage (GTDB taxonomy): Bacteria > CSSED10-310 > CSSED10-310 > CSSED10-310 > JAFGJC01 > JAFGLW01. The sequence continues at coordinate 104,927 of JAFGLW010000007.1, read as the reverse complement.
CGCGGCTTCCCAACGCTTCTGCAGCCACCGGAATCCCCCTCCCCCGCTGGACCGCACTGTGTGATTCCCTTTCCATCTGCCTTTCCAAAGGATTGGGCGCACCCGTCGGGTCACTGATCGTCGGCAGCGAGACGTTTATTCACAAGTGCCGGCGGGCTCGGAAAGCATTCGGCGGGGGTATGCGTCAGGCCGGAATCATCGCAGCCGGCGGCCTGTATGCACTCAAAAACAATCTCCAGCGGCTCCGGGACGATCACCGGAGGGCCAGTAGGCTGGCCGAAGGACTGAAATCAATACCCGGTCTGCACATTCCGCCCGATGTCGATACCAACATCGTCATGATCGATCTGGATGATGATACGCATTTCGATGTACCTTCCTTCCAGGACTTGCTTCAGAAGCAAGGCGTCCTGATGTTCGCGGTCGGCCCCCGTCGGCTCCGGGCAGTGACGCATCTGGGCATTGATGACCAGGATATCGCCGCGACGATATCCATCTTCAAAACACTCCTGACCCGCGCCGCCTGATCATGTTTGAACTGATTGATCAGCACGAGCCGGTTCTGCTTCTCATCACCGGGCTGTTTTCCCTGGTTTCTCTCATCCTCATCCTGGTCGTTCTCGCGAAATCGAACTGGGCCGACCCGGAGGAAATCGAACGGACAGTCCGTGAAGAATTCAGGTTGAGCAGGGAAGAGGCATCCAGAAGTGCGGCGGAGCTTCGTACGGAGGTTTCCATCCAGTTGAAATCGGTCACGGACACTCTGGTGAAAACCCTTTCCCGCCTGGGTGCCATTCAGGAAAAACGCCTGGAAACAGTAGACGGACGTATCCGGGAATTGACTGAATCGAACGAGCGGCGGGTTGAAAAGCTGCGCACCACACTGGACGAACGATTGAAGCTGCTGCAGGAAAACAACGAAAAGAAACTCGACCAGATGCGCCAGACGGTCGATGAAAAACTGCAGACCACCCTGGAAAAAAGACTCACCGAATCATTCAGACTCGTCAGCGATAATCTGGAAGCGGTGCAGAAGGGGCTGGGGGAAATGCAGAATCTGGCGACGGGCGTCGGTGATCTCAAGCGGGTTCTGACCAATGTCAAAACCCGGGGAACATGGGGCGAAGTCCAGCTCGGGGCCCTGCTCGAACAGATCCTGACACCCGACCAGTATGCCCGGAATGTTCAGACCCGCGAAGGCTCCCGGGAAATGGTTGAATATGCCGTCCGCCTTCCCGGACGGGACGACGGCCCCGGGACCTGCGTCTGGCTTCCCATCGACGCCAAGTTCCCGCAGGAAGATTATCTCCGGGTTCTTGAAGCCGGTGAATCGGGGAATGCCGAAACCCTCGAGACCGCCACGGAAGCATTGATGCGCAGCCTGAAAGCATCCGCACGTGATATCCACGACAAATACCTCAATCCACCCCATACAACGGATTTCGCGATCATGTTTCTCCCCACCGAAGGCCTGTATGCCGAGTTTCTCCGAAAAACCGGCCAGGTCGAAACCCTTCAGCGGAAGTATCGCGTCGTGGTGGCCGGACCCACCACTTTGGCGGCACTCCTGAACAGTCTCCGCATGGGATTCCGGACCCTGGCCATCGAGCAACGATCCAGCGAAGTCTGGAAAATTCTGGGGGCCGTGAAAACCGAATTCGGCAAATTCGGTGAGATTCTCAGCCGGGTCAAGAAACAACTGGATACGGCTTCCAACACCATCGATCAGACGGGCGTCCGGACCCGTGCCATCGAGCGCAATCTCCGATCGGTGGAGCAACTGCCTGCGGACCGGGCCGCCGATCTGCTGCGAATGATCGATTCCGATGATACCGGGGAACCGGAATCGGGAAACGGTCAATGCCCGCAACCGGAATAAATCAGGGATTCCGGAGAGCCGGATCCAATGCGTTCTCCCGCCTGAATTCCTGGATTCGATAGGGCGAACCGTCCGGAATGATCGCCCGGATCCCGTCGAAATCTGCCTGCGACAGCAGTTCGGTCACCGCAGTGGTCCGAAATTCATGCATCAAACCGCTGGAAGCGATCATCCGGATGCTGGCAAGTATGGTCTCCGCCACAACCGGCACACCCGCCAAACGGGAATAAACCTCCGGAGGCGCTTTGATGTCCATGGCGACGGCGTCGATCAAACCGGTCGAGATCAATTCCAGGATCCGGTCGGGCCGGCTTCCGTTGGTGTCCAGTTTGATCTTGAATCCCATGTCCCGGAGACGGCGGAGAAACCCGGAAAGATCATCGTGAATGGTCGGTTCCCCTCCGCTGATGACCACCGCGTCCAGATCACCGCGGCGCCGATCCAGAAATTCCAGAAGGTTCTCCTTTGAAATGGCCTCCCGGTCGGAAGGCGCGATCGGGATCAACGAACCGTTATGACAGAATGGGCAGCGGAAATTACATCCCTGGAGAAAAATGACTGCGGCGGCATTCCCCGGATAATCACTCAGGGTGAACGGTAAAAAACCTCCGATATTCATTGGGGATGATCACAGGCTGAAATGGGTCCGCATATGATACTCCGTGCGCTTCCCTTCATTCCACTGACGGACGGGGCGCAGGTATCCGACCACTCTTGAAAAAACCTCGGTATCCTTTCGGCAGATCGGGCAGTTGGGCTGTTCACCTTCCAGATAACCATGCTCGCTGCATATCGAAAATGTCGGCGATATCGTGAAATAGGGAAGATTGAACCGGTCGCACACTTTCCGGACGAAGTTCCTGACCGCAAGGGGATCGGGTGCTGATTCCCCCAGAAAGATGTGCTGGACGGTTCCGCCCGTGTATTTTTTCTGCAGACTGTCCTGAAGATGCAGAACTTGGAAAACATCGTCCGAATAGTTGACGGGAAGCTGGGTGGAATTGGAATAGAAAGGGGCCAGTCCGCCCGAAGTACCGTAATCGCTGGCACTGAAGATGTCCGGATATTTTTCCCGGTCGAGACGGGCAAGACGGTACCCCGCGCCCTCTGCAGGCGTCGCCTCCAGGTTGTAAAAATTTCCCGTTTCCTGCTGGAATTTAACCAGAAGCTCCCGCATATGATCCAGAACTCGCTCGGCGAAGGCCAGGCCTTCCGGAGTCCCGATGTCGCGTTCCAGCAGGTTCAGGCAGGCTTCGTTCATGCCAACCAGCCCGATCGTTGAAAAATGATTATGCCAGAAGGATCCATGAGCTTTTTTGATGTTACGCAGATAGAACTTCGTATAGGGATACAGATCATTGTCCGTAAACCGCTCCAGTATCTTGCGCTTGATTTCCAGACTGGATTTGGCAATCTCCATCAAACGGGTAAGACGCCCCAGAAAATCCTCCTCTGAATCGGACAGATAACCGAGTCTGGGCATGTTGATGGTGACCACACCGATGGATCCGGTCAGCGGGTTGGCGCCGAACAACCCGCCCCCCCGCTTCTCCAGCGAACGCATGTCCAGCCGCAACCGGCAGCACATGGATCGCGCATCGTCGGGGGACATGTCCGAGTTGACGAAATTCGCGAAGTACGGGATCCCGTATCTGGCGGTAACCTTCCAGAGATTTTCCAGCCCGGGCGCATCCCAGTCGAAATCCGGCACGATGTTGTAAGTGGGAATTGGAAACGTGAAAACCCGTCCCTTGGCGTCGCCCTCGGACAGGACATCCAGCAGGGCGCTGTTGAACGTGTTCATCTCCTCCTGAAAATCCCCGTAGGTTTCCGACCTGAGTTTCCCGCCGCACAGCACCGGCTGATCCGCCAGAATCGACGGCGGCTGCAGGTCCAGGGTCACATTTGTGAACGGGGTCTGGAATCCGACCCGGGTGGGTACATTAACATTGAAAACAAACTCCTGCAGCGCCTGCTTGACTTCCCCATAACCCAGTCCGTCAAACCGGATGAACGGCGCAAGCATTGTGTCGAAGTTGGAAAACGCCTGAGCTCCCGCCGCTTCCCCCTGAAGCGTGTAAAAGAAATTCACGATCTGACCCAGGGCTGTCCTGAAATGCTTGGCGGGACGGCTTTCGGTCTTTCCGGGAGCCCCCCGGAACCCGGACTGAAACAGGTCCTGCAGGTCCCAGCCGACGCAATAGACGGACAGCTGGTTCAGATCATGCAGATGAAACGCTCCACCTGAATGCGCCTCCCGAATCTCCGGTGTGTAGATTTTATTCAACCAATACGTCTTGCTGATCTCGCTGGAAATATAGTTGTTCAGTCCCTGCAGGGAATAATCCATGTTGCTGTTTTCCTGAACCTTCCAGTCCAGCCGCTGCAGATAACTGTCGATCAGATCGACATCCGCCTTCTCGATCATGGCTCGGATCCGGGCATGCTGGTCCCGATACAGGATATAGGCCTTGGCCGTTTTTTTGAACGGGGAAGCCAGCAGGACATCCTCCACGATATCCTGGATCTGTTCCACGCTGGGCAGAGCGTCCTTCATTATGGTTTCGGTATAGCTCAATACCCGTATGGTCAGGTGTCGGGCGGCTTCTTCGGCGAACTCACCGGTCGCTTTGCCCGCCTTCAGAATGGCGTTCTCGATCTTGGTGGCATCGAAAGATGTCAGCCGGCCGTCCCGTTTGCGGATCTGAGTGAAACCAGTGAACAACCTTGTGGGAGAAAGCTGCTGATAGGCATCCATGTTACTTTTCCCCGAAATATTCTGGAAAGTGTTTTAGGGTTTCCCGTCTGATCAGCCCGGTGTCGCTTGAAACTGGTTAAATCGGAGGCCGAGGAAGTGCATCAACCGGATCGATCTTTAAAAGGCTGATCTTTACATACTATATCTTGCGTTTGTTAAAACCTGTCAACCCCAAATGATTGAATTCGGAGGGCGAAAATTCGGCGAAAATCCTGTCGGAATTCTCTGTTTTGTTCGAGTTAGATAATTATTAGAAAATATTCGAAAGCCGCGGAAGGGGGAAATCGGTTCAATCCGTTTTTTCTGGCTCGGCGGGCTCCAGTTCACCAGGCAATCCGAATGCCGGAGATATCGCAACAAATAGCGACACGGGTTGAACCCGGGCTGCTGCTGCATGTAATATCCTCACCATGGACCCGGACATCACGTATATTTTTCTTCTGCTGATTTTCTCGGCTTTTTTTTCGGGAAGCGAAAGCGCGTTGTTCAGTCTGCAGTGGTGGCATTACCACCGGTTCCGGCAGAGCGACAAACCGATTATGAAGACGATTGTCCGGATCATGGACCATCCCCATCGAATACTGGCGACCATTCTGCTGGGAAATACGCTGGTCAATGTGGCGGCGAGTGCCATTGCGGCAAGTTATTTCGAACGGGTGACCCCCGTCCGGGGACTCTGGATCTCCATCGTTTTCATGACCGCTGTATTGATTGTACTGGGAGAAATAATCCCGAAGACGCTGTCGATCTATCATGCGGAAACCATTTCCCGCTGGGTGGCCGGTCCGATTGTTCTGATGTCCAGGATTCTCTGGCCGGTCCGCATCGTTTTGGAAAAAATCGGCAACTGGGCGGACCGTGTGACTTCGCTGTCGGGCAGGGTGGAGCATGCCGAAGAACGGGACGTATTTCTGAACGTGCTCGCCGAAGCTCGGAAACAGGGTATCCTGTCGATCCAGGAAAGATCCGTTGCGGAAAAGATACTCGAAATGGATGATCTCCCGGTATCGCAGGTAATGATCCCCCGCACGGAAGTCGTAGCGCTTCCCGAAACAGTCGGTTACGAGGAGGCGATCCAGCGGATGCGGCGGGAAAATTTGAGACGGGTACCGCTCTACCGGGAAACGATCGACCGAATCGTCGGAATCCTGTATGTAAAGGATCTGTTGCCGGGGCGGTTCGATCCCAATCGAAAAAAATCGCCCCGCACCATCGCCCGGACCCCATATTTTGTTCCCGGCAGCATGAAAATCAAACAGCTCTATACCGCGCTGCGCCAGAAGCAGATGCACCTGGCGGTCGTTCTGGATGAATACGGTGGAACCGCCGGGCTGGTCAGTCACGACGATCTGCTTCTGACCCTCCTCGCCTCGGTAACCCGGCGGGATCCCGGTGAACCGGATCTGGCGGTCCCGACCGATTCCGGATTCCGGGTATCCGGACAGGCCGACCTGGAATTCCTGGCCCGGAAGGGAATCCTGAAAATTCCGGATACCGAGTTCAGAACCCTGAACGGATTTCTGCTGGAACGTTTCGAACGAATACCGGACGAAGGATCCGAACTGACCATCCCCGGAGCCACAATCCGGATCGTGAAAACATCGCCGACCCGGATCGAACAGGTGGAGATCCTGCCCAGGGTTTCAGGAGAAAAGGAAAGCTGATGGGACTGACCGCCAGCCTGATCCTGATCGGGATATCCGTCCTGGCCAGCATGTTCTTTTCCGGAAGTGAAACCGGCGTGCTGTCGATCAATGAAATCGAACTGCGCCACAAGGCGGACAAGGGAAACAACCAAGCCCGAATCCTGTTGAAACTCCTGAGAAAAAAAGATGTCCTGCTCGCCACACTGCTGATCGGGAACAACCTGAGCAACGTGATGGCCAGCGCCGTCACCGCATCCCTCATGACCCGGCCTTTCGGCGCGCTGGGACCCGAACTGACAACGCTGATCGTCACGCCGGTCATCCTGATATTCGGTGAAATTATTCCCAAAACGGTATACCTGAGCCGTGGCACCGGCCTGCTGACATTCACAGTCTGGCTGCTGACCGCATGCGTAATCTGTTTCAAACCGCTGGCTAAAGCGGTGGTGTTCATACCCCGATGGCTGACCCGTCGCCCCGGTCAATCCGGGGACCTGAACCGGTTGACCCGGGAGGATCTGCTGTTCTACGCCCATACCGGCACCGCCCGGCAAACCATGCCCAGGGAAGAACTGCAGATGATTATCAACCTGCTGGCGTTCAGCGCCAAAAAGGTCCGCTCCGCCATGGTCCCCATGATCGATGTGGTCAGCATTCCCGAAACCGCTCCAGTCCGGGCCGCCGCTCAACTCTTCCAGATCCGCGGCGTTTCCAGACTCCCGGTCATCAAAGAATCGACGGAAAATGTGACCGGCATCCTGTTCGCCGTGGATCTCCTGGACTGCTCCAACCCGGATCTGCCGGTATCTGGTCGGATGCGGAAACCCTTCTTCGTTCCCGAACAGACCAAGGTCACGGATCTTCTTCCGGAGATCTGGAACATCCATGAACTGGCCGTCGTGGTGGACGAATACGGTGTGGCGGTAGGCATCATCACCGGCGAAGACCTGGTCGAGGAAATCGTCGGGGATATCAAAGATGAATTCGACCGCCAGACCGAATCGGAAATGATCCCCCTGGTGGAAGGCGTCTACATCGTCAGTGCGGGCATCGGCATCGGCGAGTTCAACAACATGACGGGCAACCGCATTCCCCCCGGCGACTACGCAACCCTGGCCGGATTCATCACCAATCACATCCAGAGAATTCCCGACCGTGGAGACAAGCTTTACCTGGCAGGCATGGAAATCCGCATCCTGGAAGCCACTCCCCGGCGAATCAACAAAGTCCTGGTGCGTCTGGACGCTCGGAAAACATAACCGGGCAAAAATCAATATAAAATAGAGATAATCTGAAAACAAAAGAGTTTTTCCGGAATTTTTTGCCGATATACGCCGTAAACAAGCAAATATCGGGAAATTCCGGGCTTGAATCTGCATTTGAATTCCAATAAGTTATTAGCGCTCGACCCGAGCGAGTGCTAACAGGGTGGAGACCGAAAAAGTAGCAACAACTTTAACTCACTGTTTTTAAAGGAGGTTTTTATTATGGCAATGAAAGTTCGCCCTCTTAATGACCGCGTTCTGGTTAAACGTGCCGATACGGATATTCAGAAATCCGCAGGCGGGATCATCATTCCCGATACGGCGAAAGAGAAACCCCAGGAGGGGAAAGTGATCGCGGTCGGCCCCGGAAAACGCGACGATTCCGGAAAACACCAGAAACTGGATGTCAAGCCGGGTGACCAGATTCTATTCGGGAAATATGCCGGCACCGAAATCAAAATCGATGGCGAAGAACATCTGATCATGCGTGAGGATGACATCCTCGGCATTATCGAAAGCTAAACAGGATTCAGCGGTTTGGATCCGTATGTGGAGGATTTGAAAAATGGCAAAGCAGATACGATATGGTGAAGAGGCGAGAGCGGCCATGCTGAAGGGTGTCACCCAGCTGGCAAAGGCCGTTAAGGTAACACTGGGCCCCAAGGGGCGAAATGTTGTTCTGGACAAGAAATTCGGCGCGCCGACCAGCACGAAGGACGGTGTCACGGTGGCCAAGGATATCGAACTGAAGGATCCATTCGAAAACATGGGCGCGCAGATGGTCAACGAAGTGGCATCCAAAACAAGCGATGTCGCCGGAGACGGAACGACAACCGCCACGGTTCTCGCGGAAGCGATCTTCCGGGAGGGCGTGAAGAATGTGACGGCCGGCAGCAACCCCATGGAGCTCAAGCGGGGCATTGATCAGGCGGTTGCCGAGTGTGTGGCCAGACTCAAGGGGATATCCGTTCCCATTGAAAACCGCGATCAGATCGCCGCGGTTGCAAGCATTTCCGCCAACAATGATGAAACCATCGGGAACATCATAGCCGAAGCCATGGAGAAGGTCGGCAAGGACGGCGTGATCACGGTGGAAGAATCCAAGAGCATGGACACCTATCATGACGTGGTGGAGGGAATGCAGTTCGACCGCGGATACCTGTCTCCCTATTTCGTCACGAACACCGAGCGGATGGAGACGGTGCTGGAGGATGTTTACATCCTGATTTTTGAGAAGAAGATCAGCTCCATGAAAGACCTTCTTCCCATTCTGGAACAGATCGCCAAGATGGGCCGGCCGCTTCTGATCATCGCCGAAGATGTCGAAGGGGAAGCGCTGGCCACGCTGGTGGTGAATAAACTGCGCGGCACACTCCAGGTTGCAGCGGTCAAAGCTCCCGGTTTCGGCGACCGCCGGAAGGCCATGTTGGAAGACATCGCCGTCCTCACCGGCGGACGGGCGATTTCCGAAGATCTGGGAATCAAGCTTGAAAACATCACCATCAACGATCTCGGCCGGGCCAAACGCATCACGATCGACAAGGACAACACAACCATAGTCGAGGGTCACGGAGAGGAATCGGCGATCCAGGGTCGGGTGAAACAGATCAAGGCCCAGATCGAAGAAACGACCTCCGATTACGACCGGGAAAAACTCCAGGAAAGACTCGCCAAACTGGTCGGCGGCGTGGCTGTTCTGTATGTCGGAGCCGCCACAGAGGTGGAAATGAAGGAAAAGAAAGCCCGGGTCGAGGACGCCTTGAATGCAACCCGCGCTGCGGTCGAGGAAGGTGTTGTTCCCGGGGGCGGCGTCGCCCTGCTTCGGACAATCGAATTCATTGAAAAGCTGGATTTGCCCGGAGACCGAAAGATCGGTCAGAAAATCGTGATTCGGGCCCTGGAGGAACCTGCCCGACAGATCGTCATCAATGCCGGACTGGAGGGATCCATCGTCGTTCAGAAGATCAAGGAAATGGAAACAAACATGGGGTTCAATGCCGCAACCGAAGAATTCGTCAACATGCTGAACTCGGGCATCATCGACCCGACCAAAGTCGTTCGCACCGCCCTGCAGAACGCTTCCAGTATCGCCGGTTTGATGCTGACGACCGAGGGTCTGATCACCGATATCCCCGAGAAGGAAAAAGAAGCTCCCGCCGGACCTCCAGGCGGAATGGGCGGAATGGGCGGAATGTACTGATCCCAATTTTTTGTTCATTCGAAGAAACGGAAAGCCTCCCCCGCCGGGAGGCTTTTTTTATCGGTTGCCGGGGTGCCGCATTAACTGTACCATATCGCCGTGACCGACATCGATTTCAAACCGGCGGAACCCGGATCTTGGAATGCTTCCGGACCGGATTACCCCCTCTGGAAAGCCGCTCTGCCCGCCTGGGTGCTCCTGACCATCCTGTTTCTTCCTCTTCTCGACGGGAGAATCCCATTGAATGCGGACTGGCTTGCGGCCGAGTGCGCACCCTGGAATATCGGCCGCCGGATACACATCGGGAATCCCGACATCGACGATCCGATCCTGCAGTATTATCCACTCTTTAAAAGAGCCCGAACCGCCTGGCGAACCGGTAAAATTCCGCTCTGGAACCCCGATATCGCCTGCGGAATGCCGCTTCTCGCGGATTGCCATTCCATGCCCCTGGATCCGCTCCTGCTGTCGGTCTGCCCCATCACTGATACGGCCGCAGCCTGGGGGATCCTGCTGGCAACCCAGTTATTCATTCTGGCTGCGGTGACCGCCGCTTTCCTGAAACTCCGCGGATGTTCGCCGGTCGGCGCTTCAGCGGGATCCATGGCTCTGGTGCTGTCCGGAGCCTGCATGACCTGGCTGCAGATGCGCCTGTTTACTTCGACGCTGCTTTGGTTCATGGCGGGATTATGGGCCGTCGAACGGTTCACGCCGGCGACAACCGCACGAAGAGCCATTCCCGCCGGTATCGCCCTGGCCGGAATGACCGTATCCGGACATCTTCAGTTCATCGCCTACGGCTGGATTCTACTCCTGGCATTCTCCATTCACCGCAACCGGATCTTCAACGCATTCCCGGCCGGATTAAACCGCCTCGGCCCGGTTCTGATGCAGGCGTTGTGGGGAATCCTGTTGAGCGCCGTGTTCTGGCTTCCGGCAATGGAGCTTCTCACCCGAACCCTCCGGGGCCAGCCCGGCCGATATTTTCCCCTGTTCCGGTTTGGATGGGTGCCGTGGATCAGTATGATCTGTCCGGATTTTCTGGGTCATCCCGCCACTCGCGATTATTTCGGATTGTACATTTATCAGAAATCCTACGCCAACATTCCCATACTTTACATCGGATTGATTCCATTCCTTTTCATGGTCGGCGCTCTGTTGAAAGGCGGCCCGTCCCGACGTTTTTTCGCCTTCTCCACCATCGCGATTCTGGGAGGGCTCACGCTGTTGAACTGGAGCCCGGTGCGGCACGGAATTTTCCGTTATTTCCCATCGCTGTTTTCACTGGATCCCGGCCGCCTGGCGCTGTTGACCGTTCCCCTGATGGCGGTGCTGGCTGCGGACGGCCTGACTGATTTCCACCGGATTTTGATAACCGGCAACAAACCGGGATGGACGGTGACGGGACCGGCCTGGATGGTTTTCATATTGGTTTTGGTGGTGGCCGCCGGAGTAGCCGTTATGCAGGATTATCTTTTCCGGACCGCCCCGGACAACTCACTGTCTCTGTATCTTCTGAAACTTCACCAGTCACACGGAACCGTTCTGCTGTACCCTCCCGTGCTGAAAACCTGTCTCCTGGCTGCGGCGTTCCTGGCTGTCGTGCGACTCTCGGGACGGATGAACCCCGGCCTGATATGGAGTTTGCTGGGACTTCTGGTGGCCGCCGATCTGCTGCCGCCCGCCAGGATGTACAATCCGTTCGTCTATGCAAAAATCCTGGATCCACCTGCCTCCGTGCGAAACACCTTCCCCCATACCGGACCATCGTCGGGCAGAATCTGCGGGATTGACCCGGAAAAAACGGCCTGTTTTTCCGGACGGATGCTCCCCCCGAACACCGGATTGATTCTGGATGCTCATGATTTCCGGGGATACGTATCGGCCTATATCGGACGGTATGCGGAACTCCTGAACCAGATCCAGCGGCGCACCTATTTCGACCGCCGGCTGACGGTTCCATCGTCTCCCGTCTACGATGCCGCCGGAGTCCGGTGGCTGGTATACGGCAGCCCCCGGAACCTGCCCGGGCTGAAACCCGTCCACCTGGAACCGGGCTGGTCTGTTTATGAAAATCTGCGTGCTTTTCCCAGGGTCTGGATCACCCGGACGACCCGCATTTTGACTTCCCCGGCAGACATGATGGACGAACTGGATTCCGGGCGGATTGATTTATCGGAAACCGCATATATCGAATCGCCGGAACACCGCCTTCCCGCAGCCTCGCCCGGAGACTCCGGATCCGGAGCTGAATTGACGGGATGGGGCGATCATTATCTGGCGATCCGGACTGAAACGGAACGGGCCGGGATACTTGTCGTTGGAGACAGCTGTTATCCGGGATGGCGGGCCGGAATTGACGGAAGGGCGGTGGAGGTTTTCCCGGTCGACTGCCTATTCCGCGGGATTCGCATCCCTCCCGGTGTTTCCAGGGTCACGCTGGAATACCGACCGATGTCCTTTCTGGCGGGAGAATTCTGTTTTCTTTCGGCCATTCTGATGATATGTGGTTTGATCGTAACGAAGGAAGGAACACCGCCATGAAACGTTTTTCCCCCATCTTGACGGCATTGCTGGTGCCGATTGCCTTTGCCCAGGAATCCCCATCCCGGATATCCCCGGTCGTGAAAGCGGTTCAAAATGCCAGTCCGGCCGTAGTCAATATCTCCACCGAAAAGGTGGTATCGGTGCGGGAATTCAATCCGTTCGGGCAGGACTGGATTCTTGATTTCTTCGAGCCTTACACCCGGCGCAACGTAACTCGGCAGAGTCTGGGCAGCGGTGTCATAATTCGCCCGGACGGAACTGTGCTGACCAATGAGCATGTCATTCTGCCGGCATCCATCATTACGGTGACCCTCTCGGACGGAAGTGATTATCCGGCCGAGCTGATCGGCGCATCCCGGCGGTTTGATCTGGCCATTTTGAAGATCAACGCCGATATTTCATTTCCATACATCAACCCGGGATCTTCGGATGATCTGATGATCGGAGAAACCGTGATTGCGATCGGCAATCCCTTCGGGCTGTCCAGTTCCGTGACAACCGGTGTGATCAGCGCCCTGAACCGATCCATAACATTGAAAGATGAAACATCCCGCCGGACCCATACCTACCATGATTTCATCCAGACCGATTCATCGATCAATCCGGGCAACTCCGGCGGCCCCCTCCTGAATATCAACGGCGAGCTGATCGGGATCAACACGGCCATTTACGCAAATGCGGAGGGAATCGGGTTTGCCATTCCCATCGACAAGGCCAGGCGGATCATCGATGATCTGATCGAGAAGGGCAAGGTTCCGCGCATCTGGATGGGCGTGCAGGTTCAGGAACTGACACCGCTTCTGGCACAACATCTCCAGTACCCGGGACCTTCGGGCGTACTGATAGCGGAAGTCCGTACCGGCAGTCCCGGAAGCGAGGCCGGTTTGAAACCGGGAGACATCCTGTTGTCTCTGGGAGGTCGATCCGTACAGACTCCGTCTCAGTTTCGGGAGTATCTACGGGAGTATACGCCGGGGGATGTCATCGAAATTGAGCTGTGGCAGAGAGGCCGCACCACGGTCCGGACAATCCACGGAACGGAATTTCCGGAGGACCGCGGTGAAGAACTGACCTGGGAACTGCTTGGATTGAACATCGGTGTTCTGGATGCCGCAAGCGCTCAGCGGAACCGGATGCGGTCCGCAACCGGGATCCTGGTGATCTCCGTGCGGGAGGGCAGTCCCGCCCATCAGGTGGGTATTCGCAGGGGCGATGCTGTGGTCCATGCGGACGGGCAGGCCATTCAGAATCCGAAACAGTTTCACCGCGCAGTGCAGCAGGCTGCCTACCGGGATTCGATAACCTGCGTGGTGGTCCGGGGAGGAACAGCCTACCGGGTCACCCTCGAACTGGAATAATTCCGCTCTGCCTGCCTGCCGGCCGTGCCGGTCAGAAGATATGACACGCGGATATCCGGTTGTCCGAACGAGACCGGTATCCGATCTTCCCGGTCTGAGCCCTGGCAGAATGCATCGCCCGGGGTCAGCAGCACCCGGTCGGCCACCCTGTCGATCCGGTCCAGAAAATCCAGGGCGTTCCCCCGGAGCATCACACGGTGTAGAGCTCTTCCGGGCCGGCCGTTTTCGATCCGGTAAGCTTCCCGGGTAACCGCGGTGAAATCACCGGTCAGAACATCGATCTCCACCTGGTCGAAATTCCGGCAGAACACACCGCCCGGGGTTTCGGAAAGCATTTGATCGATGCGGTCCCGCCCCGCACCGATATACAGATTCGTCGTACAGATGCATGGCGGGTTGCGGAAGGAAGAGCGCCGGGCGTTCCCGGTGGGCAACAGATTGAGCTGCCGCCCGGCGGTGTAATCCACAAGATAGTTCACAAGCCTGCCGCCCTGGATCAGGCGCGTGTGACCGGTCTCGGTGCCTTCATCGTCGAAATGGGATGAGCCCCTTCCGTAAATACAAGTACCGTTATCCACGACATTCAGTCCCGGAAAGGCCACCTGCTGGTTCAAAGCTCCGGCGCAGAATGAGCGGCTGTCGGGAATCAAATCCCCCCGGATCGCCTGGCCGATTGTTTCCTGCAGCAGGCGTGCGCCCGAACCGGCAGCCAGAATCACCGGCCTGTATTTCTCCGGCAGTTCCTCAGCCTGACACATCTGGATGGATTCCTGAACGGCTTCGGCCGCCAGCGTTTCAACCGCGTTCCCGTCGAAAATTTCGAAACCTTTCCGCATGGACAACCTGCGTTCCCCCCAGTGTTCCCCCCTGGCGGACCGGGCCCGGATTCGGATGGTCAGCGACAGGAGCGGCTGGGTATCCGTTCGGAACAGCCCCAGGGAGTTGGCGATCAGAATCTGCCGGATCTCCTCTTCCAACCGGATTTCGATCCGGTCCAGGAGATTACTGGATTCCCTGGCGGCGGTGAACGCCCGCAGGGCAATATCCTCCCGGTCCCGGTCCCGGATTCGATTCAGATCGGTCCCGGTCGGCACAATTCCGAAATGCCGATCGGGCTGAACACTCATAGGTTTGGGCCTGCGGGGCGAGCGTTCCGGTATCAGCTGCTTCCGGACACGTTCCGAGAGGGTTTCGAGCCCACTGCGCTCAAAACCCTTCATCCATCCGTATGCCATTTGGGATCCCTTGAAAAGCCGAAGGCCCGTTCCCTCGATCCGTTCCATTCGTCCCGGTTCAGCCTTCCGGTCCCGGATGGCAAAACACTTTTTCACGTTGCGTTCGAAAAACAGTTCCGCAAAATCCGCCCCGGTTTTCATCGACCGTTTGAGAATTTTCAGCAGATCTTCGGAATCGGCCCGGATGGCATCCCCTCTCTCTTCAAGCAGAGCGAAAGACCGTTTTCCGGGAGTCCATCCGCACCCCATTGCGGTGCCCAGAACAGCACATCCACCCGCGGTCAGGAACCGTCTGCGATTAATCGAGTCTTCAAAAAAATTCGCCATCGGGAATCTCCAACAACAGGGGCGTTATCATGCAGAGCAAAAGGTAACCTGCATTAAAATTTGATTTTACCGGAAAAATCGCCTATTGAACAATAGAGATGTCCAGACGGCAAAACATCATTTCGCAGATGAGGAGATGCGACATGAGAGGGATCGTTTGTATGTTGATGATGATATTGCTGGCCGCGTCGGTTTTCCTGATCGCGCTCGGTGGATGCGGGAACAGCGCAGTGGAAATCTATCCGCCGGTGGAATTCAAAGCGGTTCACGGGTCTTTTTCGGGTGAACCTGTCGCGGACAATCTTGAGATTACGGTCGTGGATGCCTATTCCGGAAAACCTTTGAAAGGCGCCACTGTGCTGGTCCATCAGGGACACCCTCCAGTCCTGTCGGGACGGGAAATCACCGGGCCGGAAGGGAAAGTATCTTTCGCCGGGAACGGAATCAACAGCAAAGTGACCGTGACGGTTACCGGATGTGAAAAGGAAGCCTACGATACCATTTCGTTCGTGAACGTCAATTCAGCCGACATGACCATCCCTCTGACCATCCGGAAATCTCCCAACCTGCAGGATTCCGCTCTGACCTTTTTGGGATTGGACAACAGCGACGACGAGCTGACCTATTACGTGAATGACGTTCCCGGGGCGGGACTGAAAATATCATCCGAAGGCCGCAAGACCAGCGTTGATCCGGATCCTTATGTGTACAAGATCGCCGATCGTCCCGGGGCGGTATCCGCCATGGCGGTCGACGCCACCGAAAATACCACCAAATTCGGATTCAGCTTGTTCCCCCGGGGTCCGCTCCCGGTCTCAACCCCTGCAGTTCTCGATATGTCCAGGATCTCCCAGGAAACGGTCAAAATCGTCCAGGGACATGTTCAAAATCCGCCGGCCAACCTGGATCCGCCATCCGGCGGATGGAACCCCCAGCAATATTACAGCATGGCCGTGTTTGCCGATGGCGGCATTGCCGGAGACGTCTTCGCCGGTTTCGGAAACATCATGCCGGACTACAAATATCAGGCATTTTGCTGCCGAACACCAGGTCTCGATCATCTGTTTGTGAAAGTGACGGCTTTCAATCGCAGCGACCTGTGGGCGGAATCCGCCGTGGCGTTTCTCCATTCATCCTTCCAGAACCTGCCTCAAACCCTTGATCTCACTTTCAAATCCGCGTCCAAGGGATTGCATGCCGAATCCGGTGAATCGGCTCCATATCCGCTGTTGAAATGGGAACCGGGTGCCGGCGATATGGATATCATCACCATCCGGCACGACGATTACGATTTCAACTGGGAGCTGTATCTATCCAGCGCGGACAGCGCCGGATCGCTGACCATCCCGCCCCTGATTCCCGGTTCGGAAGGCGCGCTCATTCCGGGCGAAGAATACCGCTTCCGCGTGGATACCTGGACAATCCCCCAGTTCGATATCGACGTTCTGAATTTCCAGAAAATCCGCCGGAGTGTCACCCATAAATCCAGAAGCGGCAGACAGCGGTTTTGGGTGGGGGAATCCCGGACGGATCAGGATTGAAACCGGTCAACCTCCGCCGCCTCCCTCCCGCCTCAGCGGATTCCGATTTGACAGGACCGGTCAGAATGATTAATAAATTGAGTTCTGAGGCGGCCTAACCAAGGAGGGAGGGTCCGATGAGCGCTGCAACCATTACCAATGTGCTGCTGACCGGTGAACCGGGTGTCGGCAAGACCACGCTGATCCATAAAGTCCTTGAACTGCTCCACCTGAATGCAGGGGGTTTTTATACACAGGAAATCAAATCGGGAAAAACCAGGAAGGGATTCCAGCTGATCACCCTGGACGGAAGACAATCCGTCCTGGCTCACGTCAACAAAAAAAGTTCCTATAAAGTCGGCAAATACGGTGTCGACCTGAATGTGATGACGGATCTGGCCGTTCCGACATTGAAAGAAGCGCTGGAAAAGAGTGATCTCATCGTCATCGACGAGATCGGAAAAATGGAGTGTTTTTCCATTGAATTCCGGGACATTGTCGCTCGGGCTCTCGATTCCGGCAAACCGGTATTCGGCTCGATGCAGAACTTCGCCAGCCCTTTCATCAACGCCATAGCAAACCGCTCGGATATCGTTCGGGTGACGGTTACGGAGCAGAACCGGGATCAACTCTTGTCCAACATCGTTGAACTGATCCGGAGAATACTGCCCGAACAGAAGATAACCCGGAAACAGCGATAATCCCCCCGCTGCACTCATCTCATGCGAACATTACTTCTGCAAGCTCCCCTCGGCCGCCGGGAACAGCCGATCTACCCCCTGGGCATCGCCACCTTGGCGGCCTGCATCCAAGATGTCGGCCCGGTGCGGCTGGCCGACCCGAATCTGCCGGAGTCCCCTCCGGTGGAACCGGTTGTCCGGGAGTTCGAACCCGATGTGATCGGTGTATCCATCCGGAATATCGACAGCCAGATGAAACGGGATCTGGTATACTATTACCGGTATCTGAAGGACTATCTCAAAGGCATCCGGTCCCTGGCCCCCAATGCCCGGATCATCCTGGGGGGATCCGGCTTTTCCCTGTTTCCCCGGGAAATCATGACCGGAAATCCCGGGGTGGATGCGGGAGTTATCCTGGAGGCCGAAAACACGCTCCGGTCGTATCTCCTGAATCCCGGGCATCCGGAATCGACCCCGGGCATTTATTACCGCCATAACGGCCGGATCCGGTTCTCCGGGAATCCCCCGTTTCCCGACCTGGACCATCTTCCCCTGCCCGGATATGATCTGCTCGATCCCAAACCCTATGAACCGGGCGGCGGTGTGGGCATCCAGACGAAACGGGGATGCCCCCTCACCTGTGCATACTGCACCTACCCCCACCTGAACGGCCGGTATTACCGGTTGAGACCGGTGCCGGAAATCATCCGGGAACTGGAAGAACTGGACCGGTACGGCGTGCATGAAGTGACTTTCGTCGACGGCCTGTTCAATCTCCCCAGAGACCGTACAGTGGAAATCCTGGAGGCGGTTCGCGCCCGCGGGATCAAACTGAAATGGCGCGGATGGTTCACCGAAATCGGCTTCGATTCCGGGTTTGCCGAGTTGTGCCGGCAAACCGGCTGCTCGGAATTTTCCTTCTCTCCGGACGGATTCAGCCGGAATACACTGAAAGCCCTCGGGAAATCCATCGTTCCGGAGGATATCCACAATGTGCTGGAAACGGCCAGATCCGTTCCGGGTATCCGGGTCGCATTCAATTTTTTCTGGAATCCGCCGGATCAGACCCTGGGAACATTCGTACGCATGCTGTGGTTCACCGTCAAATGCAGGCTGTTCAAGGGGAAAAACGTGGGTGGAATCATCTTCGGAAATCCGCGGATTGAACCGCATACACCCCTCTGGCAGAGAGCCGTCGATGACGGTATTATCGATCCGTCGACCTGTCTTCTGCCGGAAACCACCCGGGAATTGCGGACGCTTTTTTATTCCAATCCATCCACCCGGTACCTGGATATGTTGTTCAATGTTTACAGCGGGTTGTGGAAACTGAAGAACAGGATGAGGGGACAAAAACGCGGGGAGAATTCAGCCAAATGACGCTGGCCAATCGACTGACGTTCATCCGCCTGACCATGGCTCCGGTGTATTTCGGCCTGTTCTGGATCGATAAATCCTCCGGCAAACCCTTCACCACGCTGCTCATCACCACCATTCTGATTGTACTGGTGACCATCGCCGAAATAACCGATGCGGTGGACGGCGCTCTGGCCCGGTCCCGGCTGGAAGTCAGCGATTTCGGGAAACTGTTCGATCCGTTTGCCGACTATGTGAGCCGATTCACGCTGTTTTTCGGATTCTGGTGGCTGGAACTCGTACCCGCCTACATGGTGGTCATTATTTTTTACCGGGAAGCCATCATTTCCTTTCTCAGGCTGCTCATGCGGGGAGAAAACATCGTTCTGGCCGCCCGGAGAAGCGGAAAGATCAAGGCGGTTGCCCAGGCCACGGCCATCTTCATTGTCCTGGTATCCCGGTGGCTGTCATACTGGTTTCCGGCGTTTCCCTACCTTCAGATCAACTGGACGGTCATGCTCATCGTGGTGGTCATCACCCTTTATTCCATGTTCGATTACATCCATTCATGCCGGCACACCCTCCGTGAAATCCAGAAATGATGCCGTCGCGGATCCCGTGAAAACGGTCGCTCTGGCCAGCCTGGGTTGTGTTAAGAATACGGAGGATTCGGAATATATCCTGGGCAGACTCAAGAGGGCCGGATTTGTGTTCACAGCAAGGCCGGAGGAGGCCGATGCCATCATCGTCAACACCTGCGGATTCATCGAAAGCGCCCGGGACGAATCGCTCCAGGTTATCCGCGACATGAACGGCTACCGTGCCCGGGGCCGCCTCAAGCGGCTGATCGTGGCCGGTTGCATGGCGGACCTCGACCGCGACCTGGTGCACCGGGAAGCCCCGTTCGTGGATGGGTTTCTGTCCCCGTTCAGAATGGACCGTATCGAACGACTCGTTTCCGGGAAAATCCGATCCTGCCGGCGATCGGCGGCATTCCCGCCCCCGGGTTATCACCCGTCCTGCCGGCGGGTGCGCATCACACCCGCCGCCTATGCTTATGTCAAAATCGCGGACGGATGCGACAACCGGTGCTCCTTCTGCCGGATTCCCGCCATTCGGGGACCCTACCGCAGCAAACACCCGGCCTCCGTTCTCCGGGAAATGAAATCCCTGGCGCGCGCCGGAACCCGCGAAGTGATCCTGATCTCCCAGGACAATACCCGCTACGGACGGGATCGTTCCGAATCGCCCGGGCTTGCCGGACTGCTGGATCGGCTGGCCGATCTGCAGGAGATATACAGGATCCGGCTCCTGTACCTGCATCCGGACCGCATCGATCCGACCCTTCTGAACTGCATTTTTTCCCACGACCGGATCTGCAATTACCTGGATGTTCCCCTGCAGCACGTGAACCGGGGCGTATTGAAATCCATGGGACGCACCGGAAATCCCGACGGATACCGGCGCCTGGTCGAGACCATCCGCGGCTGCAATCCCGATGTGGCGCTCCGGACTACCTTCATCACCGGTTTCCCCGGCGAATCAGTCCAGGCATTCTCGGAACTGGAAGCCTTTGTTGCAAAAGGGTGGTTCGACCATGTCGGCGTGTTCGTCTATTCCCCGGAACCCGGGACCCCGGCGGAGTCCCTGACCCGGGATGTCTCGCCACAAGAGGCCGATTTCCGCAGGGAAAGGCTGATGCTGATCCAGCAGGATCATCTTCAAACCAGGAATTCGCGATTTCTGAACCGGGTGGTGGAAGTGCTCGTCGACGAATCCGATCCCAAGATGCCGGGCTGCAGCCTGGCGCGGATGGATTCGCAGGCGCCGGATATCGACACGGTTGTGCATGTTTCCGGTGATCTGCCTTCCGGAACCGTTCTGCCGGTGCTCATCCGGCGTGCGGAACCTTACGACTTCTTTGCGGAACCGCTGCCTGCGGATCGGGCGATTTCATGAAATTCAAAATCAGGCTGGCAGTTCTCATTTCCACCGGCGCCGGTGCCGGTTATGCTCCGGTCGCCCCGGGCACGGTCGGCTCCGTCTGGGGCATCATTCTTTGCGTTATCCTGAATTCCGCCGGAACCGGAATGGCTTCCCGAACCGGAATCTCCCAGCCGGTATTATATCTGTCGGGGACCGCAGCCTGCTTCGCCGCGGGCGTCTGGGCTTCCGGCCTCGCATCGAAATTCTTCCGGCAGAAAGATCCCGGAAAAATCGTGATCGACGAGATAACCGGGTATCTGATCACCATGAGTTTCCTTCCGCTCACCTGGCACTGGCTCGCGGCTGGATTCATCGTTTCCCGCGTTCTGGATATCCTGAAAATCTGGCCCGCCGGATTCATCGACCGGGTTTGCCCGGGAGGATGGGGAATCATGCTGGACGATGCGGTTTCGGGAATTCAGGGTGCGCTGGCACTGAACCTGGTGCGCTGGATGCTGCAGGTTTGACTTTTTATTGTTTTAAACATTTTGAATAATGACAAGATGCCTGTTTTTATATATAATCTCTCTCGGAGGTTTTCGTTCCGTCGGGATTGCGTGATTGTTTGATAAGGCTTGACAAGCCACCCGAAACGGGGTAGGTTGCTTCAATATTGGAGTGAGGAGTGTTTTATGGTGAAACGGTGCTGGATTTGCTATTTTCTGCTGGCGGGCGCTTTTTGCTTTCCCGTGACCGTATCGGCCGACATCAAAGGCCGGCTGGTCGTGGAAATCACCGATACGAAGGGCGATCCCATCGAGGGTGTCACCATCACATTGTCCAGCAAGGAAGTTGCGGGAATTGAATACACCATCACAACCAGCGGAAAGGGGAAAGCCACCCTGAACGGCGTCGACCCCGTGATGTACCGTGTCAAGGCGGAAAAAGAGGGCTATCAATACCTGGAGGGCGACATCAAGCTCCGGGCCGGGATCCGGGTCCGGCACAAGTGGGAGATGCTGACCATCGAGGAAGCCAGGCAGCAGGCTCATGACGAAGCATGGGATAAGCTGTCGGAGGAAGAGAAGAACCGGATCCTGGCGCAGGAGGCGCACAATGCGGGGGTCACGGCCTACCAGGCGGGCGATATCGAGCTGGCCAGACAGAAATTCACCGAAGCCATCGGGCTGGATTCGAATGTTTCACCCCTGGATTACCTGCTTCTCGGGCAGTTCGCGTTCAGCGACCATGATACCGCCAAAACCAAGGAATACCTGCTGAAGGCCAGGGAACTGGATACGGCCCAAGACTTCAAGGCCGACACCAATCGCATACTGGGCGCTTGTTACATGATTGAAAAGGATTATGAAAAGGCCAGAACCGCCTGGTCGGAGCTGGTGGAAACACAACCCGATCCCATGATTTATTACAACCTGGCCAACATAGAAATCCACTATGATCATTTTGACGGGGCGATCGCCTGGCTCGAAAAATGCCGCAAGGCGTTTCCGGGCAGCCAGGACGCATTGAATCTTCTGGGAGATATTTATATCCAGAAGAAAGATTACGTAAAGGGCCTGGAAATCTACACGGAATTCCTGACAGAATTGAAAAAAGATGAGGCTGCCGACGCGGAAAAGTTGAAAATGGCCGAAGATACGGTTAAATTACTGACTGAAATGGTTGGAAAGAAATGAAGGCCGCCCGGAAACAAGGGGGCGGCTTTGGGGAGGTCGCGAATTTACTTCGCAAACAAGTTTGGGAGACACTATAACATCAACTTAAAGGAGGAGTTACGTTATGCACCTTCACAAAACTCTCGCATTGGGGCTGATTGCCCTGCTCGTAGGTGCCGGGGCGGCATATGCTGCATTAACCGGTGTGATCGCCGGTAAGGTTACCGACGTCGACGGGAATCCCATTCCCGGCGTCACGATAACCGTTACCGGTTCGAATCTCCCGGGTGCACGAGTCGATACCACCAGCGCTAACGGGATGTACCGGATGCCTGAACTCCCTCCGGGTGTTTACGATCTGAAAGCCGAATTGATGGGAATGAAAACCATCGAACAGCAGATGATCAAAGTTTCGGTCAACACCACGACCAAGATTGACCTGGGAATGGAAATGACTCCATTCGAGGAAACCGTCGTGGTCGTTGGCGAAAGCCCGGTTTTGGATGTCAAGGCTGCCACGGTGAAAACCACCATCGAACGGGACGTCACCGAACGGCTCCCGGCATCCGATTCTCTGTTCACGGCATTTTCAATGTCGGGCGGTATCACCGGAAGCGGGAACGTCCGGGTTCACGGCGGCGCCAACACCGACAACCTGTATCTGTTTGACGGCGTGGACACCACCGACCCCGTGACATCGACTTTCGGCGCCAACCTGAACGCCGACGCCATCGAGGAAGTCGAAGTTCAGACCGGCGGATTCTCGGCCGAATACGGGCGGTCCATGGGCGGTATCGTGAACGCCGTCACGAAATCCGGCGGCAACGAATTCCACGGTATTCTCCGGATGAAATACATCAACTCCAGCTGGCATTCAGACTACGACCAGGAAATCGCCGAAACGGAACAGAAATACTGGGATTACACCGCAACCCTGGAAGGACCCATCCTGAAGGACAAATTGTGGTTCATGGTTTCCTACTACTATTCCGACCGGGATGCCGAAGGCAAGACCATCGGATTTTACGGGGCGGATTTCTACAACCCCGACGACCTCGTCGGAATCGACCAGAGCACCGAATGGCATCTTCCCTACGCCAAACTGACCTTCCAGCCGACCCAGACGCACAAATTCGTTGTCAACTACTCCGGCGAAGACGCCACCATCAACAACCGGACGGGAAATGCCCAGTACAACACGCCCGAAACCTGGAACACCCAGGAACAGGGCGGCCCGTTCTATTCACTGGAATGGACCTGGCTGTACAGCTCCAACCTGTTCTTTATCTCCCGGATCGGCGCAACCTACGGGATTCTCGACAACTATGGATCGAGCGGCAAAACCGATAATCCTCACTTCTTCGATACTTACACCAGCCAGCATTACAACAGCTCGGACAGCAACGTGGAGGAAGACCGCGACCGGTTCCAGGTCAGCCTGACCGGCAACTACTTCGTCGAGGATCTGGCCGGTTCCCACGAATTCAAATCCGGATTCGAATACCATGATTTTCTTCGGAAACAGAACCAGTGGTTCAACGGCGGCGCATCCTACACCATCGACAACGATCCCACCGATCCCAATGCCTGGCAGGATGCCACGCGGACCGTTTATCTGAATGAGGGCGCTGCCGAGGAATCCGGCAAATACATGAGTTTCTTCATTCAGGACAACTGGTCGGTGCTGGACAACGTGACCTTGAATATCGGCGTGCGCTATGAACTCGCCACCTACTACAACAACGACGGCGATTCCTCCGTGCCGGCCTGGGAATGGGGCCAGTGGAACTGGGATTCCTACCGCAATGCAGACGGGACCTTCAACCGATACGCCGACATGAAATTCGACAACATGATCGCCCCCCGGCTGGGTGTCAACTGGGATATTTTCGGCACAGGCAAAAGCGTCGTTCATGCATTCTACGGCCGGTTTTACAATCCGTTCGACCTGTCCCTGCCCGGCATGTTCCAGCCGTTCAGCGCAGACACCACGGCGAGCCGCGAGCAGGAATATGACGGCCCGCAGTGGCATGACGACGACCGCAACGGGATCCCGGACGAGGAGTCTTTCTTCGATGATGCAAACTGGAGAACAACCTCCGAATCCCAGCCCGGTCTGTGGAACCTGATCGATCCCGAGGTCGAGCCGGAATATACCGATGAAATCATGATCGGATACGAGCAGGAAGTTCTCGAGAATTTCTCGGTGGGCCTGACCTATACCCACCGCGAGACCAACAACATGATCGAGGACACCGGTATCTTCGTCGATGACGAAGGCAACATCACCTGGACCTACCTGGGCGGCGTGAAGGACGATTTCAGCGGTCTCGATCCCAACAAGAAATACGATCCGCGCCCGGGTAAAGACTACGCCAACCACCTCTATTACGTGACCAACGCCGAAGGATCCACCCGGGAATACAACGGAATCGAGATCAACGCCAAGGCACGGTTGAAAAACTACGACCTGCAGGCCAGCTATACCTACTCCAAAGCGGAAGGATCCGTTACCGAAGCCCAGCCGGGATACTCCGGCATCGCCCAGTTCTCCGGTCAATACGACACCTACGCAACCTCCCAGAACCTGTTCGGCGAGCTGCCATGGTCCTGCCGGCACTACCTCAAGATCGCCGGTTCAACCCACTGGGATCTCACCGACTGGTACGAAATATCCTTCGGCGTCAACGCCTTCTGGCGCAGCGGATACCACTACTCCAAACGAATGATCCCGCCCAAGACCTTCGATCCCGACGAGCCCTCCAACGATCCGAACGATCCGAACACCTGGACACACCGCCCGCCCTACAACAGCTATGCCTGGTACCATCCGGAAGGCCGGGGCACCTATGAGCTGCCCGGCGTGAATATCTGGGATGTGTCGCTCCAGAACAGCTTCAAATTCGGCAAATGGGGTGCCCTCACCGTGATCTTCGACGTCGAAAACCTGCTCGACAACCAGTGCATCACCAGCGAAACCGACGTCTACAACAACAGCAAACCCGAGCAGTTCGGTCAGGCCAACGCCTGGGCCGCCCCCCGGACCTGGCGCTTGAGCTTCAAATACGCGTTCTGATCGTTTTACCGATTGACCACGCGGAACCCTCCGGGGTTCCGCTTTTTTTTCCCTGTTGACATTGTTCGTATGTTTTTATAATAATTGAACCTGTTGAACCTTTTTTGCTCGGCTGAAGAAAACCGCGTTTCAATCGCCAGCTGGAACCTGGTTTTGCTCCTTTGTCAGAAACGCAGTATATTGATGGCAAGATCTTTAATTCTGAGATTTGTAAAGGGGGGAAGATGATGAACCGTTCCATGATTTCCGTTTTTTCGATTATTCTTTGCTTTTGGACGCAAGCCGCTGAAGCCCAAACCGGTGCGCTGGAAGGTTCGATCCGGGACGATGGCGCGTCCGACATTCAAGACGTGATGCAGGCGACCGAGCTGGCTCTGGATGTCAAATCCGCAACCAGCCAGACGGTTCTGGACCGGCAGTTCACCGAACGCCTGCCCAATTCCGGGGAATTCCTCTATTCCCTGAGCATACCGGGCAGCGTGACCAAATCGGGGAATATCCATATTCTGGGCTCGGCGAAAGTGGATACTATTTTCTTGTATGACGGGATCGATGTCACCGATCCTTTGACCTCCCTGTACGGTGCAGACATCACGGCGGAAAACCTGGACACCATCGTGATTCAGAAAAGCGGCATCAAGGCGGAGTACGGCCGAGCGCTGGGCGGGATCGTCCACATGAACAGCCGGACGCCCGGCAACGAATTCCACGGTCTGATACGGATCGACTATGTCGATGAAGACTGGCATTCAGACTATGATATGCCGTGGGCTCAGGAAACCTATCAATACTGGAAGTATACCGCCACGCTGGAAGGACCGATCCTGAAGGACAAATTATGGTTTCTGGTATCGTATTACACCGATACCATAGACTCAGAAGCATCCGTGATAGCCTTTTACGGGGCGGATCCCGATCAAGCTTCCTCATACCGCAAGATCCCGACGGACCGCACCGACCAGCTCCCCATGCTCGAACTGGTTTTCCAGCCGTATTCCGCGCACCG
Organism: candidate division CSSED10-310 bacterium; assembly: GCA_016927905.1. Classification (GTDB taxonomy): domain Bacteria; phylum CSSED10-310; class CSSED10-310; order CSSED10-310; family JAFGJC01; genus JAFGLW01. The sequence continues at coordinate 78,472 of JAFGLW010000007.1, read as the reverse complement.
GATCACATTCCGCCTCGGCGGGAACATGTTCGAATCCGACAACCGGTATCACGATCCGTTCTACGCCTTGCCGGAAACCGGCCTGAAACAGGAGACCGGCGGGCAATACTACGGCCTGGAATGGAGGTGGCTGGTGAATGATCGGTTGAGTTTCCTCACCAAAGCGGGAATGTATGCCGGGTACCTGGATATGGTACCCCAGAACGGCGACCGGAGCAGCCCGTCTTTTTATGACATGTATTTCGGACAATCATACAATGCCGCCGATTCCTGGACCGAGGAGGACCGGACCAGGCTGCAGCTCAGTGTAACGGCGGATTATCTCGTGGACGACCTGGCCGGCGAACACCGGTTCAGGGCGGGACTGGAACGGCAGATGCCGGAGGACGAGCAGTCTTACGGGATTCCGGGGGGAGGAAGATATTTTATCAACAACGATCCCGATGACCCGGATGCCTGGATGGAAGCCGAGCGTACCGTGCCCCTTTATTCGGGATCCGCGACATTGTCCGGTGACATCTGGGCCCTGTTCGTGCAGGACGACTGGCAGATCCTGGACAACGTCACATTAAACATCGGCCTGCGTTATGAAAAGGCAACCTATGAAAACGACGACGGCAGCAGTTCCGTGCCGGCCTGGAAATGGGGGGAATTCCACGCAAGCTCCTACCTGAACTCAGACGGAACCCACAAACGGTTCGCGGATATGAAGTTCGACAACATGCTGGCGCCCCGGCTGGGGGTTGCCTGGGACATCCCGGGAGACAACATCGGGGTGCTGAAAGCGTTCTGGGGCCGCTATTACAGCCCGTTTAACCTGGCCCTGCCCGCCATGTTCCAGCCGTTCTCGGCGGACCCCTATGCCATGAGATACCAGTTTTACCAGGGTCCTCAATGGCGCGACAGCGATCGGGACGGCATTCCGGACGAAGAATTCTTTTTCGATGATGCCAACTGGCGGGACGCCTATACGGATGAACCGGGAGACTGGAATCTGCTGGATCCGGACATCGAACCGGAATACACCGACGAACTGACCCTGGGATACGAACACGAGCTTGCGGATAATCTCATCGCGGGGCTGACCTACACCTATCGCAAGACCTGCAACATGATCGAGGATGCGGGTTTGTTCACCGACGAAGACGGCAATGTTATCTGGACATACAGAGGCGGCGTGAAGGATGATTTTTCCGGACTGGATCCGAACAAAAAATATGATCCCCGTTACGGAGAAGATTACTATAAGCATCTGTATTATGTGACCAATGCCAATGGGGCGAAGCGGGAATACAACGGCCTGGAACTCAGCCTGAACGGCCGTTGGGATCATTACGACGCCATGGCGAGCTACACGTTTTCCAAGGCTGAGGGATCCCTGACGGACACGGCATCGGGTGATTCCGGCGTGGCGCAGTTCTCCGGTCAATACGACACCTATGCAACCTCCCAGAACCTGTTCGGCGAGCTGCCCTGGTCGGCGCGACACTCCATCAAGCTGGCCGGCTCGACTCACTGGGACATCACGGACTGGTACGGAATATCCTTCGGCGTGAATGGTTTCTGGAACAGCGGATTTCACTATTCCAAGCGGACCACGCCCCCGGCCACTTTCGATCCGGACGACCCGTCGAACGATCCAGCCGATCCAGGCACCTGGACCGGACATCCGCCGTATCGAAGTTACGCCTGGTATTATCCGGAAGGCCGCGGCACCTATGAACTGCCCGGTCTGTCCCTGTGGGACGTCTCGCTCCAGAACCGCTTCAAGTTCGGGAAATGGGGTGCCCTCACGGTGATCTTCGACGTGGAAAACCTGTTCGACCACCAGCATATCATCAGCGAATCCGACGTCTACAATGCGCATCGTCCGGAGATGTTCGGCCAGGCGAATGCGTGGACCACGCCGCGTACCTGGCGGCTCAGCTTCAGATACGCGTTTTAGACTGCGTTATCCGGATCGCCACAACCCGGATCGCCTTCAGGTCGAAGCCTTGGCGAAATCTTATCCGGGCAATCCGGATATCTGTGCAACAAATCCATCTTGGCATCGGCCGGCGTATCTGCTATTAAGATGAATAGCCGGCCGGTCCAGGTTTTTTTCCGGTCGACAACAACCTGAACGGGAGGAGAAACCGGAATGAAATCCAGGCTTTGTATCCTTGCTGCTGCATTGATATTATCGGCGCTGATTGTAAATTTCTGCATGGCTCAGAGTAATGGCAACTGGATTGCCGGTCTGTCCGACGACGAATTCCAATCCCTTCTTGGATTTGTTCCCCCGGTGGGTTACACGGAACCGTCTCCGGATCCTTCGCTGAAAGACCGCGATTTCCCCGAACGGTTCGACTGGCGGGAGTTGAACGGGGTGACGCCGGTCAAGAGCCAGGGCCAATGCGGCAGTTGCTGGGCTTTTGCCGCAACCGCCGTCCTGGAGTCCCAGGTTTACATCGCCACCGGAACCCCTCCGGATTATTCCGAGCAGCAACTCGTCGACTGTACGCCCATGTGCTACGGCTGCAACGGCGGCAATTACGATTATGCATGGGATTACCTGAAGGAACCCGGATTCATCCTGGAAGCCGATTATCCGTACCAGGCCCAGAATCTGCCCTGTGAACAGCGGTATCACGATCCCTATATCCGGGTTTTGACTTACCAGTATATCAACACTTCGGAGGATTCGATCAAGGCCAACCTGATGGATTACGGCCCGGTTGCATGTTCGATTGGAGCTAACAGCAACCTGAAGGAATATACCGGCGGCTGCTATGAAGATCCGTCCACCACCTCGATCAATCATGCCGTCGTGATCGTCGGGTGGGACGACAATATCTGCCCTAACGGTTCCTGGATCGTCAAGAATTCCTGGGGTTCAAGCTGGGGTGACAACGGATTCTTCACCATCAACCGCGGCGATGTGCACATCGGATCCTATTCCGCGATCGCCTACTACGAGGAAATTCCACCGGTCCGCATCCAGGTGATTGATACAACCATCCAGGATGGAAACGACGGCGTTCCCGAAACCGGTGAAACGGTCGGATTGTCTGCAATCCTGAGCAACATCGGCCGGGAAACCGCCACGGGCGTAACCGCGACGATTGAAACCGCTCACCCGGCCGTCACCATAACCAAAGATACCATCTCCATCCCGGATATTCCGGCCAAAACGACGACCGGTCCGGCGGACTGTTTCGAATTCACTCTGGGTAACGTCGAACCCGCCGAGCAGATCGATTTCACCCTGACAATCCAGTTTGACGGCGGGCAGTCTCATGAAGTGATCTTATGTCATTGCGGACCCTTGTACCTGATTTACATCTCCGGTTTCGACGGATCAACCGACGAAGGCTGGACACACGGATATACGCGCCGGCGGGATAACTGGGCCCGGGGTATGCCGCAAGCGGAGCAACTGATCCGGTGGGACCCCATGAATCCACACTCGGGTGAGTGCATGTGGGGCAACAACCTGGAAAACGAAGGCAATTACATCGCCAACATGTCGAACTATCTTGTTTCCCCCGTCTTCGACTGCACTGGAATGACCTCCGTCCGCCTTTCATTCTGGCGGTGGCTGACCGTCGAAGAAAGCCGTTTCGATCAGGCCAGGATCATCGTCAACGATGAGGAGATCTGGTGCAATCCATACGAAGGACATCTCATCGACACCCAATGGACCCGTTGCGTATACGACATCTCCGACATCGCCGCGGACCAATCCGAAGTTCAAATCATGTTCACACTGGATTCCGATGAAGGATTGCATTTCGGCGGATGGAGCATCGACGATTTCAGTCTCTTCACGGGAGTGGACGCCAGGTTTGAGGATACGTTCAAGGATCCGGTCGCCGTGAAGATTGAAACCTCCATGGAAACCTATCAGCCCGGCGATTGGTTCGAACTGGCGGTCACCACCAATAACTACCAGGATGCCCGCCGGGTGGACCAGTGGATCCTGCTCGACGTGTTCAATCAATACTGGTTCTGGCCCGCCTGGTCGGACACGGCCGATTTTGAATCCCGCGACCTTTCGCCCCGATGCTCCATACGGGAATCCATTCTGGAATTCACATGGCCCGAAATCGAAGGGCATGCCCAGGGAATCCGGTTCTGGGTCGGCATCCTGGATAACTCTTCAGGCGAAGTGCTGGATTACGACATGGCACAGTGGGGATGGTAAACCTCGTCTGAATCCGCCGTACATTGGTGGGCCCGCCCTCGAGAACCTTGTTTCAGATCCTCGATAGGCGGGGTGTTGTTGGCGGGAGAACCTAAAGCGAGTGTTTGGTGCTCGCTCGGTTGGCGGGCAGATAAACAGGTGAGCTTCTCTTGGCGAGCAAGAATTACTTCCACCAAACTGTAATTCTCAACTTTAGATACAAGCAAAGTTGATGCCAAGTTCCATAAAAATATAATACTCTTTGTTTTTAACGGGTTATGGAATCGAAACCCCAACAGCTCATCTGTAAAACCTGCACATCAGTCGATTCCAATGTAATTTTTGCATCCGGAACGTGTCAAAGATCCCGGATTTCCTTGGTTATCAGATATTTCCCGAGCACCAGATATTTCAGCGCGCTGTTTTGGAGCACATGGAACGCTTCCCCGGGAAGATTGACCATGGGATCTCCGTGCAGGTTCAGAGAGGTGTTCAGGACACCGCCGATGCCGGTGTTGGATTCGAAGGCTTTGACCAGGCGGTAATAGGACGGATTGACCGATTCAGCCAGGATCTGGGGACGGATGGTGCCGTCCGCCTGGTGGGTGGCGGCCTTGATTTCGTGCCGGGATGCGTCGCGGGTGTCGAATGAAAGGATCATATAGGGTGAATCGTAGTTTTTATCGTTCACCAGGTATCGGGGCGCCGCGCTGTCCAGGACGGTTCCGGCAAACGGCATCCAGAAATCGCGGCATTTGATCATCTGGTTCAATTTCTGGACGTTCTCAAGGTCCACCGGGTTTGCAAGGATGGATCGGTTGCCCAGGGCGCGGGGTCCGTATTCCATCCGCCCGGTGCATCGGGCGATGATCTGATTCTGCGCCAGAAGATGAGCTGCCTGTAAATCCGCATCCGGCGGGGTTTCAACGGTAAATCCGTTCAGATCGGCCGATCTCAGGAACGTTTCGATTGCCTGGTCGATCGGTTCTCCCCAATAGAGATCTTTCATCGGCCGGATCTGCACGTTCAATCCCCTTTCCCGCTGTAATGCCAGGGTCCCCAGAATTCCCGAGCCGATGGCGATGGAATCGTCACCGGCGGCTGGAAACCAGAACGCCCGGTCCACTTCCGGCATTTCCATGATCTTCTTATTGGCCTTGACATTGAGAAAAACGCCGCCGGAAAAGGCCAGGCGGCTGATTCCGCAGTGGGTGATGTTGTTCCGGATCCACCGGGTGAGTAGATCTTCCAGGAATTTCTGGATGCCGAAAGCCATGTAATCAAACCGGACATTTTTGAATTTCCGGCGCAGGTGCCGGATCAGGGCATCTCCCGCATATCCGCAGAGATTCCGGTATTCCAGTCCATCCACGGTCCACAGAGAATGAAATGTTTCCAGGACGGGACGGGCCCGGTCCTTGTCGCCCCAGGGAGCCAGCCCCATGACCTTGTATTCATCCTGCCATGGAGCCATTCCCATGAATTTGGTCGTTCTGGAATACAATCCGCCCAGGGAATGAATGGACGGGATTCTGAACCGGCATTCCAACCGGTTCCCATCTCCCGTCCAGACCGACCCGCAGTCACCGTCGCCGTTGCCGTCACAGGTGAAAATCAGTGTTTTTTCTCGCCAGGGGGAAAGATAGTAAGCGGTGGCGGCATGGCAGGTATGATGATCATAGTAAACCAGTTTGGATCGGGGAATACCCAGTTCGGTGAAAAAATGCAGATACCGGGACATGAATTGGCGGCGCCGGACCGCGCCCAAGGAATGAATGTAGAGACTCTTGAGCAAATCGGATTCGATCAGCCGCATGGGAAGCATCTGGGACGCCCAGGAAACCATCCGGGTGGTTTTCCGGTACTCTCCTGCCTGCGCCCTGTTTGAATCAAACATCTCGCACCGGGTGCCGATGGCAACTTGATCGATATCCCCGGCCGTCACACCGGCAATCTGCATCACCCGGATGATGGCCTTTTCCGGGAATGCCGCACTGAATTTGACCCGGTTCAACCGCTCTTCGGGTATTGCGGCAACGAGTTCTCCGTCCACAAACAGGCAGGCGGACGACACATGACTCATGTTGATACCCAGAACGCAAACCACCCCGAAAATCTCCTTTCAGCCGACGCCCGGCAGCCGCTCTGGCAGTCTAATCGATACCGAAAGGCATGGCAAGGGTTCCCGGAGAACGCAGGGAGAGATTTCGGATTTAAACTGGCCTGGGATTATGGTTTAATGTCGGCATGGCATGAAAGGGAGATATCCGGATGGAATGGATTAACACGATCGAACAGGCCCTGCAGCAAAGAAAAATCTGCCGGGAAAGCTATGTCAATCTCAGAAAATGGCTCACCGGCGTGGAATACCGGGACGGCAAATCCCAAATCGAAGACCTGATCCGGGCAGAAAATTGGACGGAACTGGATGACTGTTTTTACAGGATCATCGAGTTCGGGACCGGTGGCCGAAGGGGTCCGCGCGGAGTGGGTCCCAATCGAATCAATCTCCGTACTATCGGCGAAAGCGCACAGGGACTGGCTGAATACATCGAAGAAAACGGTGATCCTTCCAAGGGTGTCGTGGTCGCTTTCGATACCCGTCACGGATCACCGGAATTCGCCCGTGAAGTATGCCGGGTTCTGGCCGGAAACGGAATCCCCTCCTTCCTGTACCCGGATCCCCGATCGACACCCCAGCTCAGTTTTTCCATCCGGCACCTCCGGACTCAGGCCGGATGCATGATATCCGCGAGTCACAATCCACCCGCCGACAACGGCATCAAAGTGTCCTGGGAGGACGGCGGCCAGGTGGTTCCCCCCCATGACACGGGCATTATTCACAAGGTTTCCCGGGTCAGATCAATCCACGGGATGCCGTTCCAGGAAGCCGTCCGGGGTGGAATGATCACCATTCTGGATGAATCCCCGGACCGGGAATACCTGTCCTGTCTGCGGTCACTGTCTCTGTCCGATGCACGGGATGCAAAAATTGCATTTTCCCCGCTGCACGGCGTCGGGCAGACCAATGTCGTGAAACTGCTCGAATCACTGAATTTCGATCTGGTAACCGTTCCCGGTCAGATGAAGCCGGATCCCGAATTCAGCACGATTAAGAACCAGCTGCCCAATCCCGAACTGCCCGATGCACTGGAGCTGGTCACCCACCTGGCGGCATCGACCGGTGCGGCGGTTGCCCTGGCATCCGATCCGGACGCAGACCGACTGGGCGCAGCAGTGCCCTGCCCGGCGAGCGTCAATCCCTCGGGCTGGGTCTTTCTGACCGGCAATCAAATCGGCGTGTTGATCCTGGATCATATTCTCAAGCGCCTTCAATCCTTCGGAAAAATGCCCCGGAACCCGGTCCTGATCAAAACCATCGTGACCACGGAAATGATGGATGCCCTGTGTGCCGAAGCGGGAGTGGAAGTCATCAAGGATCTTCTGGTTGGATTCAAATACATCGCCGAGCAGACGGCAAAACTGCCGCCCGAAAAGGATCTGTTGTTCGCATGCGAGGAAAGTCACGGGTACAACCGGGGCATGTTTGTCCGTGACAAGGACGCCGCGCCGGCCGCATTGTATATGGCTGAGCTGGCCTCGGAACTCAAACGGACGGGCGGGACAATCTACGGTCACCTGAACGCATTGTACCGAAAATATGGTTATTATTGTGAAGAGACCCGTTCCATTTACTATCCCGGCAAGAGCGGCAGCGAAACAATGATGAAGATCATGGACAAACTCCGGCGGGATCCACCCGGTGAAATAGCAGGGTATCGTGTCCGCCGTATTATTGACCGCTCGGTAAACGAAATCAGAGATCCCGGCAGCCGGGAGGTGATCGGACATGTAAAGCAGCACCGGGGTAACGTCATGATATTTCATTTCGACGGACAGGGCGTAAACCGGTTGACGGCACGGCCTTCCGGGACCGAACCGAAAATAAAGTTTTATGCACAATTGAGATCTCCCGCCCCCGCCGGATTCTCCGACGAAGAACTCGAACAGTTGAAATCCGATATGGCCATCCGGGCAGGCAGACTTATCGATGCAATGAGCGCTCTGGAGTCATGACGGATGGATATCCGCAATATCCTGGAAAACACCTGGCTGGATCTGGCCCCGGAAACCAAGGAAATCACCCGCCTTGCCGACAGCCGTCTGGTCGATCGCCTGAATGCCCTGCAACCCGCTTCGGATGAATCCTGGCGATCGATAATCGATCGGGTAAGGAAAAAACCGGACCGGTTCCAGCTTTTCGGCACCAGCGGAATCCGGGGCATTTTCGACCCGGACATCTCGGCCCATCCGGTGGAGTGTTTCGTGGAACACAACCGCCTGACGCCATTGACGGCTTATTTTTTCGGACGGTCTGCGGGACGGATTTACAGGGAATGCCGGTTCGGTGATCCCGCATGGATCGGGATGGATCCGCGCCAATCCAGCCCGGCGCTGGCCATTTCAGTCATTCGGGGATTGACGGACCAGGGAATTCCCGTGCGTTTCGGAGGAATCGCGCCCACATCCTGTTACACCCGGAATCCCGATACCATGACAATCATCATAACGGCCTCCCACAATCCGGTTGAATACAACGGATTCAAGATATTCGTCCGGGGCCGGCCCATGACGAGAAAACTGGAGATTGAACTCGAGGAATACCTGCAGGTATTCAGCGATCTTCATGCGGAAGGGTTTCTGCCCGGAAAACCCGAACCGGCCGGTACGGTTCAACTGGATATCCGGGAATTCGAACAGCGGTATTTCGAGCTGCTGTTCAATCTGGCCGAAACGACCCGATTGCGGATCGATTTCGGATCCCGGTTGGAAAGTTGTTTTCTTCCCCTGGATCTGGCATACGGCGCTGCCGCCTGCCCGGTCGACGAACAAGGGCGGTTAACCAGGCTGAGTCCGCCCATGGCCCTGTTCCTGAGCCTGGGTGTTCCGGTCGTCGGTTACGGTTGCATCCGGGACCCTTCCCGGATGAATTACCGGATCGGTGCAGCTTACGCCTACGGCGAGACACCGGAATCTCCCGAAACGGATGAGCTGGCAAAATTCGCCAGGGGATCAGCCGGATACGCCGACAAGACCGAACGGTTGGTTTTTTTTCCGGAAAAATTCACCAGTCCAAACCGGACTCTGACCCGATTGCTCGATAATCTTTCATCCACAAACCAGGATGCGGAACTCGCAGCGGGATTCCCCAGCTTCACCGGTCGGATCCGGACGATCGCGCTTGATCATCCCGACACCAACCCCCACCTCGCAACCGAAATCGAAACGGAATTCATGCGCCGTCAAGCCCTGCCCGGATTGATGGTGGATGGTGATGCCGACCGCATCCTGGTGACCTCCCCTGAACGTTCCAAGCAGGACCCGCCTTTCCTCTCCGGAGATATGATGATCCGGTTCCTGGTTGATCTGACTCCCGAAGATGCCTTTTCGGAGATTGTCTATACGGTTGAAAGCGGTCTGTCGTTGGAGAAGGCACTGAAGGAGCAAAGGAAAAAGCGCCTTTCATCGGGAAAAAGGGGGTTCGATATCCGGTGCGTCACCGTGGGTGACCGGGCGATCATCGATTATTTCCTGGAACGCGGCGTCAAGCGGACACCCAAAGGCGTTCTGCTGGGCGGAGAACCCTCCGGGCATATCATCTTCGCCGAACCCGAATCCGGGGACTTGACCATAGTGGACGATCCCTTCATAACCTATATACGCCTGCTGAACCGGCTCGCCGCAGATCGATTCCTCCTGGACAGGATCCTCACCCGCCAGCTGGCCGCAGTACCCGATGTGTATTGCGCCCGGAAACCGGATGCCCGCACGGCCGGAGGAATTTCTCTCAAGGAAAAAAAATTTCTGGAACTCTGGGATCCCGATCGGCCGGGCACTCTTTCCCGATACGCCAAAACCTTCATCCCGGAACTGATCGGCATGTTCGCCAGGGGCTATAGCAGAGGATTCCACAACGGGGCCGGCGTTACAGTGTCTTTAACTCCCCATTGGACGCGGCTCCTGGAGCAGAACCTGAAACCGTCGGATTTTGACCGCGATTTGCCCATCGCGGGTGTCAGGTTTGGATCGGCGGAGATTCTGGAGGAAATGTCCGCAGGGCTGCATCTGGACCGGCGCAGCTGGGCGGGACCGGACGTGATCCGGCTGAGTTTCACTGTGGCCGGATTCCGGAACCGGCGGATCAAGATGGGGGAATGTGTGTTCCGGAATTCCGGCACCAGCCCCAAAAATGCGGGATACATCAAACTCTGGCCGATCCATCCCCGCCTGGATATCAGCCTGTCCCCGAGCCTTCTCCGGGAAATATCGGATGCCATCGCCCTGGATCGCGCCAACTGGACCGAAAGATATATTATATCGGTCCTGAGAAAACAGGCCGGCCGGCCGGATCAGACTTCGTAGCCCGATTTCGCCTTGATGTGTCCCTTGGCATCCAGATAAAACTGATCGGGTAGAAGAGCGCCGATCTGCTTCCGAAAACCACTGACCTTCCACTGCCGCTTCGTAAAAACTTCACAGGCCTTGATTCTCACCCTGGGCCGTTCATCCGCTTCCAGGATGACCCGGATCAAGATCTCCCGGATCCGATCGTCGTTCGCCTGAGCCGCCATCCCCTCGATTGCGGTAATGATCACATCGTCGTCATCATCATCCAGAAAAGGTTCCAGCTCATCGATGATCTGGTCGTTCCTGAATTCCGAGAGTGCTTTGAATGTCTGGATTTTTTTGTCCGGATATTTTGAATAATACGGATCGAATTCCTTGACCAGCTCCAGCAGAGATTCCATGAATTTCTCTGGTTTGCATATCTTCCGCATCACCTGCAGAGCTTGGCCGACCTGTGTTTTTTCCCGGATGAACCGCATCAGGGGCGGAATGGATCGGGTTCCGAAATTTACCACCTTGTCAAAAACAAACCGCTTCTCATCCTCATCCGGAATATTGGTCCCGATGACGACCGTGAAACGTTGGAGCAGGCAGTAAATCGCCTCTTCCGAGCCGATTCCGGCCAGCGTTTCGGCTGCCTGGTACCGAACCGCCGGATCCACATTCCGGTTAATCAATTTCCGACCCGCCTTCTGGGTTGCGGGATCACCCGGCGGCAAAGGGTTGGGGCGTATAAAATCCCATAAACTCATGAACATCCTCCCAGATCATCCGCGATTGTGTCACCAAAGGGCCGGTGATTGCAAGGAAACAATTTCATCGCAAAAAAACTCCTTTTCAAGCCTGCTGCGTTCACCTCTGGCGAGAGATCATTGCAAGCCATTCAGCCAAAGGAGGATTCACCATGAAAGCAATGTATGTTCCGATCACAATCTGCCTGGCCTGTTTCACACTGCAGGCTGCACCGTGGAACGGTATCGGCGAGCCCGGTCAGGGATCTTTGATTGTTCTGGACGGGCAGTCGGCCGATCTGAACCTGCCACTGGAGCACACATCCGTGCAGGCATCCATCTCCGGATTCGTTGCCCGGGTGACTGTAACCCAATCGTTCGGCAACGATCTGGATCATGCTGTGGAAGCGGTTTACGTTTTCCCCCTGCCGGATCAGGCTGCCGTCGACGACATGACCATGTATATCGGCAATACGGTGATTCGGGGGCTGATCAAGGAACGCTCGGAAGCCCAGCGGATATACGACCAGGCCCGGCAGAACGGCCGGACCGCTTCCCTTCTCACCCAGGAACGGCCCAATATCTTCACGCAGTCCGTCGCCAATATTCTTCCTGGAGACGATGTCCGGATCGTCATCAGCTATGTTCAGGATATGAAATATGACCGGGGTGAATACGAATTCAATTACCCCATGGTGGTCGGCCCCCGGTTCATACCGGGCATCCCGGCAGGCAGGCAGGGCGGCGGCTGGAGCGACGATACCGATGCGGTTCCGGACGCATCCCGCATCACACCCCCCGTTCTCGAGCCCGGCACCCGTTCCGGGCATGATATCTCCCTGGAAGTGGACTTGAATGCGGGCGTACCCATTCAAAACATCCACAGCCCCTCCCACCGGATCCGGATCGAGCGGATCGGAGAAAGCGAATCGCATGTTGAAATCGCCCCGGATGACATCATTCCCAACAAGGATTTCATTTTGCGTTATGCCGTGGCCGGACGCCTGCCCGAATCGGCGGTTCTGGCGCACGCCGGGGATCTGGGAGGGTTTTTCACGCTGATGATCCAGCCCCAGGCGGGTTTCGAAGTGGAAGAAGTGACGCCCAAAGAGATGATCTTCGTCGTGGACTGTTCCGGATCCATGAGTGGTGCGCCGATAGCCAAAGCCAAGGAAGCCATGCGCCGGTGTATCGCCGGAATGAATCCGCGGGATTCTTTCCAGATCATCCGGTTTTCTTCCGCAGCCTCAAAATTTTCACCGGGTCCCCTGCCCAATACTCCCGCCAATATCCAGAAAGCACTGACCTACATCGACAGCATGTCCGGATCCGGTGGCACCATGATGATCGAAGGAATCAAAGCAGCCCTGGATTATCCGGAGGACCCGCACCGGTTGCGCATGGTTCTGTTCATGACCGACGGATATATCGGAAATGAAACGGAAATTCTGAGCGCGATCGAGCAGAAACTCCGGAAAGCCCGTCTGTTTTCATTCGGTGTGGGCAGCAGCGTGAATCATTATCTGCTGGACCGGATGGCCAAAACAGGCCGGGGCACCGTCCAGTACGTCCGTCCGGATGAAGACACCGAAAAAGCGGTTCACACATTCTACAATCGCATCAGCAATCCGCTGTTGACCGATATCACCCTTCACTGGTCCGGCGTAACGGTCACCGACGTCTATCCCCCCGTTATTCCCGATCTTTTCTCGGCGCAGCCGGTCATCGTCCACGGGCGATACGACCTTCCCGGAACGGGTGCCGTGATTATCAATGCCCGGTTTCGAGGGTCTGTCTGGGAACAGAAAATCCCGGTGATCCTGCCGCGGCGCGAGCCGGAGAATGACGTGCTGGCACCATTGTGGGCTCGTCACCGGATCAAGGCGTTGATGGAGGATATGCATGGCGGGGAGAAACCCGATACCGCCCGCGAAATCACCGATCTGGCGCTGAAATTCCGGATCATGAGCCGCTATACGGCATTCGTTGCCATATCCGAGGAAATCCGGCGGCTGCCCGACGGTCGGATGGAAACCGTCCAGATCCCCGTGGAAATGCCGGAAATGGTGAGCTTCGAAGGCGTGTTCGGTGACAGCCTGAGAGAAAAGAAATATTCTCCCGCCGCCGCTCCCGCAGGTTCCGTAAACTCCCTGATCCCGCTCAAGACCCGGGAATGCCGGGACGACAACCGGATTCATACTCCCGGAGAATTGACCCGGCCGGGATATCCGGTTTCCCAGCCATTACAACGCGGACAGCCGGCCCTGACTTACAGCGTCCGCATGACATCCGGATCTCTGACTGCCGGACGGGCGGATGCGGCACTGGGCAAAATCTCGGCACTTATCGAGCAGCTCCTGAGTGAGTTCGGAACCGGAAAAATGGTCCTGGAAATCCGGATTGAAGCGGATGGAACGATCCGGGAGATCAAAGCACTCCAGAACAGCTTCTGCGGATCCGGTATCATGGAGCGCTTGGAGAAACTGCTTCGCAATGAACTGATCCTGAAGGAATATCCGGGGACCCTGACCATGGAACTGATTCGGAACTGATCCGGAATCAACTCCGGATATTTGGAAACGGCGGGCTGCCTGCCTGCCGTTTCGCCGTCAATCAACTTTCGAGATATTTTCTGGTATTGTGTCAGATAAGGCGCGGAGGTTTATCATGAGTGGAATACTGTTTTGCAACACCCAGAATCTCGATGGCCTTCGATCCTTCTATATCGATGTCCTGGGCTGCAACATGTGGATCGATCAGGGGGACTGCATCATTCTCCGGCACGGAAACCTGCTGCTGGGTTTCTGTCGGCGGGCTGATCCGGACCTGCAGGGATTGATAACCTTTTTCTACGACTCTCCCGCCGAATCTGAACGACCCGGCGGTGATGCAGGCACTGTCGAAAATCCGGGGCGGAAGCAGCGCACCGATCGGCAGGGCACCGCTGGCCGCCGCCATCTGCGTCGATCCAGAAAAAACACTTCGGATCGAACAGGATGGTTGCATCGCCGCCGCTTACCTGATCCTGGCTGCATGGCATTTCGGCCTGGGAACGTGCTGGATCGGCGACATGGACCGGGATACGGTCAAATCACTCCTGGGAATACCCCGCGCCCATCATGTGGCGACCGTGACGCCGATTGGATATCCCCTGGAACGGACGATCCCCGCACCACCACGGCGGGAAACCGCTTATTTCCTGCGATGAACCCATCCGTCAAAATTGGACCGGACAAAAAAAACGGGCGGAAGGGAAGTTCCCGCCCGTATGGAGGAGTTGGGAGTTGCGACAGGATTAGATATTGCAGTCGAAAGATTCCACAATCCTGGGATCGTTCGAACCCAGCGCTCTGAGTTTCAATAATTTCTTGTAGGGAACCTGCATGCGGAGATGATCGGTCTGATATTTTTCCTGAAATTCCTTTTCCCTGAAATACATTACCACCGCAACCAGATCCGAATTTTTCAAGCCTTTCAGACCCGGACTGAAATCGAGAACGGTCTGAGCCAGTTCCCGCTTGAAAGCCGTTATATGTTCATCCATTTTTTCCAGACGTTCGGCATCCTCTTTCATCAATTGGCTTTTTTTGATGATCTTACTTTTCCCGGGGGATTTCGACCACTCGGATTCAGATGATATACCCGTTTCCGGTCCCGGTTCATCCGGATTCATCCCTTCCGGAGCGGTTCGTTCCAGATCGGGCAGTTCGGCCAGCCGGGCCAGTTCGGCGAGCTTCGTCAGTTTGGCCAGCCTGGACAGGTCGATCCCGAGTTCTTTGAGTTCCGAGAGTTCCGAGAGTGTTTCCGGCAGTTTTTCCAGTTCGATGGCCAGTTCCCGAAGTTCCTCCGATAGTTCGTCCATGTCCAGATCCTCGAGAGACTTCTGAATCTTCAATTTGATCTTCTCGCCGGGAATCCCGAAAATCACCCGCTCAGGTGATATCAAACCGCCTGTGCTGGTGATGGAAACCGTGCCGGTAAAGACCGCTCCGCAGCCATCCAGATAGAGTCCCCTGACGGTTTCAGAGGGATTGACATACACATGTGCGGTGTCGATAAGAAGCTGGTCGATCCCCTTGGAAAACACCTCGGGACCAAACGGCGCATCGCCGGCGGCAAGCGTTCCGGTCACGATGAAAAGAATTGAAACAAAAAGGACGGTAAATTTCTGATTCATGACGATATCCTCCTGAATCACACTACGAGACCGTTTTTAAAATTGTTCGGATGTTTTTCGTTTTTTTTTGAACTTGTCGTATCGGGATCGGTAATCCGGGCCAGCCGCTTCAGGATCGACGCGGGCGGTATTGGGATTTCCGGCCAGGCAGGAAGAAGATCAGAAGAAACAGCCCGACCAGAAATCCTCCGATATGCGCCCAGAAGGCAATCCCTTCGAAATTTGCCGGACCGTGGACCAGACTGAAGGTTCCGCTGTAAACTTGGATCAGGAACCAGAAAAAAAGATAGAAGATCGCCGGAATCTCAAAAAACACCGGATAAAAAAACACCGGGACCATCACCAGAATGCGGGCCATGGGAAACAGCACGAAATAGGCACCCATCACGCCTGCAATCGCACCGCTGGCGCCGATTGTCGGAATATTTGAATCGGCATTGAAGACGGCATGCAGAAAATTGGCGGCGGCTCCGCAAATAAAATAAAAAACGGCAAACCGGATATGGCCCAGGCGGTCTTCCACATTGTCGCCGAAAATGACCAGGATCCACATGTTGCCGATGAAATGAAGCCAGCCCCCGTGCAGAAACATGGCGCTGAACAAAGATAACACCGGACCGGCATGGATGCCGGCTGCCGGATGTCCGGGATTAAACAGGCTGACCGGAATGACCGCCCAGGATTCGATGAAGCGTTCCAGATGGGGGGACGGCAGGGTCAGTTCATGGTAGAACACGGCGGCGTTGAGGAGAATGATCAGCCACATCACGAACGGGAACCGGCGCGCTGGGATGGTGTCTCGTATCGGGATCATCAATCCGCCGCAATGTCGAATATGGGTGGCACCGAAGTTTTGAGATAGGTCCGCTCCGCGATCTCCCCCGCCCGGCACCCGCAGGTGATCACCATCAATCCGGACTGTTTTAACTTTCGAGGCGGCCGGCAGTCCAGACTGGAAAACCGTGTCACGAATTTCAGGGCATCTTCCCCGCTCATAACGAAACATGCCTGACGGAACGGATCGGGGACCAGTTCCAGGGGTGCCTTGTCCGGCATCAGATACGCCGAGTCATCGTTCCAGTCGAAAATGGCCACCCGGGTCAGGCTGGTCCGGGTGACGAACCAGAACGGAAAATGAAAATGCATCGTTTCCGGCAAACGCCTGCAGAAGAAAAACGGGATGTCCCGCTCGGTCCGCAGATCCTCCTGAAGGCGGACCAGGACGCCGGTCCGGGGAATGATCCGGTGAGATCCGAAGAAGAAGGAGTGGATATGCAGGCCGCCCATCAGAACAACCAGTGTGATTGCAGCGGCGGCTGAAGTTTTTTTCCAGGCAATCCGTTTGACCAGGTTCAGATAGGCTTCCCAGACTCCCACTCCGGCGAGGATACAGAAAAATGGCAGCGGGAGCGTGAAATAAATTCCCCGCCAGGGTTCCGGTTTGACCGTTCCGATCACCAGGAACCAGGCGGAAATGTATGCCCAAATGCCGGCACTCAACGATGCTCCCGGTCGTCGCATGCAGACCGCCGTGCCCCAGGCAGCGGCCAGAACAACCGGGATTGGAAGCAGGCTTGAGCCCTGCGGCTGGTAAATGAAGTTTTTCGTTTCCCAGAAGAGTTCCGATGCCAGAGAACCCAGATTGCTGAAATAGAACATCAATACTTCGGAGGGATTCCGGTGCAGGATACCGAAATGGGTTTCACGCCATAAAAGATAGTACGGCATACGGATCAGGTTGATCAGAAGCGGAGACAGAACGGCCATTACAGACAACCCGAATACTGCCCAGTACCCCGGAACCGTGCGCCAGGCAGCCCGATCTCTCCGGGTATCGAGAAAAACAACCGTAAGAATCGCGGGAACGCCCAGAAGACCGAGAAGATGGACGTATGACGCCAACCCGATCAATACTCCGGACAACAACACCGATCTCAGGCGCACCGGCGAGCGGATGCACAGCAGAGCGCTCAGGGTCAGAATGATGAGAACATCCCCCCGGGACATGAAAAAGTACCGGTTCCACAGCAGGGCGGCCGGCAGGGTTGCGTGGATCCAGGCCGCCAGAACGCCGCCCGGCCGGGAATGGTAACGGGAAACGATACAGAAGACAAACAGGGTCGTCAGGGCGCCGATGATCGCCCCCAAAAACTGAAACGACACCCATTTGAATTTAAATAATACTACGAACGGCAGGATGAGATAAGCCATACCCGTCTCATCGAATTCGAAAATATAAGGGGCAAAAGGGAAATGCAGGATGCCCCTGGAACCATCCATGGCCAGAATTGCCATCCGGGCGCTCAGGTCATCAATGACAGCATTCATCGATCCCAGTCGGATGATTCTCAGCGCCAGAGCCGCTGCAAAAACAATCACGCCCGAAATCCAATGGAAGTTCCCGCCGAAACGTTTCATTTCCGGCATTTGCCGTGTCAATCCACCGTCATTTCGGCCAGGGTGCGCCAGTACAGTTCGTGTTCAACTTTCAGAACCCGTTCCGCCAGGGTCTCGGGAGTGTCGTCCGGGAAGACCGGCACGATTTCCTGGCCGATGATTTTCCCCCGGTCATACTCCTCGTCTACAATGTGAACCGAAGCGCCCGAATACCGGGCTCCGCTTCGAATCACCGCTTCGTGAACTTTCATCCCGAACATGCCGGGGCCGCCAAAAGCGGGCAGCAGTGCCGGATGAATGTTTAAAATCCGACCGGGATACGCCCTGATGATGCTCCGGGGAATTTTCTTCATATACCCGGCCAGGCAGATAACATTCACACCGTTTTCAGAAAATATTCTGAGCATTTCGGATTCCCGCTGCCCGGGATCGGGATGGGTGGCGGATGAAACATGATACACGGGGATATTACGCCGCCTGCCCCGTTTCAGGATGAATGCTCTGGAGTTGTTGGATATGACACAGACCACCTCGGCATTCAGATCCCCACGATCAATCGCCTCACAGATCGATTCCATGTTCGATCCCCGTCCGGAACCGATGACCGCCAGGCGTCGATTTGTTTTTTGACCGACCGGAAAACCGGATGAACGCGGAATCAGATCGGACCGGAACCGGACACCCGGGCGGTCTTCCACCCGCCCCACCGGCCGGGCCGTAAAACCTGCCGCCGCAAGACGCTCCAGAGTCCCGTCCGTATGTCCGGCGTCACAGACCGCGATCAAACCCAGACCCATGTTGAAGGTTCGATACATTTCCTCCTCGCTGATTCCGCCCTCCGATGCAATCAATCCGAAAACAGGATGAACCGTCCAGGCGGAATGGTACAGCGTTGCACCGGTTCCCGATTTCAAAGCCCGGGGAAGATTACCGGGGATCCCGCTCCCGGTAATGTGGGCCATCGACCGGATTCCCGGGCACTCGCGAAGTATGCGGACTTCCCTGGAATAAATGCGCGTCGGTTCCAGAAGAACATCCGCCAGGGTTCTTCCCAGATCGGGAACAACCTGATCCAGCGGATACCGACTTCGATCCTTGAACACTTTCCGGACGAGCGAATACCCGTTTGAATGCAATCCGGACGACGGAAATCCGATCAGGTCGTCCCCCGGCTGTACCGGGTCCGGGCTCAACATGCGGGTTTTATCCACGATCCCCACGGCGAATCCTGCCAGATCGTATTCACCGGGAGAATAAAAACCGGGCATTTCGGCTGTTTCGCCGCCGATCAGAGAACATCCGGCGGTTCGGCATCCGTCCGCTATTCCTCTGACCACATCCAGGTGAATCGCCGGATCCAGTTTACCGGTGGCGATATAATCCAGAAAGAACAGCGGGATCGCTCCGGTCACGATCAGATCGTTGACGCTCATGGCCACCAGATCGATACCGACCGTATCGTGCCGGCCGGTTTCAAACGCCAGTTTCAACTTCGTGCCCACGCCGTCGGTACAGGCGATCAGGACCGGTTGAATGAACCGGTAATCCTGGATTGAGAAAGCACCGGCAAACGAGCCCAGTTCGGTGAGGGTTCCGGGTATGAACGTCGAAGCAGCCAGCGATTTCAGCTTCTCCACGAACGCATCAGCCAGATCAATATCCACGCCGGCATCCCGGTAAGTCAACGGTTTTTCCGAATCACTCATGACCCTTCCCTCCCGGTGATTAGGCATCAAAATTCAATTGTAATTGATTTTGCGAACTTATCCAGCTTTTCTCTGGATGGACCGGAGAAAACTTCCCCGTTCGGTAACGCGTGACAGCGCTGTTTCATAGCTTATCTGGTGAGATCTGAACAATTGGATCAGGGATTGATCCATGGTCTGCATGCCTTCTTTCCGCGATCCCTGGATCAAACTGGTCAGCTGATGGGTTTTGCCCTCACGAAGAACATTGGAAATGGCCGGATTGCAGAACATCAGTTCCACCGCCGGAACCCGTCCGGTGCCATTGCTGATCTGAAGGAGCTGCTGGGAGATGACGCCTTTCAGGGAAACCGACAGCATCACCCGGACATGTTCCTGCTCCTCCACCGGGAACACATCCACAACCCGGTCGATCGTCTTGACCGCCGAATTGGTATGGACCGTGGCGAAAACCAGTATTCCGGTTTCGGCTGCGGACAGGGTCAGGTGCGTCGTTTCCAGATCCCGCATCTCACCCACCATGATGATATCCGGATCTTCCCGGAGCGCGGCCCGCAAGGCTTTGGCGAATCCCTCGGTATGCAGGCCCACTTCCCGCTGGGTGATCAGGCACCCCTTGTTGTGATGCACAAATTCAATGGGATCCTCGATTGTGATGATATGTTTCTTACCCCGTTTGTTGATGATATCGATGATGGATGCCAGCGTGGTGCTCTTTCCGGATCCGGTCGCACCCGTGACCAGCACCAGACCCCGATCCATGTTTGCGAATTCCGCTATGGCCGGAGGCAGGCCCAGGTCCTCAAGCGAAAACGGATTGTCCGGAATCACCCGGAATACCGCTCCAATCCCGTTGGACTGATGAAACATGGTCACTCTGAACCGGGACACCTCCTGCAGATGATAGGCGAAATCCAGATCGAGATTCTCCACAAAATGCTTTCGGTTTGTCTTGGAAAGGATTTCCATCAAAATCATCTGACCCTCGTTCAGCGAGATGGCATCGTCTCTCAGATACTGGAGATTTCCATTGATCCGGATCATCGGACGGGCACCCGTAACGAAATGCAGGTCGGAACCGCTTTTGCTTACAACTTCTGCCAGGAATTGATCAATGATGGCCATGACGGGATCCTCTATTTGCGGGCCCGACCGCTCTCGGGAACGGAAGTGGCGGCCTCGGGAACCAACCGGGCGTTTCTGCAGATTTCTTCGAAATATTTGCGGTCGTGGGCATGGATCATGGCTTCTTCGAATGCGACTTTACGTTCCTTGACGAGTTCCAGCAGGTCGTCATCCATTTTCTGCATTCCGATCGATTTGCTCATCTGGATGACACTCGGGATCTGAAAAGTCTTGCCTTCCCGGATCAGATTGGCCACGGGTGGTGTGCCGATCAAAACCTCCGCCGCCAGCACCCGGCCTTTTCCATCGGCCGATTTCAGCAGCTGCTGGCAGATGACGCCGCGCAGTGAATCGGAAATCATGGCCCGGATCTGGTTCTTCTGATGCCCCGGGAACACATCGATGATCCGGTCGAGCGTTTTAGGTGCTGAAAGCGTATGCAGGGTCCCCAGCACCAGGTGTCCCGTTTCGGCCGATGTGATGGCCATGGATATGGTCTCCAGGTCCCGCATCTCACCCACGAGAATAATGTCCGGATCCGCCCGCAACGCCTGTCTCAGAGCAATGGCAAATGACCGGGTATGAGACCCGACCTCCCGCTGGTTGACCATGCATTTGACGTTCCGGTGAACGAACTCGATGGGATCCTCCACGGTGATAATGTGTTTTTCTTCCGTACGGTTCAGATGGTTGATCATCGCCGCCAGGGTGGAGCTTTTCCCGCAACCGGCCGTTCCGGTTACCAGAATCAGGCCCTGATTGTACTTGATCAGATCGTAGACGATCTTGGGAAGACCCAGTTCCCGGATGGTGGGTATTTTGGCCGGAATGACATGGAAATTGGCGTCCAGCCCTTTCCGCTGCCTGAATATATTCACCCGGAACCGCAATCCATCCGCTGACTTGTAGGAAATATCCAGCTCACGAAGCGTCGTCGACAGATACTGACGCTGGTCTTCGGTCAGGATTTCGAAGATCAATGCCTGAGTGACATCCCGGGTCATCACCTCCGTATTGATGGGTATCAGATCCCCGTGCAGGCGGATCAGGGGCGGCGATCCGGTGGCAATATGAATGTTCGACGCTCCGGATGCGACGGCCCGGGTCAGAAATGAATCAATTTTCGCCATGGTCGCGTTCCTCTTCCGGTTCCCCCGCTTCGAAACCGGTTTTCCAAGGTCTTCTTATCACGCTTGAACCGATAAATCCAGATAAAACTCGACCGGTTTCATCGTGTGAATTCACCGCCGGTAGATCCTGGAAAAAGAATCCTGTAATGTTTGTCCGGTGAAAGCATGTGGAAACATGTCCCGGAAAACAATTCTCCTGTCCGTCACCCGCCGCATCGGATTCATGGCGGTACTGATATACTTCGGATCGGTCGCCGTCATCGCCCTTCGGGAAGATGCTTACCTGTACTATCCCACCCGGTATCCGGAATACTGGGCGGAACCACCCGGCGGTGCATTCGAAACAGAGTTTCAGTTATCGGAAGGCAGCCGGATTCACGGTGTTTGGTTTCCCGGTCGGGAAACCGGGCCGGTCATTCTGTTTCTACACGGGAATGCCGGTCATCTGGTAAACCGGTATCCCCTGATCCGGTTCCTGCAGAACCTGGAATCTCGGCCGGGTGTTTTGATCGTCGATTACCCGGGATACGGCAAAAGCACGGGAAAACCAAAAGAATCCAATCTGTACGAAACCGGTACGGCCGCATGTCGGTACCTGCAGGAAAATCTGAATGTGCCCCCTGACCGTCTGATTCTGTTCGGCCGGTCTTTGGGAGCCGCCGCTGCCCTGCACACAGCCATCACACTGCGATGCGCCGGCCTGGTCATGGAATGCCCGCTTCTTTCCGTCCCGCATATGGCGGGGGAATACTATCCGTACCTGCCCGGATTGGGGTGGTTCAGCCGCCAGCGGTTCGACAACGAGAAAATGATCCGGAAACTCAATGTTCCACTGCTGATCATCCACGGGGGACGGGACCGGGTCATACCGGTGCATCACGGGCGGGAACTTTTCGAAACGGCGCTCGAGCCGAAACGGTACGTCGAAATACCGGCGGCGGATCATGACGATATTTATCTGATCGACACAAAACAATATCGACGGGCCTGGATGGATTTTATCAGGGATATCTTGCCGGAAGATGAACCGGCCGGAGAACTGCTGCTAACGCCTGGAACCCCGGAATCCGCCGTCGATCCCGAATGACAGCCCCATGTGAAATTCGGGCGCTTCCATCACCATGCCGGCTCCGGAGCTGAAAATTCCGGATGCCGAATATCCGTCGTCGCGGTTGACCAGGCCGTTGATGGCGCATCGAATATTGATTGTCCAGATCAGACCTGAATAATCGCCCGTTTCGATCGGGACGTCAAAGGAAATCGGGTAGAAAGCGCCGGTTTCCGGTTGCCAGACGCAGGGCCATTCCCAGCTGTTGTCGTCCAGGCGGATGCTGCCGATGGTGTTCAACGGCCAGTCAAGCTGACGGGTATGCAGACCAAAGGGCAGAAAACCGGTGACGGTCGCCAGAAACTGATTCCACCAGGCGTTCAACGCCGCAATCACTTCTTCTGTGAACAGCCGGCTGAAAAATTCACACGCCACCGGCTGATAATACCCGCCTGCCGGGTCGCACAGCCCGTCCAGCCAGTCCGCGATGCGCGCGCCGGGCGCGTCGGGAACCAGCGCCAGATCAAACGTGGTACCCATCTGCCGGCCCGCCAGGTTCACATCGACCGTGAATTGCGCAGCCATGTTTTCATATCCGACATCATAATGGAGATTGTCGAATTCGTTCCCCCAGCCGGCATAAACCGGCAGGATCGACAACAGAATGCTGCAGATGATCGCGGTCAAGAAACTTTTTTTCATGATGCCTGTTTTCCCCGGATGAAATCCGTCGTGAATTAATAGATAGTATATCGAAGATCTTCATGCCGTGCAACTGGGGTCAAGTCTGCTCTTGACTCTTGCTCGCGTCCCGGAAAACAGGGATTTCCCCATCGGACCGATCCGGTTTGCCCTGCATCCGGGGATTGCGGAATTTCACTTTTGTTTTCTATTGACTCCCAGCCAAAAAGATAATATTTTAGGGTCGTTATGCCGAATCGGGACAGATATTAACGCTGTTGTCCGAGGGACTGAAAGGACCTGAAAATGACCAAATCCGAATTTATTGCAGAGGTGGCGAATCGCTTGAAATTCTTGAGTTACAAAGATGCGGGGGTTGTCGTCAACACGTTTTTCGCCTCCATTAATGAAGCTTTGGTCAACGACGAGAAAGTCGAGTTGCGCGGATTCGGCTCTTTCAAGGTCAAGGAACGGCCGCCCCGGATCGGACGGAATCCGAAAACTGGAAAGACGGTCAAGGTTCCAGCCAAGAAAGTCCCTTATTTCAAACCCGGAAAAGAACTGAAAAATCTCTTGGACGCCTGATCCGGCCGTATCGGTATTGTTCCGGACTTCATTTCAAACTGACAAAAACACCCAGAAACCGTGTATCCTCCGCTCCGGCAGCCTTCCCGGGGCTGATCCCTTCGGCTGCGTGTATTCTCAGCTTGGAATAAAAAAGATCCCCACGCGGGAAGATGCGGCGAGGTTCCATGGGAAAAACGGCATGATATTTCCCATCCATTTCAATCACCCGATTCCGGCCCCCCAGATCCACGGTCACCGGTCCGGGTATTAGAGAATACAGATCGAATCCCAATTCGGTATGGGGCTTCGAAAAGGCCACCAGCATCCGGGCCGCGGATCGGCCTTTAACCCAGAATCCGTCCGGTTCCATGCCCAGATGGTTACGATCCAGAATAATCATCCGCCGAACCGTTTGGTCCGGGAAATCAACGAGATGATAATCATCCAGCGGGGGAAGATACCAGCAGATAAACATACCCGTGGACAGAAGCACAGCCAGCAGGATCAGGCTGGTCTTCGGTGTGAACAGCTTATTCCCGGACCGTGACGGGGATCCGGTAAAGAGAAATGCAGCCGCAGCCAGAAAAGCGATGGTCCATATCCAGTTCACCCGGGAATGCTGGATATTTCCCATGATCAGGGGAAACAGGGTGGTGAGATCCAGGCTGTAATCCGGGCTGAATGCACGCAGCATGTTGGATTCTCCGCCCATGAGATGGGGATTCATAGTGTGATACAGCCATCGCTCATGCACCAACAGAAGCCAGGCTGCAGTCCAGCCCCAAAAAACGGCAATGCGTCTGAACGCCGTGCCGATTGCGGATGATACCGAAATCCACCCCCATCCGCAGATTGTGGCAACGAGCGGTCCAACCGCGATAAATTGGCGATTCGGCGCGCAGTATCCGCCCCAATTGTTGTGCCATGCATAGATTCCGATATGGGTTCCAATCAGAATAAGCAGAACCGCCGTTTCCAATCTCCGGCGTCTGAATCCTTCAATGAGACCGGGAAGAAACAGCAGGTACAGAGGTGCCATAATCAGGATACCGATCCGCTGGTCGATCAGTATCCCCCAGACAAACCGCGGGATGAAATTCAGGTGAATCGGCAACGCCTCAAAAAATCCCGGTTCGCCGGGAAGAATATTGGGTGTTCCGGTGCCGGGGATGACACCAGTATAGATGACCGACGGATTGAAGTTCCGGTAGTGTGCATACAGAAACCAGGCATAAACGACTCCGGACAGGAAAACCGGCAGTCCCAGCGCAGTCAACGACCGGATGAACCGGCTCTTGTGTTGTCGAACCATCAAGATGGTTATCGCGATCAGCATGAGGCCGGTCGGAATGTATTTGATACCCAGCCAGGGGAGAAAAGCCGCCGACGCTCCGACCCAGAAATACCGGAGCGGTGCGGATCGTGCCGGAGGGAACAGCCCGATGTGCATGGAACCTACAAGTAGGAGCGCGCTCAGGATTTCGGGATAGATTTCCGTGGAATAAAACAGCATGGGTCCGGACAGGAAAAACGCCGCGATGCACCATGTTGCTGCGTTTCGGTTCCCGGTCAGTCGATGGATCAGTTCCCGGGTCAGGACCGCACAAAGTGTATAAATCACCACAATACATAACCGCATGATCAGGACCAGCCACTGATCCATGCCGAGGGTCAGAATCAGACGGTACATCGGGGTCAGCAAAAGCGGCAGGCCGATGGAATGATGCGGATAGTTAAAGCCGTCATATCCCAGATGAGTAAACATGGGGTAGGGTCCGGAATAGAACAACCGGTAAACACGATGATGGTAATCGTCGTTCATGTTGATATCGCCGTCCTGGGCCAGGCTGTGTGCAATCATGAGATATGCTGGTTCATCCCCGACCGGATGGCGGCGTGGACCGAAACCGCCGGCCGCCCAGATCGATCCGGTCAACAGAACCAATCCGGCGATCGCCTGTCGTCCGATCCGTTTTCGGATCCGATACTCAAACCGGACCGTCAGCATACGCCAGTAAAGCACTCCGACACAGAGCCAGGCGATGATCCGGAGCATCGGAGCGGGAGAATTCATCAGGTACCGCTCTTCGATACATCTCAGGCAAAGAATCAGCAGCGGCGTCATGCAGTGCGCCGTTTCGATCATCGCGCGCCGCCAGCCCGTTTTGGTCAATCCAGCCGTTGTGATTGACAGGATCATCCAGACGGTCCCGGCCAAAGAAATTCCCATGATCAGGCTTGGGATCTGACTGGTCTCGATTTCACCGAGTTCAACCGGATGGATACCGATCCGATGAATATGAGACAGGGCCAGATCCATTCCCAAAGCCAGCGACCCGGCGACCAGAGACGCGGCTGCGGTCAGGGTGGTCATTCTGGAAATGCGATCGGGATTGACCTGTGTTGATTTCATCACCACCACAACTCAATTCTCCGAATCCGGATACGCATTCGGTCTCACCAGTTCCAGGAAAACACCCAGATATCTGCGGTCCCGGCTGGACGGATCCATATCCGCCGGTCGGACACCTTTTGTGCAGGTGATCGTGAAATCATATAGAAACGGCGGTGATCCCGGAATCAGGGGTCGGGGATGAAACTGGACAAAGTCCGCCCGCCCGGCTTTCAATTCGAAGGGGATTTTTCGGTTACCCTGCCGGATTTCCACTCCGGTATCGACCAGAGATCTCATTCGGACTTCCAGCATGCCGATTTCCCGGTTGTTCAGGATTGAAAACCGTGCGGTCCGGTTTCCCTTCACCCAGAATCCATCCGGCTCCACCGGAAAAGTGTTGGTATCCAACCGATATAAGAACCCCAGCGATTCGACCGGTATTTCGTGAAACCGTGCATCCGGCGTCGGCGGAAACCATTTGAGCCATTTAACCGGAAACGGTGCAGCTCCAATGAATGTCAAATCGAGCGGCATATTCAGGCTCTGCCGGTCCGGAGCGACCAGGCGTGTGCGGGAAGATGGAACGGGCAGGTGGAAGCTGCCGCCTTCCCTGGACAGAACCGCAGGATCGCTCATTCCGGGATATTCAAACCGGACCGTTCCGGAAAGATCTCCCGGTAATCGCACTGAGTAGTGTCCTCTGGGAAGATGGAAGGATTCACCTTCATTTATCGTGATGGTGACCGGATGCCGCTGCGCCCATGATTCGAAAGGCTCGGTCAGCCGGAACGCGGCCAGGCAGCTCACGCCTACCGCCGCCGCCAGGCTTGCGGAACAGAGCCGCCGGAATACCCGGATGGTCATTCCGGCCAGACTCCCCATAATTCAGCCTCCGGAAGGGCCTTGAAGGGAACCGGATCCATCAATATGCCGTCACAGGCCGCAGGCGTCCCGGCTGCACGTGCTTCGAAATCCGCCCGCTGATGCCGTTCCAGATCCGGTATGGTCAACAGGGACTTATAAGCCAGTGCCAGGGATCGTTCGGCGGCGCACCGGATCCGCCGAATCTCATGGCGGTTGTATTCGCAGGACAGATAATCCATTTTTTCGCAGAGGGCGATGACCTGTTCCCATGCCCGCCGTGCGCGGTACAGATCGAGCAGCATTGCGAATTGATAAGAGGAAATCCCATCATACTCAGCCAGTGCCCGTTCCGCCAGAACGATCGCCGAAACGATCCGTCCCCTGGACACAAGATCGATCACCTTGAATTTCAGCGGTTCCTCCTCGAATCCCGGCAGGACATCCGGCCGGCTCTCAATAAAAGCCGTGCCGGCTTGCGGGACAGCCCAATCGGTGTATGAGGTGCCGACAATCCGCGGAACGCTCCGTTCTAAAACCCGGCCTCCCGAGCCGTGGTGGAAGGTCGCGTTTCCGATGAACGACAGGATTTCCGATGAACGGGTATCCTCCGATTTGCCGGCTTTTTCCACCGGTGATTCGGACAGCCGGTGAATGATTCCCGCGGCCAGGATTGTTACCATGATGAACGCTCCGAACCGGTGGATCTCCCGGCTTCCCCGGTATTCTGATTTACCGGCCCGATCGTGCCCGGCAATGGCGAATCCGCATAGTATTCCCGCCGGGATCAAAAGCGTCAGAACTCCGATCAGCAGCACTTTCCACGGATCGGCGGCATCGGGAAAATACCCGAAAAGAGACAATGGATGGATCAATCCGGCATCCCGATCGGCGAACAGCCTGTAACGCTGGTGGATGAACGCCGGGTGACGGATCAGTTTCCAGCCGATCGCCACCTGCAGCACGCCGGTCCAGATGAAAATCCATCGGAAAACTGTGTTTTCCCGGTATCGTGAAACCAGTGTGGCGGCCGGGATCGCCAGCAGAGAAATCATCGGAACCAGAAACCGGCAGGGTGGCGCCCATCCCAGCCACCGATCCGATACATGCCCGGCGACAACCGGGAAATGTGCAATCAACAGCAGCAGTATCGATTGCATCAAAAACCGTGATTTTATCCATACCGACCGGAATCCGAACAGACCGAACAGCGCCAGGGGCCCGTATGTCAGCAGTCCGTGCCGTGCATCCGCTATCAAAAAGCCGGTACCGAATGCGGGATGGGTTTCGATAAATCCGGTTGACTGAACATATTCCGCATAGGAAACGAAGGGCGTTATTGTCCCGAAATTCAAGTAATTGAACCACATCCACATCGCGCCGGAGAGCACCGGTATTGCGATAACCGGCAGCAGCTGCGATGGTTTTTTCTGACGGTGCGTGATCGAAATCAGCGCGCCTGCGGCAGCCAGGAGTATGTACTTGGTATGGAGCCACGGCAAAAATGCGATGGCCGCTCCGGCTGTCGCCTGGTGAAACCGGCGCGGAGTTTCAACGACAGCGCAGTAAAGAATTACAACTGTGAGGAAGGCTGCCGGGAGTTCCGGGTAAAGCTGGAAACTGAAGAATATCAGCGGGGAACCAATGGAGAAGGCCAAAACGACCCAGAATCCATCGATCTCCCGGGCAACTCCCGAAGCGATCCGGAGCAGAAGCACCGACATCCATGCCGCCAGGAACGCCAGGAAACCGGCCGCTCCCGATCTGCCTGCGAATCGATACGGCAGTGCCAGTAGAATCGGAAGACCCGGAGAATGTACTGATATCAGCCGTTCGTCTTTCGTCCGCTGCAGGTGGTGCAGGCGGCACCAGTCACCCGGCCAGAATGGAGAATATCCGGGTTCCTGGTTCGCCAGATTCAGGTCGAAATCCGCTGAAATACTGGCGGCGATCTTCAGATAATGCGGTTCGTCTCCGGTGAGTGCCAGGTGGCGGAAAACAAATTTACCGGACAGAAACGAAACCAGAAAAACGACAACGAAAAGAATTGCTTCCAGCCTTTGGCGGGTCCGGAGAAATTGCAGCCCGTTCGGGAATCGGTATCCCCGGTTCACTGCAACGGCCCATAACACCAGTAGCGGCAGAACCGCGGGGAAGCGACGAATCAGAAAAAGGGGAAGGCGCATCCAGGATTCAATTACGGGAAACGCGATCGACACCGGCAGAGCCAGGGGCAGAAAAACAATCCACGAGAACCGGTCCGGATGCCGGGAAAACCGCCAGGCCAGGACTGCGGTCAGGAGCAACCAGAAGAGAGCCTTATACAGGGTTTCAAAATGGAATGCCGTAACCTGGACGGCGGAGACGCTGGTCGACCAAGCGCTGTGGGAGGTATAGAAATATGCGGCATAAGAGAAGGAACACATTCCCGCACCCAGAGATGCGGTAACCCGCTCCGTTATTCTCCCCCCGTCGGATAACTTCATTCGGCGCCGCCTGTCACCAGCACATTGGAAACAATCCACATTATCCTTTTTTGTCAGATCGGGCAACCAACGCGCGCACGGGAAACAACAACGGGCTTCAGGCCGGATTCCGGATCACTTCGCCAGATACCGGCGTTGCTGTGGATTCTTGACAGCGGCGGCGCGGCATATTAACGTGCTGGGTGAAGTACCAATTCTGCTTGTGAGGTGAGCGCAAGATGAGCTGTCCCAGATGCGGATTCCCGGAGGATTCAAACCGTTGTGAACTGTGCGGATTGACCGATCCTGGGGATTTCGAAATGCGGCGGTTCCGGGATGGCGGCTTCAACCGTTTCGAAATAACGCTTCATTTCCCGGCGGGCGGTTCATTCGACCGGGCAGCGTCGTTGCTGAAAAACGAATCTGTTTACCGGAAAACCTCCGGTTCATATCCCAGATATTATGTGTTTTTTGAAGACGGCAAGGACGGCGGGTTGTTTCCTTTCCTGGAGACCCTCCAGGGTCTTTCAGGCTGGGAACTTCTGATCAACGGCCGTCCCAGGCCGTATATTCAGGAATTGTGGCTGCCCATGCTGGAGTTGCTGACTGGTTCCTAATGGAGATCCGTGAATGCCCGACTATGATCCGATTGAATTTGAAAAGGACATGAAGGAAGTGGAAACACGGTTGAAGGTTCTTCGAGCGGAATACAATCAGTTCCTGGCCGGAACATTGAAATTTCCACCCAATTTCACGGAAGCTCAGATTCGCAAAATCGTCAAGAAATACGCTGGTGTTAAAGGCTTGAAAGGGGTACAACGGTTTCAATATTTTAATTTTGTGGCAAAATTCAACACCATGATGGAGTTTTTCAGCCGGCGATTAAAAGACAAGCAGGAAGGCAAGGGCGCCTATGCCAGCGCTTCCATCGAAAAGCAATTCAGAGATGGCCAAGGCGATCCGGGCGGAAAACCCGGGAGCGGTAAAGCGCGAACTCACGTTGTAGCCGATGTGCGGCGCCAGTCGACGACCATCGCCGCCCTGTTCGACGACTGGAATATGGCCGCCGGTTACAGCAGCCAACCTCTGGCCAAGATCAACCTGGAAGCCTTCAAAGACATCATTCGATCCAAAACGGATCAGATCCGGAAAGCGAAAGGATGCGATGCGGTTCGGTACCGGATCATACTCGAAGACGGCAAAGTCCGGATCAAGGCCAAACCGATCAAGAAATCCACCGAAAAAGAGTGATTGAAACGATTCAGAAACGGTTGCCGGTATTTCAGTATCTGGTGGCTTTCGGTGTCAATCTGGCCGGACGGGTTATCACCTTCCCCGGACCCACCGATGTCCGTCTGGATATGCAATGGCCGGCGGTGCTGATCACCGCCGTCATTCTCCCGCTGCCCTCCGCATTGACCGGAATCTGCCTGGCCTCCCTTGTATGTCATCTCTGGATCATTCCCAGGGTTGAGATTGATGTTTACGGAATTCGGGCGGACCTGTATGAACTCCTGTTCACGGCCGGAATGATGGCTGGAGTCTTGTGGATCGACCGGTTTCGATGCCGCCTCCGGACCGGTCCGGCAGTCAGAATGGTTTTAATCGGCAGTCCTTTGGTCCTCGGCATCTGGGTGGCGATTCGAGCCGGCGGTTATACATGGGTATATGCTGCAGCGTCGATCGTGATTTCAATTCTCGCAGCGATCAAATCGCGGCATCTCGGCTCCGGATTATGGATATTTCTATCCGCCTGGATAATCGGGTACGGCCTGTTTCTGCTGGTGGGCTGGGCAGTGAATGTCGATCTGAATTCAGCGGAGTCCTCTGTTGCATATCTGCAGCGGCTTTTTTTGACAGTGTACCCGGTATATCTGCTGGAGATTTTGGTTGCTGCCTATGGCGGATTGATCTTTCGAACGGGTGATCCCGTTCAATAATACATTTTGAACGCTGATTTCAGATCGTTTTCATCGACCTGGATGATCGAAACGTCCATTCCGCTCAATTCCCTGATTTTCTTGATTATGGATTTATCGGAAGGATTTCGCATGGCCACGGTAATCATGTTGTCGTGAACGCTGAGTGCCACCGCCTGCCACTCCTCAGCCAGTTTTTGCGGGATTGTAATGACTGCGCCGGGATCCGCATTGTACCGCCTTAGAGATATCCGAGGGTATGCATGTTTGCCCGAATTCACGATCGGCGTTGTTTTGGCGGTTGTCTGCTGGTCCGGCATTTTAGTTTCTTCAATGAGTTGGTACCGCAGTCCGTAATACGTCAAATCAGTCGTTTCCCGGAACAACAGGGGATGATCAGCCAGCAGACCGGTCAGGATATGGAACGCGCCCACGAACTCGGATGAAGACTGGAAAGCTTCCAGTACGGCGATTTTCAGCAGATCGACCACATCTGAGGAAAAATACACCATTTCCTCATCCGTCTCCCCGCCATCCCCCAGTTTATCGGCGACGAATTTCTTGATCCTTTCAACATTGAGCTGAGCGGGATCAAGCGGGTGCAGATCGATGACACCCCGTGAACTTAAAAATGCCAGGGACAGGAACACATGGTGGATGTTCAGCGTGGTGTTGTGATAGGTTTTGGCCAGCTGAAACGCGTGTTGCAGGACATTACGGGCATCCTCATTGAACAACCTGGACAGGGTGTAGATTTTCAGGTCGAATTCCAGAAGCGGTTCCGCTTTTTCTTCCGATCCCGGCAGATCACCTGCGGCCTTGATCCGTTCCAGAAGATGCTCGGAATCCAGTCCCCAGCTGGTCAGCAGTTTACGGGAAACCGGCGAACCGGATTCATTGATGCCCAGCAGGATCAGTGTACTGCTGATCCAGGTAAATCCCATCGATTCCGTCTGGAGATATGCTTTTTCTATTGTTTTTTTGATATTCTCATTGAAGGCGATACTGCCTGATATGGATTCGGATACGGGCACTAAAACCGCGTTCAGTTCCCGGTCGATGACTTCGTAGGGCGTTCCCGTATCCACGATCATCCGCCAGGCATGACACCCCTGATGATTGACGATTGCCCGCAGAAGATGTTCGTTCCTGATTTCCGAATGATGCATCGATTCGGCGATTTCCTTGGCTTCATTTACCAGTTTTTTAGCTGTTTCGGTGAATCGGTCCAGCACTGCTTCATTCCTTTTCCGGGCAATCACCCTGTTATGCAAACCTGATATACTACAATCAATGCACTGACTCAAGTCCTCAGACAAGGCAAAAAAACGATACTCCCTTCTCTACCTGTTTAACAGGATATGTGTTAAATTGCATATTCCGGAAACCGGGAATGTTGGCATTCCAACGGCCGGCGGATTACCGATCTCAGGACTTGACAGGGGATCATTCTTGAAGATATCCAGGTTGCTTTCAGGTACTTTTTTATTTTTCCTGGGTTTGTATCTTCTGACCTCGGGAGGCCATTTTTACGTCACCGATGAAGGCGCGATGTATTTCATGGCGGATTCCATCGTGGATCACGGCTGGTTCGATGTCCCGGTAAATCTCAATACCATGGGGGGAAGGATCGGGCGTAATGGTGCCTATTACATGCCGTTCGGTCTGCTGCAACCCATTCTTTCCATTCCCTTCCTGATCATCGGCCGCCTGTGGGTGCCGTGGGGAGATGCGTTCAGCGTGCCATCCCTGGCCGTCAGTTGGTTCAATCCGGTGGTCACCGCGGGTTTGATTGTTCTGTTTATCCGATTCCTGATTGATCTGGGAGTGCCGGCCGGTCGGTCGGTATGGCTGGGTTTCGGGGTCGGGCTGTCCACCTGTTTCTGGGTATATTCCCAGACTTTTTTCACCGAACCTCTGACCGCCCTGACATTTCTGATGGCCGCATGGTCGCTTCAGAAATTCAGCCGATCGGGCAGACTCCGCCATGTGTTTCTGGCGGGTATCTGGGCCTCCGCCATGCTCCTCACCCGGCCGCTCGCCGGCATCGCGCTCCCCCCTCTGTTCCTTTTTCTTGTTCTTCTGATGGCGGATCGACCCAGCCCTCCCAGAACTCTTGAACAGCTCAAGCCCGCCGCCCTCTTTTTAATGGTGATCTCCTTTGGGATATCGTTGCTGCTGGCTTATAATTACATCCGGTTCGGTTCAATCCTGGAAACCGGATACGACCGGCTGCCGAGCGGTCAATTGCGAAGCTTCACCCTGAATCCGATGACCGGCCTGAAAATCCTGCTTTTCAGCCCTGGAAAAAGCATTTTTCTGTTCAATCCGCTGTGCCTGGCCGCGTTATCCGGGATGGTTATGGGGTTCAGGCGAAAGCAGGATCGTCCTCTGGCCGCATTCGCTCTGGTGACGCCTCTTGTCTTTCTGTTGGTATTGAGTCAATGGGCCCGGGTGGAGGGTGGTGTGTCCTGGGGACCCCGACTGATGCTGCCGGCGTTTCCCGTCATGCTCCTTGCCCTGGCGCTACCGGCCAGACAATACACTTTGAAGGGATTGTGTTGCCTGACCGTTCCACTCATCATCATCGGAACCAGCATTCAGTTCTCCGGTGTTGCCGTCAATTTCACCCGGCCCATCCACCGGAGCTATGACGATTATTTCCATCCCGAAACCGGGATATATCGATTCGAATTCAATCCGATACCGATACAATGGAAGCTGGTGATCGAGGAATTTAAGCAATTCAACGAAATCGAACGTTATCCGGAAGTCGTCGCAGAGGCGCACCGGAACCTGCTTCAGAACAATCCGTCGGACAATCTGGATTTCTGGTGGATTCAGGGATGGCGGGATCGACTGAATACCGGATTCATCATGTTCAACATGTTGTTTCAGGGAACCTGTGTGCTGGCTGGTTTGTATCTGGTTTTGACGTATCGCGGAATCGGAGCCTTGTGACAAATCAGTTGACGGCAGCAGTTTTTTATTTCATGGCGGGATTGATCACGTTTTTCTGCGTCTTCAACCGGTTGATACTGCACATGTGGGAAGGCACGTTAAAAAAAATCGTCGGGTATTCGGCGATGGGTGTTTTCATGGCCGGTCCTGCGGCAGCGGGCTGGTTTCTGGGCTGGAACCGGTGGGCTGCGGTTCCCGCAGGATTACTGGCGGTGTTCCTGTTGGGTGAATTGGTCCGGGTGAATCTCAGGGGAAAATACCGTCATAACCTGCCGCCTGCACTTCGGAACGGAAACAAGAAAACGGGCAGCTTTTTCACCACGGAAAAACTGGCAATCCGGAGATTCGAAATTTTCCATCCGAAATGGACGGGCGATCCGTTGCGAATCGTCCACGTGACCGACTTGCATGTCGACTGGAAGCCATCCTTATCCTTCTACCGGTCTTCGTTTGCAGCGGCCGCTGAGTTGAATCCGGATTTGATGGTTCTGACAGGCGACTACATCAACAAAAAAGAGGCGATTCCCAGGCTGGAGCAGATATTCCGGATGCCATGCGCACGGTACGGCGTCTATGCCGTCTTGGGCAACCATGAATTCTACACCGACCCGGACACCGTGACCGGGATCCTCGAAGCCGCCGGTATCCGACCGGCAGGCGGAACATGCATCCGGATTGAAACGGATTCAGGCAGGTTGAATATCTGGGGTCACGAATATCCCTGGGGCAAGTCGGCCGATCTCGATGCGATGACCGCCCGGTCCAGGGAGATCAACATTGTTCTGACTCACACGCCTGACAATATTTTTCAGCTGAGCCAGAATGGCGCCGATATTGTATTCGCAGGGCATTTTCATGGCGGGCAATGGCGGGTACCAATACTCGGATCGCTGGTGATCCCCTCCGCCCACGGCCGCCTTCTCGATCAGGGGCATTTCCAGATTGGGAGCACGCATCTTCTGGTATCGGCAGGACTGGGAACGGTTTGGTTCCCCACCAGGATCCGATGTGAACCGGAACTCCTGGTCCTGGATCTGAAACCTGCCCGGATCCGTGACCGACCGGTCAGGAGGCGGTTCCATGAAACCGGGATGCCGGCTGAAGGGGAATCCGCAGTCGTGAACCTCGCTCAGTCATTGAGATCCGGTTAACAAATCTGGTATAATATTGGGTTGCCGGTAAATACCGGGAAAGAGCCGGGCGGGAATGAGTCTCCACCGGTTTGAAACTTTTTTAACACAAGCATCGAACCTGCAAGGGCACTGATCGAGCAAAATCAAGGAGAACTGCCATGGCAAAATCAATCGATAAAATCCAGAATCTGCTTCAGTCGGAGAGCGATTCCCTGCTGAACCATTCTTCGAAAACCATCTCGAAGGACCGGTTGCATCTGCCGGGACCGGATTTCGTGGAGCGGGTCTGGGTGAATTCCGACCGCTCGCCTGCGGTACTCCGGAACATGCAGACCCTGTTCGATCAAGGCCGGCTGGGCGGAACGGGTTATCTGTCGATCCTGCCGGTGGACCAGGGTATCGAACATGCGGCGGGTGCATCATTCGCCCGGAATCCAATGTATTTCGATCCCGAAAATATCGTAAAACTGGCGATCGAGGCCGGATGCAATGCAGTCGCATCGACGCTGGGAGTGCTTGGTTGCGTTGCACGCAAACATGCGCACCGGATCCCGTTCCTTCTGAAAATCAATCACAACGAGCTGATGACCTATCCGAACAAGCACGACCAGATCCTGTTCGCGTCGGTGGATCAGGCATTCGACATGGGCGCGGTAGCCGTCGGAGCCACCATTTACTTCGGTTCGGAGGAATCCAACCGACAGATCATCGAGATCAGCGAGGCGTTTGAGTACGCGCATCAACTGGGCCTGGTATGCGTCCTGTGGTGTTACCTGCGCAATCCCGCATTCAAGAAAAACGGGGTGGACTATCATACTGCAGCCGACCTGACCGGTCAGGGCAACCATCTCGGTGCCACCATCGGCGCCGACATCATCAAGCAGAAGCAGGCCGAAGGCAACGGCGGATTCACGGCGATCAAATTCGGGAAGACGGATCCGAGAGTCTATACAGATCTCACGACCGACCATCCGGTGGACCTGGTCCGGTATCAGGTGATCAACAACTACATGGGTCGGATCGGGCTGATCAATTCCGGAGGGGCATCCGGTGAAAACGATCTGGCTCAGGCGGTACGGACGGCAGTGATCAACAAACGGGCCGGCGGCATGGGATTGATTCTGGGGCGCAAGGCGTTCCAGCGGCCGATGAAGGATGGGATCGAGATCATCCACGCCGTCCAGGATGTCTATCTCTGCAGGGATGTCACAATCGCGTAGGACCCCGATCCGGAATCCCGGGTAGAGCGGAACTTACTGCTTCCGGATCGCGACACAGCCCGGTTCAACGAGATACGTCCCGACCCATTTCCCCCGGTCGGGGGCATTGCCCTCCTTCAGTATCTGTCTCCACGCTTCATCGGTCAGCCGGTCGGACATGGGATGCTTGAATTCGTAGTGACTCAGGACGGGTCCGACCGTGAGCTGGAGGCTCCCGTCCGGGAACCGCACGCAGACGACCGCCATATCCAGAAATCCGGTGCCTTCCTCGAGAACCTGTTTGGTGTTGCTGTCGGTATGCACATCCGCGATCAAGGTCGTCCGCTTTTCAATTTCCTGTGAAGGCATCCGTGCGCCTTCCGGCTGCGGACTCAGTTCGATCTGCCGGTCCAGAACCGTACCGATCCGGCTGCCGATTGTTCGAATCCATTCCCAGTCCGGTTCCGAAAGGGGTTGATTCTGCAACTCCTTCACCGTGATGGAGCGGATGGTCTCCAGCATTGATTCCATCTCCTTGAACCAGTCTCTCCCCTCATTGGAGAGCAGCTCGAAAGCATCGAGAGCCGACCGGGTCATCCGGGTCAGGTTTAAAAGGGCCTGGTAAAATTCCGGAGCCGGTTCGATGTATCCAGACACTTTTTCCGGGGGTTTCATGATGGCGGACTTGGCCAGCATGGTATAACTTTGCTTGGCATAAAGAATTGTGTCATGTCGAAGCTGCGACCAGCTTGCCAGGCAGGAATTGATCGACTTGTCGTTCCAGCTTTTCTGGAGTTGAAAAGTCTGATATCCCGCCGGGCAGGGTTCCAGCAGGATGCGGAACAACGCCAGCCAGGACCAGTAGGCGTTCCGGTGCCAGTCAGCCGGATTCAATTCGCCTATTTCGCGTTCCAGTTCTTTCCGGACATCCCCGTATCCCGGGTAGCCGGTATCTTCCAGTTCGGTCAGCCACTTATCCGCCCGGTCGCTGCCCAGCAGCGCCATGACTTCCAGGCCCCGGGGCCAGACCTTCCGCAATCCCTGCCCGGTCATCTCGGCTGTGAAGGGATTTCCCGAAAGGGGCGGACCGCCCACCGACGGGAATACCAGCCGGCCCATGAAATAGCTGTCCGGAATGAACCGTTGACCCATCAGCCGGAATCCGGCCGTTTTCTGCAATGCCTTATCCAGGATCTCCGGAGCGGCCAGACCGGAAACCGTTTTCCAGTCGATGGTTCCTGCGTTGCCGGTTCCGGAATAAATTGCCGGCGGTGACAACCTGGCCAGCTCCGTCTTGAATCGCAGATAGGCGTCCCGGTCATCCGCAAGCCTGGGGATTGAATCGGCGCCGCTGCAGCTGAAGGCGGACAGGTAATCCAGCGGCGTGAGATCGTCCGCCAGGCCGGTATAGAAACTGGTAACCGTGTAGATGCGCTCCCATACCTCCCGGCACCGCCGGCCGTCGGGAACCGCTGCGGTCCGGAGAGTATCGGCCAGCAGCATGGCGGCAAGAGTCTGGATCCGGGCGGTTTCCTCGGAAACCAGATAGGGAGCGAACTGGCCATGGGGTTCCCCGCCTTTGACCAGAAACGTGAACCGTCCGGCGGCCATCATGGTCGTGAAATACCGCTTCAGGATTTCGGACCGTGTGTAATGTCCTCTGGGAACGTAC
Source organism: candidate division CSSED10-310 bacterium (assembly GCA_016927905.1). GTDB lineage: Bacteria > CSSED10-310 > CSSED10-310 > CSSED10-310 > JAFGJC01 > JAFGLW01. The sequence goes on along the minus strand of JAFGLW010000007.1, from coordinate 39,732 downwards.
TGGCTGTAATCCTCCATGTACGAAAACAACGGGCTGTTTGCGAATCCTGCATGTCTGCCGATCAGTTGCAGTTCCGACCGAACCGCGGGCGAGACCTGCTGGACCTGTTCCGGATCCAGGCAGGTGATCATCAGTCTCAGATAGTCCAGTCCCAGAGTTTTGGCCGGTTCCAGCATCTTTCCGACATCCCGCTGTTTCAGGTTGGATTCCATTGCCGCCAGCATGGTCAGCAGGTCCTCATAGAAGTGGGTTTCCTCGATATTTCTGAGCGTCTCGTCGAACTGAATGTGAACCAGATGCAGAAAGGTGTCGGAACTGACGAAAATGGGAATTTCCCGCTCCTTCAAATTCTTGTAGGCATCTGCAAACTCGTCGAACCGCCGGGTGGCAACGGCACCGAATCCCTGGTTCCGGACCAAATTCTCAGCCGGCGCAAGTTCTCTCGCCCGGTCTTTGAAAATGAATTCCCAGTTGCCGATCAATTCCGGATCCAGAGGTAACGGATAAGCGGGAATGGAACCGGACACCGGTACGCTATCCTCCGGATGGTGAGATGCAAATGAATGATCCGGGTCCGCCTTCATTTTACCGTCGCCTTCCGCCAGGGAAATAAACGGAACGGTAAACAGGGCAAACAGGGTCAGAAATCCGGACAAACAGTGCTTTATCGACATGAATTTTCTCCTCACACACAATACATTCGATCCCTGTCCAAATAAATTCGGACGTCTACTTCAAATATACTCAATATTGGAAAATCAGGCAATCCAGCGCCGATGGCAACGTCTTTAAATCCTCCCCGGTCCACCGGAAAAAGGTGATGGCTCCGGGGGGAGCGGTTATCCTGCCGGACCGTGTAAACAAACGGATCCCGCCTGATCCGGTGAGCCGTGCCTGCTGGATATTGTCCCTGAATATCAGGTTCATGCCGGGTTTAATAAAATTCAGGACCAGGCTTTCCAGGTGCCAGTGAGCGGATACATGAAACGCCTGGATTGCCAGGGGAGGCTGGGGATCGAGATCCAGAACGATCAGGCTGCCGAAAGGCAGCGGTTCCGTCTGAACTGCCAACTGCTCCACAAATCTCACCTGCTGCCGCCAGGCGGCCCGGTAATCCATCTGGGTTCGAACGGCCCGGGCCATGAATGCGCTGCATGCCAGCATGATTGCGGCGATCACGAACCCGCCCTGAATCGCCCTTGAAACCCTCAACCGGTTCAGGGCCTTTGCCGTAAGCATTGCGGCCAGAAGAATCCAAAACGCGAATGGAATATTCGCAGGATAGTTCATCCGCGTGTCGCCTCCGGGCTGATGACCGGCATACCAGAATATTCCCGTCCAATAACTCAGGAAATACCCCAGAACCAGGTTCTGGATTGTCCAGGTGATCGAAGGCAAGTGCTCCATGAACCGATCAAGCTGCCCGGACCGGCGGCTCATCCAGGCGATCAGGACGGATCCGGCCAGCATTCCCGTTCCGATCACAGATATGGACATGATGGTGTGCCGGACAATGGTATCGAAAGTGAACCGCCAGGCGGAGACAAAGAAGATATAGCCACCCAGCAGATAGTTCAAAGCCATGCGTGCAATGATTTCCGCCGGCGCCTGGCTTAAAACCATCCCGGTTCTGATGTCCACGGAAATCGCCGGAAACAAGACAAACCGCCACAGCATGTAGATGGTTCCTGCCATCAAACAGCTCCCCACGATGAAACGTTTCGGGCTTCCTTTGTCGGTCCGGGACGGCCACAGAACACCCATCAGGTACATGGGTGCCGGACCTTCGTTGACCAGGGCGGCAGCCAGAAGCAACGCGGGGGATAGCAGCCGGAACCGGCTCGGAACCAGAAGCAGTGCGGCCAGCACGAGAGCCAGCGAAACGCGCCAGTGGAATGTGGCCAGCCACAGCAGGGTGGTATCCAGAGGGGACAGGACAAACAGGCATGTGATGATCCATGCGGTGACTTCTCCCCGGGTGCGGCGGATCAGGCAGAACAGGAACACGGAAACACTCCATTCCACCAGGATTTGCAGCCAGCAGGCTGCCGGAACTCCAGCCTGGCGAATGAGAACGGTTTGGGTTCCCAAAAGAAGAAACCGCAGCGCCCGGACATCCCCGTTCCACTCGAACAAATCGAATCGATCGATGGCGGAGGCGGATGGCTGGGCAATCCGGTAATAGTTGTCGGAGAACCACCAGTCATCCAGGTAATATCCGAATGAACCTGTCAGCAAACCGCCTGTCAGGACCTGAACAACGGCCAGTATCAGGGCGGGAGTGATAACGGATCTGCCCATGCAATCGTCCCTCCGCCCAAGACTCTGTCCCGGATATAGAACACGGCTGCCTGACCCGGTGTGACGGCCCGTTGCGGATCGTCGAAGATCACCCGGGCAGCCGCATCGGGTATCGGTTCGATCCGTGCCGGAGCCGCCTGGTGAAGATACCGGATTTTCACGCGGGCTTTCAGCGGGAGACTGATGAATCCCGGATTGATCCAGTGCAGGCCGGTTACGGTGAAAGAACGGCACATCAGGCGGGATGGATCCGTACTGACCTCGATCTGCCGGTCTTGAAGCCGGATCGCGGTGACATATGCCGGATGGCCCAATGCGATGCCCAATCCGCGCCGCTGGCCGATTGTGAACCGGTGGATACCGGGATGCCGGCCCAGAATACGCCCTTCAGCATCGACGATATCTCCGGATTGGGCGGTCTCCCCGAACCTCTGTCTCAACAATTCCCCGAATTGTTCACCAGCCAATGCCAGGCAGGCATCCTGACTCTCCCCGCGGACAACATCGGCAAATCCGGCCGACCGGGCCACTTCACGAACGGTTTCCTTGGTCATTTCTCCCAGAGGAAACAAAACGGAATTCAACCGGTCCTGGTTCAGTGAATACAGGAAATACGATTGATCCTTCTTTCGGTCCAGGCCCCTGAGGAGAATTTTCTGAGACTCCGTACGGGCGGGATCCATAAGTTCGATCCGGGCGTAATGGCCGGTGGCCAGTCTTGCTTCATCCATCAACCGTGCTTGTTCCAACAGCAGTCCGAATTTGATCAAGCGGTTGCAGTGAACACATGGATTGGGTGTCCGCCCCGCTGCGTATTCCCGCCAGGAACTCCTGAGAATCCACTCCTCGAACTGCTCCCGGCAGTCGACAACGGCGTGGTCGATGTTCAGGTGTTTCGCAACGGCCGCCGCAGCCTTCATGTCTTCGGATTCCCCGCAGCCATTGCGCGATCTGCCGGGTGTCCGGGCCATGCACAGGGTCATTCCGACGACCCGGTACCCCCGCTCCTTCAAAAGATATGCGGCGACGGATGAATCCATGCCTCCACTCATGGCTACGGCAACCGTTTCGCGCGTCATCGACCGTTTTCCTTCGATTCCGGACGAAGGGATGAATCCATCGAACCGCTTCGGTATCCTTCCGGATCGACCGTGACGGTCCGGTATCCGAATCCGTCGAACACCTGAATCAGTTTCGTTCGAAAATCCTTCTCGAAAAGACGTTTCAGCGAGCCGGCATCCACTTCAATCCGGGCCGTATCACCATAATCCCGAACCCGGACAACCGGAAAATTGTATTTCAGGAGAAACCCCTCGGCTTTCTCAATCCGTTTCAAGCGTTCCGGAGTCAAATCCTCTCCATACGGAATACGCGTCGCCAGGCAGGGTTCGGCCGGCTTATTCCAACACGGCAATCCTTTCATCCGGGCGATATTCCGGATCTCTCTTTTGGTCAAGCCGGCTTCCATCAGAGGCGACCGGACACCCTGCTCTTTCAGGGCTCTCATGCCCGGGCGGCGGGCCAGGGTATCATCCCGGTTACTCCCCTCGACAATCCATGCGATATTCTCCCGCCGTGCCGTGTCCAGCAGGAGGCGAATTATGTGCGACTTGCATCGGTAACACCGGTCCGGAGGATTGTGCCGGAAACCGGGTATCTCCAACAGATTGACAGGCTGAATGATCAATCGTGTTTTCAGCCGGGATGCTGTCTTCACGGCATCTTGATATTCCCGGTCGGGAAACAAAGGTGAACGGATGATCGCCGCGATTGCCGCAGTATCCAGAGTTTCCACAGCTTCCGCCAGGAGCACCGAGCTGTCCACACCTCCGGAAAAAGCCACCAGAACACACTCCATCGATCGCAGGATTGTATGAAGTTCGGCACGTTTGGTCTGAAGATTCATACCGGAACATATTTTTTCACGCCGAACGGAAAAATGCACGTCCGGCGATCGGCTCCGCACAGCCTATTCGAGGGTTGCAGATCATGAGCGGGCTCAGGATCGAAACTCCCACTTGCCGAACGCCGGTGAACATGATATCCATTTCACCTTGGCGGGATGGAGCGGCCGGATCGAAACCGACCCAGAACCGCCGGAATCAACAACTTCTTGCTGGAAGGATGGAAATCATGGCAAAGAAACAGGAAGGATTTTTGACATCGGGCATGGTGAATAAATTCAAGAAGAATTTCGTTCAGAATCCGGCCAACAAAGTCGCTCTGAATGCCGTCACACGGGGAAATCTGGCGGAAATCGCCATTAACCGGGATGTTCTGAACGATGTCAATTTCTGTTTTTCCAATGAAATCGAAACCGATTCCGTAACCGACCAGAAACGGGCGGGGACCTGCTGGCTGTTCGCCATTCTCAACTGGTTCCGGACCTATACGCGCAAGAAAATCAATGTCAAATCCTTCGAATTTTCCGAAAACCAGGTAATGTTCTGGGATAAGTTCGAAAAGGCCAATTTCTTCATGGAAGCCGTCATTGATCTGGGAAACTGTGATATCGACGACCGGAAACTCCGGTTTCTCCTGGAAAACCCGGCTCAGGATGGCGGCGAATGGCACATGATGGTCAACATCGTCAAAAAGTACGGGTTGATGCCCAAGGAAGTCATGGTGGATACTTTTAACCGGGAAAACACCCGGTATCTGAATGAAATTCTGTATTATATGCTGCGCCAGGCTGCGGGAGACCTGCGGAAAATGATGGCCGCCGGGAAAAAACCGGACCAGCTCCGCAGGAAGAAAAACGCCGTCATGGACGATGTTTTCCGGATCCTGTCCATTTTCTTCGGGATGCCGCCTGAAAAGTTCAACTGGAGCTACAAAGACAACGACAAGAAATTTCACCGGGAAATCGGGATCACCCCCCAGGCGTTTTTCGACAAGTACGTGGGCCTGAATCTGGATGAAACTTACGTTCTTCTGAGCTGTCCCACCGACCGGACGCCCTACAATAAAACCTTTAAAATCGAGCTGTTCGACAATATGGTGGGCGGCATCGACTGGATGACGCTCAATGTTCCCGTCGGCGAATTGAAGAAAATCGCCGTCAAGATGCTCAAAAAGGGCGACGCCGTCCTGTTCGGATGCGATGTCGTGCAGCATTCCCATTCCAAAGCCGGCATACTCGACCCGAAGATCTTCGATTACGAAACACTGTTCAACGTCAAGATGAACATGAGCAAAACCGCGCGGGTCGATATGGGTCAGACCAAGATGACCCATTCCATGGTTCTGACGGCCGTGGACCTGGTCGACGGCAAACCGGTGAAATGGAAGATCGAGAACAGCTGGGGCACGGAAGTCGGACAGAAGGGCTATTTCATCATGTCCGATGAATGGTTTGACGCGCATACATTCGATCTTGTCGTTCCCAGGGAATACATGCCGCCCAGACTGCTGAAGCTGTTCGATCAGAAACCCGTCGTACTGCCCCCCTGGTTTCCCATGGCTTGATGAAACGGATATTCCGCAGATTCCTGGCTCGATACGCAGAAAATAAAGTAAATTTTCCGGAGCTGGTGCGGACCGAAGATCTCCAGACGGCGGCATGCGTCCTGATGCTGGAAACGGCTCATGCCGACCGAAAATTCTCCGACATGGAAAAACAACTGATCCGGGATATCCTGGGCGAGCAGTTCGACCTGACACCCGATGAAATCACCGAGCTGATGAGCGTGGCCGAACGGGAGCGGTCGGATTCGCTGGATATGTGGACATTCACCAACCGGATCAACCGCGTATTCACCCGTCGAGAAAAAATCCGGATCATGGAAAACATCTGGAGGGTGATCTACGCGGACCGGCGGATGGATCAGCACGAGGATTACCTCGCCCATAAACTGGCCAACCTTCTCCGGCTGCAGCATCACGAAATGATCGGCGCGAAAGTCAGGATCCGGGAAGAACTGAAACTTGATTAAACATTCGTTCCGCATTACTCTGCATTTGATCCGGCGTTCAAGTCATTCCCGCATTCCCATGAGAGGAGATTGCCATGCAGGATAACTCCAGAACAAGCGCTTTCATTCTGGGACTGTTCATATTTTTCGGCCTGGCCGCCCTTGGTTTCTTGATGGGAAACGCATTGATTGAATTCAAGGAATATGAGCGGAGCGTGACCGTGAAAGGCCTTTCAGAACGCGAATTCGAAGCGGATATCGTGATCTGGCCCATTCAGTTCACCGAAGCCAGCAACAATCTCCAGGAATTGTACACCGCCATCGAAACCAGTACGGCGAAAACACGAAGTTTTCTCCAGAAAAACGGCGTCACGCCGGATGAAATCTCCGTTTCTCCGCCCGCCATCACCGACAAATCAGCCCAGCAGTACGGAAGCGGTACCCGGGCCGAGTTTCGCTATACTGCCACCCAGACCGTCACGGTATTTTCCGGGAATATTCCCACCGTCCGGACCGTGATGGCTTCCCTGTCCGAGCTGGGCAAGCAGGGTATCGTGATCGGCGGGGATCTGTACCAGTCCCAGACGGAATACATCTTCACCCGCTTGAACGATGTCAAACCCCAGATGATCGAGGAAGCCACGCGGAAAGCCAGAGAAGTCGCCCAGAAATTTGCAGCGGATTCCCAAAGCACCCTCGGAAAAATCAAACGCGCTTCCCAGGGTCAGTTCAGCATCGACGACCGGGATAAAAACAATCCGCACATCAAAAAAGTGCGTGTGGTCTCAACCGTCGAATATTACCTCTCGGATTGAGTCCCTCAATTATTTCAGACATCAAGGCCGGCACGGATCGACCGTCCACCCGAAGATCCTGTCTTCGACGGGTGAACCAGGATGGACCGGGTACGGCGGGAATCCTTTCAGGTGACCGAATTGCCCGTTGAAAAACATTCTCCGGCCAGACCGGCGATGGTCCTGCCGATGCTGATGGATGCGGTTGCCGCCGGGCTGGGTGCGTTCAAAACATGAATCATCCGTTCGGCTCGCAAAATCTTGAAATCATCCAGCAGGCTGCCAGATCTGTCCAGAGCCTGGGCCCGGACGCCGGCATCGCCCGGGCGGATATCCGAATCTTCGATTTCCGGGATCAATCGTTTCAACGTCTTTATGAACGCACTCCTGCAAAAAGACCGGTGAAATTCATCGAATCCCATTTTCCAGTGCCGGGCCGCCATCCTCCAGAAACCCGGAAATGACGCATATTGAATCATGTCGCGAATCGAAATATCGAATTTGCGATATCCTTCCCGTTTGAACGCCAGGACGGCGTTGGGCCCCGCCTCGACTTCCCCGTCGATCATCCGGGTGAAATGAACGCCGAGGAACGGAAATTGAGGATCCGGAACCGGGTAGACCAGGTTTTTCACCAGATGCCTGCGTTCCGGAACGATGGCATAATATTCTCCCCGGAAGGGAATGATCTGCGTATCCGGGTTTAATCCGCACCGGCGCGCCACCCGGTCGGAATGCAATCCGGCGCAGTTGACCAGGTTGCGGCACCGGATCTTTCCGGCAGTGGTCTCCAGAACGAACGAATCCGTCTCCCGGATACACCTGAGAAACCGGGTACCGGTCCGGATATCTCCCCCGTTTTCACGAATGCAGTCCGCAAAGGCTTCGGTGACCTTCACGAAATCCACGATACCGGTCTGCGGAACGAACAGTCCGGCCACTCCCCGGACATGCGGTTCGATCTCCCGGATCTCCTCCCCGGAAAGCCGCCGCAATCCTTCCAGCCCGTTCCCGGCGCCCCGGCGGATCAGGTCCTCCAGTCGGGGTACTTCATCCGTCCGGACCGCCACAACCAATTTGCCGCAGATATCATGATGGATCCCATATTCCCGGCAGAATTCCAAAAGCAGCGCCCGTCCTTCCACGCAATTTTTGGCTTTCAGGGATCCGGGTCGGTAATACAACCCGGAATGAATGACGCCGCTGTTGTTGCCGGTCTGGTGAGCCGCCAGACGGGTTTCAGTCTCCAGAAGCACAAGGGAGGATCCCGGGCGGGCCAGAAGCGCCATGGCCGTCGCCGTCCCGACGATCCCGCCCCCGATCACGGCGATGTCGAATATCCGCTCCATCCTGATCTGACTCCGGGTTACCGGTAAAACCGATGCGGCTGATCCGCAGGCTTCATAAATTTTCACACTGCACAGCCGAATGCAACGGAAAAATGCCCGGCGCCGGGGCATTTGCATCCCGGTCATGCGAATTGGTAGTCTGCGGGTCGGCAGTTGAAATCTGGAGAAAAGCAATGTCCCCGAAATGGATCGCGCACAGAATATACCAGCTGTTCAAGCGCCACCCGAAATTTATTCCGTTCCGGATGCTGGATCTCCTCTGGCTTGCGCTTCGCAAACTCCATGGAACCGCACAGGGAGAAACCAGTTTGAGCCTGCAACTGCTGGACGTCTGGAAACGCTATAACTTCGCCCTGAACAAGCTGGAACTCGCCGCCCGGCGGGAAACTGTCACCACCCTGCCGCCTCATCTCAACATCGAGACTACCGTCCGGTGCAACCTGAAATGCCCATTCTGCTACCGCCAAACGCCGGATGCGCCGGATCACAATGCCGTACCGGACATGACGGATGAGCTGTTCGACAAAATCGTCATGGAGCTGTTTCCAACCGCCCGGACTTTGAATACTTCACTGAGCGGAGAACCGTTCATCGCGAAAAACCTCGAACGGATCCTGGATGCCGCATCCCGCCACCGAGTCAAACTGCATGTGGTGACCAACGGCACCCTTCTGGACCCGGACCGGCTGCCTGAAAGGCTGATATCCAACCTGTTCCGGATCGATTTTTCCTTCGACAGCCTCGATCCGGAGCTTTTCAATGAACTGCGGTACCCGGCGAAATTCGACCGTGTAATGCAAACATACCGGACGTTTGCGCAAAGAAGGAGTAAGTTGAAACCGGTCGACCGGTTCGACCTGGGAATTTCCTTCATCATCGGTCGCCGGAACGCCCGGGAGCTGCCTGATGTGGTGGATTTCCTGGCTGAAACCGGTGGGACCCACCTGGTGGTCGGACCGCTGCTCATTTACGAGGAAAAAGACCGGGAGGAGTCGCTGATCCTTGAACCGGAGCTTTACAATGATGTTTATACGAAGGCGAAATGGAAAGCCGCTGATTTGAATATCCATTTCGAAGCGCCGCCGCCGTTTTCGAATACGTCGGATTCCACACCCGCCATTTCAAGCCGCATCTGCGAACTCGTTTATATCCAGACACTCATCACCACAACCGGCGTAGTGCTCCCCTGCTGCCAGTACTACCCGCCCCGACTGGGGGATCTGACCCGTCAGGATTTCAAATCCATATGGAACGGCAGGACGATCCGGACCATCCGCCGGACCGTCAACACGACCCAGGCGATCACCCCATGCAACGACTGCTACCTGATCGATACCGGCATCCGGTCCGTGGAACAGCGGAAGCGGCAGGAGTGGATCTTCCTGAGCAGCCGGGACCGGAAAGAGCAATATTAAAACTTTGTTGTGATGCCTTGACGGTTTTGAGAATTTCGTGCGGATCGTTCGGATGGAGTCCGGCAGCCTCCGCGATATCCTTGCCGTCCTCGATCACACGGGTGATTTCCGATTGCAGAACACCTTGTTCGTCGATGTATTGTCTCATTTCCATCACCGTCGTGTTTTCGATTTCGCCCTTCTTGTTCAGGATTTTCATAGTGCTCACAACCCGGCCCGGAACCCGGTCCGTTTCTGCATCGAACAGCGCGACCGCCTTGTTCCACAGGGACTGGCAATCATCGGCCATGGCGGGAACGGCAGATGCTGCAATCCCCGGAAGCAGCAGCAGAATTGTTTTTTTCATGATCATATTCCCCCGGGCTGATTTTCTGACTGCGAAGCAGGATACCACAATCAGACAGATCGATCGGGCAAATTTCCCGGCGGTATCGGTCAGGTCGTTCCGGTTGTATTTCCGTCAGCCGTTCATATAATTGGATGGAACCGGCGATTTGTGCCGGATCATTTTAAGGAGGTTCATTCCATGACGGATTTACTGAAACAGATCGAACATCTGGTTGAGCGGGTTGAAGCCAACAATCACTGGCGGCAGCATCAGTGCATCAATCTGATCCCGTCGGAAACCACGCCCAGTCTGCTGGTGAAATTCTGCGAGATTTCCGATCCTTCGGGCCGGTATGCGGAGCACCGTACCATGAAGGGCAATGAAATTTATTTCTACCAGGGCGTCGATTTCATCCGGGATGTGGAAGAAGAGGCCCGGGTCCAGATGCAGAAGTATTTCAGCTGTTCGGAAGCGGAGATGCGCCCGATTTCGGGCCAGATGGCGAATGAAATTGTGTTCAAGGCGGCCACGAAATATGTCAACAAGCGGGATGATACCGATTTCCGCAGGCTGCGTTCGGTCATGAACAATGACCTGGGCAAGGGCGGTCATCTTTCGAGCCAGCCCATGGGGGCCCTGTTCAACTATGTCGATCCGAATCCGGAGACCAAATCCGAAAACTGTGTCAACTTCCCCATTCTGGCGGATAATCCTTACCGGATGGATGTGCCCCGGCTGCTGGAGATGGTTGAAACAGTGAAACCGGAGATGGTGATTTTCGGTAAATCCATGTTCATCTATCCGGAACCGGTCAGGGAATTGTACGAAGTGGTGAAAGATTGGGATCCGCGCCCGATCATCATATACGACATGGCGCATGTGCTGGGTCTGTACGGTGCGTTTCAGACGCCTCTGGACGAGGGCGCAGACATCGTGACCGGCTCCACCCACAAGACTTTCTTCGGACCCCAGCGGGGCGTGATCGTATCCAACATGGGAAAAGGCTCTCATTTCCGCAAAATGTGGCTGGAGGTCAAGAGCCGGGCGTTTCCGGGATCCACCTCCAATCACCACCTGGGCACCCTGCTGGCGCTCCTGATGGCCGCATACGAAATGAATTCATTCAAGCAGCAGTACCAGATCCAGGTTATGAACAACGCCCGGGCATTCGCCCAGTATCTGGTAAAGGCCGGCATTCCGGTGGAAGGTGATCCCGCCGACGGGTACACTTATACCCATCAGGTGCTTCTGCGGGTCATCCGGTACGGGCCGGGAGAAGAAATCGCCCGGAAACTGGAAGAAAACAACATTATCTGCAACTACCAGGCGCTGCCCGATGACGATACCTTTTTAAAATCAAGCGGCCTTCGGATGGGTGTCCAGGAGATGACCCGGTACGGGATGGTTGAAACGGATTTCGAAGCGGTTGCCGAATTCGTCGCCGACGTAATCATCCGGGGCAGGACCGTCAAGAAGGAAGTGGCGGATTACCGGAAGGCTTTCCTGCACCAGGTGTTCTGCCTGCCATATGATCAGGCGGCGGAATTCGGCGCCCGGATGCTTCAAACCGTCTTCCCCGCTTCTGATTTTACCCGCCGGTTTGCGGACCGGTTGATCCTGTTCGGCGACAAGCTGACCCTGTGAATCGGAGTGCCCGGGGCATATTTTTGCACAAGATTCACCGGCGAATCTTTTTGAAAGGTTGCGCGGTTGCCGCGGGTGGTCTGGGCATGTGGGCCTGCGGGAATAAAACCGATCCGGCCGGGACGCTGGAAGCGATCAAACGGCAGCGCATCCGGTCGATCCTGGAAAATTTCCCCCGGACCCGTCCGGGTCCATTCAACCGGGTTCTACTGTTCAGTATCGATGCCCTGCGCAGCGATGTCCTGGGCTGCTACGGTTCCGGCCTGGACCTGACCCCGGTGATGGATTCCCTGGCCCGGCAGCATGCACAGGTATTCTGCGTGACGGAATCATCGTTCACCGGAGAATCGCTGGCTTCGATGTTCTGCTCCTATCCGGTTTATTATCACGAGTATGCGTTCGGGTTCCCGGGAAGAAGGCAGGTATACAGCCTGTACCGGCAGGGTCTGTTCGGCTACCAGTGCAACGCTCCCATGTTTCCGGAAATCCTGAAAGCCCACGGGATCCAGACCGCATCCCTGACCACCAATCCAATGGTCACCGATTTCAACCTGATCAACGACTGCAATTACCATTTAATCCGGAAGAACCGGGTGGCGAAAGTCAGCTTCGAAAACGAAAGACAGACCTGCGAAACCTATATCAACGAGTTCTGCAACTGGGCGAAAGACCGGAAGGAATTCTTCGGATGGATCCATCTGTCCAACACGCATGAACCTTATTTCAACACCGGTTGCGGTCCCGAGCTGCCGGAGGTCAAGGCCATCAATCCGCCCGACAAGAGCGGGCCGGAGGAAGGTGCCAGGCGGCGGGAATACTACCTGAGCGAGGTGGCGTATTCGGACCGCTGCGTGGCTCTGCTGTTCGAGCAGTTGAAACGGCACAAACTCGACGATGTCCTGGTGATCGTCTCATCGGATCACGGCGAAAGTTTTTCGGACGAGCACGGATTCCGCAATCACATCGCCTCCACCATGGGTCATGAAATCAATGTCCCCATGATCCTGATCCATCCCGATTTCAAAAACTGGAACCCGCCCCGAAATCAATGGCGGTCCAACATGGATTTCATGCCCACCATGCTGGACTGTTTCGGGATTACAGCCAAAATTCAGCCGGGCGCACCGGATTTCTTCCAGCCCCGTTCCGAAGGCGACATATTGTTTTCCACGCTTCATTATCCGCTGGCCGGAATGCGGCAGGAACTGACAGCCGTCGATCCCGCTACCCACTGGAAATTGATCCTGAGAGATCGGATCGATCCGGCGACCCGCTGCCAGATCTTCACCAACCGGCCCCCGAAAACGTGGCGGGAACACCTGATTTCGGCATTCACCGATCAGGACCGGTGGACGGATGAACTCAGCCAGGCCGACATCCGGGCGGACTGGAACACCCGGATCGAAAAGAAATATTACACGAGACCGCTGGAGGATCTGGATCGGGACGCCATGTGGGAGATTCTCCTGTTCGACCTGGATACCGATCCGTTCGAGAAACGGAACATCTGGAGCGAACACCGCGACAAGGCCCGGACCCTGCAGAAACGGATGGAAACCTGGCTGGACGGACAGTTACAGGTCCGCGATGCCATTCTGGCCCAGTCGCCCACTCGTTTCATCGCACCCGCAATCTCCACCGAGGAGGAAAAGGAGCTGGAGGAAAATCTCCGGGCGCTGGGCTACATCATATGAACGATCCGCCCCGCGCCGCAGTCCTGACCGACAAGGCCCTGCAGCTGATCCGCGAAGGTCATGCCATCTTCACACCCTCATCGATCGCCCGGGTACCCGATCCGGTCGAACCGGGCGCAACCGTCCGGGTTCTGTCTCCGGCAGGGGAATTGATCGGCCTGGGATACTTCAACGGCCTGTCCAGGATCCCCCTCCGGATTCTCACGTTCACCGACGAACCGGTGGACCGAGGTTTCTGGGACCGGCGCATCGAGGCGGCCTGGAGATTCCGGCGGAAATTCTATTCCCGGAAGGACTCGTTTCGTATTGTTTTCGGGGAGGCGGACGGGTTTCCCGGCCTGGTCGCCGATTGGTTTTCCGGTGTTCTGGTGGTTCAAATCACCACCGCCGGAATGGAAAGACAGATGGAATGCGTTTTACCGGTGCTGGTTGACCGGCTGTCCCCGAAGGCAGTGATTCTTTCCTGCGATTCCCTCGCGCGGAAAAAGGAGGGCCTGCCCTGTTACCGCCGGATCGAAACCGGGCGGATCGATATCCCATTCCAGGCTTCCGTCGACGGTATCCGGAGCTGGATGGATCCCATGACCGGCCATAAAACCGGGTTTTTCCTGGATCACCGGCTGAACCGGAAACGGGCGGCGGAATTCTGCCATGGGAAACGGGTCCTGGACATGTTCTGCTATTCGGGTGATTTCGGGATCCGGGCGGCAATGGCGGGCGCGTCGGATGTCACGCTGGTGGACATATTCGAATCGGCGCTGGGTCTGGGATCGCGCACCGCCGCCGATCACGGCGTTTCGAACCGATGTGACTTCATCCGGGCCGAAGCGGTCGATTTCATGACCCGGTACGCCGGACGGGACAGATGGGATGTCATTTTCCTGGATCCGCCCTCCTGGGTCCGCGGCGCGGGACGGGCCCGGAGAAATCTGGCGAATTACCGGAAAGTGAACCGGCTGGCGCTTCAGTGCCTGGCGCTCGGCGGATTGCTGGTCACGTCCATCTGTTCCTATCATGTCTCCCGGGAGGATTTCCTGCGGCTGCTGGGCCACGCCCTTCACGAAGCCGATCGGACCGGACGCATCTTCGAAACCGGGGGAGCGGGTCCGGATCACCCCATCCTGCCCGGCCTGGAGGGCACCGACTACCTGAAATGCTTCTTCCTGGAGCTGGAAGATTGAATCGTATGCTAACGATAGTCCGGTTTTCTCAACCTGCTTGTTCGATCAGGTGATCAAAACGAGCCAGATAATCGGCATCGAGCGCAGTATCAAAATCATTCAACCACCGATGGATATACTCACGGTCAAAATCCGGATTTTTCAGCAACAGAGACTGAACATCCTCGATATCCCTCGGACGGGCGGCAATTATTTTATGGATAATGAGATCTTCAAGCGATGCATAACAAACCGCCTGTTTCCCGATCCGAATGCGCCGACCCCTTTGAATAGCCTGCCGCTCGAACTCGGAATAGGAAAAGATGAAATCGATACGGATGCCGGTGGATTGATCCTGAATTGGCAGCACCATTGTCTGCCGGACAAACTGAGCCGGATTGTCCACCAGTGGTGTCAATTGGAGAGCTGACGCGATATCCAGTATTTTTTTATGTTCGGCATGATCGATACCCAGTGTGATATCGATGTCCTTGGTCAGTCTCGGCTCACCATAAAGCAAAACCGCCTGACCCCCGATGATCATGTAAGGGATATTTTTCTCTTCCAGGGCGACTGCCAGGGATTCAATCAGTTCCGCGAACACGGTTCAACTTCCAGGCAAGAGTGATATCGACATCAATCCCCTCCAGCGGATTTTTCAGCGGCAAGATCTTCAGCATTACCGCTTCCCGGTATAAAGCTTCGAAAATTTCCAGATTCCTCCGGAAATCAGCCGGAGTGTTTTGTATTTGTTTCCGCTCGAACTTATTAAACTCAGAATGTTTATTCATCCCACTGCAAAGTTTACGAAAACAGATTTATATCGTCAATGAATCCCGATGTGGAATACGAGTGCACTTCCCTGATTACCAGTAAACCAGCATGAAAAACGGCACTTCCCTGACTTCAATTCCAACACCATGCGATTTGGCGGTCCGCGTTACCGTGCGCGCCGCGTCTTGATAAGGCCCCATGTGCGTGTCGAAGCTGATGTCCCGCCCGCTTTCGTGCAAAATCGTCATGCGCCGCATCGAGCCGTGCGCAAGATTCGAACGGCTCCAGATTTTCTCGGATACCTGACGGATTTCCAGCCACTGCCAGAGCCATTCCCGCCGCCCGACTCGCTGCGACACACCCTTTTCCGAGACTGTCACGACCCTTAGAATCCGGAATCGGTAGTAAATGCTCAGTGCACCGACCGAAATGACGCCGAGAACCAGCCAGGCCGGATCCTGAACGAACAGGGATCTCAGGATAAACAACGTGACAACACCGGCGATCAGGACGAGAAACTTGAGTTTCACCGGCGGGGGATATTCCAGTTTCAGGATTTCAGATTCGACTGATTCAGCGATCAACCCGCATCCCCGAACCATAGGCCGATTTCATAATCGGCTTCCTCGGTATTTCCGGATGCATGGATGAGATTCTCGACGGACCGGTCCTCCGCCGTTGCCAGATCGGGGGAATCACCCGAAAAATCACCCCGGATGGTTCCGGGACCGGCTTCCGCCGGTATGGTATATCCGGCCAGACTGCGCACTTTCTTGATCGCCTGGTTGCCGCCGATCACCATGGCGATCAACGGACCTCCCGTCATGAACCGGATCAGCCGTTCCTTGACGACTTTTCCGATTTCCGCCGGCTCTTCCGATCCGAAATCCCGGATCAGTTCAGCGACGGACTTGCCGACATTCTGATAACTTTTGATGGTCTTGTTCCCCACTCCCGTCAACCAAGCCTCCGTGCTCCGGTAATGCCTGGATATCAGTTCCCGGGAAGCCGGACTGTGCACCGCCATTTTCAGAATATCCAGGCCGGCATCTTCCAGCCGGGCGATGATCCGACCCGCCAGACCCCTCCGGACGGTATCGGGCTTCAAAACAACCAGAGTCCGCTGATAACTCATCCGCTGTCCCTCCCTAGGCTGACTGATATGTTAACCGGTAAAGATCTCCGGCTCAACGGTTAAAACACAAAATTTCCGGATTCCCGAATGCAAACATAGGGAATTTCCGTTATAATTGAGATCTCGATTAATCCGGGAACATCGTCCGGCAGGGGAAGAACTGGGCGGATGGGACAGGCAGTCGGGTCGAACCGAATGCCACCCCGGGACCGGTTGGTTTACATGCGGAGCTGGTTGCCCTTGACGGCTCCGGCAGGATGAAAGATGATGGTGGCAGTTCAAACCGGATACGAGGACTGAACATGACGGACGATCCGATCAATTATTTCAGGGAAGCGTTTTTCACCGCTTGGAACTACGGAATGCTGGGTGTGTTGTTCATCCTGGGCCTGCCCATGCGGTTCAACGTCTACTATCTGTTTTTCGCCCTGGCCGTGGAACTGGGTCTTCTGTTCACCATCTCCCAGAACAGCCGGTTCCGCAGGGCCATCCGGGCCCGACGCATGGCCGACAAGAGTCTGCCCGAGGCCACCGATACCATACGCATTCAGAAACTGCTGGACGAGGATCATCAGTCGAAACTGAGAAAATTCACCGAGATCAGCCTGCAGATCAAACAGAACGCCGGCATGGCCGACGGTCCCCGATCAGCGCTGCTGGGTGTCAGCCTGGGCAAACTCGATTCCATGGTCAACACCTATCTCCAGATGCTTCTGGCGCACCATAACTACATGAAATACCTCGGCCAGGTCGACCGGGATCGAATCGTCCGCCAGATCGAAACCATCGAGAAGGAGATCCAGGGGCGGAACGACCGGGTGTCCGGCCTGAAGATGAAAAACCGGGAGATTCTGATGCAGCGGCTGGACCGGATCGACAAAGCCCGTCAGAACATCGAGATTGTGGAGGCTGAACTGGAGGTCATGGTGAACACCCTCCAGCTCCTGCGGGATCAGACCATTTCCATCACCGATCCCCAGGGAATATCCCAGCAGATCGACACCGTACTGGCGAACATGAAGGATACCGAGGATCTGGTCCGGGAAATGGATATCTTCATCAATGAAGAGAACCGGACGGACAGCCCGGGCGATATCCGGATTCCGGTCCTGGAATCCGAAAACGACGACCGGACGGACGCAAGACCGTCCCGGGATCTGGTCCAATGATGTTTAATCGGAGGCGAACCCGGCATGTTTAGGCGAATCAGACGGCTGATACGGGGATTTTTCGGGCTGTGGATCGAAAAAATGGAAGATCCCGTCCTGATCCTGAAACAGAACATCCGCGATCTGAACGATCAGGTGCCGCGCATGAACGAACACATTGCCATGGTGAAAGCCAATGTCACGCTGCTGGAAAACGAAGCGACCCGGCTGAACGAGAAATCCCGCGTCCTGCAGATCAAGATCAAGGCCGCGCTGAAAGCCGGCCGCCGCGATATCGCCCTGAACTACGCCACTTCCCTGGAGGAAATCAAGGAGGCCCTTCAGAGTAATGCTCAGCAGCACCAGATCGCCGAACAGGCGTTCCAGCACGCCCTGAAAGTCAAGCAGGCGTTCATGCGGGAAAAGGAACTGAAAACCAGGGAGGCCATGCAGGCCATCCGGGATGTCGAACGGGCCAAATGGCAGCGGGAAATCGCCGACGTGTTCGAGACGTTCACCGTCACCGGCATCAACCAGACCCACGATGAGATGGTGGCCCGGGCACAGGAGCAGACCGCCAAGGACCACGCCCGACTTGAATTGGCTCTTCACGCCGCCGGCGAAGAGGAAATACAGTTCGAGGAGGAAGTCAAACAGCTGGAAGCCAACGAGATCGTGGCGCAATACGAGCGGGACCTGGGCATCGCTCCGGACGAGCCCGAATCCCCGGCTCCGCAGGCTGAAACCGGGTAATCCAACCCCGGGATTCACAGGCCCTCACAAAAACCCTCTACGGTGCACGCCGTTGATGTGCAGAGCAGTTGAAAGCAGAGATTAGATACGATTTCCCAGTTTTCAACTGCGGCCTGCTTTCGCCTTTCTATTTATTGCCACTCGGGTAGGCAGTGCATTGGCCGGAAAGCACTCTGCAGCCGTTTGACGGCAGGCCGGCACCTCAAGCACGCCCCGCGGAATCCAGATGCGCCAGAAAAGTGTCATACGCGTCGATATAAGGCGGGCCGCCCTGGAGAAAGATATCGTCGTGATGACCGGATGGGATCTCGCAGAAGGTCTTGGGTTCCGGCGCAAGATTGAACAGTTTCCGCCCATGCCGGATGGGCACCAGAAAATCCCGCCCGCCATGAACGATCAGGATCGGGCATTTCAATCCGCCGATCTTCGATTCAGTGTCGAACTTCTGATTGATGAGCCATTTCGGGATCTGGAAGAGTTTGAACACCTGCAGACTCATCGCGTGAACCGACCGGAACGGACACTCGAGTATCAAACCGGCCGGCGGATATTCCAGCGCTGTCCGCACAGCCACCGCCGATCCCAGCGACCGGCCCAGAATCACGATGCGGTCCATGGAAAACCGCAGTGTCGTGGTGAGATGCTTCAGGAACAGCACCGCATCCGAATAGAGATTGGATTCGGCCGGCCGGCCGCCGCTCCGGCCGTACCCCCGGTAATCGAAGATCAGGATCGACGGCGGTTTTTGCAGCCGGTGCATCCAGAAGTGGATCATTTCCGTCCGGTAGGCCAAGTGCCCGCCGTTGCCGTGACAGAACATCATGGCGAAATCGGACCGGTTCGACGGGATCCACCACCCGTGGATCCGGCAGCCGTCCGGCGTGTCCAGCCAGAGGTCTTCAAACGGAAGCCCGTACACGGATGGTTCCACCCAGTATTGGGGATACCGGTCGGGAAAATACAGAAAATGATTCTCGATCCGGGATCTCACCGGGACCGTTCCCCTTTGCGGAAAACACCCGTCGACAGCACGGAGGTGGTGTGTGGGATCTGATCCTGAAGAATGAACCGGTCGGGAAACCAGCCGCGGTCAATCAACTGAACCGTGTTCCGCACGAACGCACCGGTTCCGGGTGATATGAGAATGATCTGCCGGGCGCCTGTCACCGTCAGCATGTCCAGCAGCCGTTCCCCGAATCCTTTCCGCATTCCGTGCAGGATCACCGCATCGTACCGTTCCCTGCTGCGCAAAAGCCGCCTTAAGCAATGATCCCCTTTCCCGGTGATAAATACCGGGTTGGCGACTCTCAGCCGGTCCCGGTTCATTCCGGCCGACCGCACCGCCGCCCGGTCCCGGTCGATTCCAATAATCCGGATCCCGTTCCGGGCCAGGAAAAACGCCGATCCCCCGAACCCGCACCCGATCTCGATGACGGACGATCCGCCGGTCTCCTGAAGAATATCCAGAACCGTCCGGTCCAGCCGGTCCGCCGTTCCGTACGACACCGGCGTCCAGGCGCCCGGCAGAACCGCAAGCTCCATCCCCGCAACCGGGAACAGGATCTCCGGCCGCCCGCTCACGATCACCGGATCCGGCCCGGACGTTTTCTCGGATGGTTCCGCTGATTCGAACAGGTGAACCGAATGATCCGGGAACCGGTCGGCCAGCCGGCGGTCCAGTCCAGCCCGTTGGAAATTCCTTATCGAACCGGTCACGGCGGTGATGCGGTCCCGGCCGTCCGCGGACAGGTGCACCGCTATCCAGCGGATCAGTTCGGATACAATTTCCGGTCCGGCATCGTCTAAAACGTCCCGGATCGATCGGAGCAGCCGGTTCAGGCGGGGATCGTGATTGGAGCATTTGGTCAGATCGACCGGTTCCAACCGCCCGGCTTTCGCCGCCATTCCCAGAATAATCCTCTCCTCTGCAGCGAACACCCGGACGGTGGTTCGGATCCGGTACCCCTCCTGCTGTGGATGGGGCTGCACCGGTTCGACCCGGGGCCGTTCCGCTCCGATCTCCCGGTCCAGAATCCGCTCCAGGCGGCTCTGGAACCATTCAAGTTGCTCGGGATATCTCGTATGTCGGAGCCGGCAGCCGGGGCAGTATGACGCCTGCGGGCAGCCGGGATCCACCCGGTTTCCGGCCGATCCGGCGGCAAGAGTCTGTGCAATCACTCGTTCAGTTTACCTGCAATCCGCTCCGGCCGGCAATGTTTGCCTAAATGGTTTCCCGTTCGTAAAATCAATCTCCTATGACCCGAACCCCGCTTTCCCGTTTACCGGCAATCATCCTGGCCGTGTTCCTGACTGCCGGCTGTTCCAAAGAAATCCCAATTGACCGGGTCGACTTCAAAGTCTCCTGGGATCGGACCAACCCCTTCGAAATGACGGTGATCATGACGCTCCCGGCTTATCCGGGCGGAAATCTGATTCTCCAGAGGGCCGACATATCGGGTACCGATCACCGGCGCGGATGGATTGAGATCGATTCCCCCGGATCGGCGGAACCTCGATCCAACCGCTGGAACCTCCATTATGCCCCGGGATCGGAAATTAAATACACCTATTCCTTTCTCCTGGCTGAAGACGATGTCGGCCGCTCCTTCCGCGATTCCCGGGCGGACCAGGACCACCTGTTCATCCAGTCGGTGGACCTGTTCTGTTTTCCCCACGGCGTTCACGGGGGAACCCGGTATTCGGTCGAGATAAAGCTTCCGGAGGATTTCGATCTGTTCACGACCTGGATCAAACGGGGAGATACCTATCTTGTGGGATTCGATGATCTGACTTCCGCATTCATCGTTGCCGGCCGGTTCCGAACGAAAACCGTCAAGTCCGGCAAATCGACGGTGCTGCTGGCCATTGACAATACCCGCTCCCGTCGGGAAGATGCCCTGATCGCCCAATCCCTTCAGAAATCCCTGGCCGGCCTGCAACGGGAACTTCCCATCGGCACACCCGGGCGATTCACCTTCATTGTGGAAAAGATCCGGGGAAATATCAGCCGGGCCATGCGGAGGGGCAACTTCATCCTGCTCGGGATTCCCGAAATCCTGCCATTCGACATGCAGGAACGCAAGAAAATCTCCCACGAACTGTTTCACCTGATGACGGAAACAACCCATGACGCTTCCTGGTTCGAGGAGAGTGCATCGGAATATTACGCCTGGCTGATCCTGGTCCGGACCGGTCAGATCCGGCAGCAGGAATTTTTTCGAGCGCTGGCCGAGAAAATCACCCAGGCTCAATACAGCGAATACAAAGATTCGCTCCGATCCGCCATCTTTGGCAAGGGCGGCGAAGCCGGCCGGAATTATATTTACTCCCTGGGAACTCTGGGGATGTTCGCCCTGGATATCGAGCTTCATGCCTCCGGCGCGGCCCGGGGCGTATCGGAGTTCATCACCCGGCTCCATGGAAACCCGGACAACATTCCCGCCACCGAAGCGGTTCTGCTCAAGTATCTCAAGCAGTACAGCGAATTGGAAGCGCCGCGCATCCTGACCGATTTCGCCGCCGGGAAACTCGACATCACCCGCTCCCTGAAAACCGCAGGGCTGGATCTGAAAATATCCGGTTACACTCTCCTGGACGTCATCCAGGACTCCACCGGCGATTACGGCCGCATTCTCCCCGGCGACAACCTGATCTCCATCGACTACCGGCTCCTGGATAAGGCCGCCTGGCGGCGGTATCTGGCGGAACACGTCAACGAGGTCGTCACCGTCCAGATCGAGAGATCAGGAAAACGCATCGAGCAGAAACACCGGATCATCCCCCGGTATGTGATCGAACCCGTAGATTATTCTCCGGGAGCCGTCTGGCAACGGATTCTCAATGAATAACTCTTCGGGTGTCTTCAGCCGTCATTCTGAGCATGTAACCTGCCGCATACCCGTCTATCCCCGGCCTTTTCACATACATTGCCATACGGCGGCTCTCCCGGTACAATGGACACATGGAAAACCTCTTCAAAACAGGCATATTGATCACCCTGACCGCCCGGGATTTCAGCAGTCTTCTGACAGCTGATTCCTGCGACCGTATAACCTTCGGGTACGCACTCCGGGACGGTTGTCCCTGACCCTTCAACCCATGACCTGTAAACCGCCGCAGTTCATCACCGCCGCATTTGCCGTTCTGGCCGTCCTGTTTCAGGCCGCCATCGTGGCGGAATCCGAACCGACGGAGCCGATATATCAGCGGATCATCTCGGCAGCGCCTTCCCTGACCGAAACCCTTTTCGCGCTCGGGCTGGGACCGAATGTGATCGGCGTCACACCCTTCTGCACCTACCCGCCGGAAGTTGAAAAGCTGCCGAAAGTCGGCGGGTATCTGGATCCCAACTTCGAAGCGCTGGTCGCCCTGAATCCGGACCTGATTCTCCTGCTGCCATCCCAGCGGGAAATCCATTCACACCTCGGGAAACTGGGCCTGCACTCGGTGATCATCCGACAGGAAACGGTCCGGGACATTCCCGGATCGATCGAGGCGATCGGCGGATTGTGCGGAGTGGAAATCCAGGCTGCCGAGTTGAAATCCAGTCTGGAAACCGAAATGAACCGGATGCGCAAATCGGTGTCCGACCTGCCCCGTCCACGGGTTCTGGTATGCGTCGGCAGGGACTACAGCGCATCGAAACTGGATCATGTCTACATCGCTTCGGGAAACAGTTTTCACGGGGAGTTGATCGATCTGGCCGGCGGTCACAACGTATACACCGGCGGCTTAATCGATTATCCTGCGGTGTCCGGCGAGGGTATTATCGAGATGAATCCGGAAGTGATCGTCGAGATGGTTCCGGCCATGAAGAACCGGGGTTTAACCCGGGACGGCATCGTGGCGGACTGGAAATCGCTCCCGATGGTTCCGGCGGTCGAACACAACCGCATCCATATATTCAGCGCCGATTACGTGTCCACTCCCGGACCCCGGGTAATCAACATCATCCGGGACCTGATCCGAGTCCTTCACCCGGAAATCGAGCCATGAACGGGCGGAATTCAATTGCGGTATCGGTGAAATCCCTCTCCCTGCGGATCCAGGATACCGTAATTCTGGATGATATCTCGTTCGAGGTGCCGGCCGGCGGCACCCTGTCGATCATCGGTCCCAACGGTGCCGGTAAGACCAGTTTGCTCCGCTGCATCGGCCGGATGACGGAACCGACATCCGGCGAGATCCGCATCCAGGGAGATCACTGCCGCAACCTTCGCCGCAGGGAACTGGCCAGGCGTGTCGGTTATGTCCCCCAGGCCGGCGACCGGACGCTTCCCTACTCCGTCCGGGAATTCGTTTTGATGGCCCGGTACCCGTACTTCCATGCGTTCGCCGGCCCTTCCCGGAACGACCTGGAAGCCGTTGATAACGCCCTCGATATCACCGGAACCGACGGGTTCGCCGACCGAAAGGTGGCCACGTTGAGCGGCGGGGAACGCCAGAAAGTGCTGATCGCCGCGGCCCTGGCCCAGCAGACACCCGTTCTTCTGCTGGACGAACCGACCTCGTTTCTGGATTACCGGCATGAAGTCGACATTCTGGATTTGATCGACCGGCTCAACCGGGAATCCGGCCGGACGGTGATCACGGTCACCCACGATCTGAACTCCGGCGTGTTCAATGCCGGTCTGATTCTCGGGCTGGCGGGCGGCCGGCAGATTTTCCTGGGTGCCGCCCGGGATCTGGAAGATCCCGATGTGTTGGAAAGCATCTACGGAATACCTTTTGAATTCCTGAAACATCCGTATGACGGCAGCCCGGTGGTTCTACCGGCCCGGAGATCCGGATGAAAACAGCAACGATCATGACCGTTCTGATCCTGTTCGCCCTGGCGGCGCTTCTGACCGCACCGTTTCTGGGCATCACCGATGTCTCCCGGGATGTCATTTTCCATCCCCGGTCTCAATCCCCGGGAACCATGGTGTTCTGGCAAATCCGGGTTCCCCGGGTCCTCACCGCATTCCTGGCCGGGATCGCCCTGGCTGTTAGCGGAATGGCGTTCCAGGCTATGTTCCGCAATCCGCTGGCCACACCGTTCACGCTGGGAGTATCCAGTGGCGCGTCGCTGGGAGCCGTGATCGCCATGCGCGCCGGCCTGGCCGCCTCGATCTGGAACTTCTCCGCCACTTCCGGCGCGGCGTTTCTGGGTGCACTGATGGCCATCGGCCTGGTATACGGCCTGGTCCGCCTGAAAGGCCAGTTCTCGACGCCCAGACTTCTGCTGGCCGGAATCGCCATCAGCTTCTTTTTCTCCAGCCTGATCATGTTCGTTCACTATACCTCCGATTTTCACAACACATTCCGGCTCATGAGATGGCTGATGGGCGGGCTGTCCATGTCGGGTTATGATACCGTGATCAATCTGCTGCCCTTCTGCGTCGCCGGACTGCTGATCGTTCTGTACCTGACTCATGAACTGAACCTGCTGGCCACCGGCGACGAACTCGCCCTGAGCCGGGGTGTCAATGTCGGCATCACCCGGCATGTACTGTTTTTTGCCGTGTCCCTGCTGGTGGGAAGCGTCGTGGCCCTGTGCGGCCCCATCGGGTTTGTGGGCATGATGGTGCCCCACATGTGCCGGCTGATTGTGGGATCGAACCACCGCCGCCTGTTTCCGGCAACATTGCTGTTCGGCGGCACATTCCTGACGGTTTGCGACACCCTGGCCCGAATGATCGCACCACCGGCGGAAATTCCCGTCGGCGTGATCACGGCGCTGCTGGGCGGCCCGTTTTTTCTGTGGCTGCTGCTGGGCCGGTCGGAAGCGGTCGCCGAAATCTGATTTTCACTGCGGATTGAAATCCGGATGTCTCTATGAGAAACCAGTTTTTTCTGATATTTTCACACCTCGAGACGGAAGTCGGAGAATCTGATCTTTTTTAAGGAGCAAAACGATGATATCCAAGTCAGATATTGAAAAACTGTTCGAGCGGCAACTGCGGCGGATCGGCGACGACCGCCTTCGGGACCTCGTCGCTGAAATCTGGACGGAAGGATGCCGGCGCGGGAACTGGCAGAACCCGGATGAGCTTGAAAACATGCCGTTCACCCTGCTGACCGACAGCCGGGGAGTCAGCTTCATCGAGCATACCATTGCCGTCACCGAAGGGGCCGTGGCCCTGGCCGAATCGCAGATGAAAACCTACCGGGAGATGCCCTACCGGGTGGACATGGACCGGCTGGTAGCCGGCGGGCTGCTCCATGATGTGGGCAAACTTCTGGAGATCGAGAAGGATGGCCGGGGTGGTTACCGGAAAAGTCTGAACGGCAGATGCACGCGGCATCCCATATCAGGAGCTATTCTGGCGGCCGAAATGGGTGCTGACGAACACCTGCTGAACACCATTGCATGCCATGCCAAGGAAGGGGAAGGCCGGCCCCAGGTGCTGGAAACCGTCTTCATTCACCAGGCGGATTACGCGACTTTCGACCCGCTGGTCCTGCTCGAAAAAAACAATCTGATCCAATGAACCGGGAGATCATGTCATGAAAAAAACGATAACAGAAAAGATACTGGGTACCCATGCCGGGCGTGATGTATTGCCCGGGGAAATCGTGGACATCACGATCGATACCCGTGTAGCCCGGGATTTCGGCGGCGCTAATGTGGTCAAAAACATCCGGGACAACGGGCTGGGCGTTCATGACCCGGCCAGGACTTTTTTCACGTTTGACTGCAATCCCGGCGGCTCGGATCAGAAATACGCTACAAATCAGCAGCTGTGCCGCATCTTCGCCCGGGAACACGAGATAAAAATCTATGATATCGACTGCGGGATCGGCACTCATATCGCCATCGACGACGGGCTGGCCTATTCCGGATCCACCTTCGTATCGACGGATTCCCACGCCAACATCCTGGGCGCCATCGGTGCGTTCGGCCAGGGAATGGGCGATCTGGACATCGCGCATGCATTCGCTTTCGGTCGGGTGTGGTTCAAGGTGCCACCCACCATCAGGATCATCCTGAACGGCACCCCGTCTGCTGCCGCATCGCCCAAAGACATCGTGCTGGCCTGCCTGAGACAGCTTGGCGCTAACGGGATGCTGGGATATGCGGCGGAGTTTTACGGGGCCGCTGCGGATGCCCTGAGTCTGGACGGCAGGATCACCGTCGCCTCCATGGCCACGGAAATGGCCGGCATCATCGCCCTGTTCACTCCCAATGATGCAGTTCTCTCGTACTGCTCCAAGAGCGCCGGCAAACCGATATCCCCGGTCGCGGCCGATGATGGTGCGGAATATGCGGATGTCATCGAAGTGGACATCGAAGGTCTCGTCCCGCTGATTTCCAAACCCGGCCATCCGGAAGACGTCGTCGAGGTATCATCGCTGTCCGGGACCAAGATCGACTCCGGTTTTATCGGTTCCTGCACCAACGGCCGGTTCGAAGATCTCCAGGCTGCAGCTGTAATTCTCAGGAACCGGCGCGTCGCACCCGGCGTCGTGCTGAAAATCGTCCCCAGCACCGACGCGATCTGGCGCATGTGCCTGGATGAAGGGCTGATCGAGGTTTTCAAGAACGCCGGCGCACTGGTCGGGAATGCCGGATGCGCGGGTTGCGCCGCCGGGCAGATTGGCCAAAATGGTCCCGGGGAGATCACCGTCAGCACCGGCAACCGGAATTTCCGGGGCAAACAGGGCAAGGGCGACGTGTACCTGGCATCTCCGGCGGTGGTCGCCGCGTCGGCCGTGGCGGGAGTCATCGCCCTGCCTGGTGCCATTCCGGCCAAGCCTGCGGTGTTCGCCGTCGGCGGTGCACGGGGGAAACCAGCCGCCGGATCCCCCGCCGGCAAACCGATCGACCGGAACCGCTCGATCCGGATACGGGGCAGAATCTGGATGATCGAGAAAGATAATATCGACACGGACATGATTTATCACAACCGGTATCTGACCATCACCGATATCGATCAGATGGGACAATACACCTTCGACAATCTCGCCGGATGGGAGGATTTCGCCCGGAAAGCCCGGCCGGGGGATATCGTGGTGACCGGGAAAAATTTCGGTGCCGGCTCGTCTCGACAGCAGGCGGTGGATTGCTTTGAGAGTCTGGGCATTTCATTGATTGTGGCCCGGTCTTTCGGGGCCATCTACGAGCGGAATGCCATCAACAAGGGTTTCCCCATCCTGACGGCCGAGTTGTCGGGCCGGAACCTGGAAAACGGCATGGAAATCGTTGTGGACCTCACAACCGGCATCATCACGCTTCCGGAGGGTGTTTCCGTTCAGGGGGAGCCGATGTCGAAAGTGCAGATGGATATTTACTTAAAAGGCGGGCTTTTGGCGGGATAGAAAAGGAAGGTGGATATGGGAAAGACTTTTGCGGAAAAAGTGCTGGCAAAAAAATCGAATCAGGACGCGGTGGTACCAGGTCAGATCGTGACGGTGAAACCCGATCATCTTCTCACCCATGACAACACTTCCGCCATCGTCGAAAAAATCATGGACGACTTGAAGGAATACGGTGTGGATAACCCGGAAACTCCCGTAATCGTGCTCGATCACGTCATTCCGGCGGCTTCCGAAAAAACGGCCGTCAACCATCAGACCGCACGGAAGTTCGCCCGGGATTTCGGCATCCGGCATTTCTACGAACTGGGTACGGGCGTCTGCCATCAGGTAATGGTCGAAAAGGGTCTGGCGCTTCCGGGAGATATCCTGGTGGGTAGCGATTCCCACACCTGCACCTACGGTGCACTGGGTGCATTCGCCACGGGGATCGACCGCACCGAAGCGGCTGCGATCATGCTGCGCGGAGAAACATGGCTGCGGGTGCCGGATACCATCAAGATCAATCTGAAAGGCAGGTTGCGATCTCCGGTATCAGCCAAGGACCTGATTCTGACCATCATAAGCGATATCGGCGCGGATGGCGCTGATTACAAGGCGGTTGAATTTCATGGAACTATCGAGTCCCTGACAATCGATGACCGCCTGACCATGGCCAACATGGGCGTGGAAATGGGCGCTAAAATCGCCGTATTCCCCGTGGACCGGCAGACCGTGGAATACCTGATCGCCGCGGGAGTCAATTCGGACAGGTACGAACCGGTCTGGGCGGATCCGGATGCAGATTATATCCAGGAGCTGACCTATCACATGGATCGGATCGAGCCGGTCGCGGCCATGCCGCACAAGGTGGACAACGTCAAACGCGTGAAAGATGTCCCCGGACTGGAGATACACCAATTCCTGCTGGGGACCTGCACGAACGGGAGGCTGAGCGATCTGGAGGCTGCGGCGGCGATTCTGAAGGGCAGGCGGGTGGCCCAGGGATGCCGGTTGCTGATCCTGCCTGCTTCCAAACAGGTCCTGGACGACGCCCTGGATCGCGGGATCATCCAGCAGCTTTCCCTCTCCGGCGGCATCATCTTGCCGCCCGGCTGCGGTCCATGCCTGGGAGCGCATCAGGGTGTCCTGGCCCCCGGAGAACGATGCTTGAGCACCGCGAACCGGAATTTCAAAGGCAGGATGGGGTGCAAGGATGCCGAAATCATCCTGTGCAGCCCGCAAACCCTCGCATCATCCGCCATCCACGGCCGGCTGACGGATCCCCGCCAGGAGGTTCGATCATGAGAATCTGGAAATACGGAGATGATATCAATACCGATATGCTGTTCCCCGGGAAATATACCTATTCCTGCAGCAAACCTGACGAAATCAAGCCGCACCTTCTGGAAGATCTCGATCCGGAGTTTGCCGCAAACGTCCAGCCGGGCGACATCATCCTGACAGGGAAAAACTTCGGCTGCGGATCCTCACGGGAACAACCGGTGGTCGGATTGAAGGCTGTGGGGATTCAAGCCATCGTCGCCCGGGGATTCGCCCGGATATTCTTCCGGTCCGCCATCAACCAGGGTCTGCTGCTGATTGAATGCCCGGAAGCCGTGGATGCATACAGGGAGAATGATGAAGTGACCCTGCACGCCGACCGGGGTGAAATCCGCATTGGAAATACGGTTTACCGGTTTCCAAGGCTACCCGGGGAGATCCTGGCCATACGGGATTCCGGTGGTCTTCTGCCCCATACGCGGACCATGCTGCGCAGGCGCAAGGGAGACGCGCAGTGAGACTCTACGAACACGAAGCAAAAAAAATATTCAATTCGGTTGGACTGAAAACACCCCGGCAGATCGGTCTGATCCGGACTCCCGCCGACCTGAACAACCTTGAAATATCTTTCCCGGCAATGCTCAAGGCCATGACCCTGATCGGCGGCCGGGGGAAAGCCGGCGGTATCCGGAAGGTCAATAACATGACCGAAGCCCGGACGGCCGCCGGCGAGATCCTGGACATGACAATCAAGGGATATCCAGTGGAAGCGGCTCTGGTCGAGCAGGCGGTGTCGGAACGGGCAGCTTTCTACGCCGGCATTACCACCAACCCGGCGACGTTCAACGTGATTCTGATGGCCAGCGCCGAAGGGGGCGTGAACATCGAACAGGTCGCCCTGGAAAACCCGGAAGCCATACTCCGGAAGGAATTTCCGGATAACGCCATGGAGATGAAGGAACCGGATGCCCTGGAATTCGCCCGGTTTCTAATACGCGGCTTCGGCGACGACCGGGATCTCGCGGCCAAACTGAAGACACTCATCGCCGGGTTGTATTCCGCCTACCAGAAATTCGACTGCCGGATCGCCGAGATCAACCCGGTGATCGTCACCGCAGAAGGTGATGCGATCGCCGCGGACGCCAAAATCGTCCTGGACGATAACGCCCTGTACCGCCAGAAAACCCTGATGGACATGATCGGCATAGCGGAAGCCCGCCACGACGTCTCCGAACTTACCCGGGACGAAGCCCGTGCCCGGGACGCCGGATTCACATACGTCGATCTTCTGCACGAGGACGCCCCGAAGGATCCGGACAAACTTTATGTGGGACTGGTTCCGGGAGGCGCCGGTTACGGCATTTTCTCCATCGATGAAACGGTCAATATCGGCGACTGGTTCTTTGACGGCCGGGTGGTTCCGGTGAATTTCATGGATTCGGGAGGCGGACCCTCCCAGGCCGGTGTGGCGGAAATGTTCCATCTCCTGATGGACAAGGAGATTGTGGATATCATCATCACGTCCCGGTTCGGAGGCATTTCCAGTTGCGATGTGTTCATCAAAGGCCTGATTCAATGCTTCCGGGACCGATTCCGCAGGGGCGATCGCATCGTGCCGGTTTACGGCCGCATGGTGGGAACGGATCTTCCCAGCGCCAAGACCTTCCTGGAACGGGCCAAACGGGAAACACCGGATCAACTGAAGGACATGACCATCATCGTGGGTAACCAAAAAATCATGGCGGATGTCATCCGGGAAGGGATCGTCCTCGGATTTGAACGCATGGAAACCAAAGGAGCAGGCCGATGATGGAGCGTATACCGGTTCACAAGGGAATGCTGTGCCATTTGATTCGCTACAGCCGACCCGATCTGGTCGGAACCATCGAACGGACCGGGCAGATCCAGTCCATCGTCGTTGGACTGGGCCGCCAGGGAATGAAACACGCCGGCCTGATGAGGGATTTCGGAACGACGGTCACGGCGGGAATTGCCCCGGACCGCGGCGGCCAGAGAATTCACGAGATCATCCCGGTGTACGATTCCGTATCGGAATGCCTTCGGGAAAATCCCGATATCGCCTGCGCATCAATCTGGCGGCATTACACCACAGCGCGGGATGCCGCCCTGGAGATTATCGAAGCCGGTATTCCAATCGTTGTCCTGATCACGGAATTCATTCCCAGAAGGGATGTCCGGGATATTCTTCACGCAGCCCGGAAACGCAACATCGTCCTGATCGGCGGCAACACCCCCGGGATCATCTTCCCTCCCGAAGGCATCAAGATCGGAATGCTGCCCGATGTTTTCTATCCGGAGGAACCCGCTCCGAGGAAAGCCGGACCGAGCGGCGTGACGGTGATTTCCCGGAGCGGGGCCATCCTGTACCACATGTCGGAAGGGCTGGCCAGCGCCGGAATCGCCCAGAACGCTGTCCTGGGTGTGGGCGGAGACGGCGTCATCGGATCTACATTCCGCCAGCTGGTGCCGATGGCCATGGAATACGAGCACACGGACCTGGTGGTGATTGCTGGGGAGATCGGGGGTTCCCAGGAGGAATTGCTGGCGCAGGATATCCAGGCGAATCCCGCCCAATATCCCAAACCGATGATCGCGCTCATTTCCGGCGCTCACGCCCCGGAAGGCAAAACCATGGGCCACGCCGGAGCCATCGTGTCACCCGGGCAGGAATACGGGACGTTTCAATCCAAGAAGAAAGCCCTCGAAGAAGCCGGTGTACCGGTAGTCAATAGCCAGTATGACCTGATCCGCGTCGCGAAAGAAAAACTCGTAAATAAAACCTACTTCCAGGTTTCGTCCTATTACGAAGCCATGCGCCGGAAATGGGAAACTCCTCCCGCAAAACCGGAATGGGGAACGATCATAACGAAAATCGAACCGAACAATATCAGTATCTCCGGGTACAGACTCGACGAGATCATCCTGAATGCATCTCTTCTGGAAACGGCACACCTGCTCGTCAAAACCGAACTGCCCTCTGACGAAATCCTGTTGCAGCACAACCGGACAGCAGTCAATGCCGCGTGCCAGCCGGCACCCGACATTGAGCGGATCGAGGGGGAGGATGTCTCCCAGACCCTGGCGAAATGTTTCCTTTCGGATCGGGCACTGGCCGGCTTTTCCCGGTCCGGAACGGACGGCCCCGTGAACAAGACCGTTTACGCGCTGGGACGGTTCGCCCGGTACCTGGCCGGCATTCTGGGACATGAGAATGTGCTGGATCAGGCCGGACCCGACACTTCGTTCACATCGGTGATTTACGGAGCCTTGACCGGCGAACGGGACACCGATCCCGACCGGACCCGGTTGATCGAAGCCATGATCACCGCCAGCGTGGACCATGGCGTCACCCCGCCTTCCGCCCAGGCCACCCTGATCGCCGCGTCTGCACGGTCATCCTATGAGATGTCGGTAGCTGTCGGCGTCGGGGCCATCACCGACGTGCACGGGGGAGCCGGATCGAAGGCGGCCGGATTTTTCCGCCAGTGCGTGTCGAAATCCAGCGCTGAGAAGATCGATCTGGAAACAGCCACCCGATTGACGGTTGAAGACTGTATGCGCCAGGGCAGGCGGATCGAAGGTCTGGGTCACCGCGTGCACACTCAGGATCCGCGGCGGGATGTCCTGTGGAACCTGAGCGAATCGTTCGGACTCGCCGGTCCCTGTGTCAAGATTTCAAAACTGATCACCGGGATTTTCCACCAGGTCCGGGCCATCCACCTACCCATCAACGTGGACGGCGTGATCGGAGCGATTGTAGCGGATCTCGGCTTGCCGGAGGACCTGGCAAAGGTTCTGTTCATATTCGGACGGGTGGCGGGGTTGTCCGCGCATTATTTCGAGGAGATCGCCAGCCAAGCGCCCATGCGGTCGATCAGCTTTGCGGAAGCGGTTTACAAGGGCAGGAAGGACAGATCTTTCCCGAAATAATTCGGGGAGTGTTGTCATCCCGTTTGATTTGACAAATCGATCCGGCATCGATCAAATGGCACCATGAAAAACAACCGGCGGATCTTCCATATCATCACCAATTTGATGCCGCTTTTTCTTATCACGGCGGTCTGCCCGGCAACCCCGGCGACCAGCGATAAACCTTCCCTGCTCATCATCGTGATTGACACTCAGAGAATGGATGCGGCGGGATGTTATGGCAATGACCGTCCGACCACTCCCTGGCTCGACCGGATCAGCCAAAAAGGAACGCTCGCGGTCGACGCGGTATCCACCTGCTGCTGGACGACTCCGGCGGTAGCCAGTCTGTTCACAGGCCTGCATCCGTCGGCCATGCGGGCCAGGCAACCCTCCGACAAACCGCCTTCCGACAAATCCTGGTTCTTCAGATGGCGGTTCTCCGAGGAGGCTCTCACTCTTGCCGAACACCTGTCGGCGCATGGATACCATACCGCCGGCTTCGTCGGCAACAGTATCTTGACTGCCAACCGGGGATTCGGCCAGGGCTTCGACCACTATGAAGTCGTACCGGATCCCTCACCGGCCATAAAAGTGAACCGGAGCGTTGTCCGGTATATCCAGAAGAATCTGAACACGACGCCGTTTTTTTTGTATGTGCATTATTATGATCCTCACGGGCCGTATATGGCACCCCACCCCTGGCGAAATGTTCTGGACCGGGCGTCGCAGGCTGCAGGTGAAACCGAAATCACCAAGAGCCGGCTGAAGGACCGGATCTATCTTTATCTGAAGGATTTGAAATATCTGGACCAGTACCGGGACCGGTATCTTGCCGAGGTCCGGTATGCGGATCATTGCCTGGGGGAGGTGATCTGCGCGCTGGAACAGAAAGGCCTGACGAAAAACATGAATGTCGCGGTCACGTCCGATCACGGGGAAAGTTTCCTGGAGCACGGCCGGATGGGGCATCGAAATTATCTGTACCGGGAGGAGATCGATATTCCCATGGTTTTGACCGGACCGTCCGTTCCCGAAGGACATCTTCTACCCGGTCCGGCCCAGATCATCGATATCTTTCCCACGATATGCGGATTGTCGAGCATTCCCGTTCCCGACGGCCCGGTCGGGATCAGGCTGTTCGACCCTGCCGGAAATAGTCTGCCGAACCGTCAATTGGTCTTCGAAACGAACACCCGACGGATCCAGAGGGCCGTCCGGGAAGGACACTGGAAGCTTCTGATGGATGAGCATGATCGGTCGAGACTGCTCAATTTGGAGACGGACCCGCAGGAGCTGGAAAACGTAATTTCACAAAATCCTGAAAAAACGCTTTCATTGAAGCGGATACTGGATGAATGGGCCGGGCGGCAGCTGAACAAGCAATTGCCGACTCTGTCGATCGAGATGGAAACCATGGATCCGGAGCTCGTGAAAAGCCTTCAGGCTCTTGGGTATGTGGATGACTGAATGGGTGGGGACGCGGCGTTTCACTTACCCGCGGCAGGCGTATTCAACCGCGAAAGGGTCGTTTCCCCATAACTGGATTCCAGGAATCTGCACCCGAAATTCTGTCCATGCAATTACTGCAAATAGGATTGTTATCCACGCCGTCCTCGACCGTCGCGGTCGGGTACTTCGATTCCGAGGGTTCTGATTTTCCGGTAGAGCGTGCTGACGTTGATGCCCAGATCCTCGGCTGCAAGTTTCCGGTTTCCCCCCCGGTTTTCAAGTGTTTCAGAGATGATAAGTTTCTCGATCTCCTTCAGGCTCATCGGTTGATCATATCGAATACCGTGCCCGGCCGTCGGTCTAAATTCGGGTGGCAGATGGCTCAATTCGATCATACCGCTGCCACACAGAACAAATGCCTGCTCAATGATGTTTTCCAGCTCGCGGACATTGCCCGGATAGCCGTAATCCATCAGACGGACCATGACTTGATTGGAAACACCCGTGATGTTTTTATCCTGCAGGCGGTTGAATTTTGCGATCAGATGATTCACCAGCAACGGAATGTCTTCGCGCCGTTGAGCCAGGCTCGGCAGGACAAGGTGGACCACCCGGATTCGATAATACAGGTCGTTGCGGAACATTCCGGAATCCACCAATTCGAGAAGATTTTTATTCGTCGATGCAACCACACGCACATCCACATGAACCGGTTTCACGCTGCCAAGCGGTTCGATCAAGCGCTCCTGGAGAACTCTCAGCAACCGCACCTGCATGGCCGGTGAAATATCCTCGACCTCGTCCAGAAAAATCGTACCCCCGTTCGCCAGAGCAAATCGACCCGGCTTGTCATGTCTGGCATCGGTGAATGCTCCGGCCCTGTATCCGAAAAGCTCGCTTTCCAGCAGCGTGTCGGGCAGAGCTGCACAATTGACGGCAACAAAAGGATTCGATTTGCGCGGTGATAGATTGTGGATCGCACGAGCGAAGAGCTCTTTGCCCGTTCCACTCGGTCCTTCGATCAGAACCGTGCTGCTGCCGGCAGCGATCTGTGGAAGGATCTTGAATAACCGCATCATGACAGGACTCCTGCCGACTATATCCTCAAAGGAGTAGCGGGTCTGGAGTTCCTTCTGAAGCTGTTCGACCTGGGTAAGATCCCGGAAGGTTTCGACACCCCCCACGACGTTTCCGTCTCTATCCTTCAGCAAAGCCGTTGCGATCCGGACGGGAATGCGCTCACCATCCTGGTTGATAATATAGGTTGTCGCATCCAGAACAGGTTTTCCACTGCTCAGGGTGCGCCGCAGGGCACAATCCTTCTCACAGATGCTCGCACGAAACACCTCGCAGCAAGGCCTGCCGATGGCTCGCTCCCTCGGTATCCCCGTGATACATTCGGCGGCACGATTGAAAGCCGTGATTTTCCAGTCCAGATCAACGGTGAATACGATTTCGTTGATCGAATCGAGAATGGTGACTTCTCGCTCATACCCGCCTTCCGATATCATTTCATCTGCCCCTTCCCGTCTTGGAAACCGTCCTATTCGTGCAAACTTCCACTTTTGACGAAGTTTAATCTATCATTTTGCATGATTAAGGTCAATGGGTTGTCAATGGATATGGCGCGATCACCCGGGTATCCTTGCTTCTCCGAAGAAATCGTTTCTCTGGCACGAAAGTTGCTTTAGAAGATAAATGTGAAGGTCGCGATACCGCACTGGCAGGGTCGGATCAGCCCGGTTTTTGACGTGGCCGACAATGTGCTGATCGTGGAGATTGATGGCGAGGAAGAGCGGTCCCGGGAGAATCTGATCTTTACCAGCGAGGAACCGCAGGTCCGGGCTGCTTTTCTGGCTGATTCCGGAGTTGATGTGCTTATTTGCGGGGCCATATCCTGGTTTCTGGAGCTAGCGGTATCGGTGGCCGGGGTAAGGGTGATTTCAAATGTTTTTGGTGACGTTTCACATGTGTTGTCGAACTTCAAGCTGGGTCGGCCGTTTCAGGACGCGCTCTTCCCGGCTCGTTCCGGGCGGCGGCGGTTCAGAGCGCGGCGCGGGCGCAATCGGTGTTGAATGGAGTTCTTGGTTTCGATATGAAGAAACGGGGATTGATTGAAGATTAACAAAATTAGAAAGGAGTTTTAAAATGCCAGGTGGCGACAGGACGGGACCTGCCGGAATGGGTCCAATGACCGGAAGAGCAGCGGGATACTGCGCGGGGTACTCCATGCCGGGATATATGAACCCGGTTTACGGCCGTGGCTTCGGCTTTGGATGGGGAAGAGGACGTGGGTTCGGACGGGGTCTTGGATGGGGGTTCCGAGGCGGACGCGGATGGGGTGGTTATTGGGGATCGGCTTATGCCGGACCCGTATATCCTTATGGCGCTTCGGTTTCACCCTATTCAGTGCCTTACACTGCGTGGCCGACGCCCGAACAGGAGGCTGATACCCTGAAGGGGCAGGCCGAGTATTTCGAGGACGCGCTAGAGGGCATCAAAAAGCGAATTGCTGAACTTGAGGAGGCCGCCAAGAAGAAGAAATAACAAAAGTCCGATCTGATCGCGAACCGGTTCTTTTCCGGACATGCCGTTCGGATTCCGTAGTGGAGTTTGCTGAACTTCTGTTGACCATGATCGAGGTGAAGAATGCCAACATATGAATACGAATGCAGTCAGTGTGGCCATGTTTTCGAGAAATTCCAGAAAATGTCGGATGTTCCTCTCCGGGACTGCCCCCTGTGCGGCGGCCGGGTCCGGCGATTGATCGGCACCGGCAGCGGTATTATTTTCAAGGGATCGGGATTCTATGCGACAGATCACGGCAGGTCGACAACGCCGCAGGGGAAGGGGCTGGGCGCAAGATGCGACCGCGATCATCCATGCTGCGGATTGAATACCCCCTGCGATCACAGTCCGAAGCGATCCTGATAGCGGATCAAAGGAACATACCCAAATGATCATCACCATTGCCAGTGGAAAAGGAGGCACCGGGAAAACGACCTTCGCCGTCAATCTGGCCTTTGCTCTTGCCGATCGGGAAAAGCAGCTTCCGGAAAGTCAACGCAAACAAATCCGCCTTCTTGACTGTGATGTGGAAGAGCCGAATGATCACCTGTTCGTACGTCCGGATTTCACGGATGAACACCCCGTCACCGTTCTCAAACCGGTCTGGGATTCAACGAAATGCACTGCATGCGGCATCTGTGCCGAAAAATGCAACTACAAGGCGATGGCGGTAATCAAGGGCAAGGTTCTGATTTTCCCGGAACTGTGTCATTCCTGCGGGGTCTGCACGTATGTGTGTCCCGAGGGGGCCCTGGCGGAGCGAGAGACGGTGATCGGCACAATCCGGAATACTCCCGAACCCAAATCCCTGTTTTTTGCCTTCGGTCTTCTCAATATCGGGGAAGCGCTTGCGCCGAATGTGGTGAGGGGAGTGAAACGGTATCTGGACCCGGAGGCAATCAATATCATCGATGCCTCACCGGGAACAGCCTGCCCGGTCGTCGAAGCCGTGGATGGAGCTGATATCTGTCTGCTCGTGACCGAACCGACACCCTTCGGATTGAATGATTTGAAGCTTGCCGTCGGATTGTCGTTGAAATTGAATGTGCCCACCGGCATCATCGTGAATCGCTCGGATGGAGAAGACAGGATCATTGCCGACTATGCAGAGGCGGTCGGCCTGCCGATCACGGGCAGGATTCCGTTCAGGCGTGAATATGCGGAAGCTTATTCGGAGGGGAAAATCCTGATTGAATCGTTCCCGGAATTGCGCGGGAATTTACTGAATATCTACGATAATCTGGTGGCGGCTGCACCGCCGGAACCAGCTATGGATGTTTTCGAACTGGCAGAAGGAGAACCGGATCCTTTCACGGTCGGCCCCGCGCAGAATTATAAGGAAATCACCGTAATCAGCGGTAAGGGCGGGACGGGAAAGACTACAGTCTTGGCCTCCCTGGCCTGCCTGGCGAGGAACAAGGTTCTGGTCGACAATGATGTGGATGCTGCAGATCTGCATCTCCTTCTGGCGCCGAGCGTGAGGGAGAGGCACGATTTTATCGGGGGGATAAAGGCCCGTATCGATCCTGCAAAATGCATCGGTTGCGGAGAATGTGCAGAAGCATGCCATTTCAATGCCATTCGGGAAAACAGTTCGACCTCGCCGCCTTCCTATCGCATCGAACCTTTGATTTGCGAAGGGTGCGGATTGTGTCCGCTGGTGTGTTCCGTCGGAGCCATCGATAGCGGGAAAAATGTGACCGGCCGCTGGTTCGTATCCGGGACACAGTACGGCCCCATGGTGCATGCCCGGCTGGGCATCGCGGAGGAAAACTCCGGGAAACTCGTCGCCCAGGTCCGAAACCGCGCCGCCCGGCTGGCTGATGAGTTGAAACAGGAAAAAATTCTGGGTGACGGCCCTCCGGGGACAGGATGCCCGGTTATCGCATCCGTTTCGGGAACGGATCTGGTCGTGATTGTCACCGAGCCGACCGTATCGGGTGTGCATGATATGGAACGAGTGATGAAACTGGCGGCACATTTTGGCGTGCCCGGAGTTGTCATAATCAACAAGGCCGACTTGAACGCGCAACAGGCACGGCGCATCGAAGAAATTGCACAGATGCACGACTCCCGCGTGATCGGCAGAATCCCGTTCGACCGTGTTGTGAACGACGCCCTGATGATGGGTAAGACGGTGATCGAATATGGAAAAAGCGACGCCGAACAAGCCATCCGAACAGTCTGGGACAACATAGAAGCGTTGCTCTCGTAAACAGCGAATCCGGAACCCTGAAACGAAACAGAAAGGAACGAAATCCCATGAAGATCGCATTAACCTCCAAAGGAAAGACGCTTGATGACCCGATGGACCCGAGGTTCGGCCGCTGTCCGTACTTTCTGGTTGTGGATACTGAAACTCTCGGCATGGATGTCATTGAAAATCCCAATCTGGCACTTGGCGGCGGTGCCGGCATCCAGTCCGCGCAGTTTATGTCGGAGCGCGATGTCGAAGCCGTATTGACGGGCAACTGTGGTCCCAATGCCTACCAGACATTGAGCGCCGCAGGCATCCAGGTGATCGTGGGTGTGAGTGGAACGGTTCGTGAAGCGGTGGAACGGTTCAAATCGTCGGCATTACAATCTATTCAAGGGCCTAATGTCGCAAGTCATTTCGGAATGGGAGCGGCTGCCGGTGCGCCTGTTGCGGAAAGCAGCGATCAGCCGTTCAAAAAACAAATGGATTCCGGCATGGAAGGAAATATGGGCATGGGACAGGGAATGGGTGGCGGCCGCGGCATGGGTATGGGTCGCGGCATGGGCGGCGGTCGCGGCATGGGCGGCGGTCGCGGCATGGGCGGCGGTCGCGGCAT
>JAFGLW010000002.1 GCA_016927905.1 candidate division CSSED10-310 bacterium | reverse complement strand
TCCCCGATGTACCGGACATAGTCGACTTTTGCCAGCTTAAGCTCTTCAATCAATTTGCGGTGCTTCGAATGCAGAAGCGCCAGGACGGGGCAGTTTTTCGTATGGTTATTTCGTTTGAGGGCGGTGGCAAGCTCCAATAAGGTTTTACGATCGGATTGAGCAGTCTTGCCGAAATTGACAACGATGATTTCCGGATTTTCGTCAACTGCCTGATCGAAACATCGGATGGGGCTGGAAACCCATCCATCGTCGGATTCTATTGGATTGTCATCGTGCAGTATTTCACAGAAAATTAGGGGGTCAGGTCTTTTGGTTAACGTCCTTTGCTGGTTTTTACTCTCGGACATCGGGATTCCACCCCCCTCATTTCATTCTACCGGCAGTGTGAACGTGAAGACACTTCCGTGCCCGACGGACGATTCCACCCAAATCGCGCCTCCGTGGGCACGCACGATCTCCTGGCAAATAGCCAGTCCCAAACCCGTTCCACCCGCTTCCTGTCCTTTAATCTGCACGAATTTCTGGAATATTCTGGATTGGTATTCTGGAGGGATACCCGGTCCATCGTCATGCACGGATAGGTGGATGCTCGACCCGGACCTGCGAGCCATGAGATTTATGTGACCGCCTTTGTTCACATACCGTAAGGCGTTGGAGATCAGGTTGGTCAATACCCAAGTGATCTTGTTGGCATCGGCCCGGACATTTGGCAATTCTCCGGTGAATTCTGATGTCAGAGATACTTCTTTCATGGCCATCTGGCTTTTGAAAACCGTTTCGACATGATCGAAAAGAGTCGGGACCGGAACACTCTCAAGCTCCAGCTCGATTCTTCCAGCTTCGATTTTCGATAAGTCAAGCAGGTTATCGACGAGATTTTTCATGCGGTGGACTTCTTCGTGGGCAGCCTGGAGAAGTTCCCGATCCTTATCGGCAAGTCCCTGGGCGGCATGTTCCAGAAGCAGATCAACGCTCATTCCCAGGCTGGTCAAGGGTGTTCGGAGTTCGTGGGATGCGGCCAAAACAAACTCACTCTTGAGTCGTTCCACTTCCTTCATCCGGGTTACATCCCGAAGCAACAGAACAATGCCGGACAGATTATGATCTCTGCCCCGAATGGCCGTAATAGAAAACAGGTAGTGCTTGAAACCCTCTTCTTCCTGAAAAATAATGATCCGCTGTTCCTCCGGGACGTCAGGTTGGATGCCCGTTTCAACGGTTTTTCGGATCAGATCGCAGATATCCGGATCCGGAAAAACATCCCTGCACTGCAGTGGCGAACCCGTCTTGAATTCCAGATCCAGCATCCGGCAAGCGGCTGGATTGATGCCGGTCACCTTGAGCCTGGTGTCAAAAACCACCAGGCCATCCTCGATGCTCGAAAGGATCGCCTCTCCCTTGTTCTTCTCGGAGATGATTTGCTCAATGTTCATCTCGTGATAACGGCCAAGCTGCTGGGCCATCTGGTTGAACTCTCCAGCCAGACGACCCAATTCATCACCGGTCTCTACGGTCATCTGAACGGCGTAATTTCCGGACGAGATTTTCCGAGATGCCTCCATGAAACGCCGGATCGGCCGGACAATCCGCTCGGCAAGGAACAGACTGAACATCAAAGCTGCGATCAGCGCCAACGCGGCAACGAGCGCCGTTGACCAGATCGCACGCCGAGCCACGCCGCCGGCCCGGACACTGGCGGCGTACATGGTCTCCTCATTGAGGTTGCGCAAACCGATACACGCATCGCGCACCTTGGCGAAGAGCGGATAGACCGTTTCCCGATAATGGGCAGGCTTCAAGGTTGCGCTGCCGTTTTCACGCAAGTCGGTGAGCGAGGAGAATTGTTTCCGATAGGCTGAGTAATCCGCATCTATGGATTGGACAAGTTCAGTTTCTCCCTGAATCGTGATGTTGTCTTTCGCTCGGGCCAACCATTCCAGGAAGACTGCTTCGTTTTCCTGAAACTGAGCGATCCCTTTTTCCACGTCGCCTAGGAATAAAAGCAGCATCCCGCTGTCTTGCCGCTCCAAAACATCCACCATGTTCTCGGCGGCGAGGATGCTCTGATAGTTCTCGCTTAGAATGGCGTCGGTTGCCTTGCCCAGCGATATCAGGTTCGCAACCGCCCATGAAACGACAAGACCCATCAGTGCAAATGCGACCCCATATCCGATCAGGATTTTTTTCTTCAGCGTCATGAAAAATAGTCCTCTGTCAAATCAACGCCGGCCATCATATGGAAAGCAACCGGCATGCCAGCTTTAAAAACCTGTATTTTCAACAACTTATAATTTGGTCGGAGAGATTTCGTATTGTAAATTGAAAAGCAGGGGGAGCAGCCGCCTTGCAGAATGCAAGACGATCGGGAGTGGAATGGAGAATCAGATCCCGTAGGCCTTTCTCCTGCGCCACAGCGTCGCCGGGTCGATACCCAGAATATCGGCAGCTTCCTGGAGCGAGGAGGTGTTGGCCATGACTCTTCGGATGTGCATCTCTTCGATTGTGGACAGGGGCACTCTGTCACCGATGGATGGTGTGCTGGTGGCGGGAACGATTGTATCGGGAAGATCGGTTGTATCGATCCGTTCCCCGCTGCCCAGAATTACCGCCCTTTCGATTGTATTTCGCAATTCACGCACGTTTCCCGGCCAGTCATGTTTCATCAACGTCTTTTCAGCCTCCCGAGTGAACCCGAGCAGCGTCTTGTGATTGACCCGGCAGAAATGCGTGAGGAATTCAGCGGCCAATGGCGGAATGTCTTCCGGATGGTTCCGGAGTGGCGGGATTGACAGGGATATAACATTAAGCCGGTAAAACAGATCTTCCCGAAAGCGCCCTTCGGTCACCCGGTTTTCGAGGTCCACGTTTGTGGCTGCGATGATCCGCACATTTGCTTTGCGCACTTTCGATTCTCCAAGGCGTTCATATTCCTTGTCCTGAATGAATCGCAGCAGTTTGGCTTGAACCGATGGTGCAAGATCGCCGATTTCATCCAAGAAAAGCGTGCCGCCCTCACATGCGGCGATACGTCCCGGGCTATCCCGTACCGCTCCAGTGAAAGATCCCCTGACATGTCCAAACAGCTCGCTTTCGATAAGATCGGGAGGGACGGCCGGGCACGGGATGACCCCCATGGGCTTCCCGGCTCTGGGGCTCCAGTGATGGATGGCTCTGGCAAACGCCGATTTTCCGGTTCCGCTTTCTCCGCGGAGGAGGATAATCGCCTCCGAAGATGCAGCTTTTTTTGCGGTTTCGATGATCCGCTGCATGCCGGAATTCTTGCTCTGAAGCCGACCTTCCGGTCCCAGGCGGTACATATCCGCCCTGAGCACGGCGATCTCGGTTTCAAGATTCCTGATTTCGCCGATCCGCCGGGTCAGCAGCTTGACCTGATCCGGTGTAAAGGGTTTGGCGATATAGTCGGTAGCGCCGCGCTTTATGGCTTCAACGGCACTCTCAATGGAAGCATGTGCCGTAATGACCACGATCTTGATCCATGGGGATTCCGACTGAAGGAGCGGGATCAGGTCCATTCCATTTTCCGCACCAAGTTTGAGGTCGACGAATGCCAGATCAAAAGATCGTGACCGGGCTTCTTCGATGGCGTCGTAGGAATTGCTGACCGCGATTACTAGGTGCCCTTCGACGGTCAGGCAGTAAGACAGAGTCTTTCGGATGTTGATCTCATCGTCCACGATCAGAACGCCGAGAGGCGGTTGTTTTTGAGCTTGATTATCTTCCAATGATATTCGATTCCCTGGTTGCTGCGCACCCTGAGCGCTCGTGAGCGTTCTGACCAATTATAAACT
Source organism: candidate division CSSED10-310 bacterium (assembly GCA_016927905.1). GTDB lineage: Bacteria > CSSED10-310 > CSSED10-310 > CSSED10-310 > JAFGJC01 > JAFGLW01. The sequence continues at coordinate 73,338 of JAFGLW010000002.1, read as the reverse complement.
TGAATGAGTTCCAGGTATAGTGTTTCTCCGGTAATAATCCGTTTTTCTCATTTGCCTGCGATCGTCGGCTTGTCCCGGGCTGTCCGGCTGCAATTTTTTTGTCCTACAAACCCAATATAAATTCGTTTACGGGTAGGTTGTTATATGCACAGAAGAAGGATCTGGGCGATGGGTGTGTTCGTGTTGCTGATCATGCAACTTCCCGGGAAGCCGTCCTGATTGGCCGCTTCCGCGCTTCGGATGCGGCGGACGCGGCGTACCGGTCTGTCTGGGAATCCTGAAATGAATTAATACGGGATTTTTGGTTAGCCGGCTGGTAATATTCCGGGCGATGAACATGGAGCTTCTGAGGAGAAGTAACATCTTGAGATGAGCAATCGTGTGCCGACTGTCGCCCTGATATCTCTGCAGAACACGTATATCGATTTCGGTATCCGGTATACGGCCGCCGCCTGCCGTCGAGCCGGCTACAATGTGCATGTTCTGTGGATTACCCGTGAACCCACCGATCCGTTCGATGAAAGACACTGTAACGCTATCGCCCGATGGCTGAATGACCGGGTGGTCGACCTGGTGGGAATCGGGCTGATGTCGGTTCATGTGGGACGGGCCACAGCGCTCACCCGGACAATCCGGGAAACGGTCGGCGTGCCGGTGGTTTGGGGGGGCGTGCATGCCATTGGAGATCCCGAGAGCTGCCTTCAAGTGGCGGATTTCGTGTGCGCCGGCGACGGCGAAGACAGCTTCGTGGAACTGGCATCGCGCGTTGCGATGAATAAAGATGGTACCGGGATCGCAAACATCTGGTTGAACAAAGACGGCGATGTGATCCGGACACCCAGAAAACTCATCACCGACCTGGACAGCCTGCCGCCGCCGGATTATGAACTGGACACCCACTGGACTCTGGCGGACCATCGGATTGACCCGCTGAAAGAAGATGTTCTTCGGGGCGGGATTCCCTGGATATTAAAACGCCACCATGTCATCTCCTCACGCGGCTGCCCGCATGCCTGTTCCTATTGCTACAACACAGCCCTGAAACGCTTCTTCGGCGACCGGCATTACCTGCGGATCCGAAGCGTGGACAACCTCATGACTGAAATCAACGATATCCTCGCAAAATATCCCTTCATCGAACTCATCAGCATCATGGATGATTCTTTCTTGTTCAAACCGGCCGGCTGGATCGAGAAGTTTTGCAGGGAATTCAAGAAAACCGGCCGGACTTTCGGGTTGCTGGTACACCCCAACACCCTGACCCGGGACCGGCTGGAACTGCTTATCGATGCCGGTTTGGTGGGATTTCAAATGGGTCTGCAGTCCGGATCGGAACGTATCAGCAAGGGCATATACAACCGGTCAGAGTCCGTGACGGATTTTATCCGGACAGCCCGCCTTCTGGATGAATACATGGACCGGCTGCAGGCCAGGACAATTGATGTCATTGTGGATAATCCGTATGAGACTGAAGCGGATCAGGAGGAAACGATCCGGGTACTGGCCGGACTGAAAAAACCTTTTCACATCCAGATATTCTCCCTGACGCTCTACCCGGAAACGGATCTGTACCGGAGAATGATTGCGGAGCGCCGGCCGATACCCCTGGAAATGCTGCCCGAAAACAAAGAATATTTGAAATTCAAACCCACATTTCTCAACCGACTGACGTGGATGACCCATTCCACGCCGCAATCCATCATTCTGTTTTTCCTGAATCACCGAAAGGCTTGGTGGGGGAAAGTCCTGTTTGAGACTTATTATCACGGCTTGGAAAAAGGATTGCGCCTGGGCCTGCGAAAAGTCAAACACGCAGTGATATCCCTATTGGCGATCTGCATCCGGGAAAGAAAGCCGTATGAGAAGTCGTGAATGCAGACATCAAGAATCGATTCGAAACTTCCTGACATGGATAATTAACCCGGTTTCGGCGATATTGATCTTGATATCTTGAATGAGATCCCGGTATGATGTTGAGAATCCGTCGCGATTCCGTGATATCCACTTTTCTGATGGAGCTGGCATGCTTCCAACAGGTCTTTTGCCTTTGTTCAAGACTGCCAGATCCCGGGTTGAAAGGATTGCACACGCAGGCGACACGGACCATTTTCGATCATTGTGGTTCCATTCCGGATTCAGCAATCTGGAGTTCCGAGGCGGTCTTTATATGCGCAGGAAAATCATCCATTCGGTTTTGGTGTTTGGAATATTGATTTCTAATCAATTCAGAATGAATGTGTTGGCGGTGGAGAATGAGATTCAAGAGATTTATCCCGGGATTCGGATCCCTTTTACACTGGAACGAAACAAAATTATCCTGCCGGTTACAATCAATGATATCGGTCCACTGAAAATCATTCTGGATTCGGGGATGTCCTATGACGGATTACTCCTGTTCAAGCAAAAGTATATTGATAAGCTCAGGATACCCCGATCGGATGAATATCAGATCAGCGGGGCAGGCAACAAAGGCACATCCAAGGCGGTGACGGCGGAAGCCGTGACCTTTTCAGCCGGGGACGCGGTGTTCAAAGATCAGCATCTGATCATACTGACCAGCGGACAGTTCGAAGAATTTCCCACGGACGGCGTCACCGGATATTCTCTGCTGGGGCATTATACGGTGGAGATCAATTATGATCGGATGGAAATCCGCCTGCACGATCCGGAGACATTCGAGCCGGGAAAAGACTGGGAAAGCATTCCGATTTTGTTTAAGGGGAATCAGATTCCGTGGGTGGATATTATGGTGGAGATCAAGGGAGGCGACCCCGTGATTCTGTCGTGTTACATCGATTGCGCTTCCGGGGAGACCGTGGAATTCCTGACGCGCGAGAAGAACAAATTCGAGGTGCCGTCCGGCCTGGAACCGGCCTATCTGGGCCGGGGCCTGAGCGGGGATATTCACGGGCACCGGGGAGAAATTAAAAAAATTCGTTTGGGAGCGATGGAAGCGGGGAATCCGGAAGTTGTGTTTGCGCCGGCCGAGACTCGGTCCAAACAGCCGGGTGCCGACGGCGTCATCGGGAACGGTCTGCTGAAACGGTTCAATGTGATTTACGATTACCGGAACGGGAAACTGTATAGCCAAGCACACCACCATCCCGAATGACAGCTTTGTTGAGTTGTTTTATCCGGCATTTCAAAACGATGAAATCGAATCCATTGCCGTTGCACTGACGGTGATCTCGACACCTCTGCAGCCTGATGGAACCGACTCGGGTGTTAACATTCAACAATTCCCGCAGTTCGTTGATCAGAATTTATTCGATCGGGCTCTTGACGGATCAATTTAATAAGAATAGATTCTTATTTAGGAATTTTTAGGAGTTTGATATTTTCAGAATGAAAACCAGTAAACAGGAACTCGAACGGCGCATGTCACACTTCAAGGATGTGTGTCGGAATGCAGAATTGAAGCTGACACGTCAGCGCCTGGAGATATTCCGGGAAGTGGCGCAGACCGGTGATCATCCGGATGCCGACGGCGTTCACAGACGTGTTCGGAAGCGGATACCGACCGTATCGCTGGACACAGTCTACCGCACCCTCTGGCTGTTGAAGGACCTGGGATTGATTACGACTCTGGGATTCCATCATAACCGGAGCCGGTTTGATGCCAACCTGGTCGACCATCACCATTTTGTCTGTATCCGATGCGGTTCAACGCAGGATTTCTACAGCAACGAGTTCGATGCGCTTCGTCTAACGGAAACACTGAAATCCATTGGTAGTGTGGAAGCAGTTAATGTGGAAGTGCGCGGTGTTTGTCGCAAGTGCAGATCAAAAAGAACAAAATAGTATCAAATCAAACGATGAAAGGAGTCGAAGCAAATGAATAATGAAAACGAGAACCCGGTAACGGGCAGGACAGGCAAACCCATTGCCGGCGGCGGCACGTCGAACCGGGACTGGTGGCCGAACCAGTTGAACCTCAGGATTCTCCACCAGCACTCTTTGCTGAGCAATCCGATGGGCGAGGCGTTCAACTACGCCGAGGAATTCAAAAAACTCGATCTGGAAGCCGTGAAGAAGGACCTTTATGCGCTGATGACCGACTCGCAGGACTGGTGGCCGGCCGACTACGGCCACTACGGACCGTTCTTCATCCGGATGGCGTGGCACAGCGCGGGTACTTACCGCATGGGCGACGGCCGCGGCGGCGCGGGATCCGGATCTCAGCGCCTGGCGCCACTCAATAGCTGGCCGGACAATGTGAACCTCGACAAAGCGCGTCGTCTGCTCTGGCCGATCAAAAAGAAATACGGCAGAAAAATCTCCTGGGCCGACCTGATGATCCTAGCCGGCAACTGTGCCATCGAGTCGATGGGGCTGCATACCTTCGGCTTCGCCGGCGGGCGAGAGGACATCTGGGAACCGGAGGAGGATATTTATTGGGGTTCTGAGGCCGAGTGGCTCGGGGACAAGCGCTACAGCGGCGACCGCGATCTCGAAAACCCGCTCGCCGCCGTGCAGATGGGTCTGATCTATGTGAACCCGGAAGGGCCGAACGGCAACCCGGATCCGGTTGCATCCGGTCGTGACGTCCGGGAGACCTTCGCGCGCATGGCGATGAACGATGAGGAGACGGTCGCACTCGTGGCCGGCGGGCACACGTTCGGCAAATGCCATGGCGCCGGTCCGGCGACTCATGTAGGGCCAGAACCGGAAGCGGCCGGCATCGAGGAGCAGGGTCTGGGCTGGAAGAGCAGCTTCCGAACTGGCAAAGGGGACGACACAATCAGCAGTGGGATCGAAGGTGCCTGGAAGCCGAAACCGACCCGGTGGGATATGGGCTATCTGAAAATGTTGTTCAAATACGAGTGGGAGCTGGTCAAGAGCCCGGCCGGAGCACATCAGTGGCTGGCCGAGGATGTGGCTGAAGAGGACAGGGTGATTGACGCCCACGATCCGTCGAAGAAGCACCGGCCGATGATGACCACGGCGGACCTTTCCCTTCGCTACGACCCGATCTACGAGCCGATCGCGCGGCGCTACCTGCAGAATCCAGAGGATTTTGCGGACGCTTTTGCCCGGGCATGGTTCAAGCTGACGCACCGCGACATGGGTCCCCGATCGCGCTATCTTGGCCCGGAGGTCCCGGATGAAGAGCTGATCTGGCAGGATCCGGTTCCAGCCGTAGATCATGAGCTGATCGATGCGAAGGACATCGCCGATCTCAAAACCAAAATCCTGGCCTCAGGACTGTCCGTCTCCCAACTGGTTTCGACCGCCTGGGCGTCGGCATCCACATTCCGCGGCTCCGATAAGCGCGGCGGCGCGAACGGGGCGCGCATCCGTCTGGCGCCGCAGAAGGACTGGGAAGTCAACCAACCGATCCAGCTGAAGAAAGTGCTGCAAACCCTCGAGGAAATCCGGAAAGCGTTTAACGGCGCGCAGACGAGCGGGAAGAAGGTGTCGCTTGCCGACCTGATCGTCCTGGGCGGCTGCGCAGCAATCGAACAGGCTGCGAAAAAGGCCGGCCGCGAAGTGACCGTACCGTTCATGCCCGGACGCACGGATGCGTCCGAGAAGCAGACCGATGCGGCATCATTCACCGTCCTCGAACCCAAAGCGGACGGCTTCCGCAATTACCAGAAAGCCAGGTATGCGGTTTCCGCGGAGGAACTGCTGGTTGACCGGGCGCAGCTGCTGACCCTGACCGCTCCCGAAATGACGGTTCTCATCGGCGGCATGCGCGTCTTGAACGCGAACGTCGGACAGTCGCGGCACGGAGTCTTCACGGACCGGCCGGAAACACTCACAAATGACTTTTTTGTCAACCTGCTCGACATGGGAACAGTTTGGAAGGCGACCTCGGAAGAGGCGGACCTGTTCGAAGGACGGGATCGCGCAACAGGCGAAGTGAGGTGGACCGGCACCCGCGTCGATCTCATTTTCGGTTCGAACTCCCAGCTCCGGGCCATCGCGGAAGTCTACGGATATGCGGATTCCCTGGAGAAGTTCCTGAACGACTTTGTCGCGTCGTGGAACAAGGTCATGAACCTGGACCGTTTTGATCTGACCTGATCCTGGCAAGGGCGATTTCGAGGGGTTCCGAAACATGGAGTTGAATTGCCTGAAAATTACTACCGAAATAACTCCGGTCGAGATCGATTGAGTGAGATCAGGCAAGGTCCTGCGACGATTCCCCATAACCCTATCCAGATCAACTGCAGGAACAGTTCGTTGTGATGCATATCTGTCCCGTTAAATAGAATTATCGCCGAGAGATTAATTGCCGCGTGACTCAATGCCGGGATCCAGATGCTTTTTGATCGGAGGTACAGCCATCCGAGAAAAACTCCCAGGAAAGTTGTGCCCAGAGGCATCAGCAACAGTGCTCCGAGAACCGGATGACCGGGGAAATTGTATCCCATGAGAATCACAGGCAGGTGCCAGTATCCCCAGATCACTCCCAGTATGATCAGTCCCCGGTTCAATCCGTATTTCCTTATGAATTTTTCCTGTGCATACCCGCGCCAGCCCAACTCCTCTCCGAGAGTGAACATACAACCGGGCACGGATTGAAAAAATATCGACAGGATCAGGTTCAGTACAAAGAACTCGAGAGTCTGCGTATGGTTGCCAAGGATCAACGGCACCCGCGGGATGTCCACCGAGACCCCGTGGAATGCAAAGATCTTGTTCGACCAGGAACCCAGGTTCACGATATCGAGTATGAAGACGGCGGTGGCAACAGCCGCCATCGGAGCGAGAACGGCAGGAAGCAGATACCACCATCTCCGGATGCCCCAGCCGATATGCCGGAGTTTCTGACCGGTTTTGAGAAGAAAAACAACGGCCATCAGACCCGGTATCCACATCAGGAACGGGAACCAGGATGAACGCACTCCGCCGGTGAAATAGATGATGACCTGCCATATGTAGCTGACAGCAAATGTGCTCAGCAGGAACAGGTTCAATTTATTTTTCTGCATTCGCCGTCCTCCTATTTGTTACAGATTGAATATCAACCATGTCTGATATGTTTTGAAATACCGGTAATTTATCTGCTCAATAATCTGAATCCGCGGGTGAAATCTTCCGTCAGGGGAAGAATTGGAAAAGCTTGAACAATGCCACTGCTCCGAGCGAAAGGAAGGATACAATGCATATTGCGGCAACGGATGCCCATATGATTGTTCGTTTCAACATGATCCGTTTGGCTTCGAGATACGCATCGATCCGGTCCTCGCGCTTCAGGGGAACCGGGATATCGTTCATGGACTGCCGATTCTTGAAATGCAGCGCTGTGCGGGCGAGTTCCGGGTCTGATTCAAGATATTCTTCGACCAGGATGCGCGTGTCTTCACTGACCTCTCCGGCCGCATACAGCGGCAGCAGGTCGAGAATGATGTTTCGGTTTATTTTCATGATCTGGAAGCCTCCTTTCCCATCAGGTCGGCCATGATTGTTTTTCGAACCCGGTACACTTTGACTTTCAAAGCGGACAAAGACAGTTCCAGAACTCGAGCGATCTCTGCGTAAGAGAGATCCTGGAACACCCTCAGTATGAATGCGGTGCGATCGATTTCCGGGAGATTTCGAAGAATTGCACGGATCCTGAGCAATTCGAGTCGCGATTCAAGCTGCGCATCCGGTCCGGGAGCAGGATCTGGAACCATCTCATCCAGGGGGACTTCAGGTTTTTTCCTGCGGTTCTGCTCCAGGAAGATATTTCTGGCTATGGTGAGAATGTATGCTTTGAGTGTTTCCGTGCGGATATTGCTTCGATTCGTCCACGCACGGATAAACGTCTCGGATGTGATGTCTTCCGCCTGGTGACGATCACCGGTCAGCCAGAAAGCGAAACGGTAAATATCTGTGGAATAGGTTTCATACAAGTCTTCAAAGTTCAACGTGAGCCCTCTCTGGACATAATATGTTTAAAAAGCGGATCCGTTACAATTTATCTGCGGCAACCGCGACGTCAACAGAAGGGATCAAGTCTGATCTTGACCTTTATTCGAACGAATAATCAGTCATCTTTTGTATCGGCATAGCGGTGCACGTTCAGATCGGTTTCAGGAGTGAGGGGTGAGGGATGAGGGGTGAGGAGGGATTTGGGAGGTTACTCGATATTCTCGACGAACTGGATCTTCAGGCCGTTCGGATCCAAAACATAAAAAAACCGTATGTGCGGATTGGGCTGAAAAGGACCGGCCTCTACGGGAATGCTTTTGCCCTCGAGGAAACGAATGAAATCGGCGGTGGATTCAATCTCGAAGCCCAGGGAGATATCCGGTCCAAAATTCACTTCCTTAAGGGATGCGTCCCGGATCAGTTCGATCTGTGTTTCACCGTCTTTCAGAAAGCAGATCTCCATGTCCGGATTCGGTTTGAACCTGCGGTCCGGTTTCAAACCCGCGACATCGCGGTAAAAACGCAATGACCGCTCCATATCGTTGACATGGATGGTAACCCAGCAGAATTTCATCTTTTCACTCCTTATAGATAAAGACCTGAGATGGAGTATCGTTTATGGAATCAATTTCCATGAAGAAACGTTCACATGAAGCTGAAATACGCCATGTCCAGGTCTCCGATCAGCATCGTCATTTCAGGATTCGTGATCGCACCGTACACGCAGATCCCGAACATCGACATGTTCGTCTCCGGCCGATCCGTGCGCGAGCCGGAGCGGGCACACCAGCGCAACCAACGTCACTGCCCGTATCCAGAATGCAACGTTCAAAGACACCTCCCGGGAGAATATCCATGTCTATAACATACGATAACCGAGATTAACAGGTTGCCGAAGTGAGATTTTTTTCGTTTCACAGCCCTTTCGAGCCGCGAGATAACCCAAATGGAAGGTTTCGGAGATTTCGGGTTTCGGGAACACCTTCTTCATAGGAGAACACCAGATCCAGGCAGATATCGTTGTTCCGGTCCTCGATCACGATCGCAACAGCCGCCCCGCCGGTGTCTGACCCTGGATGTGCCGACTCTGCGTCGGTTATCCTGTGGGATGCTGCCGTGATCGACCCGGGAATCACGCAATTGTTTGGTTAGGAATCCCTACGCATTCTGCTGAGGGGCGGCACACTGAAGGGTGCCGGATCAGTGACGGAACGGAATTTTACCCCGCGCTTTGAGTGAGTCGACGACGGCGCGAGACCAGAAACAGACCGGTGATGATGATGGCGAATCCCGACAGCTCCCGCAGCCCGGCCCGTTCGCCCAGGACCAGCATGGCCAGTAATGCCGCCGCCACCGGTTGGAGGGTAACATATGCCGCGACCAATGATGGTGTGGTCCGGCGGATCGCCCAGGTGTTCAGCGCGTAGTTGACCACCGTCGGGATCAGTACGACATAAGCCAGCCCCCATAACGTGCGGATCGGCAGAGCCGCAAGGTTCATCTCCATCAACTCGTTCAGACTCAACGCAAAGACTCCGGCGCCGCCGAACAGAAACGCCCAGGCGATCACCGTCAGGGGCGGCAAGCGGTTCAGAACGGGTTTCTGCAGCACCAGAAACAGCGAATAACTCATACAGTTGACCAGAATCAGAGCATTTCCAAAAAAAACACTTCTTCCGAACGAAAACCCCGCGATATCCAGCATGACAACGGCTCCGACCACAGCCACCAAAATCCCGGTCAGCTTTCGATAGGAGACTTTCTCGATGCCGGTGAGAATGGAGAATGCGGCGGCGAACACCGGGATGGACGGCATCAGGATTCCTGCGTTGGTGGCTGTTGTATATTGCAGCCCGATAATGAACAGGACCTGGTTGGTGAAGACCCCCAGGAAACCAAGCAGCGCCAAGCGGGGCATATCGCGCAGGGTTGGCATTTTCCGGTCGACGGCAGAGGCGATCACAAGCAGCAGGGGTGTGGCGACAACGACCCTTGAACCAGCGATCGCCAGCGGGTGCATGTTGCCGAGGACATATTTCGCCATAACATGGAATGCGCCGAAAGCAAATTGAATAAAAATCAGCGCTCCGTGCACCATCCAGCGACTGTCCCGAAGATCCAAAATCCCCTCTCCCTTCGATGAAACACACCGTTCTTCCCGCTCCCTGAAAAACACGGCGCGAGCGGGCAGTATATCCCGGCATATGGTTCACGGTCGAGGATTTTCGGTGGTTGATAATTTTGATGCCGCTTCCTATCGTCATGCGGAAATAAGAGGACACACAATGCGAAACCTCGGTTTGATGACTGTCTGCCTGCCAATATTGGCGCATGTGGTCTCAACGGTTATTTCTTACCAACCGGAGCATCCCGCGGCGGATGCGATGGGTTTCATGCTCGATTGACTGAGAAAACACCGGGCCTGTACAGGATATCCCGAAGTGTGCTCCCGGGCGGGAAACCGGCAGGGACAAACCCCCGTATCCGCTTACCGGACTGCCGCCGTCATTCGTCCATCTCCCCGGGATTGATCCGCCCCCGTTTCGATTTGATCCGCCCCCGGTATTTCTTATCCGCCAGCCGGCTTTGTCTCTGAGCGAAAGGCACGCGGGTGGACACTCTTTCTTTTTCAGGCAGCAGGGCGGTCTGAAGCAGGGTGATGAAACGGCGGATGACTTCCAAACGATTTTCCTTCTGCGTTCGGAACCGCTGGGAGGATAAGATCAGGTCACCGGATCCGGTGATCCGGTTTTCCAGACGGGAAACTATCAGCGATTTTTGTTCTCCGGTCAACGAAGGCGAACCGGTGACATTGAACCGCAGCGTCACTTTGGTACTGACTTTGTTGACGTTCTGACCGCCCGGGCCGCCACTCCGGGAGACTTCGAACAGAAACTCACCCATCCGGATGATCAGTTCCGATGAAATGACAATTCCGCCTTCCGGTTTCACTGAATTTCCGGATCCCGGTTCATGCGCTAAGTGTAGCCAATTTCCCCGGATACTCCAACCGGAGGATCGAAGGGCGTCGGATATTGACATGCGGTATGCGATTTTTCCGGTATGCTCCTAAATTTGAAAATTCCATTCCGGGAAGATAAGATCAAAATCAGAAGGGGTTCGCATCGCCGTTGGCTGCAACGACTTGAAAGGGGAGTATCCGGATGAATTTACTCAGAAATTCCTTGTTTTGTCTTTTTTCATTTGTATTTATCCTGCCGGCGTGGGCGGGTCCGACTCTGGATCAGATCCAGGAATCCATCCTTCACAACGGGTATGACTGGACGGCGGGCGACACGGAGGTTTTCCGCCTTTCCGACGCGGAAAAGGCTGCCATGTGCGGTTATATTCCACCGGAAGGTGCCGTGGAGGTTGATCCATACATGGAATACGAACCGGACGGCCGGTATCCGAGCAATTTCGACTGGCGGGATCAGAACGGTACGACGTATGCCAAGAACCAGGGAAACTGCGGCAGCTGCTGGGCGTTCGCGGCCATTGGCACCATCGAGCACATGCACAAGATCTATTTTGATGAGGATGTGGATCTGTCGGAGCAGTGGCTGATTGAATGCAATCAGAACGGAATGGGTTGTGGCGGCGGGAACACCCGGGTTGCCCTGAATTACATCCGGGATGTCGGCGGTGCCCCTGTGGAGGCCTGCATGCCCTATCGGGCCGTCGACAATCTCCCCTGCAATCATTCCTGTCCCCAGATTTCCGGCACGATGGGTTACCAGGACATCAACAACAACGTCGATGCAATCAAGAACGCACTGGCGGAAGGCCCGGTGCCGTGTTCGGTGCATGTCTATGAAGATTGGTATGCCTATGTTTCCGGGTGTTATGAACACGCGGGCGACGATCCGACCAATCATGCCGTGATCATCATCGGGTGGGACGACAGCCAGTGCGGCGGCCAGGGTGCCTGGCTGATCAAGAATTCCTGGGGACCGTCCTGGGGTGACAACGGATTCGGTTACATCAAATACGGTTCCTGCCGGATCGGTTCCAACTCCGTAAAACCAATGTTCAAACCCGTCCGCCGGCCGTTCCTGCGGGTGGATGGATATCAGGTGTCCGGCGGCAGCGGGGACGCCTTTCTGGATCCCGGTGAAACCGTCTCACTAGCCGTGACGCTATACAATTTCGGAACGCTCCAGGCCACGGGCGTCACCGGGAAACTCACCGGCGGCAGCAGTTATGTGACCGTGATCCAGGATACGGCTTATTTCCCGGTCATCAGCAAGGGCACCGGTCAGGCCACCCAGTCCCCCCATTTCCAGGTCGCCCTGTCCGGGGCGACCCCGGCGGGCGAACGCGTCGTATTCAATCTGGCGGTAACAACGGACACCTTTGATTTCGATCTGCAGTTCGACGTAATCACCGGTCCGTTCGAGCTTATTTTCTATGATGATTTTGAAACCGCGGATGACAACGGCTGGCTGCATGTGGGATCCAACGACGACTGGGAGCATGGCGTTGCGTCCGAGGTGGCGGTTTATGACCCGCACACGGCTTTTTCCGGAACCAGCTTCTGGGGCAATACACTGGAAGATACCGGCAGGCACAAGAAAAGCCAGAACAGTCATCTCCGGTCACCCGACATCAACGTTTCAGGTTATGACCGGGTGTACGTGCAGTTCGCCCGGTGCCTGACCGTGGAACCCCGCAGCGCTGATCAGGCCGACTTTTTTGCCAACGACACCGTCCTGTTTACCAATCCCGAAGCGGATTATTGCGACCTGTGGTGGACCCGGCTCATGTATGAAGTCCCCGCATCCGTGGTCGCTTCCGGCACCGTGGCCTTCAAGTTCGGGTTCATCACGGATGCGTTGATGAACCTGGGCGGCTGGAATGTCGATGATTTCATGGTGTTGGGAACCGGCGGAGCCGGACCGCCTGAGCCCGTTTCCATCGATCTGACCTTGAATCAGGAAATATTCTCTTCCGGGGACCGGTTCATCTTCGATACCTGGCTCATGAACAACGCTTCCCAGACCACTTCGTTCATGCTCATCATCGCGCTGGACGCATACGGAGAATTCTTCTTCTATCCATCCTGGGCCCAGTACCTGGATTCGGATTTCCGGAGCTTGGACGCCGGTGCGTCGGAGATCCTGAGAATATTCGATTTCACATGGCCGGCCGTGGGCGGATCGGCAATGGGGCTGAATTTCTGGGGTGCGACCCTGAATCAAACCGGCCAGCAGGTGTATGACTGGGATGTGGTGACCTTTGGTTACAACTGAACCGCATCCGGATTGTCGGCCGGTTCCAGAGGGGAGATGGACCGGTTTTGAAGCATATCAATCCATGTAACCGTTTCGTATCGGGAGTCCTGATCTGTCTGGGAATCTACGGTCTCGGGATCTGGGCTTCCGAATGGAAATTCATCCGGTTTCATTCCTGGATACCGGACAGTTTCGCCACTCACACGGTTTTCCTGGTCTGTTCACTCAGCCTGATGATCCGATACAGCGGCGGTAACCTTTCCCGCTATGGTTTTCGACCGGTCAATCTCCGTAATCTAATCCGCCCCGTTCTGGTACTGGCATTGATATTTGCAGCCGCCAACATCGTGTTGGTGCCCGTTTCGAATCTGATCTCCCGTCTGACCGGCAGCGGGACGCCCGGCGGTCAGGCGCAGGGGATGTCGGCCGGTCAGATATTTGTATTCATCGTGATTTATGCCAGCGTATGCGAAGAATTCCTGTTTCGGGGATTCCTACAAAATTTCCTGGCGCTTTTGAGTCCCGTGACATTACGGATTTTCAAGTTGAAACTGAGCCTGCCGGTGGTCACCGGAGCTGTTCTGTTCGGTCTGGGACATTTCATCGTGCTGTCCACCGGTGCCGGCTGGGGACCGGTTATCCACATAGTGCTGCTGACCACGACGATCGGGCTGGTCGCCGGACACTATGCGGAACGCACCGGAAGTCTGGTCACGGCTATCGTTCTCCACATGATCGCGAACATACCCGCACTGATCAGTGCGTTGGTCGGAATCTCGCCCGGAATGTAAGTGACCATTATTCCACACGAACGAATGGTCCGGGATAGATGATCCAGCCCCGGCGGTCTGCCTGAGAGAAATAGAACCGGAACTGATAATTTCCAGTCGGAACATCGATTTTGCCGGATTTGTTCCGGATCGGGTTTCTGGCCGCCCGTTGTTTGTCGATATCCCAGAAATCGAATTTCTCGAGTGAACCAAGCCGCCCGATCTCCCGGTTCACCAGTTGAAGCGATTGCCCGCGCCTCACAGCCACGGGAAGCGGCGGATCGATATAGGTTATCACGCCGGCGAAATCCTGGGTTGCCGTAATGACAAGACCTTCACAGGATACGCCGATACCGGTATGGGTATACGCATTCGACAGAATGTTCAGACGGTGTTTGGTGCTCCCCATCCAGTCCGCCACGATTCGACAGGCCAGCGTATCGGGATCCTCCGGGTCCAGCTTTTCCTGTTTCCAGATGTTTTCTCCGGTGCCGGCGGTGATCAGCCGCCTGTGTTCCCACATGATACGCTCCTGGAACGACCTGCCGCCGGGATCGGCATGTTCGAAAAACGACCGGCGGATCATATCGTCCGAATGTCCCCGCGCGATTCTCTGTAAATCCGTATCGCGTTTCAGCATCACCAGCGGGCGGTATCCCGGAGTCAGGCGTTTGTTGAATGCGGTCCGTTCCGCATTGATCGAAACCAATATTTCGGATTCGACCGCATCCAGATGATGGACCGGCTTAGGCGCATCCAGTGCGGTAACTCTTCCCGGACCCGCCAGAACCACGATCATCAGTATCTCGATCAGGTTATTATTGAAAGCCTTCATATCGATCCTGCATATTTCGGTCAGGGCGCTACGGAAAAATCCAGTTTGCTGTCCTTCAGCGGTTCAATATCTTCGAAATCGACATCCGAATGACAGACGGCGCGGTACTGCCCGGCTGGAAGCGGAGTGTTCTGGTTGTGACTTCCCGTTTCATCCACCCAGGTCATTTCAAAGACGAGTGATTCATCCGGCTGCAGTGTTCCGGATCGGGGAATATAGATTACCGGGCCGTCCCATGCCGGACCGATCAGGGCATTGCCCTGGTAGACATAAAAATTTGCATACGGGCGGCTGTCCGGAAGATTCCATTCACGTGGGCAGCAGGAATCGTTGGTCACCTTGAAATGGAAATAAATTTTTTCCCCGTTCTCAAACTTCGTCGTATCCGATCCGTCCCGGCCGGTCATCCAGAATTCCATGGAAAAACTTATCCCATTATCATCGTCGAAAACACTGCATCCAGCAGCGGATAAAACCAATATGCCAAGTATCGCACAGGACCATTTCTTCATGCCAGATTCTCCCATGTCTCAACCCGAGTATTGGCAAAACCCGGTTTAAATGCAAATCTTTCTGGCCGTCCGGGATGCACTTGGATGAAGGGGAACATACCGGCCGCTTCCGCTTGAAAACCGGGGTGCTTTAAGGCAGGATCATTGCGATCAGACCGGAGATTTGAATTGGAATCTTTCAGAGAACGCATCAGAGTATGGCGGGTCCGAAACAGGATCAACTCGCTGTATAAAAAGCTCTTGAACCGGACTGCCGATCCGGAGGGCCTGCAGTTTTTCACCCGTCAGATCCTGGATGGAGAATATGATTATGCCCGGATCGAAGCCATTATCCAAAATTCCGATGAGTATTACCGGGTTCGCGATCTGGAGCCGCCTGAACAGGCAGTCAACCCGGCTGTCCGGTTGCGGCGGTTGAATCTGGGATGCGGATTTGACCGGCGGCCCGATTGCATCAATATTGACATCAAATTTTCACACGCACCCGATATCGTCGCCGATGCCCGGACCCTTGCCATGTTTCGGGATGGATTCGCCACTGAGATCATTGCTCAGGATCTGCTGGAACATCTCTACCGGCATGAGACCGGGTCCGTACTGAAAGAATGGAACCGCGTTCTGACT
This sequence comes from candidate division CSSED10-310 bacterium, assembly GCA_016927905.1. Taxonomy (GTDB): domain Bacteria; phylum CSSED10-310; class CSSED10-310; order CSSED10-310; family JAFGJC01; genus JAFGLW01. The sequence goes on along the minus strand of JAFGLW010000002.1, from coordinate 57,497 downwards.
CTCGGCGGCACTTTGTATCTCCGGGTACCCAATGTGATCGGTTTACTCGATTTGCTGAAATCCAAGGAGAAAGAGAGTGTCGGGGAGCAGATGAAACTGATCCAGGCGCTGTTCGGATCCCAGGTGGACTCGGGGGATTTCCATCACACCGGGTTTACCGATAAGCTGCTTCGGCACTATCTCATTGAAGCCGGTTTCGTGAACCTGAACATCCGGGTCAAGGACTGTTGGATGATGGATGTTACCGCCCGGAAAATGTCACTTCCGGTTCATTCCCCATAACCGAATTTCCAGGAATCCACGTGTCCCAAGGCTTCATCGAAGTTTTTGGATGTCATTCCCCCCCAGAAAAACAGGTTGTCCATGGTTCCGACGTCGCCCGGCCAGTTGAATTCGTCGATGATCACCAGGGAAGTCCATCCCCAGGGTAAAGTGATGCGGTAATAGCTGGCTTCGTCCCAATCCGGTGCACAATAGAACATGCTGCCGATCTGCAGCACGATGAACAGTGGAATATCCTCCTGTTTCGTCCCCGGATTGCATATGTTGACCTTCAGTTTGCACGGATCCCCCGGGCGATAGAAATGGGATGGCATATCAATATAGACGCCCATCTGGGCAAGGGTGGGTGATGGAGATGGCGTCGGGGTTTCGGTCATGATCCCTACCGGTGTCGGCGTTCCGGTCGGTGTCCAGGGTCGGACCGTTGGCGTTGCCGTGGGGGTCCCGGTCATGGTCCCGGCCGGTGTCACCGTTCGGGTTGGTGTCGACGATGGCGGCCGGGGTGTCGGCGTTTCGGTCATGATACCCGCGGGTGTGGGTGTGCTCCAGGTTGAAGTGGGCGGCGGCGTCGGGATACCGGTGGGGCTGGGAAACGGTGATTGCGTGGGTGTCGGCCAGTCGGTGGGTGTCGGTGGCGGACTGGTCGGCGGTTGGGTACCGGCTGGAGTGGGCGTATCGGTCGGAGTCGGTGTATTGGTTGCGATGGGAAGCCAGGGTGGTCGACCCTGGTAACGGGGTAGGATGCCCGCCGAAACCAGTTTCCTGGTTTTGCGTCCGGTCTGACCCGCCTGCAGAGCACCGGGTGCCAGCCCCAGCGCTGCTCTGGCCTTTCCCGGCAGGATGCTGCCGCTCAGTCCCACGCTGAACACTCCGATCAGTCCCGCTGCCTGTTTGATGAACTGACGGCGTTCGGGAATCCTGGGTCTCACCTGTTCGACAAACATTCTCAACTGGTCTTTCTCGATAACCTGCAGAATCGCCCTCTCGCACGGATCCAGGACGATTCCCGACTGATCGGCAAACCCGAGGGGATCGTTCAGAAACTGCTCATGCCGCTCCCCGCTTTGAGCCGCGAAATGCACCAGCTGTTCCATGCCCACCGGGATCTTACCCGTTGTGTCTTTTTGGCCCGGAGGCCGTCCGCCCACTATGGTTGTCCTCGGCATTCCCATGATGATCCTCCTTTTATGTCACCACCGGAGAGGTGGTCAGGTGCTTGGTTTGAACCGCACTCGATTCGGCATCGCAATTGTCCGGATCAGCGGATGTATAAAACCCGAAAGTCTCCAGTTTCCGGAGCTTGGGCAGGATGTTCTGCTCCAGACCGATATGAAAAAATCCGGGGAATATCCGTGGATAGTTTTCGATGAAATCGAATATCACCCTGTGTTTCTCCAGAATGGATATCCTCGCGGACCGCTTGATTTCGTGCCCGGTAACCATGTAATCCGGAAACAGCTCCTTGCAGAAGGTCAGGGGCGCCGTATCGATGTAATCCCGGTATATCTGGGTCTGGGGCAACAGGCACAGCATGGATGGCAGAATCCGGACTCCCATCATCCGGAAAGTCACCATCTGGAACAGGCTCTGCTCGAAATCCTGCATGGTCTCGAACGGGAACCCCCAGATATAGAAGGCATCCACTCCGTTGAACAACCGAGCCGCTTCGCTGATGACCGGGATCGCCTGTCCGGGAGTGAATCCCTTGCGAGTCCGTTTCAGGATTCGTTCGGAACCGGATTCCACGCCGAAACGCAACTCCACGCACCCCGACCGGGTCATCTCCTCCATCATCTCCCGGGTGGTCAGGTTGATTCTGCCGAAACATTTCCATTTGACCGGCATCCGGGTGGCCCGGAGCTTGTCGCAGAATTCCCGGCATCGGGCGGCCGTGGAAATGAAATATTCATCCTGAAACAGAAACATGTCCACACCGTGACGGGTATATAGAAACCGAACCTCCTTGATGATGTTGTCCACCGACCGGAGTTTTGGGAGCCGTCCCCATATAGGCGCTACACTGCAGAAAGTGCAGGGAAACGGACATCCCCGGCTGGTCACCATGTTGTATCCCTGATACTGCCGCAGGTCGATCTTGTGATAGGCCGGCAAGCCGAGCGAATCCAGGTCCTCCAGCCGGGGTGCCGCCGGAGTGCTGACGCATTGACCGTTCTGCCGGAAGGATATCCCCGGAACGCTTTCAAGCGGTCTTTTCGTTTCCAGAGCCGTCATCAGCATGGGCCCGGAAATCTCCGCTTCCCCCCGTACCACTACATCGATCCAGTCAAACTCCGTCAATATTTCACGTTCCACCGCCGTCGGACCGACCCCGCCCATCACCACGGTCACTTCCGGATATCTCCGTTTGAATTCCCGCAACGCCAGGATGGTGAACGGAAGCAGATTAGCCATACATGATACTCCCAGCACCGGGGCGGGATCTTGAAGAAAATCCACGATCGACTTCGTGTCAAATGGATCGTCATAACGAGACAGCTGATAGTCCCTGAAATCGACTTCGTGACCGGCCCGTTCCAGCGCCGCCGTCAGATACAACGGCCCCAGCGGCACATGCACTTCCCGCTCGATCGTATCCGTCGAACGCATGTACAGCATGTTCAAATTAACCAGAGTCATTCTTCCCATGATCGATTCTCCTTAAGAAAACCATATTGAATCTCAATCCACACCCGCCTGGAAAGCAAGCCCTGTGCCATCGGCGGCCTCATGAAACCGAAATCCGGATAATTCACTGAAAATAAACAACTTATTCCACTGACAGCCTATCGGCCAGATTGTTTCCCGGAATTACATTATTAGTAAATCCGTCCAGTCGGGTTTTCAACTTGAGTATTTGTTCGGGGCCGATCCCGAGTCTTGAACCCGACCGGTTGTCATCCGGAACGGAAATCCTGTAATTTCCTGCTTATGGATTCCCGGTTATCAAAACATATATTATGTCTGTTCGTGTCGATCATGATATCAGGATTCGCCTGTTGCCGTCGGGATGCAGCGGATTTGAGATTCATTTCCTGGATCTTGAATCGGGTGAAACGTCTCGTCTCGATATCTGACCCGACGTTCAGGAAAGAGGCCGGAACATGAAAATTGTGATTGCGCCCGGAGCGTTCAAGGAGAGCCTGGCGGCGGGCGACGTCGCACGGGCGATGGCCGAGGGTGTGCTGGCTGCTGTCCCCGGGGCGGTAATCGAACTCATCCCCCTGGCGGACGGCGGTTCCGGCACCGTCCGGATCCTGGCGGAATCAAGCGGAGGTCGGATGATATCCGTTCGAGCCTCCGGCCCGTTGGGTAAAAAGGTAGATGCACATTACGCCCTGCTGGGTGACGGATCCATCGGCGCTGTCGAGACTGCGAGTGCATCCGGGCTGGACCGAGCGCCGATTCCGCATCGAAATCCCCTACGGACAACATCCTATGGAACCGGGGAAATCATCAGCAGGATGCTGAAGCCGAATCCCGGTCATCTGATCGTCTGTGTTGGCGACACCGCGACCAATGATGGCGGGACCGGCCTGCTGCAGGCACTCGGTGTGCGCTTTTTCGATCAATCCGGGCATGAAATCAGGGAGCGGATGTGCGGGGGACGGCTGGGAGACATCGGATCGCTCGGCCTGGACAGACTGCATCCAGGATTGGCAGGAGTCCGGGTGACCGGTGCCGTCGATGTTCTCAATCCGCTCCTGGGTGAAACCGGATGCTTACGGGTCTATGGCGCTCAGAAGGGCGCTACAAGTGAAATGCAGGATCTGCTGGAATCCGGAATGCGCAATTTTGCTGAAGTTCTTTCCGGAGCGTTTGGGAAACCGGTTTCGGAACTGCCGGGGGCCGGTGCTGGCGGCGGCATCGGGGCTGCCCTTGCCACGGTTTTGAATGCACCTTTGACATCCGGAATCGATCTGGTGATGGAATGGCGTGCATTTCACAGACGGATTGCCGGAGCGGATCTGATCCTGACCGGTGAAGGGTTCATGGACCGGCAGACTCTGTCAGGCAAGACGGTTCACGGAGTGACCGTGGCCGCACGAAAACAGGACATACCGGTTATCGGCATCGCCGGCCGGGTATCGGATAAGGCAATGTTGCTGGAAATGGGTTTGAAGGCGGTTTATGGCCTCGCCGATGAACCGATCCCGCTGGAGCGAATGCTGGCGGATGCGTCACATTTGATCAGATCGAAAACCGAACAAATCGTGCGGAAGCTGATGTCCGGACAAATATGAATTCCCTCGCCCCTTTGCGGGAAAGGTCGGTCATGACGGCATGCCAGAGAATGGTCGTATCCGGGATAATCCGGATGGAATCAGGATTTTTTCGGTCTGGTGACCGGAGGCCAGTCGGGATGTTGCCGGGACGGCCGTTCCTGGGGTTTCGGTATTCTCCTTTTCCGGGTTTTCAATTGTTTCATGATTTCCCGGATTGCCCGGTCCAGCTGGGGATCGCGGTTTTTGGCCGCGTCCTGAGGAGGGAATTCAACTTCGATATCCGGTTCCGCTCCCCTGTTTTCGAGCATCCATCCCACATCATCGTAATAGTTGAAAAACTCCGGCTGCGTAGTGACGGTCCCGTCCACCAGCGGATGGGTTGGATTCAGTCCGACCACGCCGCCCCAGGTATGCCTTCCGATCAGAAGGCCCAGCTTCAATTGCTTGAAATGATGGGCGAATATATCCCCGTCTGATCCGGAGAACTCATCGCACAGGGCTGCCATCGGTCCGTCCACCGCATCGCCGGGTGACGGGACCACCTGGTTGTACCGGGTTATTTCCCATCCCACACGTTTCCGGGATAGTTTCTGAAGCAGTCGGGATGACACGTGCCCGCCTGCATTGTGCCGTACATCGATGATCAGACCCTCCCGTTCCACCTCCGACAGGAACGCCCGGTGGAACTGCGAGAAACCGGTTGATCCCATATCCTGCATGTAGATATACCCGATCCGACCGTTGCTCTTGTCATGAACGTACTGGGTCATCCGGTTGATCCATTCCATCAGGCGTGCAGGCTGTTCCGAATTCAAAGCACGGACGGTCACATCCCTGGTTCGCCCTCCGGCTTTCCGAACCGTGATGCTGACTTCCTTTCCACCCAGACCGACCAAATATTTGCCGGGCGGATTCATTTCGTCCAGCGGTCGCCCGTTGACGGCAGTCAGTCGATCACCCGCTTCCACTTTCATGCCGGGTTGGTTGAACGGTGAATTCCGTTTATCGTCCCATGAATCGCCCCGAACGATGTGCGTGATGCGATACTCCCTGGCTGCACGGTCCCATTCCCAGTCAACACCCAGCAATCCGGTGGGATATACGGGCGGTCTGCGGTAATCCCCGCCGATTTCATAACAGTGGGAAGTGCCCAGCTCACCGCCCAGTTCCCAGAGCAGATCCGACAGTTCAAAGCGGGTGGAAACCCGGTCGACGAGCGGAACATACCGGTCATGTATCCTGTCCCATTTCACACCGGCCATATCCTCGATAAAATACTGATCGCGCAGCAACCGCCAGGTTTCCCGGAACATCTGCCGCCATTCAAGCTGCGGTTCGATCGAAATCTTGATCCGGTTCAGATCGATCCAGCCGGTTTCCCGTCCCGGATCCGGCTTGTCCTGATCCTTTTCCGGTTTGATTCCCGCCTTGATGACCCTCAGTTTCGAACCGGACTGATACGCCAGGGTTTTACCGGACCGGGAGAGCCGGTAGTCGGAGATTTCCGTCACGAAAGTCTCCAGGTTCTGTTTCTCGAAATCGTAGACCTTCAATATATTCTTTGCGCCGGGAACAGAATCCAGCCAGCTCCGGGACAGGGTCCCCTCCACCGGTGAATCCATGAAAAAGACCCTGGTTCCAGCCCCGGCTATATCCGAATATCTGCCTTCCGGTACCGGGAAAGCAACGATCCGGTTCTGGATATCCTTCAGATCGATTTTGATCCTGGCTGCCTTACCCGATCCGGAGGATTTTTTACCGGGATCGCCGACACCGGCCGGTTCTTCCCCGGGTCCCCTGGGAGTGGGGATGAAAGGAGAAACCGTATCCGACTGAAGCGTCACCAGCATGGGGATGACACCTTTGGGGAAACCGTAATCGAAGGCCATGTTATCGGTTACGGGATCGAATATCCGGTGGGACAGAAAGTACAGGTATTTCCCCTCGGGATCAAACGACGGCTGGATGTCGTGCAATACCGGTTCGGTGATCAATTCGGATTTACCGGTGCTGATTTTACATAATTTGATCGCAGACCGACGGCGGCTTATTCCGAAGCTGTAGGCGACCCATTCGCCGTCGGGTGACCAAGCGAAACCGTCGATCCGGTGCCACAGGCTTCGATCCAGGATTTTACCGGTGCCCGATGCGATATCGATCCATATCAGCTCCTGGCGCTGATTGGTCAGGATGACCTCATCTTTCACAGGTGAAGTTTCCATGAGAATGGGGCGGCCGATATCGATGTCTTTCAAGCGCCTGGGAGTTTTTCCGATATCGGCGGAGTGGATCTCCAACGCTTCTTCGCCGTTCTCATCAGAAATGACGGCCAGTTTTTTCCCGCCGTGGAGCCACCGGGCAAGGCGGTACCGCACCGGTCCTTCGCCGATGCCGTGCTGGCGGACGGCACCTTCCCACAGGGCAAACGTGACCGGTTTGCCGCGCGCAGTCAGCGCTAGTGAATGAGCCTGCGGATGCAGGTCGTAGGATTCCAAATGCCGCTCGGCATCGACAAATTTACGCTGCCGCTGGCGCCGCGGCGACCTGAAATCGATTTCCACCCGCCTGCTCGTTCCGCTCCTGATATCAAACAGATAAATATCTCCGCCGGCATGGTAGGCGATATGGGTTTGATCGGTTCGCGGATTGCGGACATAAAACTCCTGATGATCGGTATGCCGCGTGATACCGGATCCATCCGGCCGGCAGGAATACAAATTGCCGTAACCCTCATGATCGCCCATGAAATAGATCCTGTCCTTGATCCACAGCGGGTGGGTTATGTTGGATTCAATATCCAGCAGTTTTTGAAACCTCCCAGATCCTTTCAGGTCGATCCAGATTTCGCCCATCCGGCCGCCCCGATACCGTTTCCACTGAGCCGGATCACGCCCGAACCTTCCGATGACGACGCCTCCCGAAGGCCCGAAGGAGATACTGGATCCCCACCCGCAGTCCAATTTCCGGGGAACACCTCCGTCCCTGTGGATCCGGTGAAAAACTGTATTGGAGATGAACGGTTCTGAAGCGGATGTGATGAACAGAACCTGATCTCCAGCCGGATCCCAGCCGACCACCTTGGTTATCAATCCTCCGGTATGGGTCAGTCGCCTGAAATTTCCCGTTTCCAGTTCCAGCACAAAAACTTCCGGTCCGCCCTCTTCCCGCCCGGTGAAGGCGACATGCCTGCCGTCCGGCGAGATGAAGGGATTTGCTGTGATACCCTGATTGGATGTCAACCTGACCGGGATTCCCCCGCCAATACCGACCTGCCATAGATCATCATCACTGATAAAAACAATTTTGTCCGCCCGCACATCCGGTTCAAGGTAATATCCACTTGATCTCGCCATGATGGGTTCTCCCTGTGGTGATTGTTAAGACAATCCCGGCGGCATGCCGTCCGGGCACGGAATCAAATCCACTCCATAGTAAATTCACCGCTTCCTGTCAATTGAATCGATTAATTCCCTTCCGGCGGGAGTGCATGCCGTGTGCAACACAACATTTCATCGAAACGTATTTTCGGATATACTCGGTTTTTCTCGACGGATCACGCCCGGCCGGTTTTTTCAAGGCCTGCCGGGGGAATAGGTTTTTATTTAACTGCAAGGGGGAACAGATGCTTTCAAAACTGATATCCAACATCAATCCATCGGTGACCCTGGGGATCTCCGCCAAGGCGAAAAGCCTGAAGAAACAGGGGAAACCGATCATCAACCTGAGTGTGGGGGAACCGGACTTCAATACTCCGGAGAATATTAAAACTAAAGCCAAAGACGCCATCGAAGCCAACCAGACCCGCTACACGCAGGCGGATGGAATTCCAGAACTCAAGACCGCCATTGCCCAGCGGCTGAAAAAAGACGACAAGGTGGACTATCAGCCCAACCAGATCATCGTCAGTCCCGGAGCCAAAGCCTCCATTTTTCTGGCCCTGGCCGCCATCGTCAATCCGGGCGACGAAATCATCATTCCGACGCCGTTCTGGGTTTCCTACCCGGAACAGGTGAAACTGGTCGGCGGCAATCCCATTTACCTGAAAACAACACCGGAGCGTCATTTTCTGATCGATCCGCCGGCCCTGCAATCACTCATCTCCCCCAGAACCCGCGCAATCCTTCTCAACAATCCCTGTAACCCGACCGGTGCGGCATATGACATCGAGCATCTCATGGAAATACTCAATATATGCACCCGTCACAACCTTTACATCGTTGCGGATGAAATCTACTCGAAGATCGTTTTCGACGGATTCAAGTTCGTTCGGTGTGCCGGTTTGAGCCAGCAGATTTACGACCGGACGATCACCATTGACGGCGTTTCCAAAGCTTATGCCATGACCGGATGGCGGATCGGATACGCCGCCGGACCGCAGGAAATCATCGCTGGGATGAAATCGTTCCAGGAACACCTGACTTCGAATCCATGTTCCATTGCACAATACGCCGCTCTGGAGGCGTTTTCGGGGGATCAGCGGAATGTGGCGGCTTTCACCGAAAAGTTTCAGGAACGCCGGGATGTTCTCCATGGGGAATTACTGCGAATTCCCGGCATCCGGTGTACCAAACCGAAAGGCACATTCTACATATTTCCCGATATATCGGAATATTTCGACACTTCAGATGGCCAGCGGACCATTCGAAATTCCATCGACCTGGCGGATTACCTTCTGGATACCGCCCAGGTTGCTACGGTTCCGGGAGACGGATTCGGGGCGGAGCGGTTTCTGAGGTTGTCGTTCGCAGCATCACTTGAAAATCTCAATGCGGCCGTGCGCCAGATCGGCACCGCTCTGGGAGCGCTGGGAAAAATGTGACCGCTAAAACTTTACGGAATCCCGTGCGTTTATAACCCTGATGGAATGATCGGGAGGACATTATGAACCGGAAAACAGGATTAGTTGCATTTGTTTTGTTGCTGGGCTCCGGCAACCTGAGCAGCTTTGCCGGGGAACACCCCGGGACGATTTCACAGGTTACGGTTTTCCAGGACCGGGCTGAAATCGTTCGCACCCTTGAAACGACTCTGGATCACGGAATTCAAGCTGTCACGGTTACCGGACTGCCACCCCATATCGATCGGAATTCGGTCCGCATCAACGCTTCGGGACCGGCCGGGTTGAAAATCGCCGGGCTGGATATCACCCGGAAGTATCATTCGGAAACCCAGAAAGAAACGATCCGGGATCTCGAAATCCGCCTTCAGGAAGCTCAGGACAGGTTGAAAACACTCGAGAATGAAGCGCTTTTGGTAAAATCCCAGCAGGAGTTTTTCCAATCAATCCGCGCCATGGCTGCCCGGGGCGCTCAGGAAGAGCTGTCCGGCAAACCCGTCTCCGTCGCCGATTACCAGGCTGCCGCGACCTATGCTTTCGACGGCCTGGCGGGGAGTCTTTCCAGGGAGCAAACTAATGAAATCGCCAGGCGGGGTATACAGAAGGAAATCACAAAACTCCAGAACGAACTCCGGCAGCTCCAATCCCAGAACACACGTGAATCTCTGGAAGCCGGACTGTCATTTCTTGTCACCCTGAAAGGCCTGTATCAGATCGAGCTTTCCTACCAGCTGCACGGCGCTTCATGGTATCCCGTTTACGACGCGCGATTCGATCCCGGAACCGAAAAACTCGAATGGACCTATGGGGCGAACGTGGTGCAGCGGACCGGGGAAGACTGGAAGGGTGTCAAAATCATCCTGTCCACGGCCCGTCCGGAGCTGGGTGCGGGAGCTCCGGAATTAAATCCCTGGGTCCTCGGCATCCGGGAGCCTGTCGTTTACGAGAAAAAAGAACGCGCTCGAATGCACTCCGGATATGACAAGGCTGCCGATGAAGAGATGGCAGGAGAGGGGCTGGCAATGGAAACTTCGGCAGTTCCGCCGGCCGCCGCTCAGCCCATGGAATCCATCGTGGCATCCTTCGGTTCCTCTCTCCATTTTGAAATACCCAATCGCTGGAGTATTCCGGGCGATGGAACACTGAAACGGGTCACCATATCGACCCACGATTTTACCACCGCCACCAGCTACCGGAGCACCCCCAAACTGTCCCCCCACGCCTACCTGACCGCCAAAGTAATCAACGGAAGCGACCGCCCGTTTCTTCCGGGGGAGGTCCGGTCATTCAACGGAACGGAATATGTCGGATCGTCACGGATCGAGGTTATCGTGCCCGGGGAGGAATTCGATCTGGCGTTGGGCACAGACGACCGGATCAAGGTCGAACGGGAGGAAACCGAACGTCACCGCGAATCGGCGGGTCTGTTTCAGGATAAAGTCCGGTACCGGTTCGGATACCGGATCAAACTGGAGAACCGGCTGGATCACGACGCTTTCCTGACGCTCCGGGATCAGGTTCCGGTCAGCCATGACGAACGGATCGGCATCCTCGATTTGAAAACAAACCCCAAATCTTCCGCACCGGACTCCCAGGGTCTGATCGAATGGGACCTGACGCTGAAACCGGACGAAAAACGCGACGTCATCCTTTCCTTCATCGTCGAATACCCCGACAAAATGGATGTTTTCGGCCTGTAAACAACCGGTAGCGAACCGGCCTCAAAGGACAGCTTATCGGGGTGGTTCGACAAGCCCTCTCAGAAATTGAAGATCGCCCCAGTCCCATATTCGGCCGGGATCCTGATCGACGTTGACCGGTCGGGCATTCCATAAGTTGGCATCCCAGAACAGCGACCCCCTTGCATGAATAAACAGGCTGACCATAACGGAAAACCAGAACACCAGGTACATCAACTTGTTTTTGAATCGGCTGAATGAACAGTCCAGGCAGGGGATCAGAAAGAACACCAGATATGGAACCATGTCCGAAAAGAAACGGGGCCCGAAACACCATCCGCCGTACCAGTGCCTGAAGGTTGAAATGACCAGCCAGTGCAGCATGATGATGGCCAGCAGGCATCCGTGAAGCATCTGGAATTTCCCTCTGCGAAGCAGCAGTGCGATTCCGGGAAGCACAAACAGGAAAACAGGCGAGAACACGAAAAGACCCCTTGCGGGGCTGAACAGGTTGCCCATGAGCGCTTCGGGAAATTGAACGAAAGTTCCGACGCGTCCGGGCATATAGTAAGGGGGGAGAATGCAGCGATAAATCACAAGGTTGGCGATGCAGAAAGGCCCGATAACCGATATCAGGCACAACAGAAACCAGCCGGATTTCCGGGGATGCCGGATAAAGACAAAAGCGGTGATGATCGCCAGCGATATGCCGTTGGTGGGCCGCATCAGGAAGGAAGCCGCCACCGTCATGCCGCTCCATGGAACGAGCCGGGGGTTTTTCACGTCGTATGCCAGCAGAGCAAGGGTAGCGGACAGCAGCAGTATGGAGGGACCATGCTGCCACAACGCCCGGGTGGCGGTGGACCATACCGGCGTGCAGAACGAGAAAATCAGGGAAATCACCACAGCCTTGATCGTGGTGGTCCGCCTAAGCGCCGTCCAGTACACTAAAAGAGCGGCAACCGCCATCAGAAACGATGCCGCGATCCGCTCGATACCCTTGTCGGAGACGACCCGGAGACCGGAGCCGATCCGGACGGATTCCACAGACGACACCATCCGATCGACGATGAAAACGAACGGGACGGCGATCAACGAAACGCCGTAGGGAAATATGGAATAGTACTGTCCCCGAACAGGTTCGACCGAAAAATCAATCTGTTCCCCTTCCGCGATGTATTCATCGATATTCAAATCGCCGCGCTGGATCAGGCTCCTGGCTACCGGAATGACCCATTTCATATCTCCGGACGGTTCGAACATCCCCGCCAGAAATATGAAAAAAAGCGAACCCGGCAGGATAATCGGAAGACAGATTGACACCGGGCGTTTCACTGGAAGTTTCAGATAACGATCGGCAATGCGCGGATCATATCTGCAATTTACGTTCATCCCGGATACAGTTCGAACGCGGTCCAGCGGTAATCCAGAAGGTCCAAGGTGCCGGAATCCAGAAGCGCGGAATGCCAGATCCCGTATACTCTGGGCAGGGGATCGTCCGGAAACGGGATGGAGAGAATATTCTGTGGAGCATCGAACGACGGAACAAACCGGTCATCGAACGGTATGGCAACGTCTTTGAAACCGAAAGAACCGCCGTTTGATTCGACGAACCAGAACGATTCCCCGATCTGAAGGGCGATATACAGAATTCCTTCCGCAATCGCCCGGTTCCCCGCGTTCAGCAGAACAACATTCATGCTATCGCCGCCCCGGTAGTAATAACGGTCCAGGTAGATCAGACAGTGGGTCCGCCGGTAATGATAGCCGATATCCGCCGGGTCCTGATCGAAACCGCCGTCTGTCCGGGTCGAACCTCTCCGTCCGATCGAATCGGTTCCGGTATCGACGCACGGGCTGTCCCGGTTCTGTCCGGAACTGATCTGGCTGAGATGGTAATCTCCGGTCGCATCCCCGGTGAACAGAGGATCGCTGGAGATATTTCCATTAAAACCGGTCTGATCGGGGATGCTGCCGCCATAGTTGCCCCGTGTATTCCCAAAGACGCAGTTGTGCGTGACGCTGCTTCCGGCATGGTCGCCGTCACCGAGATAAATACCCTCACCGAAAACACCGCCTGTTATGATATTGGAAACGATATGGTATTGCACATCATCGCCGATGTAGATCCCAGCCCCTCCCCGGACGCTTCCGCCCTGGAGAATATTGCCGTTCAGTGTTGAATTTTCGATCCGGATGACCGATCTGTGAAATCCGAATACCGCGCCGCCCCGATCGGCGGCCGTATTCTGGATGAACAGGTTTCCGGAGAGAAGCAGGTCGGTTTCCTGGAGACCGGCGACAGCCCCGCCTGCATTGGATTGATTGCATTCGAACACGCTGTCGATGATTCGCGATTCTCGCCAGTCGCAAGCGCTCATGGAAGCGATCGCACCACCACCTTCCCCGGCGATATTACTGCTGAAGAAACAGCCCGCAACCGTCGCAGCACTGTGATTCCACCAGCCCAGGGCACCTCCATAGAGCGATTCGTTTCCGTGAAACCGACACTCGACGAAATGGGGTGTCGAATTGATGGTGAAAACGGCACCGCCCAGGGACAGATAGGAACCGTCCCCATCCGGCACGGTATTCCTCTGAAACAGGCACCTGATGAAGACGGGGGATGCGGACCAGCACATGACCGCGCCGCCGGTCAAATACAGACCGGGCTGCGGATCGGCGGGTTCGATCCCGTTCTCGGTAAACGAACAATCCAGAAAGACGGGAGATGAATTGAAAATATAAACGGCGCCGCCGCCGTCCGGGTCATCCGAGCATGCCCGGTTCTGCTCAAACCGGCAGTTCCGGACGGTCATATTGGCCGAACTGATGATCAGGGCTCCCCCGGCCGGCGCATAACCGTCCCGGAAAATCAGCCCGTCCAGTTCGCAGGATTCGGCTCCCCGCATGATCTGGACGATGTTCATTCCGTTCAATTCCGACAGATAAATCCCGGGATTTCGGGTATCTCCTCCCGGAGCATACCCGCCCAGGATCAACATCCCCGGTTTCAAAGAAATCGGGTCCCGGTAAGTTCCAGCGGTCACGTGCACCGTGTCATTGGCTGAAGCGGTTTCGACTGCCGCCAGCAACGTTCTTTTTGCCCGGTTCCAGGCTGTTCCCGGTTCCGTGTCACTGCCGTAAAAATAATCGACATAGTAATCCGCAGCCGCCGCTCCGGAAAAACAGATCAAAACACCCAGAAAAATTATTTTCCCCAACTTTCGACATTCCCCATAAGCAGGTGTTGAACGGCAATGATCGTCTTGGCATCCGCGATCCGCCCGTCCCGTATCATTCGGGCTGCAACATCCAGGGTCATGATTTCCACGAATACATCCTCATCGGAGCCGGCTTCTCCGCAGATTCTGCCCTGCATACCTCTCGTGTCCACGGATGCCTCATACAGAAAACACCGCTCCGAAGAGCCCCCGGGTGAAAGAAAGAACATCCCCATGGGCCGGATCGAACCGATCGTTATTCCCGATTCTTCAAGAACTTCTCTTCGAATCACTTCCACGCGGTTTTCACCCTGTTTGATCGAACCCGCAATAATTTCGTACAACCATCCGGTCTCCCCGCGGACCGCAGCCGGATGACGGTATTGACGAACCAGAAGGAGACTCCGGTGCTGAAAATCGTGCAGCAGAATGGCAGCGGCATCACCCCGTTCGAAAACATACCGGGTGATGGTCCGTTCGCCGGACTTGTCCAGCCGGGGCATTCTGATTACCGCCCTGTCTATTTTGAAATACCCGTCATATTCCCGAGACATCTGTAAAATCCGGGGGTCGGGCAACCGGTGGTTTTCAGAGATCATCGAGTCCGAGGATATCGAGAAGCTTGTCTCTTTCGGTTTTCTTGAGCGTTTTCCTGGGTTTCACGGGCTGGGAATCCTTTTTCGACTTGTCCGAAATTGCATCACTCGGAATGGGGCCTGTCTTCTCCTTCTGTTTTGCACCGATAGACCCCGTGTCTTCCGCGGATCGATCCGGCCGGGGAGGAAGCCGACGGGTTGATTGCCGGCTGGACGGGTGAGCAGACCGATCCCGATTGTCGGATTGCCCCGGGGGAGGGGTTGTTCTGCCCGTCTGGGCCCGTGTTTCTCTCCCGCTCAGGATTTCATCCAGTTCACGTTTCAATTCAAGGGTGCTGACTTTTTCATCCAGATCCGGTGTCGGAGTCTCCCGTCTGGGCAGTTGAACGGCCGGTGTGGTATCCGGTTCGGCTTCTTTCTTGGCTCTGGCCGGCCTGGAGACTCCCGACTTGGTCGGTGTAACCGGGCCGCGGCCTCCCGACAACTTCCGCAAATACTCCTTGTAGTGTTTCTCCCGCTGCCTGGTCAACTCCCGCTTTCGCTGCCGGAGTTTTTGCTGATGAATCGTGGTCCGCTTGACATGCGCCCTGTGAACGCGGCTCACGATATAAGCGACGATGGCCGGGGAAGCGATCAGCAGCGCGATCAGGATACCCCGTATTATATCGGCCGAGCTCTTGTGCGACCGTATCTCAAAATAAGCATTGTTCTCCGGCGGGACCCGGATCTTGGATGCACCCTGGGGAAAGATCTCAATGTAATATTCGAACGTCTCGTTGGAATGATAATTTTCATCGATCACGGTCTCATAATTTTTAGTGGTGGGATTGTAACCCATCACCATCGAATTGAAATCGAACCGGCCCTTCTCCCTGAAATTCAAAATAATCCGATCCTCCAGGCGAGCGCCCTGAACGGATATGCCGATCGGGATGGGTTGGTTCTCCAAAGCCTTTTCCACCGGCTGGTGAGATGGAATGATCGGCGGTCTTTGAATTATCTCCCCGGAGTCAACCTCACTTTCCGGGATCACCTGCACGAACGCAGGCGGCACCATCAACACGACCGTGAAGATGAGGTTTAAAAAGACTGTATGTTTCACTCCCGGTTTCTCATCCTGATTTTCGCCACATGATTTATTGTTTCATAAAGCCGGCAAAGTGTCAATCCGGTATTGTAATGTGTTACAGTCGGCAGGTGATGAACCGAGATCTTTCCGGACCTTACAAAATCGCCATGGTGGCGGCCTGCCCGTTTCCCGCTGCGTTCGCTTCGTCCGGGCTGATCCGTGAATTGTCTCTGGAATTGAGCCGCCGGGGTCACGAGATCCATGTCATTACATACCATCTGGGATTACGGGATTATCATGTTGACGGGTTACGAATTCACCGGATACCCGGCGTGCCGTTCTATCGGAAAATATCCTCCGGCATCTCACCCGGTAAACCGATCTGCGACGCGCTGTTGTGCTGGAAACTCCTGAATGTTCTCCGGTCCACCGATATCGATGTTATCCATGCCCACAACTACGAAGCGCCCGTTGCGGGTTATTTTGCGCGGTATTTCAGTCAGGTTCCTGTTTTGTATCACGCCCACAACACCATGCTTCACGAACTGCCCAGTTATTTCAGAAATCCCCTGGCAAAACGCGCCGCCCGGGCCGCCGGCAGAAAACTGGATCTCTGGATACCATCCAGAGCCGACCGGATCATCGCACTCTCAGCCGAACAATATCAATACCTGCTGGATACGGGTATCCCCGGATGGAAAATACACCTGATCCCGCCCGCCATTGATCCGGACAGTTTTTTGAAGGGGAACGGTCGATTGATCCGGGATCGATTTCATCTGATCGGGGAACCCCTGATCGTGTATACAGGCGGATTGCAGCCCTATCAAAATTGCGATGCGTTGATCAAAACAATGAAGTTCCTGCACCGGAATGTTCCGGATGCCCATTTGTTGATCGTCGCCCGATCCGCACCCGAATCTCTCCGGTCTCTGGCACACCAGGCCGGCATCAGCGATCGAATCCATTTCCTTCAAAGAACCGGTCTGGAATGGGACCGACACAGTCTGGCGGCGGCGGATGTGGCCGTCATCCCGCGGACTCAATGTATCGGATTCCCCATTAAAATCCTGAATTATCTGGCGGCATCCAAACCGGTTGTGTGTTTCGAGGATCTGGCCAAATCCTTTATCTCCGGGCGGGAGCTGCTGGCTGTTCCGACAGGCGATTATGACGCCATGAGTGACGCAATACGGCAAATCATCCAGAATCCGGAGCTGGCGGCCGGATTAAGCCGGAACGGTTTTGAAGCGGTAACCGAACGGCACGGCTGGTCCACAATGATCCCGAAGATCGAACGGCTGTATCGGGAGTTAATACCGATGCAAGCCCGGTTCGTCAACAGTCAATCCGATTCCGCCAGTCATTCAGAATTTCCCCCAGTGTCTCCTCGATCCTCATCCCGGGTTTCCACCCGGTAAGCCGTCGGAATTGTTCGGATGACCCACACAAAATCGGGATATCGGCAGGACGGAATTTCTCGGGCTCGATAACGATCTCGATATCTGTTGAACTGATTTCCAGCAGCAGATTCAGTATATGCCGGATCTGATATGTTGTACCGGAACAGATATTGTATACCTGTCCCGGTTGACCCGACCGCATGGCCATCACATAACCTCTCACCATGTCTCTGACATCGGTAAAATCCCGGTATGCGGACAGGTTTCCCACCTTCAGAACCGGTTCGATCATGCCTCTTTCGGCCATGGAAATCTGCCGGGCGAAATCGGATGTCACGAAGCTGGGATGCTGTCCGGGACCGATATGATTGAACGGACGAACCACTATGATTCTGCCCTTGATCTGCCGTGCGTATTGACGGGCGATAATTTCCTGGCACACCTTGCTGGCGGCGTATGGGCTTCTGGGATCGGGGGGCCGGGTTTCCCGGATGGGCTGCAATTCTTCGGGAACCTGACCGTAAACCTCCCCTGAGCTGACGACGAGAACATCCGCTTTCAGGCCGGTGCTGCGGAGTGCCGACAACAGGTTGACTTCACCGATGACATTCACAACATAAGTGTGCGCCTCCCCGTCCCAGGAATTTTTTACATTGGCGATGCCTGCCAGGTGGTAGATTTCCACTGGATTGATCCGGGCCAGAAGATCCGCCAGCCCGGACGGTTCGTTCAAATCCGTCCGGTGAAAGGTAATCCGGGCATCCACCGGTTCCTCAACCGGGGCTGGAGACCGATCGAGGACATGCACACAGCGGTTTTCCGCCGCCAGGAGATTGACCAGGTACCGTCCGGCAAAACCGGCTCCCCCTGTCACAGCAACCGGATCATTCATGGTCCCGTCTTTCAATTGATTCTGCACCGCCAGTATTCCAGAATATCGCGCAGCGTTTTCTGAAACGGTATCATCGGCTCCCACCCGGTTGCCTGCCTGAATTTGAAATTGTCCCCCAGCAGAATCGGGACATCGGACGGCCTGAGACGGTTTTTATCCTGGCGGATCTCGATCTCCGCATCCGTCATTTCCAGGAGCATCTCCAGGACCTCCCTGATCTCCCAGCATTTTCCCGACGAAATATTGTAGACTTCGCCGGGAACGCAGTTCCCCTCCAGGGCAAGCCAGTAAGCATGAACCATGTCCCGGACATCCGTGAAATCCCGCTTTGCTTCCAGGTTTCCCACCATGATCACCGGTTTGCGCAGACCCTTCTCTATTTCGACAATCTGCCTGGCGAAATCGGAACACACGAAAACGGCTCCCCTGCGCGGTCCGGTATGATTGAATCCCCGAGTCCGGATCACCTTCAATCCGTAGCTCATGCTGTACTGATATCCCAGAAGATCCTGCCCGACCTTGCTGACCGCATAGGGTGACAACGGGCGGAGCGGATTGGTTTCTTTGATGGGAATTTCACCTGAGTAAACCATCCCGTATTCTTCACTCGAACATGCAATCTGTATCCACGGATCAATCCCGACCTCCCGGATCGCCTCGAAAATGTTGATCTGTCCGATAACATTGATCACAACGCTTTCGGTGGGGGCGTTCCAGGATGACGGAACGAAACTCTGGGCTGCAAGATGAAATATCCGGTCCGGTCGGATTTTGTTGATCACCTTGCGGACACTGGATGCATCCCTCAGGTCACATTCGATCATCTCGAAGAATTGCCGGGAATGCTCGATATTCTCGGTTCTGCTTCGCCACCTGTACAGCCCGAACAACTCCACCCCGCGGCAGTTTTCGAGAACGTAATCGGCCAGGTGACTGCCGACGAACCCGGTGACGCCAGTTATCAATACTTTCATGGAAACTTCTCCTGCCGGTTATGAACCCGATATTTTGCCGCCAGATAACGGTCCACAGCATCGGTCCACCGGGGCATCGGCGTACCGGCAATGCGGTTGAATTTGTCCGGGGCCAGAACCGAAAAAGCGGGCCGGCGGGCCGGCAGAACATATTCCGAAGTGGAAACGGGAATAACACGGGCGGGAAGTTGCATGCGGGATAGGAAATGAGATGCAAATCCAAACCACGTGGTTGACCCGCTGTTGGTGACATTGACGATACCGCGGATTCCGTTCTGAATCAGCTGCCGGGTTGCCCGGGCGAGATCCCGGGTATAGGTGGGACACCCGTGCTGATCGTCAACCACCCGTACCTCCCCCCGGCTCCGGGCCAGTCCGATGAGGGTGTCTACAAAATTTTTACCGTATTCTCCGAAAAGCCATGCTGTCCGGATGATCAGATGATCTTCCGGCAGCATCGATACCACTTCGGTTTCACCCTCCAGCTTGCTTTGCCCGTACACCGATACCGGGTCCGGCCGATCTGATTCCGTATAGGGGCGATCCGACTGACCGTTGAATACGTAATCCGTCGAGAAGAACACCATGGATGCGCCGACGAAGTGGCAGGCCCGGGCGATATTGCCGGCGCCTTCTCCGTTCGTCTTCATCGCCAGCTCTATATCCGTCTCACACCGGTCCACCTGGGTGAATGCTGCGGCATGAATGACCGTTTCCGGACGCCGGTCGCGAATTTCACGCATGCACGCCGCCAGGTCGGTGATATCGAAATCCTCGATATCCACGGCATCCACCGATCCCGTTTCAGACAGGCAGGATACAAGATCCCTGCCCAGCATTCCGGAAGCTCCGGTAACGAGATATTTCATGGTTTCATGCCCAATTTTTTGTCATACCAATCCCGATAATACTCGCTGCTGCGAATCTTGAGTCTGCGCCACCAATCCCGGTTTTCCCGATACCAGCTTACCGTTTCGATCATCCCCTGATTGAAATCATGATCCGGAGACCATCCCAGAGCATGCATTTTGGACGAATCGATGGAATATCTCCGGTCATGCCCGGGACGATCCTTGACTTTCCGGATCAGTGATTCCGGTTTGTCGAGCAGTTCGAGTATTTTCCGGGTGATTTCAATATTGGTACATTCCCGGTCCCCCCCGATATTATATATTTCGCCCGGAACACCCTTCCGTAGAATGACATCGAGCGCTCTGCAGTGATCTCCGACAAAAAGCCAGTCCCGGATGTTCAGGCCGTCACCGTACAATGGCAACGGCTGATCCTCCAGCGCATTGGTCACGAAATAGGGAATCAGCTTCTCCGGATATTGGTAGGGCCCGTAATTGTTCGAAGCCCTGGTTATGACAGCCGGGAATCCATAGGTTGTGACAAACGATTTCACGACCAGCTCCGCTCCGGCCTTGGAAGCGGAATAAGGGCTCGACGGGTTCACCGGATCCGCTTCCGAAAATGACCCTTCCGCGATGGATCCGTAAACCTCGTCGGTGGAAATCTGAACAAACAGCTTAACAAGATGACGCCGAGAAGCTTCCAGCAGAACGTAAGTTCCCATGACATCCGTCCGGATGAATCCGGATGGATCCATGATCGACCGGTCGACATGGGTTTCAGCGGCAAAATTGATCACGTAATCCACGCCGTTCTTTATGACGGCCGCCACCGTTTCCATGTCGCAGATGTCACCGTGAATGAAATTGTACCCGGGGTGATTCGCCACATCGGCGACGTTTTCCAGGTTTCCTGCATAGGTGAGTTTATCCAGATTGACCACCCGGCAATCCGGGTATTTACCGAGAAGATACCGGATGAAATTCGATCCGATGAAACCCGCTCCCCCGGTTATCAGATATCGATCACCCATCTTGTCTGCTCCAGTCATACGGGACGTCCGGGGTGTGTGCCGGCAGACGATATTCATCCGGCTGCTCATACCGGTATAACTGGGTTGGGATATTGACGATCAGGGAGATATCCTGGGAGATTCCCTTGAATCCGTGCAGGACCCCCGGTGGGATGACGATCAACTGGGGATTGAGCGTGCCGATGAAGAATTCGTTG
The DNA here is from genome assembly GCA_016927905.1 of candidate division CSSED10-310 bacterium. Lineage (GTDB taxonomy): Bacteria > CSSED10-310 > CSSED10-310 > CSSED10-310 > JAFGJC01 > JAFGLW01. The sequence goes on along the minus strand of JAFGLW010000002.1, from coordinate 36,236 downwards.
ATTTCGCCTTTGGTGGGGGATTTCTCCCTGCCGTCGAACAGAACCACTTTGGCCATTCCCGACACACAGATAAAATTGTCCGTCTGGTTCTTGTGGTAATGCCACCCCTTGACCACTCCCGGATACACCGCCGTAATATAAGCCTGTCCGAAACGATGGAATTCCGGCCAGTCCGATCGGAACATCTCCATCAGATATCCCCGTTCGTCCGGAATCACTTTCAAATGTTTGACGCCGACGCCATCAATCATGTCTCCCCCTTTAAAGCATGCCCACCACGCTGCGATCTCCCAGAACCAGCCGGAACGCCCTGGGTTTGCATGGCGATTTAATCACTTCCACAAATCTGCCGATCAGGCTGTCTTCGATTCGTCCGGCAATGTTCTCGATCATTGCCTGTTCCAGGATGATCGAATGCTCGATTTCAGCCTTCCGGATCACACACCGATGTTGGATGGACGTAAACGGACCGATATAGGAATCAATGATCTGCGTTTCGGCGCCGATGATCGCCGGTCCCCGAATGGTGGATCGAACCACCTGAGCGCCGTCTTCCAGGACAACCTTATGATCGATTTGCGAATATTGATCGACGTTTCCCAGGATCCGGCTGTTTTGATTGTCCAGAACCATTCGGTTCGCCTCCAGCATGTCTTCCAGTTTTCCGGTATCTTTCCACCATCCCCTGACGACGTGTGGATCGACTTGAAATCCCATGTTGATCAGTTCCTGTATGGCATCCGTGATTTCCAGTTCATTCCGGGCGGAAGGATGGATTCGTTTGGCTGCCTGGAAAATGGTCTTGTCGAACATGTAAACACCCACCAGCGCCAGGTCACTTTGAGGCTCCGTGGGTTTCTCCACCAGTTTGACCACCTTGTTATCCACCAGTTCCGCAACCCCGAACTGCTCCGGATTCGGCACCTTGGCCAGCAGGATCTGCGCGTTTGCCGAACCGTTCCGGAATTCGTCCACAAGGGAACGGATTCCCGACAGGATGAGATTGTCTCCGAGATACATGACGAATGGTTCGTCTCTGAGATACGGTTCGGCTGTCAGGACCGCATGAGCCAGCCCCAGGGGAGCGGACTGCTCGATGAAAGTAATTTTCAATCCCCAGCGGGAGCCGTCCCCGACCGCTTCCATGATTTCTGCTTTGGTATCGCCGACAATAATGCCCAGCTCTTTGATCCCGGCATCGACCATGGCTTCAATACCATAGAACAGGACCGGTTTGTTCGCAACCGGAACCAGCTGTTTGGCCCGGGTGTAGGTCAGCGGTCGAAGCCGCGTTCCCTTGCCGCCACTTAAAATTAATCCTTTCACATGATTCCTCCGGGAATTGTCCTGCAGACTGATGACAAATCAGGATATTATGGCTCCGTTTTCGTATTGTCAACGCGGGCAATTCGGGCTAGACTGAGAAGTCAAGACTGTTCCTTTAAATCAGTTTGATTCATCCCGGGGGAGTGGAAATGACCAGATCGAAGATCTTTTTCAGCGCAGTTGTCCTGAGCCTGGTGGCGGTGATGTCTCCGTTCACCTGCATGGCCTCCGGAATCGCTGATCCCACCTTGCGACCGGGCTCCAATTCGCTGGGGCTGGGTGCCGAATTCAATTTCATGCAGAGAACTCTGGATAACGAGGAAACCGTCATCTCCGCCAGCATTCTCGGCAGCCTGAATTATTCCATTTTGAATCGCCTGGGAATTTTCATCAAGGCGGGTTTGTTCCAGACCGATACCCATGACGGATACGATTCCGACTGGGGCCTGGGAGTTGGAATGGGATTCCGGGGTTGCATCGCCGAGTTTCAGCAGGGAAATATCCGGATCGGTCTCGACGGCCAGGCTTTCCGGTCTCAAACGGATTACTCCGATCAATCCGTCAGCCGGGGAACAAGCACTCAGGAGGATATCACCTGGACGGAATATCAGGCGTCTGCCATCGTTTCCTGGCAGGCTTACCGCCCGGTCATTTTATATACCGGGATCCAGTTTTCGGGGGTTGATGTCGAGTATGAGGTGTCCATCTATCACTGGAGTTCCCAGACCAGAACCGAGGAGATCTATGATGTGCGCGAAGACCAGAACTTCTCTCTTTTGTGGGGTATCACCTATGAGATCGCCGAAAAGGTTCATCTATACGGGGAATTGAAGGCGCTTTCGGAGCTGAGCGCTTCCCTGGGATTCAATTTCACATTCTAAACCTGCCGGGCATCTCCATTTTTGACGTGATTTCCAGATAAGATATAATAATAAGTGGATATTGTTAAAGGAGGATTGTATGAAGGCCTTTATCATCCTGGTGAGTAATGGTCCCACAGTGGTGGTCACCCGTCTTGACGCCGAAAAAACCGTTTCGAATCTGATTTGGCGCGGGTTCAGAGATTTCAATCTGTATGAAATTTCAGAAGACAAACTGGGTGATTTGAGAAAAGACATCGGAGAAAGGACCTGGGACAACACCCTGGAGGAATTGAACAACGAATGGCCGGTCAGGGTGGTCGACCGGGACTCCAGCCGGGCGTTTCACAATTTCCAGACGTTCGCGCGGGACGTCCCGGTGGCGAAAATACGGGACCGGAAAAAACTTGCCGTTCTCAATTGACAGCCGGATATCCAGGAATACTCATCGGTGACCCCAGATGAATGAGCGTTCCCACTCGATCTGTTTGCGGACTTCCAGGGCTTCCCGGTCACGCCCCAGATCCTCCAGGATCCCGTTGATCAGCACATGAGCGCGGGTTGAATGAAGATCCAGTTTCATTCCCAGTTCCAGAGCCCGCCGTGCGGAAGCCAGAGCCCGGATGCGATCGGGCGGATCTGTGGACATGTGATACACCGCCAGATTGTACTCCGGATCGGGTTTCTGGGGACATTTGTCACGGATTTTCTCAAACAGCCGGGCCGCCCGCTCCAGATCGTTCTCCCGCCAGTAGGCGGCAGCCAGTGCCATCTGATGTGGAATCCATTCCGTTTCATACCGGGGTGGATACTTGATCAGTTCCGCAGCCGTCCATATCCCGGCGGCATGCCGGTTCTCCAATTCCGCCGACATCCGGTTTCCCTGGCGCATCAGGATGGCTGCAAGACCGGAATGCGCTTCCCTGGCACCGAGGGGATCCAGTTTGATTGCCCGGTAAAACGACTTGCTTGCGCCCTGAAAATCGCCGCTATTCAGCTGTCTGGTTCCTTCCATACAGGCATAAAACGACGGCGTCTTCATTTCGCGGTGCCACCGAAGGGCATCATCATCCAGATTGATCAGACCGGTCGCACCCAGGACCCAGACCAGGATCAGAAAAGCTCTGGGATGGAGCTTTCTGATATCCCCGCATAACCGAACCACTGCATAAGCGGAAAATATGATCAGGAAAGGAGCGGCAGGCAGTCTCAGCCGGCCGTTGACATAAAACACGATTCCTGAAATCCAGTGGGGTATCAGAAATATCATCATCAGGAGCCATCGCCTGAAATGGAAGGTGCCGATGAGAATGCCGGTGGAACCGGCAACCCATAGAAATCCGAAACCGAATAAAAACGGCAGGCGGGATTCCATCAACATCTTGGCGTGAATGAGTGATGCCGTGTCATGGACTTCATAACCGTTAAAGAAATAAGCGCCTTTTTTGACCCACAGCCTGAATCCTCCCGGTATATCCCGCAACAGGAAATTCAGTCCTTCCCGGAAATAGAATTTCGAAACTTCCCCATACGTCAGCCGACGCCCGGACGCTCTCTCCGCCAGATACTTGAAAAGCCGATGTTCGACAGGAACAGTGACATCTCCGGACTGCATGACCCGATATTCCAGTTCTGTCAACGCTTCCGGAGGGGAATAACCCAACCCGACTGCCCGGAAGTTGTTCGACGAATAGAAAACGCTGCCGCCGGAGGCCGTTACCGGTATCAATTCGCCGCATCGGATATAATTCGCCAGGGTAACGGGCGCGATGACGACAGCCGCTCCAGCCAGAAAAGCCGCAATCCGCTTCCACCGACGACTCAAATCCCCCGTTCCCGTAACACCGAACAGCGCACCCAATACAATCAGTAAAATCAGCGTCGGGCGGATCCCGGCCAGCAGACCCGTTATGATTCCACCCGGAATCCATGTCCCGTATCCCGGCCGTTGATCGGCGATCAGCAGGATTCGAACTGCCGTGAGAGACAGCAGCACGACCCATGACGCCGTCACCAGGTCGCCCTCATAGAGAACCGCCGGACCGAACAGGGCGGCGATAATACCGGCCACTGTCCCCGCGGTCCTTCCGTAAATCACCGTTCCGATTTTGACAATCAGGATGATGGAGATGATACCGGTCAGGAACTGAACCAGCCGGATCTGATCCGGGTCCAGATCCAGGACCCTGGTCAGAAAAGCGACAATGACGATGTATACCGGACTGGATGTGAACGGTCCGGGATCATTCGACCCAAAGAGATCCCGGGCCAGAGTGAGATACTTGGCGAAGTAGGGCTGCCCCGCGATCATTCGCCCGTAAACGATCCGGATTGCGATCGACGGGAACAGAATGACCGACCATCGCAGCAGCGCCTGCGCCGACGATCGGTTGATAAGGCGAGCATGACCAGTCATCGGATGCCAGTGTACACTGTTTTTTCACCAATCTACAGCTTGCAGGCGATCGCTGGAATAACCGGACCGGCAGAATTACATCTCTTCCGCTTCACCAGTCATGGGAACGAACCGGACCGGAATGACATCCCGCTCCCGGATCTTCCCTTCCTTTTTCTCCAGCACCTTGAGTTCCTGCCAGAACTTGCCCACCGGTATCACCAGGCGGCCGCCTTCCGCCATTTGATCCAGCAGCGGCGGCGGAACTTTTTTAGGAGCGCAGGTGACGATGATCCCGTCGAACGGCGCCTGTTCCGGCCAGCCGGCAAAGCCGTCCCCGAGTCGAGTATGAACATTTGTATACTCGAGCTTTTCCAGAGTGGCAGTGGCCGATGCATACAGAGACGGAACGATCTCGATGGTGTAGACTTCCTTGCACAATTCACCCAGAATCGCCGCCTGATATCCCGATCCCGTGCCGATTTCAAGTACCTTCATGCCCGAATCGGGTTCCAGAAGTTCCGTCATCAGGGCAACGATGTAAGGCTGGGAAATGGTCTGTCCTTCGCCGATGGGAAGCGGGCCGTCCAGGTAACTCTGATACCGGACGTTTTCCGGGACAAAAAGGTGACGTTCCACCTTGAGCAATGCCTTGAGCACTTCCTGGTTCCGAACACCCCGGGCCTCAATTTGACTTCGAACCATCTGTTTTCTCTGCATGGCAAAATCCTTTGGTTGTTCGGCAGTCAAACTCGATCCAAGCAAAAACACCAGAACCAGTCCCGATATCCTGAACCCGTCAACCGATGATTTCCCAAACGGCTTCGTTCGATTTTTCATGATTATTATATATATAAAAATTCTCGGTTTTTGTCAAAACGGACGGGTCGGAAGCGATCCGTTACGCTTTTTCCATGTATCCGCCGGGGTCGGCACCCGGGCTGTCCGGTTTTTTTCAGAGTCGGGTCAGGACGTTCCGGATCTTGTCCAGCGCCCAGTCGAGTTCATCCCTGGTTATGACCAGTGGCGGCGCCAGCCGGATGATATTCACATGGGTTTCCTTGCAGAGAAGTCCTTCTTGCATGAGGGCTTCGCAGAACCGTCGGGCGCCGCCGGCGGATTGCTTCAGAACGATGCCGATCCACAGTCCTTTACCCCGGTATTTTTCCACATGAGGGCTGTTGATTTTCCGGAGTTCCCCCATAAGGTACTCACCCAGTTCGGCGCTTTTTTCGACCAGTTTCTCTTCCACCAGCACCCTCAGCGATTCCCTCGCAACCGCAGCACCCAGAGGTGCGCCTCCGTAGGTCGAACCGTGGTCTCCCGGTTTGAAAACACCCAGGATCTCCTTCGACGCCAGCACGGCGGAAACCGGTACGGTACCTCCCGAAAGGGCCTTCCCGATGATGACCATATCCGGCTTGATCCCTTCATGGTCGCATGCCATCATCTTTCCGGTCCGGCCCAGCCCGGATTGAATTTCATCCGCAACAAACAAAACATTGTGGGTTCTGCAGGTGTCGAAACACTTCTTCAGATATCCTTCATCCGGTACATCCACACCGCCCTCCCCCTGGATCGGTTCCACCATGAAGGCGGCGGTATGCGGCGAAATGGCTTTCTCCAGCGCTTGACTGTCATTGTAAGGTATGATCTTGAATCCCGGAGTCAGCGGGCCGAAATTTTCCCGGTATGAAGGTTCTGTGGAAAAGGATACGATGGTCGTGGTGCGCCCGTGGAAATTGTTCGCACATGCGATGATCTCCGCCCGGTCGGACGGGATCCCCTTTACCTGGTATCCCCACCGACGCACGGCTTTAATTGCCGTTTCCACCGCCTCGGCTCCGGTGTTCATCGGCAGAATCATCTCATACCCGAGCAATTCACAGGCTTCCCGGGCCAGCATCGGCCACTGATCGTTCCGAAATGCCCGCGACGTTAAAGTCAATCTGTCAGCCTGATCCTTCAAAACCGAGATGATCCGGGGATGACAATGCCCCTGGTTCACCGCTGAATAGGCGGCCAGAAAATCCATGTACCGGTTGCCGTCTACATCTTCCACCCAGACACCGGACGCCCTCGAAATGACCACATCCAGGGGATGATAATTGTGCGCCCCGTACCGGTCCTCAATTTCAATATACTCTTTCGCTGTAAGTTTCATCCTGATACCTCCTCGCAAAAAAATCCTTTCCGAAAACTGCAAACCGCGGCGATTGTATCCAATCTATTGAAATAAACAACCCCCTGCCTGGAAGCTGATTTCCCGACAGGTGCGACGGTCCTGCTTCCCTGCGACGTCGCAGATGTGGCGCGGCAGCGTCGTATCTCAAACCCACTTCCAATGCCGACTCGACGATCGGCTTAGATAACTTATTGTATTTTAAGTTTTTTATTGTTTCGTGCCGGTTGGCACAGGGGTTGCTTTATTGGAGGAGTGAAAAAGCGGCGGTGTTCTCGGAAAGAACCTGCCCGAAACCCTGCAACATTCAAGGAGGTGTTCACATGAGATACGTCAATGTTTTCGACGAGATGAACTTGTTGAAACGGGATTTAGACAGAATTTTCGGGGATTGGAATACCTGGGATTTCCCGTTTTCCCGGATCTCGTTTCTGCCCGGTATCGCAGCCCGTCAGTACCCGATGATCAATCTCTCAGAAGATGGCGATCACTACGACATCAAAGCTCTGGCTCCCGGTCTGGATCCCAAGAAAATCGAAGTGACGGTTACGGGTAACACGCTGACCATTTCAGGTGAAAAGGTCAGCACCTGCGATGCGGTCGACCAGGATGACTACCATCGATGCGAACGGGCAGCCGGCAAATTCATCCGGACGCTGGAACTGCCGTCGTTTGTGGATGATAAAAAAGTATCGGCCACATACACCGACGGCATCTTGTCGATCAGCCTGCCGAAGGCGGAATCGGCAAAACCCAAATACATTGCCATCAAGGAAGGATAATCCCTTTCCGGAGGGTTGAAAGGAGACCATCATGACAGAAAAAACCGTTCCGATGAAAACACAGAAAGCCATTCCGGCGACCCGGGGGGAAGAACGCTATCTTCGACCGCCGGTGGATATCTACGAAACCGATGATCGCCTCACTGTTCTGTGCGACATGCCGGGAGTGAAACAGGATGATGTGAATGTTCACATCGACAAGGGCGTCCTGACCATCGAAGGCAGGACAGGCCTGAATCCCGAAGGCGAAGCGATCCTGACGGAGTTTGCTCTGGCAAATTATTTCCGTCAATTCGAACTGAACGACCAGGTGGATCCGGACGGTATCCAGGCACAGATAAAACATGGCGTTCTGAAAATCGACATCCCGAAAGCGGAACAAGCCAAGCCCAAGAAAATACCGGTCAAGCTCGGGTGATGCCGGAATGATCAGGAGGCGCAGGAGCCGGCAATACTTCCGGAGCGGTATTGCCGGCCGCTGTGTTTTTTGATCTAAATAAACGGAATGAAGGGAGATTGATATGCCGAAAAAAACGAACCCTGAAAAGTCTTCGGACCGGGTGGAAAACGGAGTGGAAATCCATACATTTCAAGCGGAAGTGGCGAATGTCCTGGATATCGTGATCAATTCCCTGTATACGGACCGGGAAATTTTCATCCGGGAGTTGGTTTCGAATGCGGCGGATGCGCTGGAAAAGATCCGGCATCTGGCCCTTACCGACACATCCAGAACCGTGGCGGATCTTCCCCTCAAGATCGAGATTGACCTGGACGAAGCCAACAGGCTGTTCACGATCACCGATACCGGTATCGGCATGACCCGGGAGGAACTGATTGAAAACCTGGGAAGCATTGCCCATTCCGGTTCCATCGAATTCATGAAACAGCTCGCCGAAAACATCAAACAAGATATCAATCTGATCGGGCAGTTCGGTGTCGGTTTCTATTCCGCTTTCATGGTGGCGGATAAAATCAGAGTCAAGACGCGTTCCTTCCGCCCGGATTCCCAGGGGTATGAATGGTCCAGTACCGGGTCGGGAGGCTATTCCATTGTTCCACGGGACGGCCTGTCCAGAGGAACGACCGTCATTTTGGAATTGAAATCTGACGCCACGGAATATGCCAGCTCCTACCGGATACGCCGGGCCATCAACAAATACTCCAATTTCGTGCCGTTCCCCATTCTGGTAAACAAGGAAAAGATCAATACGGTGGAAGCCATCTGGACCCGGAACCGGAATGAGATCAAGAAGCAGGAATACGTGGAATTTTACAAGTTCATCTCCGCTGTCCAGGAGGAACCTCTGGATTGGCTGCATTTTTCAACCGATGCGCCCCTTTCGCTGAATGCCCTGCTTTTTATTCCCGGTGAAAATCTGGAACGGTTCGGTTTCGGCAAACTCGATCTGAATGTCGATCTGCATTGCCGGAAGGTTCTGATCGAGCGGCATGCCAGGGAGATTTTACCGGCCTGGCTCCGCTTTCTGCACGGGATTGTCGACAGCGAGGACATTCCCCTAAACATATCCAGGGAAACCATGCAGGACAGCGCACTCGTCCGGAAAATTAACCGGGCTCTCACTTCCAAATTCATCAAGCATCTCGACGAAATGATCCGGGACGATCCAAAACAGTACGGCATCTTCTGGAAAACCTTCGGCGGGTTCATCAAGGAGGGAATCGTGACGGATCCTGATCACCGGGAAGCGCTGAGCCGGTTGCTGCGTTTCGAAACCTCCAAGACCGCTCCGGGTGAAACCATATCCCTGGATCAGTATGTTGAGCGGATGCCGGATACCCAGAAAGAAATATATTTCATCACCGGATTCGACCGGAAATCGATCGACTCGGGTCCGTATATGGAAGTTTTCAGGACCCGGGATATCGAGATCATATACAATTTCGATCCGGTGGACGATTTTGTAATGACCCATCTGGCCAGTTACAGGGACAAAAATATCATCTCCGCGGAATCTGAAAAACTGGATCTCCCGCCCGTCCCGACCGGAACAGATGAACCCGGCAGGGAACGGGCCGGCAGGGAAGATCTCAAACAGATGGGCGACTGGTTCCGGAAGGTTCTCCAGGATAAAATACTGGATGCGCGTCCATCCGGGCGGTTGTCGGGAAGCCCCCTGATTCTGCTGAATCCCGAAGGCCGGATCACCGGCGCCATGCAGCAGTTACTGCACTCGCTGAATCATGACAAAGTGCCCGCAATGAAACGGACCCTGGAATTCGATCCGGATCATTCGACCATTCAGAAACTCTTCAAAATGAAAGACTCCGATCCCGAATTCGCTCAAACGGTCCTGGAACAGCTGTACGATCATGCCGCCATGAGTGCCGGATTGCCCGTGGATACCAGGGAAATGATCAAACGGATGGATTCGATTCTGTCTCGATCCCTGACCATGAAAAAACCGTCTTCCACCGGTTCCCGACGAAAGAAATCCGCGAAATGACCCGCGGGGATTCTCAACAGGAAAGTGCTCCGAAATGGATATCAACCGACTGACCCAGAAATCCCAGGAAGCCCTGCATGACGCGCAGGGCAAGGCCGCACGGTACGATCATGTCGAAATCGACACCGAACACCTGCTGCTGGCGCTGCTGGAGCAGACCCAGGGCCTGCTTCCCAGGCTTCTGAAAAAAATGGATATCCCGCTTGAAACCTTCCTGGATCGGTTGCTCAAAGAACTGGAACGCCGACCCCGGATCTCCGGACCGGGTGCCGAACCGGGGAACGTGTATGTCACCCAGAAATTGAACCGACTCCTGGCCGATGCGGAACAGGAAGCCCGGAGATTGAATGACGAGTATGTATCTGTGGAGCATCTCGTGCTGCCCATGATGGATGATGAGACCGGATTTGCGGGGCGGCTGTTCCGTGAATTCGGGATCACTCGGGACCGTTTTCTGCAAGCGCTCGCTGACGTGCGCGGATCCCAGCGGGTTCAGGGCCCCAATCCTGAAACCACATACGAAGCATTGAAACTGTACGGTAGGGATCTGGTCGAGGAGGCCCAGAAAGGGAAACTGGATCCGGTCATCGGCCGGGACACCGAAATCCGACGGGTGATCCGCATATTATCCCGGAAAACCAAGAACAATCCGGTTCTGATCGGGGAACCGGGGGTTGGCAAGACGGCCATTGTGGAGGGCCTGGCACATCGTATCGTCCGGCGGGATGTCCCGGAAGGATTGAAGGAAAAAACCATTTTTGCGCTGGATATGGGAGCGCTGATAGCCGGCGCCAAATACCGGGGTGAATTCGAAGAACGCCTGAAAGCCGTCCTGAAGGAAATCAAAGACAGCGAAGGCCGTATTCTGATGTTCATCGACGAACTGCATACCATTGTGGGCACCGGCCGGGCGGAGGGCGCTATCGATGCCGGAAACATGCTCAAACCAATGCTGGCCCGGGGTGAACTTCATTGTATCGGCGCAACGACCCTGGATGAATACCGGAGATACATCGAAAAGGACGCCGCCCTGGAACGCCGGTTTCAACCGGTCAAGGTGGAACAGCCCTCAGTCGAAGATAGCATTTCCATCCTGAGAGGTCTGAAAGAGCGGTTTGAAGTGCATCACGGCGTCCGGATACAGGACAGCGCACTGGTCGCCGCCACCGTGCTGTCCAACCGGTACATCTCCGACCGGTTCCTGCCGGACAAGGCGATCGACCTGGTGGACGAAGCCTGCGCCATGATCCGCACGGAGATTGATTCCATGCCCACCGCACTGGATGTGGTAACCCGGAAAATCATGCAGCTGGAGATTGAAGAGGCGGCGCTGAAAAAAGAAAAAGACAAGGCCAGCAGATCCCGACTGGAAACGCTCCGAAGGGAAATCGTCGATTTGAGAACGGAAGCGGATGCCATGCGGGTTCAATGGGAATCCGAAAAAGAAATAATTTCCGCAGTTCAATCACTGCGGGAACAGATCGAACAGGTCCGTTCGGACATCGAAAAGGCGGAGCGGGAATACGATCTGAACCGGGCGGCGGAACTGAAATACGGCAAATTGAACGCCCTGGAACAACAGCTCGGGGAAATGGAGAAAAAACTGCAGGATCGCCAGAACGGCGACCGGCTGCTCCGGGAAGAAGTCACCGAAGACGAAATCGCGGATATCGTATCCAGATGGACCGGTATTCCGGTCAGCCGATTGATGGAGGGGGAACGGGAGAAGCTGTTGAAACTGGACGAAATCCTGCACCGGCGGGTTGTCGGCCAGGATGAAGCGGTCGGGCTGGTGGCGGACGCGGTGATTCGAACCCGGGCGGGAATCAAGGATCCCCGCAGACCCATCGGATCCTTCATCTTTCTGGGTCCGACCGGAGTCGGGAAGACCGAGCTGGCCAAAACGCTGGCGGAAGCCCTGTTTGACTCCGAAGACAACATTATTCGAATCGATATGTCCGAATACATGGAAAAACACAATGTGTCCCGGTTGATCGGTGCCCCTCCGGGTTATGTGGGATACGAAGAGGGTGGGCAGCTGACCGAAGCGGTTCGCCGGCGACCCTATTGTGTCGTTTTATTCGATGAGATCGAGAAGGCGCATCACGATGCCTTCAATATACTGCTGCAGATTCTGGATGACGGCCGTGTGACCGACAGTCACGGACGCACCGTGGATTTCAAAAACACGGTCATCATCATGACCAGTAACATCGGCTCCCAGCACCTCCTGGACGGGATCACTCCCGAAGGCCAGATCGAACCGCACGCCAAGGAAAGCGTTCTCAAAGATCTGAGACTGCATTTCCGGCCTGAATTCCTGAACCGGGTGGACGATGTCGTTCTGTTCAAACCCCTTACGCTTTCTGAAATAGAGAAGATTGTCAGTCTGCAGATGAATGATTTGAACCGCAGACTCGCCGCCCGCAACATCACGCTGGAACTCACACCTGGAGCAAAATCCCTGATCGCCTTGAAAGGATATGATCCGGTGTTCGGAGCGCGACCTTTAAAACGCTGGATACAGCGGGAACTCGAAACCAAAATCGGCAGGGCTGTCATCGCGGGCACGGTATCGGATAACGGTGTCCTGCGGATTTCTGTCGAAGACGACCGGTTGAAGTTTGATTTCGATGCCCGAAAATCCGAAGAAACCGTTTAAATCCGAGATCCGCTGGGTATCACCGAGTTCTTGGGGATGACCACAATACCGTCACGGATAACATAATTTTCTTTTTCCAGATCTGGTTCGCCCTGATGTGAACGGATCATGACGTCGTTGCCGATCCGGGCGTTCTTGTCGATGATCGCCCGGTCAATCCGGGTATTCCGACCCACACCGATGGGCGGGACGCCATCGGATCTGCAGGTTTCCTTCTCATGATCCGATTCGAAGAAATCCGCACCCATCATCACCACCCGCTTCAGATATGCACCTGATCGGACAACACTTCTCAATCCGATGATGCTTTCCTCCACTTCGGCATTCTGCAACCGGCTTCCGCTGCAGATGACCGCCCGGTCCAGACGGCATTTTTCCGCCCACGACGCCGGAAGAAACCGGGATCGGGTATAAATCGGCTTATGCTGATCGTAAAAATCAAACGGCGCATCGAACCGGGTCAGGGAGATATTCGTTTCATAAAAAACAGAGATCGACCCGATGTCTGCCCAATATCCTTTGAACGGGTATGCAAACACGCGCCGGTTCTTGATGGCGTCCGGTATGATATCCCGGCCGAAATCCGCCTTTGGATTTTCATTCAACAGTTTGACCAGCTCACTCATCCTGAACACATAAATACCCATCGATGCCAGCCACGGTTTATCATCCTCCGGACGGGTTTTGAGTTCGGTCAGAAGCCCGGGATCGGTTGGTTTTTCATGAAACCGGGTAACCCGGTATTCGCCGTCCGCCTTTAAAATCCCGTAGGAGGATACATCCCTTCTGCCGACCGGTATGGCAGCCAGTGTGCAATCCGCGCCCGTATCCCGGTGAAACCCGAGAAACTCCCGGTAATCCATCCGGTATAAATGATCTCCCGCCAGTATCAGCGCCTCCTCCGCTCCCGTATGCAAAAATCGGTGCATCTGACGCCGTACAGCATCCGCCGTGCCCTGATACCATTCCGAGCTGGTAATCGTCTGTTCGGCCGGGAGCAGTTCCAGGAATCCCTGGGAAAAAATATCGAACTGGTAGGTTTTGTAAACGTGCTTGTGAAGAGATGTGGTGAGAAACTGGGTCAGGATGTAGATCTTCTTCATTCCGGAATTGATGCAGTTGCTGATGGGAATGTCGATCAGCCGGTACTGCCCCGCCAGAGGCACCGCCGGTTTCGCCCGGTTCCGGGTCAGGGGATACAGCCGGGTGCCCCTGCCGCCACCCATGATAATCGCAACTGCCGACAAATCCGCCACTCTCCGGATCTCCTCACCGCCGTGTTTCCCGCGACAGCGGTTCGTTTTCACGACAAGATCTACCCGTATTATAAACTTACCGTCACGAATGGTAAAGTGCTCACTCCCCCGTGAAACGGTTCCCCCTTGAACAATACATCAGAACAGATATAATCGATGGTATACATGATCCGGGAGGAAACGCCATGTCCGGCGATGCCGATGCGACAATCGAAGTCTTGAAGAAGCAGATCGCCCGGCTGAAAGCCAAAATCCAGGCTGCGGGAAATCACCGCCCGTCAACACTGCCGACTACAGAAAACTCATTGAAAAACAATCAGTTGCAGCAGTTTCTGGATAATATCATCAACGCGATCCCGGATCCCATTTTTGTGAAAGACGAACAGCACCGGTGGATCATCCTGAACATAGCCTACTGCGAATTCATGGGATATACCAAAGAAGAGCTTCTGGGGAAATCTGATTTTGACTTTTTCCCCAAGGAGGAAGCCGAGGTGTTCTGGGCCAAGGACGACGAGGTGTTCCGTTCCGAAAAAGAAAACATCAATGTGGAGCTGTTCACCGATTCAACCGGCGAAACCCATGTCATCGAGACCAAGAAAGCCATTTTCCGGGATGACCAGGACAACAAGGTGCTCGTGGGCATCATACGCGACATAACCCATTTCAGGAGGCTGGAAGAGGAGCGGCTCCGCGCCAGCAAGCTGGAATCCATCGGGCTTCTGGCGGGAGGGATCGCCCATGATTTCAACAATATCCTGACCGGGATCCTGGGCTATATCAACATCGCCGGTAAACTGACTCCTCCTGAATCCCGCATCGGGGAACTGCTCCGTAAAGCGGAAGAAGCCTCCTTCAGGGCCACGGGGTTGACCCGTCAGCTGCTGACCTTTTCAAAAGGCGGCGAACCCATCAAGACCGTGACTTATCTTCATGATGTCGTTCGGGATTCCACCGAGCTTGTTCTGAGAGGGACTGCAATCACCTGCGAATTTGATTTCCCGGTGGAATGCTGGCCGGTGGAAATTGATATCGGACAGATCAGTCAGGTCATCAACAACCTGGTTATCAATTCGGTCCAGGCAATGCCGGAATCCGGGAATATATCGATACGCTGCGAGAACATTGAACGCACTCCCGAATACTCCGATTTTCTGTCCGGTGACCGTTACGTCCGCATTTCCATTCGGGACGAGGGTTCCGGAATTTCAGAGGAGGACCTGCCCAGAGTGTTCGACCCATATTTTACAACCAAGACAATGGGATCCGGACTGGGTCTGGCAACCAGTTATTCCATCATCAAACGACACCAGGGCCATATCACCCTGGATTCCAAACCGGGAAAAGGAACGACAGCCGTTGTGTATATCCCGGCGACAGACAAACCGGTTCGGGACAAAATCGTTCCCGAGGGCCGGATGCAACGGGGAGAAGGCCGTATTCTGTTCATGGACGATGAAAAAATCGTCCGGGAAGCCGCCGGTATGATGCTGAAGGATCTGGGATACCGGGTGGAATATGCATGCACCGGAGGGGAGGCGATCCGGAACTATATCCTGGCTTCCGAGCAGAATGACCGGTTCGATCTGGTGATCATGGATCTGACCGTTCCGGGAGGGATGGGCGGAGCGGAAGCGGTTACCCGGCTCAAAGCATTCGATCCCGATCTGAAAGCCATTGTTTCCAGCGGGTATTTGACCGATCCGATCCTTTCCAATTTCAGAAACTACGGTTTTCAGGGATTTCTGGCCAAACCATACCAGGCTGAAGAACTCGGCAGGATAATATACAAAGTGTTGAATCCCGCCGGGGAAACTTGATTTAATCCCGGATCCGTCGATTTCCTCCGGATCCTGCACCTTTCATTTTGACCGGTCCGCTGATATCCTTCTCTGCCGGTGATGAGATACTTGAAGAACCGACTTTGAAAGGAGTGATCCCATGAGTCTTCTGAAGGAAGTAAACCGCGTCTTCGGTGAAACCCTGGAAAAAACCGGACCGGGTCCCCAGATGGAAAGTCTCGCCGGCCAGATGGCCGGGAAAAACATGTTCATGGACGGGAAACTGTTTCCCACGTTCTTGAAACCTTATTTCGTCGAACAGGCGGCCCGGCCCCTTTTTGACAAAGTGACCCGCCTGCTGATCGCCTCCCTGAATAAAATCGGAACGCTGTATTTCGAAGAGGGGCTTTTCAAGGAACAGATCCGGCTTGCGGGACGTACCGCAGACCTGGCATCCATCGACCCGGGATATCCCGGCCACCAGATTATCAACCGGCTGGATGTCTTCTACATTCCCCAGACCGGCGAACTGAAACTTCTGGAATACAACTGCGGTGACCCCAGCGGTATGGGATGGCACGATCAGATGCTGGAAATGTTCCTGGGTTTACCGGTTATTCAGCAGATGGCCAAACAGTACCGGTTCCATGTCGACTGGCTGGTGAAATCCCATTTCCGGACTTTCTTCAAGAAATACGGGCAGTGGTGCCGGAACAAGGGCATTCAACCGGAAGCCAAACCCAATATCTCGTTCGTCTGCAAGCGGGACTCCACTGTTCTGGGTGATTTCCTGGCGTTCGTGGAATATTACCGGGCCATGGGGTATAAAACGGAGTTCGGCGATCCGCGGGATTTCGAATATGACGGCCGTCACCTGACTTTGAACGGGGACATCATCCACCTGATTTACCGGGATGCGATCGACGACGTTATTCTGGATCCCTACTGGGAAGACTCCCAGCAACTGGTCCAGGCCCTGAGAGATCAGGCGGTGTGTTTCATCAATCCGGTCAGCGCTGCCAGCGGGGATTGGAAATCGATTCTGGAGATACTGAGTGACAGCCGGTACGCGCATTATTTTTCCGCAGAGGAACAAAGCTGCCACGCCCGGCATATTCCCTGGACCCGAACACTCCTGGAAGGCTCAACTACATACCACGAAACCGAAATCGACATGATTCCGTTCGTTCGCCGGAACAAGGACCGGTTTGTCCTGAAACCGAACGACGGTTACGGCGGATTCGGTGTCATGGTCGGCAGGTCGGCCCGGTCCAGCGACTGGGAATCACTCATCGACAAATCCATGAACGAGGGAATCGTCTACACCGTTCAGGACCTGGTCGAGATTCCGCGGGAAGATTTCCCCATCGTTCGGGACGGCAGATTCGAGGGATTTGAGCCAAAGAACGTGAATCTGAATCTTTGGTCCCATGACGGGGAGTTTGCCGGAGCTTTCGTCCGGGCCGCCACCGGCAGTATCATCAACGTCCACCAGGGCGGCGGAATGGTTCCCGTGTTTTTTGTGTCAAAATAAGCCGCCCTCTCCACCGGAACCCCCCAATGGATACCCGCATCAAGGCAGACAAAGTCGTTGACCGGAACCGGACCGACGACGAGATTTATCACGACCTGATGCATTTCAGAATCAGGGAAATTCTGCTGGTCGCCACAAATTACGATGCCTTTATTCTGCAGCAGGAAGGCCAGCTGACTGAAATGATCTACAATGAATACTATACCCTGAATCTCTCCAGCGCTCCCCGGATCACCAGCGTTCCCACGGCGGCACAGGCCCAGAAAAAACTGAAAACGAAACGGTTTGACCTGGTTATCGTCATGATGCGCATCCCGGACATGACCCCGTTCCAGCTCAGCAGGCAGATCAAAACCAGATTTCCTGACCTGCCGGTCATCCTCCTGTTGAAAGACAATGCGGAAATCAGCCTGCTCAGCGAGTTCAAGAATCAGACGAGTCATTTCGATCACGTGTTCGTCTGGAACGGCGATTCGAAAATTTTCGTGGCCATGATCAAAAGCATTGAAGACCAGTATAACGCCGATAACGATACCCAGATGGGCATGGTCCGGATCATCCTGCTCGTTGAAGATTCCATCCGGTACATCTCGAGGTACCTGCCCATTCTGTATACCGAAATCATCAAACAGGTCCAGCAGCTGATTTCCCAGGAAAGTCCCTATGAAAAATTGAAGATGCTGCGGATGCGGGCCCGGCCCAAGGTGCTGCTGGCAAAAAATTATGAGGAGGCCGTCCGGATCATCCGGAGATACAAAGATTATCTCCTCTGCGTCATCTCCGATGTCAAATACGAAAAAAACGGCGCAATGGACAATGATGCCGGTTTCAAACTCATTCGACATGTCCGGAACACCCTGAGAGATCTCCCGGCAGTGCTGCAATCTTCGGAACCCGAAAACGAATCCAAAACTCTTGAATTTAAAAGCCGGTTCATCAACAAGAACTCCCCCACACTCGACCAGGACCTGGTGGCCTTCCTGGTGGATGATCTCGGATTCGGCGATTTCATCTTCAAAAACTCCGGCGGCGTGGAGATCGCCCGGGCGGGATCCCTGGAAGAACTCCGTGCCCTGTTGAACAAGGTGCCCCTCGAATCACTCGAATATCACGGTTCCCGGAATCATTTTTCCGCCTGGCTGATGGCCCGGGGAGAAATCCGCATCGCCCAGAAACTGCAGCCCATCCGAATATCGGAATTCCCGTCCCTGAGTGAATTGCGGGATTTTCTGGTCCGGGTTTTTCAGCGGCTCCAGTCCGAAGCCACCCGCGGCAAAGTGGTGGAATTTGATGCCGCCATCCTGACCGGCACAAACCATGTGTTACGTCTCAGTGACGGATCGCTGGGCGGTAAAGGCCGCGGAATCGCATTCATCGCCTATCTCATCGAGAATGAAATCCTGCCCGGTGCCATCGACGGGGTGAGCATCCAAATACCCCGGTCCTCCATCGTGGGCACCATGGAATTCGATCGGTTCATCGAATCCCATACAGCCAGGAATTTCTGCCAGAAAGAAACCGATTTTGAATCCATCAAACGCTGCTTCGTCTCCGGAAGCCTGTCAACCGAGTTGACCTATCGATTGCAACAGTTTCTTTATCAAATCCGCCACCCTCTGGCCGTCCGTTCATCCAGCCTGCTGGAGGATTCCCTGTCACAACCGTTTTCGGGTGTCTACTCAACCTACCTGCTCCCCAACAACCATCCCGATCTGACCGTCCGGCTCAGGCAACTGGAAACCGCCATCAAACTGGTATTTGCATCGGTTTTTTCCGGTTCGGCAAAAACCTATTTCGATGCGGTCAACTACAAGATCGAACAGGAAAAAATGGCGGTAATCATTCAGGAACTGGTGGGTCGGAACAACAAAACCGCCTATTATCCCCACATTTCAGGCGTTGCCCAATCCTACAACTATTACCCGGTATCCTATATGAAACCGAGCGACGGCATCGCCATGCTGGCGGCCGGATTGGGTAAATATGTCGTTGAAGGTGAAAAAACCTACCACGTCTGTCCCAATTATCCCAAGCTGGATATTCTGTCTCCAGCCGATCAGCTCAAACATTCCCAGAATCATCTCTACGCACTGGATATGTCAAACCCGGATTTTGAGCTGTTGAATGGTGAAGATGTCACTCTGACCACTCTCGATATCCGGCAATCCGAAAAACACGGGATGCTGAACCATATCGCATCGGTGTGGGATGAGGAAAACCAGAGAATACTGCCCGGCCTGGACCACCCCGGCCCCCGAATTCTCAATTTTGAATACATCCTGAAATACGAAACCTTCCCTTTGGCTGAAATCCTCCGGGAAATCCTGGGGATTCTGAAGGACCAGCTTGGAACACCGGTTGAAATCGAATTTGCGGTTCAACTCCCGGACAGAACCAGATCGGAATCCGCCACCTTCTACCTACTGCAGATCAAACACTTCATTACCAATCTGAGCAGGTTTTCGATCGACACGGATGCGATCGAGCCGTCGAAGCTGTTTGTTTTTTCATCCAGATGCATGGGAAACGGCCGGATCGACGACATTCAAGATGTGGTTTATATCGACCCGGAGACTTTCAACCGATCCAAAATGGTGTTCATGACCGGTGAGCTGGAGCGGTTGAACAGGAAACTTAAGGCGGCGGGGAGAAAATACATCTTGATCGGACCGGGTCGCTGGGGAACCCGGGACCGGTGGCTGGGCATACCCATCGGCTGGGCCCAGATCTCGAACGCCAAGGTCATTATTGAAGCCGGTCTGGAGGATTTCCAGGTGGATGCCTCCATGGGATCGCATTTCTTTCACAATATCACTTCCATGAACGTGGGATACCTGAGTGTTCCCTACGGGCTCCAAGACAGCTTCATCGACTGGTCCTGGCTGAACACCCACCCGGCGGCCGAACGGACACCCCACTGCATCCACATCCACATGGACCGGCCCCTGCCGGTTCTGATGGACGGCCGGAAAGGTATCTCGATGATTTACAAGGCTCGGGATTGACCGGATCCGGCGCGGACGGAACCGCCTGGTTTCCATGATTCGACCCGGTTATAATTGTTCCGATGGAGGCAACCGGTGCATCAAGCTGATGTTGTGATTGTCGGTGCAGGCCCCGCCGGGCTGGGGATCGCCAGTCACATCAAACGACCCTTTCTGATCTTGGAAAAAGAAAACCGCCCCGGCGGGCTGATGCGCTCGAAAATGATCGACGGATTCACATTCGACTGGGCCGGTCATATCTTTTTCACCGGGATAGACCGGATCAGAACCTGGGTGGAACATCTGATGGGGGGAAACTTCCACTGGCAGGACCGGGAATCCTGGATTTATTCCAAAAGCACCTACACCCGCTATCCTTTTCAGGCGAACACTTACGGATTGCCCACGGAAGTTGTCAAGGAGTGTCTCCTGGGATTGATCGAGGCGACCTACCAAGATGTCAACACCCCGCCCGGCAATTTCCGTGATTGGATTTATCAGACTTACGGAACGGGCATCGCCCGTCATTTTCTGATCCCCTACAATGAAAAAATCTGGGCCCGCGATTTATCCACCATGGATTATGAGTGGCTGGGCGGCAGAGTTCCCCGGCCGGGATTGGCGGAGTTTGTCGACGGAGCACTCGGCCCGGGACATAAAAACATGGGGCCAAACGCCCGGTTCGGCTACCCGCTGTCAGGGGGAATCGAAGCACTGGCCCGCAAAATGTCGGAACCGATAACAGATGTTATCCGCCCGGGAACCCGGGTGACGGGGATCGATCCGGCCCGGAAACGGATTCTGACCGATACGGGTGACGAAATAACCTACCGGGATCTGGTTCTGACCGCACCGCTTCCGGAAATGATCGCCGCCACACGGGACGTTCCGGCTGAAATCGAACGGGCGGCCCGATCCCTGGAACACCTTTCGGTCCTGTGCGTGAACGTGGGAATCGAACAGGCGCAATCAACCGACCGTCACTGGGTGTACTTTCCAGAGCCCGATTTTCTGTTTCACCGTGTTTTCGTCCAGGGTAACGCCGCTCCCGGCGTCTGCCCGGAGGAATACTTCTCGTTTACGGCGGAGATTACCTATAACAGCACCAAACGGATCGATTTCAACACCGCGGGAGATCAGACCGTGAACGGTCTTATTCAATCCGGCCTGATGAACCGGGATGACCGGGTTGCCGTCGTGGATCTGGTCGACATTCCAGTGGGGTACGTCGTTCCCACCCACGACCGCCGCCCGGCTGTCGAAACCATCCGCAGATGGTACAAGACCTTCGATATACACCTGGCGGGCCGGTTTGCCGAGTGGGCGTATTACAACATGGATCATTCGCTGGACGCCGGCTGGACCCTGGCCGACCAGCTTTCGGCCAAATGACCTCGAAACTCGGCCGCTCCATCAAACTGGTCACCCTCTCGGCAGGCTGCCTGATCAGGAGCCTTGTTTCCCGGATTCGAACGCAACACCCACCAATCCGTTCAGATGGCCCCGTTACGTTTGTCATCCATTCAATCATTCCCTGGTCGGGCGTCTGGCAGCGGCCCCAGCACCTGGCTGTCCGGCTGGCCGAGACATCGAAAGTCCTGTACATCGATCCGGTGGGACTGCAGCATGTGATTGCCGCCGGAGATTCGGCGCTGGAAGTTTTGACGCGCGTCAACGATTCACTGGCCGTTTTCCGCCCCAGGGTGCTTCCGGGAGGCAAAACCCGGTCCGGGATCATTCGCCTGAATGATGCGCTGATACTCGCCGATCTGCAACGGATTCTCAATCTCCTGAACATGACCCGGCCGGTCCTGATTACCAACACGCCCCTTGCCGATTCGATCGCACGCCGGTTTCAATGGGAGACTGTGGCATACGACGTCATCGATGATTTCATTGCGGCATCCTGGGCACCCCCTGACGCCGGATCCCGGGAACAGGCATTGTTTGCCGTCGCCGGAACCGTCTTCACGGGCACATACAGCCTGTGGGAAAAGAAGCGGTCGTTTCATCCGGATGTGGAATTCATTCCTTGCGGCGTTGAAGTCGAGCATTTTCTGAAAGCAACCGATCCGGCTTTAGCGCTGCCGGATGATGTCGCAAATCTGCCCCGCCCGGTATTCGGTTATTTCGGCGGATTGAATGAACGGCTGGATACCGAGTTGCTGCGGGAACTGGCGGAAGCGTTTCCAGAAGGTTCCGTTGTGCTGATCGGGCCGGTGTTCGCGGACTTCGGGTTGAGCCGGTTTACGGATCCCTGGGCTTCCGTTCTGCCCGATCCATCGGCCCCGGGATTCGGACTGAAAAAAAGCCCGTCCAGCATCCATATCCTGGGTATCCGGCCTTATACGCAATTGCCGGCGTACCTGAAAGCGTTCGATGTGTGTCTTCTCCCCTATGTTCTCAACCGGGTCACCCGGGATATTCACCCGGTCAAAATCCTGGAATACCTTGCCGCGGGCCGGCCGGTCGTGTCCACCGCGCTGCCCGACGTGGTCCGTTTCTATTCGGATATAGTAGCGGTGACGGATTCGCACAGCTCTTTTATTGAAGCCTGTCGAAATCTGGCGGCAGATCCGGCCGGAACCACCGCTGCTCAAAGAATAGAATTCGCACGGACAAAAACATGGGAAACCATGTCGGATCGAATGCGGGCGAAAATTGAACATATAGTTTCCGCCCGTTGATTCGATTCAGGGGGAATCGACCTCCGGGACCTGATACCGCATGTTTTCGCTTCCGGCATGAATGGTCAGATCTTTCCTCTGGATTTCGATGACCCCGCCCTGAAGATAAGCCAGCCGCCGTTCCACTTCCCCAAGCCGCTCCGTCTGACCCGTCGTCTCGTAAATCGTTTTCAGCCACCCGTAGCCCTGGATATTGTCCAGAGAAATATGATCATACAGGCTCTCAGCGCTCTCCAGAAAAACCTGAGCCTGGGTCAGATTACCCTCCAGAAGACGGACATATCCGAGCAGGTTATGGTAACTTGCCCGATCCGGATGATACTGCAGGGCATCGCGCAGCACCGATTCCGCCAGATCCAGTTCACGCTGCCGGATGAAGAACGCCGCGGTCTGTATGACCACAGATTCCTCTTCGATCGCCCTGGAAACCGCAACCCGCTGTATCCCAAACAGCCATTGGGGAAACCCGGCTGTCTCATATATCCGTGCGATCTGATCCAGTTGCACCGAATGTTCCACCACGCTGGCCCCATACCTGGATTCCCGAGTGAAAAAGGTTTGATAATCCGAAATCAGGCGTTGAAACATCGGGAAATGATCCTGCCAGAAGGGATGCCCGGCCAGCTTGGGATTTCGCAGCATGGCGATCCAGAAATCTTTCCGGGCGATATCATTCTGTCCGAAATCCAGGTGCAAAACACCGGACAGGAAACGGATCCTGCCTTCTTCGTCAAATGGATCCAGAACCTTCGCGATATTCAACTGGTTCACTGCCTGCCGGGATTCGCCTCTGGACAGAAGATGAAGCGCCAGTTCGTAACGGTAAAAGGCATAATTGGGGTTCAGCCCGACACTCCGTGTAAACTCCCGGTCGGCCATATCCGTATCACCGCTCTGAACACCGCAATGCGCCAGATAATAATGGGGGTGCGCATTCAGCGGTTCGACAAAAGCGGATTTCCGGAAAGTCCTGATGATGGCGGGCCAGTCCCCGGTGGCCAGCATGGACTGTGCCTTCCCCACATGGTAATCACCCAGCCATGGCAGGAAACACACAACTGAAATGATAATCAAGACCGGGACCGCCATTCCCGATCGGATCCGCACGGCTCTCCGGTCTTCCGCACCTCGTTCGCCGGCATCGCCGCCCGTTGACAGGACCAGCCCCAGAAGAACCATCAGCATGATGAGCGTATCCTGTGCATGCAGGCGGAAATTGAACACCAGATCCACACTCAGCCCGGCGGCGGTCATGACCATGATTCGACGGTGAATCGATGTGGATCGGACGACCTGTATCAGAATGCCAGACAGGAAAAGCGCAAACAGAATCAAACCGATCGTGCCGGTCCCGATCAGCACGTCCACATAAGCGTTGTGCGCCTCGATCAGGTACTGCCGGGTCGGACTGCTCAACGGAAACAGGTCCCCGTACGCCTGGGGGTAGATATACCGGTTGGTTCCCAGACCGTACCCCAGCCAGGGCCGGTCCATGAATAATTCCCCAAACACGGTCAGTGCCTGAAACCGGGATGTCCGGACAAAATCAACAATGGTGGCGAGCCGGTAATAAACACCCCTGGACAGCAAAGCCGTAACGGCAACCGCCATCGCGGAAGCGGTAATGACGCCCAGACCGATTTCCCGCGATCTTCTATCGGTAAACATCGCCATTGCAAGAAGGAAATAGATGCCCAGAACGATCCAGCTCTCACGGGAAAACGAAAACACCACCAGATAAAGAACAGCCAATGCCATGAACCCGGCAACGATAAACCGGCAGACCGGCGCTCGGATTCTATCCAGCCGGAGCAGAAAGAGGGGAAGTGTCATCAGGATCGGGTAGATGACATAATTGGGATGCCGGTTGAAGACAAAAATCCTGAAAAATACGCCCCTTGCCCACCCCATATTGAGGATACGCTCCAGTCCGCCCGCCAGCGCGAATACCACATATACCGATGCCAGGCATATCAGAAAATCGACCAGGACAATTCGCTGTTCCATCCGGTGCCCATGGTTCAACGCTGCCATCATCACCAGCCCGCCCAGAATCACCAGCATACCCTGTTTGAACGTGGCATAAGGATAAACGGACATCCGGATCTCCACCAGTGCAACTGCGCAGAACACCATCAGTATCCCGAAAACGATCATTTCACCCCGGCGGAATCGAATCCCGTCACCGAAAACGGACTGAATCCCGGAATACAAAAGCAGGACCAGCAGCCAAGGGCTGAATTCAAGGTGCAGCTCGGTAAACGGAGCCGATCCAAGGCCCACAAAACAGATCAATCCCGCCAGGGATGGCCATCCGCGCCGGAAACATCTGCCGGCAAACCAAGCCAGAACGGGCGTCAGCCCGTAAACGGCGGCAATCCGGTCCGGAAATATATCCCGGTAATCGAGCATGGCGGCCGTTATTATAAAAAAAAGAGGAAGTCTGGAGATTATTGCCGCACCGGCCGGCCGGTCGCCTGCGGCGATCCATCCTGCCAGAATCAGACCGAAAATCCCCAATGACTGAAACAGGGGCACCGGCGGCCGGATCAGCCCGAACAACACTCCGGCGACGATAATAAATCCGGCCGCCACCCAAGATTCATGCCGCGTCATGGACCGGTCTCCATGGCTGGATCCTTTTTCTGGTAGATACTCCAGGGTCCGGACACCACAGCTTGGCGCACATCGAAAAGATTGTCGCCGAACAGATACGGAATCGGGTTGCTGCCTTTTTCGGGATACTGCCTGAGAAAAAAATAATCGATTTCCCGGAACCGGGGAAGACGCCACCCCGGAGGATTTCCCCTGCATCCCGTCACTCCAGCTTCCCGCTTGAAATGCGGGTCGGTATATCGGATAGGCATATGCGTCAGCACTGCAAACGGATTGTGCACAACGCCTTCATACCGGATCTGGTAATACTGGTCGAAATGATCGTAAACCGTGTGATCGGTATAGCGACTCCGGGAATCGATGAAACAGCCTTCAAGCCGTTTGCCGGGTTCGATCCGTTCAAGGCATGCCAGCCCTTCGACTGCTTCCCGTTCGAAAAGCAGGTACAACCGTACCGTATACAGGCCGAATCCCGCGATTATCAGGATCAGAAGACAATCCGCAATCATCCGTCTGGGGGGATTTGCCGGGAGAACCAGGATGAGGGTTGCCGGGACCAGGAATGCCAGCCGGTTGAACAGCCACACCGCCGTCAGCAATGAATAGGGGCATGCCAGGTAAGCACCCAGAACAGCCGCGGGAACGATCCAGCGGATGCGCAGTCCGGCGGGAAACCCGGCGGATTTCAACCGTTCAGACCGCAACCGGTCCAACATGCAATACAGGATCATGATTCCAGCCATCGATCCCAGCAC
This sequence comes from candidate division CSSED10-310 bacterium, assembly GCA_016927905.1. Classification (GTDB taxonomy): domain Bacteria; phylum CSSED10-310; class CSSED10-310; order CSSED10-310; family JAFGJC01; genus JAFGLW01. The sequence continues at coordinate 9,951 of JAFGLW010000002.1, read as the reverse complement.
AACCCCGTATCCCCGGAACGGATCGCCACTCAGAATATACTCCGGCAGAAATGCCAGCTTGGAAAGAACCGGAGGAATGACCAGTTTCTTGGACAAAAACACCTGATCCGCAACGGAATAGCTCAGACCGCGGTACCAGATCCAGTTCACCAGAACCGGTGCTGCCCCGAACCACACCAGCAGCCATAACTTCTGACGGAATGTGCCGGTCCCCGACAAAATGATCACCGCCACCAGGAAAAGCGTCACCAGGAATGCAAACAGGTGCATGAAGAAAAGGAAGATAAGCAGCACCGGGAGAACAGCGGTTGCGGGTTTTGAATTCCGCAGCGCTACGGCAACCGTTACGGAAAGAGTCAAAAAAACGAGCGGCATGGAGATGAGAAATGGAAGGAATCCCCAGGACAGGTTGAAATTATACAGCAGGGGATACATCAAAAGACCGTACCGGGGATTCTGCCCGGTGGCCCGCAGAAACACCATGAACGCAGGCGGCGTGAACACCATGTACAGAATCAGCAGCAATTTCCCGATGGTTTCGATCGGAACCGCGGAAACCATCAATGCTGCAATCCAGTACATACCCGAATAAGGCGTGAACCACCTTACATGATATTGGACAGCACTTGCAGCCGGATCATCGAGGTCCCGGAGAATCCCGATAAGAGACAGGTGAAGGGGATAGTCGACAAACGGCAAAAGATCGACCATGAGGATCGGCAGGATGATGGCGATCGATGCCACCGCAATCCCGAAAAACAGAAAGATATCTGTTCTGGTTCGATCGGGTTTCGGAGATGGAAATGATTCCGGCATCACGCATGATGATGCGCAAACAAATCCCGAAGGTCAACGGGAACCCTGGGAATATTTCCGGAAGATGCTTAAATTTCGGATGTCGCCGCTCTAGAAATCAGTTTGTTCAAGACGGCCTGGTATACGGCTTTCGGACGCAGGCCAACAATGGTCTCCTTGAGTTCGCCATCTTGGAATATCAGGATGGTCGGGATACCCTGAATTCTGTATCTGGTGGGTGTCGCCCGGTTTTTCTGGGTATCCAGCTTGGCGATGACCGCCGTATCGGCATACTCCCTGGCCAGATCATCAATGGTGGGTGCCAAGGTCCGGCACGGTGCGCACCATGCAGCCCAGAAATCCACAAGGACCGGACGTTTTTCGGTCTTGATGAGCGTTTCAAACTGGGTATCGGTAAGATGAATCGGTTTCCCTTTCTCGACTGAAATACCCGAGTCCGCAACAAAAATACCCGTCTGCTCTGCGGGCTCCGGGCTGGATAGAGCGGAAGACCTTCCGCGGGATGCCGACATTCAGGTAGGTACACCCATCTTGGGCAGCACCCACAACTGGAGGGCGAAATAAATTCCCAGAAACAACGCCAGATGCCAGAACTTCATACAAAATCTCCTCTGCCTTGTGGAATTACCCCTTCTTCAGAGGTTTGATTGCACACCGGGGTAAAGGTTACAGGATTTCAATCCGATGGTCCACCTCAACTGCTCCATTTCATCGATACCGGTTCGCAAAACCACCCGGAATCGGTATACAATGACAGGGTGACGCCGGAGATCAGACAAATCATCACCCACCAGCATCCGGACCTGGATGCCATTCTGTCCGTTCTGCTGCTGAAACGGTTCGGAGAACCTCTGTTTCCGGGGGTTTCCAAGGCTCCCGTAATCTTCCATCCGGCAAACGAATGCCCTTCTTCCCAAGACGGCATGTCTTTGGAGGATTCGGGTGTCCTGGCGGTGGATATCGGCGGCGGCCGGTTCGACAACCACCCGGTCACGCCCCGGCGGGGTGCCGTTCGAAAGAACCGGTGTGCAGCGGATCTGGTCGCATCTGAATTGGGTCTGACCAGCGACCCGGGCTGGAAAGATCTCATTGAATTCACCCGCCAGCACGATACCCGGGCCCGGGGTATCCTGTCTGCTGATTTTCTCCACCATCTTCCCACGATTCCAACCATCCTGACCGGACTGAGCATCCTGGCAGGGGATGGCCCCGATTCCTCCGCCAAAATTCTCGATGCCGGTATGCAGCTGATCGAAGCCGTTTATGCCCATATCACCCGGAAAGATACCGATCCGGCGGACATGACGGAGCTGCTGTCTCGAATGGCCGGCCGGTATCTTACGGAGAGGGAAATCAATCCGGATGACCCGCCAAAGATATTCAAGAACTTTGTGCTGTGGAGCCGGCGCTTGGCCGAAACGCCGGAAACGGCGTTTTCATCCGATACCCTGGACCGCCTGATATCCCTTTCCTCTCTTGTCTCCGGATTTCATGCGCTCTTCAATGGGGATCCGGATCGGATCTGGATGTCTCTCCGGCTGTGTTTCGATGCCATCTTGGCCCGTGAAAACCAATGGATCGAAGCACTCGACGAAATTGACCGGGTCGGACGTTTTGTGAACCTGCGCCGGAACATTCGCATCGGCTGCATCCAATCCGAAAACGGCATGGTGATCAAGGCGGCCCGGTTCAGGGGGCGGGTCGATATGGTGGTGTACCGCGACCCGGTATCCGGCGCAACCTCCCTGATTCTGAACCGCAGAGGCCCGCTCAAGGGATTCGATATGCGGAACATGGCCGCCAAGATCCGCATCGCCGAATGCATTGAACGGAACGAATCGCTTTCCAGGCGGGATCTCCGAAGGCTGGGAACGGTACACGGCTGGTTTCTCCACCAGTCCGAAAATCTGCTGATCTGCGGGTCGCCCAAAGCCAGCACCGCGACACCCAGCAAAATTCCACTCGATGATCTGCTGGAGCTGTGCATCACTGAAATCGACTGGTGCCGGCGGTTGCCTGCCCGGTACTGCCCGGCAAACGGGTGCACCCGGCAGGACTGCCTTTTTTACCCGGAGAAGTTCAAATCCTGTCTACCGGTACCGCCATGAGATGGCATTGACCGGCCCGACAATGTCGAAACTGCCGGCATGGCAGGCAACTCCATAGAAATAGAGACCGTCCGCATTGCCGACGTTTCCGGGCCAGACAAACCGGAGAACAGCCTCGTGGCTGGTGGACAGGGGATTCAGGATAAAGGATGAGCCGTCCAGACCGGTGTTCAGGCTTCTCCAGGACGGCCAGCACCAGAAATTCCCGTAAACGTCCAGCAGAATATAGGCATCCAGATACAAGGGCTGAGTTTCCCGATTGGATAAGAACATGTGCAGATAAAACTCATCCCCCGCGATCAGGTCGGTATCCTCCAGGATCAACACCATTCCGGTTTCGTAGGCCGGCGTGGCGGTGGGTGGAACAGGCGTATGCGTGGGCGGAACGGGCGTGTGGGTCGGGGGAGCGGGCGTGTGTGTGGGCGGAACGGGCGTGGAATGGGGTGTGTAGGTCGGCAGCTGGGTATTGGTCGGGACGGGCGTGTATGTCGCCGGATTGACCGTTGCCGTAGGTGGGGGAGTGGGAGCGCCGCATTCCGCCGCACCCTCAACCGTCACATCATCGAGATTCCAGCCGCAGTACTGCCAGCCCACATCCGTCGGACCCATTCCCCAGCGTAACCGGACATTGGACTGGCCGGCCGCCGCAGCAGTCAGATCGAATTGCCAGTACTGCCAGAATCCGCCGTCCAGGGTTTCAGCGTTTGTCCAGATATTCTGCCAGGTCGACCCGCCATCGACACTGATGTCGATCATGGCCTTGTCATACTGGTTCTGTTCCACACCCAGCCAGCACCAGAAACCCAGCAGGACTTCCTCCGCCGGGCCGCAGTCGAATGAACCGGTGGTCAGATACCGGGTGATGCTCATGTTGTTGGGATAATCGCCCGCCAGATTATAACCGCATACATTCAGCCCGGTGTACCCGGCTGCCGGGTCGGGCGATCCGTGCTCCCCGCCCTGACCGGTGGGATGTCCCCAAGCCCAGTCCGGTTCCGCGGTCCACCCGGGATCGGAGTCCATGCCCGCCGACAGCATAACGAAATGCTGCAGCGTGGTGAACTGGTAGTAGGAACCGCCGTTGTTGTCGATTCCCACATTCCCGTGTTCGTCCGAAGCCTGCACCTCCAGATAAACCACCATGCATTCCGAAAGCCCCTCCAGGGTCATTTCATGGGCGGTGCGGTACCCGGTTTCGGTCGCCGTCATATCCGGCGGAATCGAATAACCGTAGACCAGGATCGATTCGGAATTCTCACTGGTGTCCCAGGCAATGACCGCCGAATCCACCCCGACATCCACCACCCGGACATTGCTGATGACCGGCGGCTGACAGTCCACCCCGGCTGATTTCTGGACATCGGCGGGGGCACCCTCGCAGTCATCGTCATGGTAATATGCGGTGATCTGATCGCCGTGCGCCACCAATAGATCGCCGGACCCGCCGAAAGAATATGTGTGGAACACCCCCTCGAAGATGCCGTTGTCGGCTTCCGTTTCAGTGCAGGTCACATCGATTCCCGCAGGATAACTGGAGCTGTCCACCACGATCACGAGCTGTTCCGTAACCCCCGGATTGGTGTTCAGATCCGAATCCATCACCGTCACATGCACATCGGAATCACAGTTGTACCCGGCCCGGTCGAGTAAAATGATGCCGCATGAAGGCGCACCGGTCAGAATATCCGTTTCCAAAGGATCGATGTTGTACCCGGTGACGACCACCGTGACCGGCAGGCCCCCCTGCACCGGCGGATCCAGATCGATCACCACCTGCCCCGTGGCCGATATTCCCACACCCAGCAGATTTCCGTCCTGGGTGACCGCTACCCGGGCACCTTCATCGCTTATCGGTAGAATCACCTGAACGCTCCCGGCTGGAATGGTCTGGGGAAGATCGATTCCGGGCGCCAGGGGTGTGTCGGTCCGGATTTCCATTTCCGGATCCCCGAACCAGTGAAACAACCGGAAGGTATACAGCGTGCTCGATCCCTCGCCTTCATACATGTACATGTAATATTTCCCAAAGGAGAGCGCTTCGCAGACCCGTTTGGAGTCTGCGTAGATGTTACCCGAATGGGTTGCATCGTAGTCGGGGAAGAATCCCGTATAAGTCCCGTGACACAGCAGATCGTTGTAACCGGAATAGCTGACCCGCGTTGCGGCGACAACGCCCACCGCACCGCCGCCGTCCTTCTTCTGAAGCGCTTCGGCGAAGCAATCGCTCCCGTAATCGAACGCCCCGGTCAGGCAGTTGATCGAAAACACCACCGGGGTCCGGGAACCGTTGGTGAGGCTGTTGACGTGGGAGGTGAAAAACGGCGGATCATTCCACCCGGTTTCCTCCCCGTGATCCCGGTGCTGGACCAGCCCGACGCCGGCATTGATTCCATTGATGAGATTGCTGGTCGCCTGAGACGAAGAAGTGATCAGATCAATCCATTCCTGGGGAACGGGATCCGGGTGGGACGGGCGGTGGGGGTAGCTGTCGGACCTGAAATGATAGACCGAGCAGCCGCTGGCGCTTGTGCACATCGCCGTCACGATACTCATTTGCTGAGCGGAAGCCAGATACTGCATGACATAGGTGCCGGTCTCGAAAAACCATCGATCCGCCTCGCAATACGGAGAATAGTCGTCCTGGAAATAGGCGGCGATCAGGGCGGTGTTGTACCAGTTGTCCACTTCCGGATTCCGGTCGTATTCTAAAATTTTGTTTACCACCACATCGCACTGCTGCTGGGTCTGAACACTGATTCGGCCCAGGAAGATATCGGGAAAATAATCGCTCCCCTCCAGCATTGAATACGGCAGATCCGAAGGGAACGGGCTGCCGTATGCATCCGGGGATACCGTGTTCGACGGCAGCTTGTTGGAGTCTCCCACCAGCAGAACGTAGGTGGGAGCGGGATTCCAGGTATCATAGGCGGTCTGGAGATAATTCTTGATATGGGTCGCCGTAGAACCGCCCAGCTCGGTCAACGTCACCAGACGTGTGCGGTATCCCTTCAACAACTTCCAGTCCGCCAGCGGCATCAGATTCAATACAAAATCATCGTGGGTGATGATCAAATAATCCGCTCCATCCCTGGATGACTCGCCATTTCCCGCACCCTGAGCCGGATGGTGGTTCGCAATCAGCGCTTCCGCCTGACGCTCGAATGCCGGTGAAAGGAGGCGAGAAGTGCGTTCGGATGCCCGTGTGTCGGGAATTTCTGAGTATTGGAGCCTTAATCCGATCTGGGAATATCCTTTCAGAAGGCCCTCCGAAGGGCTGGTATGAACCGGGTGAATCTCCAGAAAAACCACCCGCCGGCCCCGGATGAACCCGTCCCGGGCAATCCGGGCAATAGCGCCCGGGACCCATTTGTCGTCCGAGTAGACTTTCGGATCCATCGTGAATTCCGGTTCATTACCGGCGCAATCGGACTGGGGTGGCTGCCTGGGAATCACGGTATACCGGCCGGGAATCAACTTCTCGTTGAACGATTCCGTCTCCAACATCAATCCCACGCCCGCCGGCACTTCCAGAAACATACCCTTGAATGGCAGATCGGGAGATCCTTCATCCCCGGTCAACCCGCAACCGGCCACACGGATCCGGTCAAACAATCCCTCATCCCGGTCGATGCGGTCCACCGTCAATCCTGGAAACCGTAATTCCAGAGATATGCCGTTTTCATCCTCTGAAATCACCCAGGTGACACGGTCTCCTGGAGAACTCCCGTCGATCAGCGGAAAATACCCGGCCTGGACAGGCAGAACAACGGCCAGGCAGACAAACGAAATAAAAGTCCATTTTCCCATATTCATCGGCACCCTCCTGCAATAGCTCATGGCTTCATTGAGGTGTGCAATATCCGAACCAACAATGCTTCGTTTGCCCCAAACGGGAATGAGCGGATATCCTGCGGTCAGGGTCGGTCGGGGATGTTCGATTCCGAACCGGCGCGCAGGTAACAGTGAACTGCGATCAGGAGACAGACGATGGAACCCAGAATCCACAAGTATTTGGCGGCGTTCATTCCCGGATGTTCGATGAGTTCACCGAAACTGTATCCCAGTAGCATCAGGAGAGCCGACCAGATCATGCAGTTGACCATCTGGGCCACCGCGAACCAACCGATCGGGATTTTTGTCAAACCGAATTCGATCGCTCCCACCAGGCGGACCCCGAAGACATACTGCAGCAGAAATATGGATGTCCAGGGTTTCTGATGAATCATATCGTTGATGAATTTATGATTCCAGCGCCATCCCGGTAGCAGATTCATGAACCGCCTGCCGTCGAGATACCGGCCCAGGTAATACCAGAAGATATGCCCCGTCCAAGCTCCGAATGCAGCCGCCAGAAAGGCGTCCAGCGGGGAGAGCAGAGACTGACTGACCAGCATCCCGGCACCGATGACAAACAGATACCCCTCGAAAAAAGCGCCGGCCGCCAGCGCCCAAATTCCGAATTCAACCAAAAACTGCTGCGCTGCCTCCATGTCCCCCTATCATGCCGATTTTTGAAAATACCTCAAGTTGTTTTTTAAATCGTGTCAGGCTATCTGAAAATAATCAGTTCCGGAGCCGTGAGTCCTTCAGCATTCCGGATCAGCATGTCCCGGATCAGCGGCATATCCCGACTCCAGATTGCCAGAAGACACATTGCGATAGCAGAAAATACCAGGATTCTCGTTCGATTCCATATCGGGACCGGGGAGTCTCCGCCGGGACTGATTTTCGCGGCCCACCATCCGCCTGCAGCTATTGCCAGAAACGGGCGGAGCGGAACCGCGTAGCGGGAGGTTGAAAACACCAGACCGAAAAGCAGCATTGCATGCAGAAAAGCCAGAATCGCCAGGCGGGATATCGGACCGTCCCGGACAAAACATATACCGGCGGCACCCGATACGGTCAGGCAAACCGTGAACAGGGCTGTGAAGACTGCCGCCGGCGGCAGCAGCCATATTCTGGCTTCCGATCCATACCAGCCATTGCGCAGATGAACCAAAAGATGATTGTCCAGCGTCCACAGATGGCCGGCTTCCCAGATACATTTTCTGAAAAATCCCCCCGGATTTCGCCGGATACGGGCAAGCGATATTTCCATGGCCCGGCGCATGGCGCGCGCAGTGTCCCGCCGGGCGGCCAGCCGGTACCGGACACCATCCACACCGGTCCAGCTTTCCTTCCAGGTCGTTCCCTTATCAACATACAGTGTGTCCGGGTGCGTCGACATGAGCAGATTCATCGGACCCACTACATCCACCGGAACAAACGCCCCGCTGGCCCGGTAATTGCGGATCGTCCAGGGAGAGATCAGCAGGGCGCTGCCAAAGGAAAAAAACAGCAGCCGTCGAACGGAAATCCGGATGCTGCCTTTCCATTCCATGAAAACCCAGAACCAGATAAACGGGAAAAAGGTCATGATCTGAGATCGGGTCAGTACCGCCAGTCCGAAGATGGCACCCAGACCAAGCCAATGAAGATTGGAAGCGGTTCGTTTCGCTGAAACCATGCCGTCAAACAGCGCCGCCACCAGAAAAACGAACAGCGTTTCCGACAGCAGAATATACGAAAACTCGACCAGGACGGGATCGAAGGCGAAGATGGCGGAAGCGAACCGGGCGGCGGTCCGCCCGTAAGCGGACCCGGTCATACGGTATACGAAAACCGTCGTCAGAACGCTGAAAATAACCTGCAGGATGCGGATTGCCGTATTGCCCGCGCCCAGAAAGATGACCGCAGCCTGTAGAAAAGGATACGCCGGCGGACGGTACATGTCGAACACCCGGTTCTCCACGACCAGAACCCGGGCGGTGTGGATATAATCCATCTCGTCTCCGCGCAGCCGCAACGACCCGAAATGAACGGCCAGGCCCAGCTTGATGAGGGCGGAAACGATCAGAATGATCCGGAACACCCGGTCCCGGCGCCACGAGCCTGCGCCGACACCGGATCCGGCTCCATCCCGATACTCAGTCTCCACACATCACCGCCTTTTTCCCGGAGGCAACTGTACCACACCGGCGTGAACGACCCAACCGCACCCGCCGATTTCCCAACAAAGCGCTGTTGCCGATCCTGTGGTCCGGGGATACCCTTGACCTGACCCGACCGCTCCACTATCTTGATTGCACCATGCCCACCAGGGAAAGCAAAGCGACGATCAAGATTCCAAGAGCGCTGTACCGGCGTCTGACCGACATCATCGACGGTTCGGGTTTCGATTCCGTGACCGATTTCGTGGTCTATGTCCTGCGGGATATCGCGTCGGGGATCGACCGGGCGGACCGAAAAGCGGATGCATCGGACGACACCGTGCAGCTGACCGCCCAGGAAGTCGAGAAAGTGCGCCGGCGCTTGAAAAACCTGGGGTACCTTTGATCCATTTTTCAGCTCTTTAAAGCAACGCAACCCTGGGGGTGTGTTGCCCTTTTGTGACCAATTCCAAAGAAATGGGTACATAACACAGGTTTATTTCTATGTCGCCCTTGCCGATGGTGATCTTCTCGGTGATCGTCTCGATGATTTTCCTCTTCTCATCGAAGGAGAGCTGATTCCATCGGGAATACAGATCCCTGGCTTCATGGAGTATTTCATCACTGGAAAGGTACTGTATTCTGAGGAAATCGATCTCCCCCTGTATTTCCGGCATCCGGTCGTCTATTTGATGAAGCCTCTCCTCCAGCGGGGCATATCTCTCCTTGAATCCGTCATTCGATATGCTCTCGTTCAGGTACAGGCTGTAGAGCTTGTCCATCTCCGATTTCACTTTCTTTCTCTCGCTGGCGATGGTATCGCGGAGCTGTTCCTTCTCCCGGATCACTTTGTCGGCCTGGCCGAGATAACCTTCAATCTCTTTGGGTGAGAGGAAGAAGTTTTTCAGTTGGGAATGAAAAATCTCCTCAAGGTCGTCCAGCCGGATCTTGTTCCCGCACTTGTAGCAGGTATATTTCGGGGATTTTGTCGGCACATACATCTTCTTTCCGCACTGGCAGAAGGTGTAGCCTGAAAACAGGTACGTGGTCTTTTTGGC